>JBBQVH010000010.1:0-88542 GCA_038211695.1 Blastocatellia bacterium | reverse complement strand
GTCGAAATGATAAAACGAAAAGCACACATCGGGGTGATCCTCCTGAGCAAAGTTTTTAGCAGAACCTGCATAAGAGATTTTCGCCCTGATGTGAAGCCTTCACTCACTCATTTCAGAAATCCTTTTTCTTAATGTCTATAGCTTAAGATTACTGTGTCTTGGGTGGTGCCAGCGTGATGCTGCATTTCCAATCAGGACGGCTGGTTTCAGTCAGCACATAATCGCCGGGTGGCAGATTGAACCGCTCAATCCAATTCACCTGTCCTTTCCTCAACCCTACGTCCTTCACTTTGTCAGTGGGCCTGTTTCCCTGCACACGGTTTAAGGTCAACGACAAATCCTGCACGTTGCTGCGATTGTTAATGATGAAGGCGACTTCACCGGCAGGCCGTTTGATTTCGGCAGGCTCGAAGCCGAAGCGTCGAATGGTAATCAGTTCGACCTCGACCTCTTCTTTTTCCTTTTGCTGAGCGATGGCGGCTTTACTGCCGCCTGCCATGAACCATCCCTGCTTTACTCCAATTCCAGCGGCCGCAGCCATTGCGCATAGAATTGTTATTGTGGCTGCACGAAAAAAATATGCTTTGAAGTTCATCTGAACACACCTCTACTGAAAGACTGATGCCGCAAGCTGTCAGACAACGGCATAAACGCCGACGCCAAACTGCATCAGTAATTGTTAGGCGACGAACACCGGCTTGCACTAAGTGGCAAAGCAGGATTCCGTCCTATTCAATTTGGGGGGAAGAGTAAAAGAACCAGCGCGTGGTTGAAGTGGCAAGGCTTTCAGGCGCTATAACTGTGGGGCTTTCAAAATCTTTTGCTGAATTATTTTTGGAGTTGACGCGGCGGAGAGTAGTTTTTTTTTCACAGAACTGTCAACTACTTTTTTCGGCCCTCTGCCTGAATGCCGCGCAAGTGGTTGAAAGGAATCGGAAAAAACTTTTACCAAATTTTCAGGAAAACATAGTCAGGCGGCGTGGCTCAGCATCACTTGTCACCTGAAACCAATGCCCGCCCGCGAATCCGCACAGTTCGTTCCAACTCATCCATCACTTCCAAAACTTTCAGCTCCAGGTCGCGATCAAGTTTGTTCGCCTGCAGAAATGCACGCACTTGATCCAACGCCGCTTGGTCTTGCTGCCCACCGATAAAGGCGTTGAGCCACGCCAGCATGAAGAAAATCTTTCGTTCGCGTTTGACTTGCGGCAAGGCTTCGAGCGCGGGTTTCAGATAAGGTAGCGTCAGGCTGGATTGGTTTGACGAATTGAACGCGCCCAAACTGCCTTCGATCCAGTCTTCGGCGACGGCTTTGTTTTTGGTGTAATCGTCGAAGTAACGGCGTTTGGTATCGGCATCGGCGCGGGCGGCTTCGACAACGTAGGCTTGTTTGCGCCCGTCATCGGTTGCATCGCGTTTGCGTTCGGCGTCGAGCAAGGCAAGGGCGTCAGAATCGCTTTGTGCCAGCAAAGCACGGATGATCTGCCAACGGTCAAGCGGTTTGATTTCGATGCCGGGAATGCTGAGTTTGCCCGCCAGAATTTCTTTCAGTTGATTGCGCGCAGTTGTCGTCGTTGCCACGCCGCGAAAAGCGCGGAAGTAGGTGATGCGCATGCCAATCTCAGCCGCGTGCGTCATCCGGTCAAGGCATAACGATTCCAATTGCGGCGCGATGGCGGATTGTTGTTGCGGTGAAAGGTAACGTTGAAACCCCAGTGCAGCGCGGCTCAGCAAGCTTTGCGTCAACTCTTCATCGTTTTCCGCCGGCAACGTTTTCAGAACCAGCGCTACATAATCGTTTGGATTCATTTCGGCTTCGCGAACGGAATCCCACAACGCGCCCCACAGCATCGCTTTCAAAAACGCGTCTTCAATGCTGCCGATGCGGGCGATCACCGCTGCCCGGCTGCGCGCATCAAGCATAAAACGGCCGTAGCCAAAATCGCCGTCGTTGGCGAACACATACGCCGGGCATTTTTTGCCTGTGGCCGCGGCAATGGTCGTTTGCGCGCTGACGAGCGTTGCCGGAATTCGCAATGGCGCAGCGCCGTCGTACGCCAGCAGCAATTGCGATTTGATTGGCCACACGCCGCCTTCGTTTAACGTGTCGCGCTGTTTCAATTCCAGCTTTTCGATCAGGCCTTGGGCATTGCAACTTAATGCGACATCCACCTGCGGCATTCCACGCCGTTTGATCCAGGCGGCGGCCCATGCTTCAAGCTTCTGCCCCGAAGCGCGTTCGCAGGCGTGAATCAGGTCGCTCCATTCGGCGTTGGCATAGGCGTGTTCTTTCAGAAACAGGCGCACGCCGTCACGGAACTTGTCTTCGCCAATGACGAAGGACAGCGCGCGCAGCAGGCTCGGCGCTTTTTGATAAACGATTGCCCCGTAGGCCGATTTGGCGTCTTTCAGATTGCGGACTTCTTGATAAATGGGCGTTGTGCCTTTGGTGGAATCAATGCTGTAGGCCAGCGGCTTGATCGTTTGATAAAACCGCCGCCACATCTGATTCGCCTCGTAAATTTCCGCCATTGCGTGATAGGCCATCAGATTGGCAAAGCCCTCTTTCAACCACAGGTCATCAAACCAACGCATCGTCACCAGATCGCCGAACCATTGGTGCGCCAGTTCATGCAGCACCAGCGACGCGCGGCCATACTTGTCACTCTGCGTCGGCGTGGTGCGGAACAGAATTGAATCTTCGCGCAGAAATGTCGCGCCCGCGTGCTCCATCCCACCGTAAGCAAAGCCCGGAATCAACACTTGGTCGTATTTCGGAAACGGAAATTCGTGGCCGAAGAACGAGACGAAATGCTTCATCCCCGCACGCGTCAGCGTCTCCACTTCCGGCCATTCTTCTTCGGCGCGCTTGAGCTTTGATTGGCGGACGAAAACGCGCAGCGGCGTGGACGCGCTGCCAGCAGCGATTTGTTTAAACGGCCCGGCAGCAAAGGCGAATAGATACGTGCTGATCGGTTTGGTTTCGCGAAAGTAGATGCGCTGGAAGTTCGATGATCCGCCATCCGTTTTGCCGATCTTTTCGACTTCCGTGTTTGAAACCGCCGTCCAGTTTTCAGGCGTCGCCAGCGTCAGCGTGAAGCGCGCCTTCAAATCCGGTTGATCGAAACACGGGAAGGCCAGACTGGCATCCATCGGCACAAACAACGTGTAGATATATTCGCTGCCATCGTCTCGATCGTTGTAGCGAATGACCGGGCGGGCCGCCGTCGCCACGCCGGATTCAAAGTCGAGCGCAATGATGTTTTCGCCTGCTTTGAAATGACGAGCGGGCAAGACAATGTGGCCGCCGGTTTGTTGTGCGTCGCTCGTGGGCTGGCCGTTGATGGTGACGTTGCGGATTGTGCCTTCGATGATTTTGCCTGCTGCATCCAAGTCACGAAAATCCACGATGACCGGCGCAGCGGTGTCGGCAAGCTTCAGCGCGATTTCTTCGCGCCCCTTGAAGCGTGCTGCTCCGGGCAGAAGTTCCAGCGAGAGGCGGTAACGCACGTCAGAGATGCGCGCGGCGCGATGGCGCGCCAGTTCACGCGATACGCCTTCGGTGGCCAAAGCGTTTGTTGATTGAGCATTTGTTGTCATCGTCAATCCAAGTTGCAACGCCGCGAACAGCAGGCAGAGTTTTGAGAATGGTTTCTTCGGCATTTTTGAATTCAGTTTGCGTTGGCCACTGTGATTAGCAAATCGCGCGTGGTGCGGTTGCCAAAAAAATCCGTGGCGATAACGCGCAGCGTGTAATCGCCCGGTGTGAGTTTCGCCGTATCGAAAAACTCTTCGCGCGCTTCACCGCCGCGCACGACGTTGGTGGCGATGTACCGAAAGACCGTCGCGCCTTCGTAGCCTGACTGGCTGCCTTCGGCATAGGCCAGAGGCACCGCGCTGCCGTCATTCGGCAACCGGTCGAATTCAATATTGCGGCGCGTGTCGTCGAAGCTGGGCAGGATGGAACCGGTTGGGGTCAGCACTTGATAACCGACGCGATAAACGCCCAAGCGCCGGTATTTCGCGTTGCCGTCAGCCTGGTCATAGGCGCGAACAAAGATACGAACGCGCCCGGTCAGCACCAGGCGTGCCGCGCTTTTCTTCGCATTCGCTTTGGCCGCCGTGTCGAAAATCGTCTGGTTCTGTTCGTCCGCGATGGTGACGGCTTCGATGACGGGCGGGATTGAATCGGAAATACCCGGCAGCCGCAGTGCGGCCAGCGCATTGAATTCCGCGCCGGGCAATCCGGCAATCATGTGAACATGATTGAGCCGGTTGAGCGCGCCAATTGCGTCGCCCGCTTTGATGAGCGTGCCGCGCCGCAGCCGCACGCCAATGATCTGCCCCTGGGGATTGCGGCGAAATGTCACTGCGCCATCAGCAAAATTTGGCAGCAATTGTTCATTGCGATCCCGCCCGATGCGCACGTGAATGTACCCGAACAGCGGCAACCGCACGCGTTCGCGCAAAGTCCCGACGCCTTCGACTGACAATGGCCGCATGACGCGTTCGGTGTACACGGCGCGCGCCAGTTCGCCGAATGCGCCGGGCACGTCCAGGCCGTTGTGAAACCAGGCGTCGTGTTCGGGCTGGCGTTCGCCGCGCACTTCGCCGAATGTCCCGGCAATGTCGCGTTTGGCGTCGGCCCGGTTGTTGTCTGAAAGATCAAACGGCCAGCGCGGCGCGACCATTGCGCGCAAGCGTTCGGCGGTTAAACTCGCAGCTTGCGGGTTTGTTTGAAGACCCAATTTCGATTTCGCCGGAACCATCGCGCGAATCAACCCGCTTCCACTTTCGGCGATGACCAATTCGCCTTTGGACAAGACGGCCAATCCGGTGGGCCGATTGAACGCCTGACCGGACAATTGCCCAGGCAGTTCGATCTTTTCAAAAGGATGATCTTTATCAGCGGACTTCAACTGAACCACGCGGATCGAACCGGCGGCGTCGGCAATGTAAAACGAATGCTCGTCGCGTGTGGCAACGGCGATGGGTTCATTGAACGGGGCATCTGGCAGCGCCCCATCAATGGCTTCCCCTGCACCGGCGATGGTTGTGGTTTCCCCATCCGATGCAACACGGCGAATGCGGCGGTTGCCGGTGTCGGCAACAATCAGCGCGCCGTCTTTGGCAACGGCGATTCCGCAGGGCGTGTCGAAGCGAGCTTGCGCGCCTGCGCCATCGGCAAAGCCAGGCTCAGCGCCACCGGCCAGCGTTCGCACCTGTCCATTTGGCGCAATGGCGCGAATGCGATCGTTATAAGTGTCAGCGACAAAGATCGAACCGTCTTTGCCCACGGCGACACCAACCGGGCCGTTGAATTGCGCTTCGGCGGCGCTGCCGTCGCGATAACCGCTGCGACCCGCAATGCCTGCGACGATGCTGACGGCTTTGGTCTTCAGATCAATTCGCAGAATTGTGTGCGCGCCGGTATTGGCGACGATCAAATGACCGTTGCCGTCGAACGCCAGCGCCGACGGCGTTTCCAGTCCGTCGGCAATCGTTGGCAATTCGGCCCCGGAGTTCGCCGTCTTTGCCTGCAACTGATAAACACGCCCCGCCGCACCGTCAGACAAATAGACGTTACCATCGCCATCTGCCGCGACCCCAAACAGTTCGTGATACCCGTCTTTCAGCGCGGGGCCAGCGCCCAGCGTGACAACTCTGGTCAGCGGCGGAGGCGGTTGCCACCACCACCAGACCAGCCAGCCGATGGCGGCAAGTAAAATCAGCAATGCCAGCAGACCGAACCAGCGCCTGTGTCCAGCCGAATCTTGAGATTTGAGATTTGAGATTTGAGAGTAAGTACCGCCAGATTTCATTCGATTCACCCGCCGCAGTGTAGTCAGCGCTTATCTGTTGGGCAATGTCATTTCCCGTAAAAGACGCGCGTTGATTGCGTGTCAGCGCCGCTCTACACTGTGCCCGCGTGCAAATCATCAATCGAACCAATCTGTCGCCGGAAACTTTCGCTGAACTGAGACGCGAACTGCCTGCGCTTGGAACATTGCAACAGCTTGTCATCTGGGGCAGCCGCCAACAGCCGCCCATGCTGCTGTTGGAAACCGTGGCGCAGGACGAATACACGCACGATGTTATTGCTGCGGCTGGCGATGAAAGCACCAAGTTGTTTTTCGTTTTTGGTTCAACGTGAAATGGCACGATTACGGCGGTCGCCGTCTGGGATCATCATCCCAGTCCCGAAGAATTGCTGGCCGTCAGAGTCAGCGAAGGATGGCAGCCCACGGTGTCGCCTTTGCGCGATGGCGATCAAGTGTTGGGACACGCGGCTTGTTTACTGCATTGAGAAAATCATAGGGGGAAAATTATGGCGAGAGGTTGGGAGAGCAAAGCAGTCGAAGATCAATTGGAAGATTTGGTGCGCGCCCGGCAAGAGGTTGCCGCCGTTCCAAAATCGCGTGAAAGCATAGCGATTCAACAAAAGCGCGAAACGATGCTGCTCCAGCGCAGCCGGTTGCTGGAACAGGTGCAAACTGCCCGCTCCGACGCGCACCGGCAAATGATCGAACGTTCGCTGCAAGCGATTGACGCGGAGTTGGCAGCGCTGTGATTTGAAAATCTGAAATTCGAGATTTGAGATTCAATCTATGGCTGAAACACAAAAGATCGAAACCACATCCATCAAGGCTGGCAATGCCGGCGCGACAGTGCCGGTGAATGCCGCGCTCAATACGCAAAAGATAGGGCGCGGATTGAATTTTTACGCGCGCGGCAGCCTGCTCTTTTTCAAAAAGATGTGGCCGACGATTTACGAACTGACTTCGACGGAAACCTATGTCAACGCATCGGCCATAGCATTCAACGTCATGCTGTCGTTCTTTTCGTTCGTCGTGCTGGTGGGCAGCTTCCTGCTGAATATCGTGCACGCGCAGCGCAGTTACGAAACCTTTTACCGGTTGATGCGGTCATTGATCCCGAAAGAGTCCGGGATGCTGTTTGAAAGCTTGGATCAAGTGACGCGCGGGCCAGGCGGCAAGGCCACGCTGGTGTCGTTCGGCCTGATGATCTTTTCAGCGTCGGGCGTGTTTCAGCCGCTTGAAGCCGCGTTGAACCGCGCCTGGAAGTTCAAGGAGCGTGGCCTGGTCAAACAATACGCATCCTATCTGCTGTTGGTGCTGATCTGTTCAGTTGTCATCTTGATCCCGGTGGTGCTGGGCAGCGGGTATGATTTCGTGCTGGAAGCCGTCTTCGGCGCGCACGGACGCGACGTGGCGTTCAAGTTCCTGGGGCCAATCCTGGCTTCGCCGTTCATCGTGCTGCTGTTTTTCGTCATCTATTATTTTGTGCCGCACGGCAAAGTGCCGCTCAATCAGGTGATTTTCACGTCGGTGGCGACGGCGGTGCTGTGGATGCTGGCGACGTTCGTCTTCTGGCTGGCGCTGCCCCTGTTCGATTTCAGCGGAAGTTATAAACAATTGTCTTCGCTGATGGCGCTGGTGACGTGGGTGTTTATTTCATCGTTCATTTTGATTCTGGGCGCGGATTTGTCGGCGCGGCAGATCGTTCCGCAATCGTGGGTGGGCTGGCTGCCAAAGAAAGCGACCCGCGCGCTGGAGCATCCCACAGGAGAGGCCGGGGCGGCGCAAGTCTGAGTCCGGCAAGCGTTCTTTCCTGCGTATTCCCCTTTCTACAAATCTCATCTGGCGCAAACCAAGTTGCCAACCTAGTTGGAGGAAGTCATGAAAAGTCAGAAGTTCACGCGCCGCCTTGTCGCCCGCGTTTTGGTCATGCTGCTCGCCATCGGTTCGATGATTACGCCTGCGGCGGCCCAGTCCGGGCGCAAGCCGCAACCCACCACAACCAGCCCAAAATACGAGACGCAGGACAAGAACGGCAACAGCGATTCTTCGGGGAAATCGAACAAGCCGCTGGTGGACAGCACGCCTGTGGACGCAAGCGGGACGATCAAAATGGACACCACGTTGGTGACGATTCCGGCCAGTGTGATTGACCGCGACGGCAAGTTCGTTCCGTTTATGACCAAGCGCGACTTTCATATTTTTGAAGACGGCGTTGAGCAGGAGATCGAACACGTTGACTCGGTCGAATCGCCATTCAATGTTGTGCTGTTGATTGATACATCGGGCAGCACGGCCTTCCGCTATGAAGACATGCAAAGCGCGGCCATGGAATTCGTCGAACAATTGCGGCGTGATGATAAGGTCATGATTGCCACCTTCGACAGCGAGGTCAACGTCTGGTGCGACTTCACCAATTCGCGCGAAGAGTTGCGCCGCGCCATATACAAAACCAAGCGCGGCGGCAGCACCAAGCTTTACGACGCCGTGGACCTGGTCGTCAGCGACGCGCTGAGCAAAGTGCAGGGGCGCAAAGCCGTCGTTCTGTTTTCCGATGGAGTGGATACTTCCAGCCGATATTCCAGTTACAACCGTTCGCTCAACCTGGTCGAAGAATCCGGTGCGCTCGCGTATTCGGTCTATTACGACACCGAAGCAGACAATCCGCGCGGCGGCGTCAATGGGCCGGGAGGCGGACGCGGGCCAACCGGTCAGCCGCCTATTGGCTGGCCCCAGCCTCGACGCCGATGGCCGCTTACACCATTCGTGACGCCCTTCTTTGATCTCACGGGGCTTACCGGTCAATGGCCGCAGCAAGGACGTTGGCCGCGTCCCGGCAGCGGTGGGCAGGGCGATCCGGCGCACGGCAGACAATACATGCAGGATCTGGCCGACCGCAGCGGCGGGCGCTTTTACACCGCTGATAACTTGACCAACATGTCGCGCGCATTCGCACAGATCGCCGAAGAGCTGCGGCATCAATACGCCATCAGCTATTACCCGTCCAACGACAAACGCGACGGTGCCTTCCGGCAAGTCAAAGTTCGGACGAATCAGGCAGGTTTGGTCGTACGCGCGCGCGATGGTTATCGCGCAGGCACCCAAACGCAAGCTGGCGCGGATGACGAAGATGGACGCAAACGACCGCAGTTGAAGCGACGCCAATGGGCCGGGACGAATTAAATGATCGGAAAATTGATAAAGGTTGCCGGACTGGGATTGATCGTTCTGCTGGGATTTCTGGCTTATACCTTCATTCCAATGAAAATTGACGTGGAGGCGAATCAAAGCGCCAGTCCCTTTTCAACCACGCACAAACACGATCCATCTCAATTACCCGACGTCAAACTTTCGTTGCTCAAAGCGGGCAAGATGCTTTCGCAGCAGTCTTTTTCATGGCGCGGCGGCAAATGGGGCGTGACGTATGAAAGCGGGATGGCGGCGGCGCTGATCCAGCATCCGCAGATGAGCTTTCTGTACGATGCAGGTTTCGGAGCGAATGTGGACGCGCACGCCAAGGCAATGCCGTGGCTGATGCAGAAGCTGGCCAATTACGTCAAAGAGACTCCGGCGGCGGAACAGTTGCTGCAAAATGGCATTGCGCCCGACAGCATCAAAACCATCTTCATTTCGCATTCGCATTGGGATCACATCAGCGGGCTGGAAGATTTTCCCGGCGCGGAAGTGCGGATGCCGCCCGCAGAAGTTGAGTTTATCCGCGCGCACAAAATGCCCGGCCTGATTGATCAGATGATTGACCGGCTGAAGGTCAAGACCTTCGATTTCACCAGCGGGCCGTACGAAAACTTCGACCGCAGCTTTGATTTGTTTGATGACGGCAGCATCGTTTTTGTTCCGCTGCCCGGTCACACAGATGGATCGAACGGGATGTTCGTCAACCTGCATTCGGGCAAACGATTCTTCTTCATTGGCGATCTGACTTGGGCGCTGGAAGGCTGCCAACTTCCAGCGGAACGTCCGTGGCTGGCGCGAAAGCTGGTGGATTACGACGAAGCGGAAGTGCGCCGCTCCGTCGTCAAAGTATTCCAACTGATGAAGCAGTACCCAGACCTGATTGTCGTGCCAGCGCATGATCGCCGCGTGCACGAACGAATCGCCAGCCTGCCCGGTTTTGAAAGCTGATCAATTCAATTCAGCTTCGGGCGACCGTATATCGCTTGGTCGCGCGTTCAAAGTCAGCGCGAGTTCAAGCTTGACTAACTATTGCTTGCTAACCACAGTATCGCCATGTTCAATGGACAGCCCTTGATGTTGAAATCTACGAGGATGACAAAGGGGAACGCCCTTTTGAAAACTGGGTCAGAGGCTTGCGGGATAGTAAAGCACGGCATCGGGTTGATGTCAGGATCGCGCGGCTGAGATTAGGGAATCCCGGAGATTACAAAAGCTTGGGTGACGGCTTGTATGAATTACGCTTGGATTTCGGACCGGGCTATCGCATTTATTGCGCTTTATCAGGTGAGCGCGTCGTGCTGTTGCTGAATGGTGGCGACAAAACTACACAACAATCCGACATCGCGCAGGCCAATAAGTATTGGAAGGATTATCGACAAAGGAATCAGCAATGAGTAAACCGGCAAGAGCCTACACTGAATTTCTTCACGAACGCCTGGCGGCCTCGGAAGAGGAAGCCGTTGGCTACCTAAATACCGCGCTGGAAGAAGGCGATCCAAGTGTCTTTCTGCTGGCTTTGCGCGATGTTGCTGAAGCGCGCGGCGGGCTGGGCAAGCTAACTGCGGCCATCCATCTCGATCAAGAAAACCTATTACGATCGCTCGCAGAAAATGGCAGTTCGGAATTTTCCAGCCTCGCCGCTCTGTTGGACGCATTGGGAATGCAGTTGATGGTTTCGCTTAAATCAGCGGCTTAACCCTATTCTTTCAAGCTCAATCCAGCTTTGCCAACTCCGGATGCTTCTTGTGCCAATCGGTTGCACGTTGATAGGCCATTGCGACGCGCAGCGGCGCGGCTTCGTCATATAGATTGCCGGTGAACATGATCGCCTGCGGCAGATTGTTGATAAATCCGCACGGAGTAACCACGGCCGGATGGCCGGTCAGATTTGTCACCAGCAGGCTGGCGCTGCCCGGCGCAGGCGTAACGAACACATCCCAATTCGCCATCAGCTTATCCATCTCGCGCATCAGCAGAGTTCTGGCGCGTTGAGCGCGAATGTATTCGACCGCCGGAATAAAGCGCGCGGTGCGGAAAGCATTCGGCCAGTCGCCTGGCGCTTGCCCAGATAACTGATTGACGCGGCCATCGCGCGTGATGTCGTCGAAGGCGGCGGCGGCTTCGGCGTTCAAAATAATGCGCAGAGATTGGGCGTTGAAGCCTGGCAGTTCGAATGGTTGCAGATTCGCTCCGGCTTTGCGCAAAGCATCAAGCGCGTCTTGATACATCTTTTTGCGCTCCTCGCTGTTACCTTGCCCACCTTGATTCCCGCCCTGTCCGGTCGGTTCGAACTCAGCCTTGATGTAACCGATCTTCATTTGTGCCAGTGGGTGCGCCAATGAGCGATCCGGATTCCAATCGAAGGGCACATCTTCCACGGTGATGTCGCGGCCATCGGGGCCGTAAATACTGGTGAGCACCAACGCGCAGTCTTCGACGCTGCGGCAGATGGGGCCGATCTTGTCCATCGTCCAGCTCAGGCCCATTGCGCCGTAGCGGCTGACGCGCCCATACGTAGGCCGCAAACCCGTCACGCCGCAGCGCGAAGATGGCGAGACAATCGAACCCAGCGTCTCAGTGCCGATCGCAAATCCAACCAAGCCCGCCGATGTCGCCGAGGCCGAACCCGCCGACGATCCGGACGAACCCTGGGCTGTTTCTTCAGGCTGCCATGGATTGCGGGTCATGCCTTTGAACCAGCGCCCGCCCTGTGCCAACGCGCCCATTGAAAGTTTCGCCACCAGCACTGCGCCTGCTTCGCGCAATCGTTCGACGACAGTCGAATCGTGATCAAGCATTTGCTCCTGGAACGGTTCAGCGCCCCAGGTCGTCTTGATGCCTTTGGTGGCAAACAGGTCTTTCACGCCGCAGGGAATGCCATGCAACGGGCCGCGATACTTGCCGCTTTTGATTTCGCGGTCGGCGGCTTCGGCTTGTTGCAGCGCCAGGTCTTCCGTCAGCGTGACGACGCACAGCAGCTTGTCGCCATATTTTTTCAAGCGCGACAAATACATCTTCGTCAGTTCGACGGAAGAGACTTTGCGCGTGCGGATGAGTTCCGCCAGTTCTGTGACGGTGGCGAAGGCCAGGTCTTCGACAGAAGCAAATTTTGGAATTTCGACCTTACCGCGAAGCGCTGCCGCTCCCTTACGGTCACGGTTCCGTACCGGCTGGCGTTCGCGGAGTTGTTTCAGCTTGCCGGGCAGTGCGGGATGAAAGGCCGTTGCCGGTTCGGTGTCCAGCGGCACGTCAATCTTGCGCAGGGCTTCGTAACTGGACAGATTGCGATTGACGCCGCCCAGCGCCATCGTCTCCTGTGCTTCGGTCAGTTCAATGCCGATCAATTGTTCAGTGGCGTGCATCATCTCGCGCGTCACGCGCTGCGCGGCTTGTTGCCCTTGTTGTCCCTGACGGGCTTGTGCGGACACAGCATCACCACCGGGAATAGCCAGGCTGGCGGCACCACCTGCGACCGATGCGGGCAACAGTTTGACGAATGCGCGGCGATTCAATTTTGCATCTGAATTGTCCGTGGGACGTGAGGTTCGAGATTTCTTCATAATTCTCCTGTGACAAAACAAGCGACGGACTTGCCCTGCTTTCAAAGTTTCCGGTATTGTCTCGGCGTTTTCTGTGTGCGGCGACCAACTTCGCCATCGGAATAACACAGATCAAAGCTTCGTGCCAAATCAACCAAAGGAGCCGAATCATTTGAAGCGAATTTTATGGATCGCAATCTCTCTGCTGCTGGCGGCGATGCCCGCATTTCCCCAAACCAAAGGCAAGCGCCCGGTGCCAGTCAAGACGGGCAATTCGCTTGCCGCCGTTGCAGAAAAACAATTGAAAAAGCTGGAACGTGAATGGTTCGATGCAGTCGTTAAAAATGACGGCGTCGCATTGAATCGAATCTTTGCTGACGATTTCACATCCATCAACAGCGACGGCAGCATCATCACAAAAGCCGAAATGGTTGAGATGATGACGTCGGGCAAGATCAATCCGGACGAAATCAAAAGCGAGGATTTCAAGCTGCGGCTATACGGCACGACGGCAATCATCAATGGACGTTCAACCTACATTCGCAACGGCAAAACGCTGGGCACGTCCACCCATTCAGAAGTCTGGGCGAAACGCGCAGGCGTCTGGAAGGCCGTTTCGTGGGTTTCCGTTCCAATTAAATCTTCTGTTCTAGGAGCAAAAGCAATGACCACACCATCAGGGTTGAAATATGAAGACATCGTTGTCGGCACAGGCACCAGCCCACAGGCCGGACAGGATGTCACAGTGAATTACACCGGCACGCTGGAAGACGGAACAACGTTCGACAGTTCGGTGGATCCGGCTTTCCATCACGTAGAACCCTTTTCCTTCAAGATCGGAACGGGTGGAGTAATCAAAGGCTGGGATGAAGGCGTGATGACGATGAAGATTGGTGGCAAACGCAAGCTGGTCATCCCGCCACAGCTCGGTTATGGCGCACGCGGCGTCGGGCCGATTCCACCGAACGCCACACTGGTCTTTGAAGTCGAACTGCTGGGCGTCAAATAGCACGGCGGTTCACCACAAAAAAACGAAAGGCACAAAAGACTTGATCGAGATCAGGTTCTTTTGTGCCTTTCGTTTTTTGAATGTGGCCTGTTATCGCTGCCACTCTGCCAATTGCTGCCGCACGACATCTGCCGAAGGGTGTTCGGCAATGGCAAACAGTTCGAGCGCGGTTTGCGCCAGTTCGATGGATTGGCGGCGGTCGCCGAGTTTGTCGAAGGCCAGACTGAGATTGAACAAGGCGGTGGCTTGTCCTGCGATGTCTTCCATCTGGCTGGTGATACTGAACGCCTGGCGCAGCAATTCAATCGCGCGCTGGACTTCATTGGTTGCGGTATATGCCTCACCAAGATTGGTCAGCGCGGAAGCTTCACCGCGACGGTCGCCGATTTCATTGGCCAATGTCCGCTGATGTTCTAGCAGTTCGATGGCCCGCGCCAAATTGCCGTTGAGGTATTGCGCAACGCCCAGTCCCCCAAGCGCAGTCGCCTCACTGCGCCGGTCGCCGATTTCGCGGGCAATGGTCAGCGATTGTTCGTGAAATGAAATGGCCTGTCCATAATCTTTCAGGCTTGAATAAGCGTAGCCAAGATTTCCCAGCGCATTGGCTTCGCCGCGACGGTCGCCAATCTCTCGCGTGATGTGAAGCTGACCATTGAGCAGTTCAATCGCCCGCCGCGCATCGCCCAGCGCCTGATGCGCCAAGCCCAGGCCGCCAAGCGCATTGCTTTCGTTGCGGCGGTCTCCCATGCCGCGCGCCAGATTCAACTGTTTTTCCAAAAGCTCAGTCGCTGGCCGCGCCTCACCCAGCGCAGACAACGTCAGTCCCTGCGCGCCGAGCGCGTTGGCTTCGATGCGCGGGTCGTTCAATTCACGAGCGATTTCCAGCGCCTGCTGATGAAACTCTTTGGCGCGATTCAACCCGCCGCCCAGATAGTAGGCAGTACCCTGCCCAATTAACGCATCTGCCTCGCCGCGCCGGTCTTGCATCTCGCGCGCAATTTCCAGGGCTTGTTCAAAACAATCAATCGCGTGGTGAACTTCACTCAGATCGGAATAAGAATCGCCCAGTGCGATCAAATGTTTGCCCGCTGCTCTGCGCCGCTGCATCTTGCGCGAAGCAGCAAGCGCGGCCTCGCTCCAGCGAATTCGCTCGCGTGGGTGCTGGCGCAGGTCCAGCACATATCGGCCTGCGTCGGGGAACGAGTTGCACAATTCGCATGCCAACCTGTCTGTGTCCAGATGCGTCGCCGCCCAAACCTGTCCCGCCTGGATGTTCTGCCATTCCAGGTCCACCAGATCCAGGCCTTGTTTTAGAAACTGTCCGCCCTGTTCATACAGCGCGTCTGCTTCGTGCAGCGCGCTTTGGTAATGCGCGGCGTGGCGATGACGCGCATTGGCGCGCTCAGAAGCGGTCAGTTGCGATTCGGCGAACATCGCCTTCAGATCATGCAGCCGGAATCGGCCGGTTATGCGATTGCGCTCAACCAGGCTGTACGCCATCAGCCGATCCAACGCGTTGGCCGCGCGCGCCGGATGAATCTTCCAAACGGCGGCACCGGCATTGACCTCGAACATGTCGGGGAAGACAGACAGCGTCCGCCAGAGTTTGCGCAGGCCGGGCGAGAGCATCTCGTAACTGACGCGCAAGACCGCATGCACCGGACGAGACGCGCCACCTTCTTGTTGGCGCACTAACCGTTGCGCGTATTCATCAATGCTTAGATTCGGATTTTGCGTCAGCGCGCTGGCAGCCAATCGCAACGCCAGGGGAAGATGGCCGCATAAGCCTGAGATTCTGGCGGCATCCCCGCTGGCTTCTTCGCCAACCCGTGGCAGCAATCGCCGCAACAGTTCCTGCGCTTCGGATGGTGGCAGCGTGTCCAAACGGCGGGCGAACATTCCCGGCAATGAAAGATGCTGGCGCGAAGTCACAACCATCAAACAACCGTCAGGCAAGCCGTTGGCCGATGCCACCAGCGGCGCAATCTGCGCCCCATTCACGGCGTTGTCCAGCAGCAGCAACGTGCGTTTGCCATTGAGCACGGACGTGTAGAGTTTGCCCAACTCGGCTTCGCTTTCGGGCAAGCGGGCAGCGGGCAAATAAGCGCGAATAATGTGTGCTTGAATTTCTGCGACAGAGAGCGGCTGCGGGCTGGCTCCTTTCAGATCAACGAAGATTCGCGCATCGGGATAATGCGGGGCGAGTTGGTGCGCCAGCTTCAAGGCCAGCGTCGTTTTACCGACTCCCCCCGTCCCTTGCAAACTAAGAATTCTATGCTCTGGGTTGGCGCGTGCAGCAACCAGTTCGGCCAACTCAAACCCACGTCCGGCAAACTCCGGCAGCGCAGGCGGAAGCTGCTCAATCGTCATTGCGGAAGAGATTGGCGAAGTCTTCAGACTCACTGGCATATTTATTTGCAGACTGTCAGATGCTTCAACCGAATTCTGCCTGACAGTTGGGAATCCCACATGGTCGGGCGCATTGTCCTGATTGATCGGTGGATTGTTTACGTTTTCGCGCATCGTCAAGTCTTGCCGGATCAAGTCTTGTGGAACTGATGAAGAGTAGCGGAGCGCGGGGATTGTAGCACTCCCTGCTACGCGCGCAATCGCTGACAGCCCGCCTGAAGCAGGTGCAGACTGTTGAATGGCCCAGGCGACTTCCGGCTCCGGCATCAATGAAGCATCTTCAAAAGCATCATTGGAAGCGGTCTGCTGCAATTCGTCGCCGATGACAAAATCGTCGCTCCAGGTTTCGGCTTCTTCTACCAGCCGTTTGGCCTGTGGATATGCCGGTTTCGGCTTCCAGCGGAACGTGATCACCAGCATAACAACGGATACCGCACAGGTCATCGCCGCAATCGGCATTAATCGCGACAACGGATTGAGCCATTCCTCTTCCACGCCGGCCAATCCCATCACCGGCAATAACCATCGCGCGGCCATCA
Source organism: Blastocatellia bacterium (assembly GCA_038211695.1). Taxonomy (GTDB): domain Bacteria; phylum Acidobacteriota; class Blastocatellia; order RBC074; family RBC074; genus RBC074. Next base: position 72,032 of record JBBQVH010000010.1, on the reverse strand, counting down.
GCAGCGCCGCAACCACCATAACCATTGCCAACAAAATCGTCGTCTGTCTTTTCATACCAGGCACCTAAGCTCGCAATTTTCAGAAAAGCGCGCCGGACAAAGGGACAAATGCCACGGCGGCGCAGAACTGCGAGCGGAAATTCATCAAAGTGAAGGAACGATCGCTGAGATCAATGGCTGACGCTCAGCGCATTACAGAAGGGGGCGGAATCGGGGGTGACGAACAACGGGACTGGGTCGTCAGACATGGGGTTCGGGTGGGATGAGTTGGAAAAAGTGATTGATGACCAGCGGCTGACTTCTTATACCAACCGCTGGCATCTGTCACCAAATTAAAATACGCCTTCAAGCGTTTCTTTCATCAGCGAATCAACCACCGCGCGCAGGTCGCCGGTCTCTTGATAAACCTTCAACTGGCGGTCGGCGCTGGTGCCGTTTTCAAGCATCGTGTGAACGTAGCCGATCTCGTCGCGGCTGCCGAGTTCATCCACCACGTCGTCCACGAATTCAAGCAGTTCAACAATCAGCGATCGGGTTTCCACTTCCTTGCGCTTGCCAAAGTCAATCAACTTGCCATCCAAGCCATAACGCGCTGCGCGCCATTTATTCTCTTCGATCAAGGCGCGGCGATAGAGCCGGAAGCCCATATTCTGGCGATAAAGTTTGTACAGCTTGGCGGTGATTGCCTGGAACAACGCGGCGACGGCGATGGTCTCTTCCACCTTGGTCGGGATGTCGCAGATGCGGAATTCCAGCGTCGGGTAAACGTGATGCGGACGCACATCCCACCAAATCTTTTTGCCGTTATCAATGCAGCCGGTCTTGATTAACAAGTTGACGAAATTATCGAACTCGCTGACCGAACTGAAATATTCGGGAATGCCCGTGCGCGGGAATTGTTTGAAAACCTCGTACCGGTAACTCTTCATTCCCGTGTTGCGCCCAATCCAGAAAGGCGAACTGGCGGTCAGCGCATAAACGTGGGGCAAAAAATAGCGGGCGGCATTCATGATCGCGATGGCGGCTTCGCGGTCAGCCACTCCAACATGGACATGCATGCCGAAGATCAACAGCGCGCGCGCCGAATGCTGAAGCTCTTCGATCATCTGGTAGTAACGTTCGTTTTCGGTGATTTGCTGATCAGCCCAGTGCGAGATCGGGTGCGTCGAAGCGGCGACGATGGCCAACCCTTTCTTATAGGCAAGTTCAGAAATCGCGCGGCGTAACTTGATGACGTCGGCCTTGGCCTCTTTGACATCGCGGCAGATGCCCGTCCCGACTTCGATCATGGACTGATGCATTTCGGGCTTAACCTGCTCGCCGAGCAGCATGCGGCCTTCTTCCAAAATTTCATTGACGCGCGATCGCAACTCACGCGTTTGCGGGTCAATGATTTGAAACTCTTCTTCAATGCCGATGGTAAAGTCGTTGTCGAAAGGCATTTTGGCGTCTCCACAATTTGGGCAATTTGGGGTCGTTTCGTTTTTTTGAGGTTTTCAGTTCAAAGCAGATGTGCCACAGCAGTCTTAAATAAATGCGGCTTTGAACCAGGTCAGGAGCGGAAGGTTCGCTTCCGCGCAAAGGCAGGCGGATGGTAAGGCTTTTGCCAGAACGTGGCAAGGAAAAATTAAAGCCGTGCTTTGACAGTGGATTGGCTTGATTAAACAGACAGCCGCCAGTTGCCAGCAATGGCAATGTCCTGACGGCTGACCGAAAAGAAAATTACTGACTCGCTACTTGGAGGTCTTCGAAGGTTTCGTGCCCTTCGTGTTCTTCGCGGATTTGGATTCGCTGCCAGGCTTTTCACCGGTGGCTTTGCGCGCGCGCTTTGGCTTGATCGGCTCGGTGATCTGGTCAATCACTTCCGACAGAACGTCCGAGGCTTTCTGCGCCATCTGCTCGACGCCCGTTACAATGCTCTGCGCAAGCTGGCCCGCGCCAGCAGCCGCTTCCGGCGTCTCATTGCCGTTCAGCCATTTGTACCAACGATGATAATGCGCGGTCGGCACGCCGTTCTTTGCGTAATCCACCAGCATATTGGCGACCGCGTCCGTCACCCAGTTGAAGTAGGGCTCGGTGACCGACCAAATGTCGGCGTCCGGCGCGGGATTGGTAAAGTCAATCGCGTAAGGCACGCCGTCTTTGATTGCGAATTCGGTGGTGTTCAGATCGTAGCCGAGCGCTTCATTGATCAGAATCGTGTCGCGCACAATGCGGTCTTCCAGTTCCCGGGGGAGCACCTGCTCATCCTTCGGGACGTAACGGCGGTTCTTCGGATCGTAAGGCATGACCAGCACGTTTTTCCGGCCTACGCAGTAGCATCGGACGTATAACTCGAAGTCAATGAACTCTTGCAAGGTCATGGCCAGCGTGCCGGTCTTGTCATAATCGCGCCATAATTCTTCCTTTGAATCAACCTTATAAACATCGCGCCAGCCGCCACCGTCGTGCGGTTTCAGGATGGCAGGCATGCCAATGTGTTCAATGATGGCGTCCCAATCCAGCGGAAACTCCAGGTTGCGCAAACTGGCATTCGTGATCCGTTCGATGTAACCCTTCTGCGGCAACAGCACGGTCTTCGGCACGGCCAGGCCGAGTTTGGTCGCCAGCGAATAGCCAAAAAACTTTTCATCCGCCGACCACCAAAACGGATTATTAACGACCGTCGTGCCGTTGAGCACGGCATTTTTCAAGTACGACCGGTAGAATGGGACTTCATGAGAGATGCGGTCGAAAATGACGCTATATTCAGTCGCTTCGCCCATTTTGACGCCGCCGATCTTGACGTATTCGGCCGTGACGCCCGCGTCCATACTATTGATCTTTTCAATCAGAGCAGGCGGAAAGGTATTTTCCATGCCAACCAAAATTCCAATTTTCATGTGTGACTCCTTCTCGATATGGTTCTCGACGTTAGAGAGTGGCTGCAAAGCGCGAATACCGCTTATGTGCGATTTGAGCCGGTGAAATGAAGACGAAATTAAAAATGAAGATACTTGCGCACTTACCGGATTAAAATCGTTCTATTGCCTTCCCAGCGGTGCCAGATACTGCCAAATGCTGCTAAATGTTGAAAGCCTTCTTTCAATCCGCAGGGCTGGCGGTTGCTGCTTACGGTGAGTTATTATCCGGCAAAATTAAATCGCAGAGTGTAGGTTTCACTTCAAGGGGTGTCAACTCAAATGGCCTTTAAGAATACTATGTGGAAGTTACGTGGAAGGATTGCCGCTGGCGTCTTTGCGGCTATCTGGCTTGGATTGTTATTCAGTGCGACCGAACCGGTTCGCGCCGATAAGAACCCGAAGCCGGAAGACGTGGTCGAACGGACAATTGCGTTTTATGGCAGCCGGGCTGGGATTTATACCGTTCAGCGCAATGGAACGCTGCGCGCGCTGGTCCAGCTCTTCACGCCGGAAGGCAAACGCGAAGGTAAGTCCGTCACCAAATTCATCCGCAAGGAAAAGATGAAAGACGACCTGTTGATGATTGATCTGGACTTTCCCGGAACGCGATACATCATCGGCTTCGACGGCAAAGACGCGTGGAGCATCAATAACGGCGAGATTCAACCAATGACGAAGGAGGCGGCCAAAGCCTTTCGCGCCGCTCACGAGCACAGCTATGAGGCGCTGCTTCGTTACAAGGAAAATGACGGCAAGCTCGAATATGTCGGCAGCACAAAACTCGGCACGTTGGAAATGGATATCATTGACCTGATCCTGCCAGATGGTGCCCGCACACGGTACGAAATCAGTCGTAAATCGGGCCGCATTCTCTACCTTAACTATGAAGACAAACAGGACGAGAAAGCCGAGCCGGTAAAATATCGCCTCTACTTCAAAGACTTTCATATCATCCAGAATTCGCTTGTGCCTTATCAGATTGTGGTTTATCAGGATGGAAAGATCGTCGAAGAACGCAAAGTGGTCGAAGCCGTCTTCAACGTTCAACTTGACGAGAAATCCTTCAAGGCCGAAAACGCCAACAAACCAGCCGAGGCCGCCGTCAAACAATAACCAGTGACCCTGCGCCGTCTTCGAGTATGGGAGAATATTTTTAGATCGAAGACAGCGCGCGTAGCCCCACTCATTAATCTCTGTCTCGTCTGTCTCGTCTGTCTCGTCTGCCCCTTACAACCGTTTTTTTGACACCTTTCCGAACTTAGGTGTAGCATTGCGCCTCTTGCTGAGAGGCTCCTTTTTCAGTCCTGGCTCGGCATTTTTTCTTGTGAGCACTCAACGTCTATGGCGATTCGCGCAAAGCTGGTCATCGTTTTTTTCGCATTTATCATCGTGCCGATGTTTTTATTGTGGGCACGATGGCAGGCCACAGCGATCGAAAGCATCAGAACGGTTCTGAAGCAGTCCTTGAACGAGCGCGCCAGTGAAATCTCCGAACAAATCACTCGTTCACTGCAAAATCATCAAGCTCAAGTATTGGATTTGACGCGGCAACCCGCTTTGCGCGGCTACGCCCGCGGGGCGCTGCAAAGCACACAGGTCTTGCCGGATGCATCTTTACGCAGTGATCTATCCTCGTTCCTTCTCGCGCATCAGCCTTCCTATGCTGCGCTGATTGGCGTCAATCGTCAGGGCACACCACTCTTCAAGCTTGAACCAGGGACAGGGCCAACGGGCATCCTCTCTCCTTACTACGCAGACAAAAACTTTTCCAGCGAAGACATCGTGCAAATGCCGAATGCCTTTGCCGAAGCGGCAGCAGACGTCGTTTTCGTTTCGGAGATTCAGCAGAACAATACTGGGCCTTACCTGTATTTGATCGCGCCATTACGCGACGAAACCAATCACATCACAGCAGCGCTGGTGGTCAAACTGCGCACGGAGCAATTGTTGGCCGAAGCCGCCGGCCCGCATGTCATCACGCAGGGAAAGTCCAGTGGGGCACGCCCGGAAGCAATCATTCTCAGTCCGCAGGGAACTGTGCTATACGCAGCAGACCCCGCAAAACAGGGGCAACTCTATTCCAGTGCCTTCCGCGATTTCAGAGAACCCTTCACCAACCTGCGACGCGAAGCGGACAAGGACATGGATTGGCAACCCTGGTTGATTCGCCATCGCCTGCGCGAATCCAAACCGCAGCTTTCGATTTTTCTGGTTGAAAATTACAGCGACGCGGTGGGACAGCTTGAGTTTGATAGTTATGTGCTGCTGCTGCTGACCATGCTGCTGGTCATTGTTGCGATGCTGGCGCTGTATTACCTGATCAGCGGCATCACCGATTCGATCCGCAAAGTAACCAGCGGAGCACGAGCCATCGCCACAGGCAATCTGGGGTATCAGATCAAAATCAAGGCCAAGGACGAAACGCGCGTGCTGGCGGAATCGTTTAACCGCATGGCCTCGCGGCTGCGCGATATGATTCGCAAGGAAGGCGAGCAGAAGCAGTTTGAATCGTTCGCGCGATTGTCGGCGGTATTGACGCACGATCTGAAGAATCAAATTCTGTCGCTCTCGCTGCTGGTTAATAATATGGAGCGCAAGTTCCACCGCGAAGGCTTCCGCGAAGACGCCATGCGAACGTTGTCGGAAACAGTCAACAATTTGCAGAGTCTGGTTTCGAAGATGTCCGACCCGCGCACGCCGACCAAGCGCATTCGCGAAAAGTCGAATCTGACGGTGCTGGTCGAACGAGTTTTGCAGCGCACTGCCGCGCAAGCAACCAGCAAGTACAAAGTATCAACTCAGCTGACGCCGGAACTCTTTGCCACTGTGGATGGCAAAGCCATCGAACGCGTGATTGAAAATCTGATTATCAATGCGCTGGAAGCCATGCCTGACGGGGGATCGTTGCGAGTGGTGACCAAGGTAGAAAATGGAACCGCAATTGTGGCGGTTGCCGATTCCGGCAAAGGAATGACGGAAGAGTTCGTCCGTGACCGGTTGTTTCATCCTTTCGCGACGACCAAAAAGAAAGGCATTGGCCTCGGCCTTTATTCATGCCGCGATATTGTGGAACAGCACAACGGGCGGATTGAGGTCAGCAGCAAAGTGGATTCCGGCACCGAATTCAGAATCGTCCTTCCCCAACACATCGAAGAACAAAAGGCCGAAGTGAAATCGGCAACCGCATAATTCAGTTGCAGCCGGACGGAAATCTTTCAACCTTCTGCCCTGCCAACTGCCGACCTCGAAAGTATTTATGTCTGACCAACCGAAACAAACCGTGCTGGTGGTGGACGACCACGAGAACGTGCGCAAACAGCTTTACTGGGCGCTGGAAGAAAACTACCGCGTGCTGGAAGCGGACTCACGCACACAGGCACTGGCAATCGTCGAACAGGAGCCGCTCGACGTCGTGCTGTGCGACCTGCGCATGCCGCCCAATAAAGACGACATCAGTGAAGGCTTGGCCGTTCTGGAAGCCGTCCGGAAATTCAATCCGCTGCTGCCGGTCATTGTCATCACCGGCGACGAAGACCGCGAGACGGCGCTGAAAGTCGTACAACGCGGCGCATATGATCTTTTCTACAAGCCATTCAATGTGGATGAGGTCGAAATCATCGTCCGCCGCGCCGCGCAGCATTACCTGCTGGAAAAGGACAATCTCGACCTGCGCAACGAACTGCGCCGCAGCGGCGACTGGCAGAAAGGAATCGTCGGTTCCAGCCCGACGCTGGCGCGCGTCATGAATCAAGCCCGCGCCGTCGCCGAAACCAGCGCGACGGTGCTTGTCACAGGCGAATCCGGCACCGGCAAAGAGATGATGGCGCGCTTCATTCACGAAAACAGCCCGCGCGCGCGCGCTCCGTTCATTGCCTGCAATATCGCCGCGCTGCCCGAAACGCTGGTTGAATCGGAACTGTTCGGCCACGAAAAAGGCGCCTTCACCGGCGCAGCCACGCGCCGCCAAGGCCGTTTTGAACTTGCCGACACGGGCACGCTGTTTCTGGATGAGATCGGCGAGATGACGCCGGCGATGCAGGTGAAGTTGCTGCGTGTTTTGCAGGAGCGCGAATTCGAACGGCTGGGCGGCCAGCAAAAAATCACCGTCGACATTCGCGTCGTGGCAGCCACCAACCGCAACCTGGAACAGATGATCGAAGCCGGACAGTTCCGCGAAGACCTTTATTACCGCTTGAACGTCATCAATCTGGAACTGCCACCATTGCGCGAACGCCCCGAAGATATTCCGATTTTGGCCAACCACTTCGCCACCAAAGCCGCAGCCAAACACGGCAAGCAGCCGTCAACGCCAACACAAAGTTTTCTGGACAACCTGGTTGCTTACCGCTGGCCGGGCAACATCCGCGAACTTGAGAACGTCATCGAACGCGCCGTAGTCATCAATCAATCCGCGATACTGGATGACAGCCTGTTGCCGCCAAAAGTCGTTGCGCAGGAAAACACCGTTCAGAACACGCCCAAACAAACCGCCGTGCCCCAAGTGGAATTGGTCAACGGCGTGTTGCCGCCTGACCTTTCGTTTGAAACTGCTCTCCAGCAGTTCAAACGCCAGTTGGTCGCCCAAGCCTTGCGCGAATGTAACGCATCGCGATCAGAAGCCGCGCACAGGCTTAAAATCAGCCGTCAATATCTGCACCGTTTGATCAACGAATTGAAAGTGGAAGGTTGAATCTGGCAGGCGTTCCAGCGAAACAACTTCAAAGCTCAATCACACGACGGCCTTCGATCCGAAACTTTCCGCCGACGATCAGCGCAACGGCTTCGCTGTAGGCATTGTGTTCTTCGGCAAGAATGCGGCCAGAAAGAGTTTCGACGGTATCGCCCGTCATCACCGGCACGACTGATTGTTTGACGATCGGGCCGTGATCCAATTCCTCATCCACCAGATGCACCGTGCAGCCGGTGAATTTGACGCCGTAATCCAGCGCCTGTTTCTGCGCGTCCAGGCCGGGGAAGGCCGGAAGCAATGATGGATGAATGTTCAAGATGCGATGCTCGAATTCGCGAATGAACCACGGCGAGAGCAACCGCATATAACCGGCCAGGCAGACCAGATCAACTTCGCGGGCGCGAAGCTCAGCCGCCATCGCGCGGTCATGCTGTTCGCGCGTCGAGCCGCGATGGCTGTGAACGAACGTCGGGATGCCCATCTCGCGCGCCCGCCGCAGCCCCGCCGCTGTTTCAATATTGCTGATGGCCAGCGCGACTTCGGCATTTGCGATGCGCCCGTCGCGCGCGGCTTCGGCAATCGCAACCATGTTCGAGCCGCGACCTGAGATCAAAATTCCAATTCGCTTCATAAAATGGCGTCACAGATTTTTAGATTGATGTCAGAAGCGCGGGATTATTCGCCCACGCCGTAGAACTTGCAAGACAGCCTGAGTACACACCGCCTCCGGCGTGTAGGCGTGGCCGGGCAGGCCTGGTGGAATTCAAATGGCTCTTCAAACAAGTCCGCACTCCGGAGGCTGTGCGTACACCAGGAGGCGCAAATTAAATTTCTTCGCCCGTGTGGGATTGCCCCAAGTTCCGACCACTATGGTGTGAGTGGCAATGACAAGGCAGTCCGCCACCGATCTTCACCAGGCCCGATCGTCCATACAAGCTGTTTCTCTTTTCCCAACCTGCTCAATCTTAAAGCTGGAGAGTAGTTGCAATGAATCTCATGAAATTTACGAATCACCGGAAATCCCACCTGAAGGCCATGTTGGCCATCTGTTTGTTGACGCTGAATTTACAAGCATCGTGGCCGAAACCGATCTTCGGAAGCTCAATGGCGGCCAGCGCCGAAGGGAACAAACCCGCCGCGAATGACTCGGCAAAGAAAGCACTGATCCAGGAAAATTACGGCAAGTTGCCGTTAAGCTTTGAAGCCAATCAAGGACAGACCTCCGCCCGTGTGAAATTCCTTTCGCGCGGACAAGACTACACCTTCTTTCTGACCGCCAACGAGGCGGTCATGGAATTGCGGAAAGCGGATTTCGGCTCAAGGTCAATGGGGAGCGCGCAAAACTCTCTTGATGCGCCGCCGGAACTCCGCGCTCCGCAATCAACCCAACAATCGGCCACTCTGCGAATGAAACTCGCGGGCGCGAATCAAAATCTGCGCATCACCGGCGCGGGCGAACTGCCTGGCAGGAGCAACTACTTCCTCGGCAGCGACGCCAACGGGTGGAAGACCGATGTGCCCAATTACGCACGGGTCAAATACGAAGGCGTCTATCCGGGCATTGATGTTATTTACTACGGCAATCAGCAACAACTGGAATACGACTTCCGCCTGGCACCCGGCGCTGATCCAAAGCGCATCAAGCTGAGCTTTGCGGGCGCGCGGAAGTTGCGGCTTGATGAACAGGGAGATTTGCTGATTGAAACAACGGCTGGGAAAGTTCGGCAGCACCGGCCCGTCGTTTATCAGAAAATTGGCGGGCGCAGACAGCAGGTCGTCGGCGCTTATCTGCTGCGGGGCAAAAACGAAGTCGCATTCGGGGTTGGCGCGTACGATGCGAGCCGCCCGCTGGTGATTGACCCTGTGCTCAGCTACAGCACGTATCTGGGCGCAACCAGCAACGGCGGCGCAGGACACGGCGAAGCAATTGCGGTAGATGCGCAGGGCAATGCTTATATCACCGGTTATGGCGGCGGTGAGTTTCCAACGACGCCTGGCGCGGTCAGGCAGACAAACCCTGCCCCGTCAGCGCAATTCGTCTTCGTCGTTAAACTCGATCCCACGGGTAGCACGGCGCTGTATTCCGCGTTGATCGGCGGCACGAACGGTTTTTATGTCTCCAACGGAGCGGACAGCAATCCGATCCTTTATCTGGACAACCGCGCTTACGGAATCGCGGTGGACCCGCAGGGGAATGCTTACGTAACGGGCGAAACGACGACGGCGAACTTTCCCACGACGCCCAACGCCTTTCAGCGCACCATCGCACCGGGGACTGACGACCGCCATCCGCCTACGGATGCTTTCGTAATTAAACTCAATGCGAGCGGCAATGCGCTGGCCTATGCCACGTTACTTAGTGGCGTTGGTAGTGATAAAAGTTTTGCCATTGCGGTCAACGCCTCCGGCGAAGCTTGGATTACTGGTGTTTCGTCGGGCAATGGATATCCGACAACCTTGAACGCATATCAACAATTGAGCAAAGGCGGCGCGCCGGTCATCGTCACCAAACTCAACGCGACGGGCAGTGCGCTGCTTTATTCGACTTATTTGGGCGGCACGTTCAGCCCGACTGAAGGCACCGCTGGCGGCGTGGGGTCTGGCATCGCGCTGGATGCGCAAGGCAACGCCTACGTCACCGGGCGCAACTTCGGAACGAGTTTCCCTTTGACGCCCGGCGTTTATCACGCGCCCGGCTATGTCTTCGTCACAAAGTTCAGCGCCGCGGGCGTGCTCGCCTACTCGACGACGCTGGGTGTTGCGCCGTTTTCCAACTGGGATCAGCACATTGCCGTGGATGCACAGGGCAATGCTTATATCGCTGGCGCGTGTGAATGGGAGAAGTTCCCGACCACGCCCGGCGCATTTCAGCCGACAGGCGGCAGCCCCAATCGCGATTTCCCCAACACGGACGGCTTTGTGGTGAAACTCAACCCGAACGCGACGGCACTAGTTTACGCCACGTACTTCGGCAGCCTGGATGACCGTGAGGTGATCAGAGGCATCGCGGTGGATGCGGCGGGCAGCGCCTATGTAACCGGCTATGCATTCTCCCCACGCTTCCCGGTCACCTCAGACAGTTATCGCCCGGTTGCCACCGGCAAGGGAGCATTCGTGACCAAGTTCAACCCGGCGGGCACCGGGCTGATTTATTCAACGATGATTGGCAACAACGACAGCCGCGCATATGGAATTGCCCTTGACCCGGTGGGCAATGCCTACATCACTGGCGGCGCGAGATTTGGCTACGCCACGACGCCCGGTTCTTATCAGCCCCATTACGAAGGACTGACAGAGTTGCCGCCCGGCTCCGGCAAAGGCTACAACCATGCCTTCGCCACGAAAATCGCCGCTGCGCCCAATGCCGAGCCATTGATTCCTTCGCCACTGCCTGTGCCGACGCCAATCCCCCGCCCCAGCACCTACGAGATTGCTGCCAAGGCGTTAGACGCCAATGGATACGCCATCCCGTCCGTGGAGTTCAGTTGTATGGGCACGGCCAGTGGCACCCGGGGGTATATCATCGGCGGTATACTCTTCGGAGACTTGCCGTCGGGTGGTAACTACGTCATTACCGCGACGCTCCCCGGGCGCACCTTCAGCCCGCCGAGCTTCACCATCAATAACCTCAGCGAAAGTCAGACCGTTCTCTTCACCTTGGTTGCCCTGCCAGGGGACAAGTTTCAGATCAGCGGTTATCTGACGGACGATAACAATGTAGGCCTCAGTGGCGCCAAAGTGGGATTGAGCGGCGGACGCACGGCCACGGCGACAACCAATTCGCAAGGGTTCTACTCGTTCCAGGATTTGCCCGGTGGCGGGAATTACACGGTTTCGCCCGCCAAACAAGGGGGCCTGGATTTCGTGCCGCGCAGTCAAACTTTCACCAATTTGAGTACCAATCAGTCCGCCCACTTCAAGCGATCCCCTCTGCCGCAGCCACTGGCGAATCTTTCCGCCGCCAGTTACGACTCAACGCGGTTCGCCGCCGATTCAATTGTCACGGCCTTCGGCGCGAAACTGGCGGTGGAAACGCAAGTGGCGGCGTCCATGCCGCTACCGGTGTATCTGGTCGGCACAACGGTCATCATTCGGGACAGCCGCAGCGAGGAGTATTTTGCGCCGCTCTTTTTCGTTTCGCCGACGCAGGTCAACTATCTGATTCCACCGGAAGTCGCACCGGGCTTGGCCACGGTTGTCATTACCAGCGGTGATGGCATGACATCCGGCTCCGGATTACAGATCGAAGCGACCGCGCCGGGATTGTTCACCGCCGATGCCAGCGGGCGCGGTTTGTTGGCGGGCGTGGCGCTGCGCGTCAAAGCCAACGGCGCGCAAAGCTACGAACCCATCGCGCGTTTCGATGCGATGCAAAACAAACTGGTGCCGATTCCAATTGATTTGGGAGCAGCGACCGAGCAGGTTTACCTGATCAGTTTCGGCACGGGCGTTCGCAATCGCAGCGCGATGACCGCCGTCAGCGCACAGTTCGGCGGCGTCAGCACACAGGTGATCTTCGCGGGAGCTCAAGGCGAATTCGCCGGACTGGACCAGGTCAATTTACTGTTGCCGCGCGCCCTGGCGGGCCGGGGCGAAGTGGATTTCACCCTGAGCGTGGAAGGCAAACCGGCCAACCCGGTCAAAGTGTGGATTAAGTAAAGCCAGAGAGACGAACTATGAAACACCCATATTCCTCACTTTCATTATGCGCCTCAAGATTGCTGGTCTGGCTGCTGGCCGCCTTTACGTTCGGTGCATCGCTACCGCAGGCGTCGAAAGCCACTGGCACGGACGGCAGCCCATCGCCGCGCCGCAATCGAACCGTGTCGGAACATCACGCTGCCTACGGCCAGACGCCACTTCACTTCGAGGCCAATCGCGGACAGGCGCAGTCCGTCGTCAAGTTCATCGCCCGCGGGCGCGGCGGCGCGCTCTTTTTCACGGCAACAGAAGCGGCGGCGGGGCCGGTTCGCCTGCAATTCGCCGGTGCCAACGCGCAACCGCGCATCAGCGGCGTGGGCGAATTACCGGGCAAGAGCCATTACTTTCTCGGCGACAATCCTCGGCTGTGGGTGACGAACGCGCCGCTGTACGCCGGGATCAAATACGAAGCCGTCTATCCGGGCATTGACCTGCTCTTTTACGGCGGGGGCAGCGAACGGCAGCAGCTTGAATACGATTTCGTCATCGCGCCGGGCGCGAATCCGCGGGCGATCAAGCTGCGGTTCAAGGGCGCGCGCAGGCTGGGGCTGGCAGCCGATGGCGATTTGCTGATCGAAACCGGCGCGGGAGAAGTGCGGCAGCCCAAACCGTTCGTTTACCAGGAAACAAAAGGCGAGAAGCATGAAATCACCGGTCGCTACGTGATCGAAGGGGAGCAGGTGCGTTTCGACATCGCGCGTTACGATGGTGGCAAGCCGCCGGTGATAGACCCAATGCTCAGTTATTCGACCTTTCTCGGCGGGCAGGACGCGGACGTTGCCCAGGCGATTGCGGTGGATAATGAGGGAAATGCTTACGTGACCGGCTCGACTACTTTGTCGGAAAATTTCCCGTTCACTTTCCCGATGGTGCCTGGCGCGCCGCCGCCCACGGTGACTCCGCCGACCAAGTCGGGTGCATTCATCTTCGTTACCAAACTGAGTGCCGACGGTAGCGATGTGCTTTATTCAGTCATCATCGGCGGGACGCGCGGCATACGCGACTTTCAAAGTACGAATTACGCGCTCGACAATCGCAGCCGGGCTATCGCGGTTGATGCGCAGGGCAACGTTTACGTAGCTGGCCAAACCCACAGCGAAAACTTCCCGACTACAGCCGGAACGATTCAGCCTTTTTCTCTGCCCAGCCAGTTCAGCAATGAAGCTTTCGTATTCAAGCTCAACAGCAAGGGCACGACATTGGCATATTCAACACTGCTTGGGCGCGGCGCGGCGGAAGGCAACGGCGTCGCTGTAGATGGGCAAGGGCAAGCCTGGGTGACTGGCGAAACATCGTCACGCAATTTCCCGGTTACACCCGATGCTTTTCAGAAAACGATGAAGAACACCAGCAGCAGCATCTTCGTGGCAAAGCTGAATCCCACAGCCACTCAGTTGCTTTACGCGACCTACCTGAGTAGCGGCAGCGGAGAGGCGGGCGCGGGTATCGCGGTGGACGCAGGCGGCAATGCCTACGTCGGCGGCACGACGAGTTCTTCCTGCTCCAGAAACGACGCGCCACCCGTTGAGCCTTTTCCAACGACCGAGGGCGCATACCGCCGCGACACCGGGCAAGGATGCGTCCCATCGGGTGAGAACAGATTGGCGTTCGTGACGAAGTTCAAAGCCGATGGAACGCTTGGGTTTTCGACGCTGCTTGGCGCAGGATTCGGCGGGCGCATCGCGGTTGACGCGACCGGCAACGCTTACGTGACCGGAATCACCACGAAAGGCAACGGGTTTCCGATCACGCCCGGAGCGTTGCAATCAGAGATCATCGGCGCGCCCACAACGCAGGCTGCCTTCATCACGAAGTTGAATCCACAGGGAAGCGCGCTCGTTTATTCGACCTACATCAATGGCGCAGCGGGGGAACCGTATGACGGGCCATCGCTCGCTGTTGGCGCAGGGGGTAATGCCTGTATAGCCGGAACGGTGTCTGCCAACACGTTTGTCAGAACAACAACGGAGAATCCGTTTCTAGCGACAGGCGGCGTCTTCGTGGCAAAGATTGATCCGGCGGGCGGCGCGTTTATCTATTCCGTAGTCATAGGCGAGGGGTTGGGCAGAGGTATTGCGGCAGACGCACACGGCAACGTCTTCGTCACGGGAGAAACCAAATCGGACAAATTCCCGGTCACCTCAAACGCATTTCAGCAGAGACTGGGCAACTTGCCCGGTGCGGGGACGGATGCCTTTGTCAGCAAGATCAGTGACGCCTCAGTCACGCGCCCAATCTCGAACGTTTCCGCCGCCAGCTACGCCGGTTCGGCTTTCGCGAGCGATTCGATCATCGCGGCGTTCGGATCAAAGCTGGCAACTGCGACTCAGATAGCCACCTCGAATCCGCTGCCGATAAAGTTGGCTGATACCAGTGCCAAAGTGAAAGACAGCGATGGCGTCGAACGTGCGGCGGCGCTCTTTTTCGTTTCGCCGACACAGGTCAATTATCTGCTACCTTCGGGCACGGCCAGCGGCGCGGCGACCGTCACCATCACGAGCGGCGGAGGCACTGCGCTCCCAGGAAGTTTCTTATTCGATGTTACAACTGCTGAAGATCAATCCCGCTTTGAAGAGCCACGCTGAGCATTTCGCTGAACGTTACGACCGCTTGCTCGGCTGGGCGCTGCATTTGACCGATCACGACCGCGCGCAGGCGGAAGACTTGCTGCACGATGCGTTTATTCAATTCACGCTCGCCGCGCCTGAACTCGATGGCATTCGCAATCTGGACAACTATCTGTTCGGCGTACTGCGGATTCTGCGCGTGTCGCACCTGCGCTTCGCGCACCGCCCCCAACAGTGATCAGGAAGGGGGACGCACCAACAACAACCGAAAACCGGCAATGAGGACACGACCGCCCGGATGAAGGCCGCTACGATAGACGGCACGCGCGAAGTCTAGATCGCCGATCCACGAACCGCCCCGCAGGAGGCGAGCTTCGTCCGTTCGCAAGTCTTCATCTTCTGCCTTGTCCGCAGGATTGTCGTGGCTGCTCAGACACCATTCCCAGACGTTTCCGCTCATTTCTTCCACACCATAAGGCGATGCACCGTCCGGGAAGATACCCACCGCGCTGGTCTGGCCGATGCCGGTGTTGCCGGTGTTGGCCTTTGCCGGATCGTAATCGCCTTCGTATGGATAAACCCGTCCATCAGTGCCGCGCGCTGCTTTCTCCCATTCAAACTCCGTTGGCAATCGCACCGCCCATTCCGTCACCTTGTCCAGATCGTGGGTCGTGCCTTTCCGCCACGACAACCAACGGCAAAAAGCCATCGCCTGATACCAGGTGACATTGTCGCGTGGATGATTGGCGAATTTGAAATAAGGTTCTTCGATCCGGCGGTCGTCTTCGTCTTCTGTCAATCCTTCAAACCAACGCTGCCTATTGCCGTAACCTTCCGGATCGTCCAGAAAAGTTTTGAACTGCGCCTGCGTCACCGGAAAGCGACTGATGTAGAAATCAGGCAGCGTCAGCTTGCGCGGCTTGGCGGCATATCCACTCTTATCACCATACTTGAACTTGCCGTCGGAAATTTCGACCCAAGCAATGTCGGGAAGACCGTCAACAACTCCGACGCCCGGGCGATTGTCCAAATCCAGCAATCCCATCGCCCATCCAATGTCTACGCGCGCTTTAAGTTCAGTGTCGCTTGTTGGGCCTTCCAGACGCGGACGCCACTGTTCGCGCAATCTTTCAAGCGTGGCGGCGGGCAATGGAGCAGCGCCGCTGCGAGTTGCACACTGTGCGGCGACTTTCGGGTTGGCCGACGCAATCCATTCGACGACTTCCGAGCAATCTTTGGGATACAAACCGGCGAGTTGAATGGCGACTTCTTCCCAGTTGGTGCGCTGCCACCAGCGATCCGGCGGCCAGAAGGCCGAGGCATCGGATCGCGCCGTGGTCATCTGGCTTTTCAGATAGCAGGCGGCAAAGTATTCCTGTAACAGTTGATGCGTGAAGCGCACTTGTTCACCCGGACTGAGCAAGCTGGCGCTGACGGCCAGCTTGAGCGACTGTTCATCCAGGATTTTGCGCACTTCTGTTTGTGGCAGCACGGTCAGCGCATTGCCTTCCTCTGCTTCACTGTTTTCGTTGTCTTCGTTGCCGGGCGCGCGCTGGCTTTGCATTGCGTAGGCCACCTGCGCCAGCCCGGCAACCAACGGATTCTGCTCGTCAGCCAGAATTCCTTCACGTTCCAGCAATACCTCCACAAACCATTGAAAAAGATCGCCGCGATTGGCAGGCAGTTCGCCTTGCTTTTGATAGATGTAAAGCAGCATCGAGAGCATGTACGGATTGCACGCCAACATCATCAAACTGGCAGTCTTATCGCGGTGTTCGATCCATTGTGGCCAATAGCTGTATTCGTTTTCGGTGTCCCCGTCGTACGTCCATTTCAAATCGGGCGGCGGTTGCGGCTCCAGCCAGAAGCGATCTTCATCTGGCGCGCCAACCGTGGCAATGAAATCGTCGTAATAACCACGCGTGTCTTTTCCGGCCAAATCCCAAAAGAAAGCTTCGCCCTGTTCCGGCAAATATTTCAGCGCAAACTGGCGAATTCGTATGGCGTCGAGCGGCAGGATGGTGATGCGGTCACAGCCGAGGTCGAAATCGTAATTAGGCGCGTAATCGTCTTTGCGGCAGGAAACGACGGCCAGCAACTTCGGATGCGCTTCGATGAATTGCCGAACCTGCGCATACTTACTGCGACGTTCAGCGACGGGCAGTTCGTTCAATCCATCCAGCAGGAGCGCCGCGCGTTTTTGCGCCAGTAACAAACCCAGATAATCGCCAAGCCCGCCCACTTCTTCCAATTGTTCGGCGACGAATTCAAACAGGGACTGGTCAGATTGATCCCAGAAGCCCAATCGGATTAGCAGCGGGATCGGAGCCGCAGGGTCTTTGCGCGCGGCGGCGACCAGATCATCCGCCAACTTCCAAAGGATGGTTGTTTTGCCACTACCCGGTTTGCCCAGCAGAACCGCGCGCTTGGAATTACCAGAACTGTGCCGAATGCGGTGAAGCTCTTCGACAGCGTCAACAAACGAACGCACCGGCTGTTCCCTGTTAAACGATTCCAGGTCGCAAACGATGTGCATGCGAACGCGCCGCTGCTGTTGCGACCCGCCGCTGATTGGCGTGTATAGGTCGAGCTTGCGCAGATGTTCAGCCTTGAGATTGTCCAGGTAGGCCAACTCCTGTTCGCGCTGCGCTGAGGCGGATTGGGTGGGTTGGTCGTCGAAGCTGAGCGGCGTGGCTTTGCGGCGGGGTTTCAATTTGGGTTCGCCGATTGCGCGAGGTTCTACGCCAGCTTGACCGAGCAGAAAATCGTAAAGCGCTTGGTAATTGGAATCAGAAGTTAAGACATACCGCGTCACTGATCCGATAGGTTCGGGAATGAATTGCTGGTGATCATCTGAAAACAGAACGGGGACGTACTTCACCGTTCTGCTCTTGTTGTTGTAGATGTCTTGCGTAATCAGCGCGCCTTCCCAATCCACGCCCTTGGCGGATTCATCCCAGCCGCGAAATCGCTTGTAGTAAGTTTCAGTGCAAATCACCAGCACAAAGTCCGCTTCGTCCAATTGATTGAGCATCCATCGTGACCAGCCTTCGGTGGGTGTGCCGTTCACGTATTGATCCAGGCGCGTCTCGATCCCGTCATCTCGAAGCCGCTCGGAAAGCGCGAGGACTTTCTCTCGATGGTGGTCTGAATCGTGGCTGTAGCTGATAAAAACGATAGGCTTGTCCACCGGCATCCCCTCCAACAGACAAATCAGCGCTGCGACTTGCGGTTTGAACTCTTAGGATTGGCAGACACTGGCGTTACAGTCGCGCTGCTTTTCAAATTGGTTTCAAACAACTTCAGAATCCGCTTGTACTCATCCGCCCAACTGGCCGGCTGGACAAAGCCGTGGTCTTCAACCGGATACATCGCCAGCTCCCAATTCTCTTTTTTCAACTCAATCAGCCGCTGCGCCAACCTGACCGAATCCTGGAAATTGACGTTGACGTCCACCACGCCGTGGCAAATCAACAACGCGCCTTTCAAGCCCGAAGCAAAGTAGATCGGCGAACTGAGCTTATAAGCTTCAGCGTCGTTTTGCGGGGCATTCAGGATGTTCGCCGTGTAACCGTGATTGTAATGCGCCCAATCGGTGACAGGCCGCAGCGCAGCGCCCGCCGCAAACACGTCAGCTTCTGTAAACATCGCCATTAGCGTGATGAACCCGCCGTAGCTGCCGCCATACAATCCGATGCGCTTGGGATCAACGCCGTGCTCGGCCACCAGGTACTTCGCCGCGTCCACGTGGTCGGTTAAATCTTTGCCGCCCATATGCCGGTAGATGCCCGTGCGCCAATCGCGGCCATAACCAGCAGAGCCGCGATAATCCACATCCATTACCAAGTAGCCGCGTTCCATCAACAAGTGATGGAACATATATTCGCGGAAATAACTGCTCCACCATTTGTGGACGTTTTGCAGGTAGCCCGCGCCGTGAACGAAGAAAACCGCCGGGCCGCCAGGCCGCCAATTGACGGGCTTGTACAACCGCGCGGGCACTTCCGCGCCGTCGCGCGCCTTGAAGGTGACAATCGGCGGATCAATCCATTTGTAGCTTGAGAATTCTTCGGTTGGCGACGTGGTGACCTGTTTGATCTCACTGGCGGCTGCGTTCGTCTTATTCGGCGCGATGTATAACTCTGGCGGTTTGTTGCTGTATGACCGCAGAATGGCCAGCATCGTCTCATCCGGAGAGATTGTCACGTTGTTTTCGCCCGCCATTGTCGTGATGCGTGTTCGCGTGCCGCCCGCGACGGGCATTGAATACAAGTGATGTTCAAACGGACTGCCTTCGCTGGACGTGAAATAAAACTTCGTTTTGTCTTCTGACAGCCGCACGTCGGAGACTTCAAATTTGCCGGAGGTCAGTTGCTTCGGCTCGCCTCCATCGGCAGAAACCGTGTACAGGTGCGCCCAGCCATCACGCTCTGATTGGAAGTAGATGGTTTTGTTATCCGCCAGCCAGCCCAGCGTGAACGATCCGGGACCGCCCACCCAGGCTTCGTCGCGTTGGTGATCCAGCGACGTCGTTTTACCCGTCGCCGCGTCTACCAGCAGCACCCAGCGGTCTTTGTTGTCCGCTGCGCGCGCCATGACCACGGCGTGCTTGCTGTCTTCTGCCCATTGCGCATTCATCAATTGCACATCGCGGTCGCGTTCCTGAGCGCGCGGTTGTGGGCGCTGTCCCTGTTGTCCCTGCCCTTGAGCTTGTCCCTGATCTGGCGTTTGGCCTGTCTGTTGTGCGGTGGTTTGTTTCTGACCGTGATCCACCAACTTCGATTCGCCCGTTTCAACGGAAAGGATTGTCAGGCTGCTGCGGCCTTGCGCGTCGCCAACTTTACTGCGGCCAGGAATATCTTCGGTGTAAGCGGATTCGGTGACGTAGTTCGGCACGATGATATTTTTCGCGCCTGCGGCAGGTTGGAAGAGCGTGGCCAAAACCTGTTTGCCATCGGGCGAAAGCGTCAAAGAGCCAACGCTTTGTCCGGCGGGAGGCGTAAACGGTTTCCGTTTTTCGCGCGCTTTGCGTTTGGCCTCCTGCTCTTCACGATTCTGCGCGCGCTCTTTGATGGCTTCGATCAGTTCGCGCTCTTCTTTCTTGATGAAGTCCTGGCTGCTGCTCGTCTGCGGCGGCGCTTGTCCAGCTTGTCCAGCTTGTCCGCCCTGACCGCCCTGACCAATTGCATTGCCGCCGCCGCCCTGCCTTCCTCCGCCAAAGCCGCCGCCGCCACGTTGCGCAGCCGCTGGTTCAGGCGCACCGCCACCCGTACGAACGTCCGTCAATTGCACCAGCGATCCGCCATCCAGCGCCATCGAATAAAGATTGTTCTGCCGCGTGAAGACAATGTGTTTTTGATCGCCGGTGAAGCGTGGGCTGCCTTCGCCTTCGGTTGTGCTGACAAGCGGGCGGCGTTCGTTCTTCGCGTGGTCGTACAGAAAGATGTCGCCGTCTTCGGCAAAAACCGTCAGCTTCTTGTCCTTCGACAACTCGCCCGTCGCTGGCGGCGCCTGCTTCGCTTCGTCTTCGGTCAACTTGCGCAAACCGCTACCGTCGCGATTGACGACATACAGATCAAGCTCTTTCAATCGCGGTTCGCCGGCGCGCTTCCAGCGAAAATAGAGGCGCTGGCCGTCTTGTGACCAGTAAGGCCGCGACGGTTCGTAGCCGACCAAATCCGGCCCGCGCATGATGTTGTCAATGGTCAGGTCAAACTTCTTGGTTTGCGCTTGCGACTGTTGCGCGAAAGCTGGCGCGGGCAGCAGCAGCCCACACAAACAGACGGATACGAGCACGCGATGAAAAAGCGATCTTCCCATTTGAATCTCCCGATCAAGAAGTTGGGTAAAACGAAAGTGGACAACAGTGGATGTGCAGCAGTACGTGGTTACACAAACCGCACTTTGCTTTCGCCATCCACGACTTCGCCGATGATGTAATGCGGCTGGCGCGCATTGTTGAGTTGGTCTTTTACGAATTGCAGGAACTGCTGATTAACAATGACGACCATGCCGATGCCCAGATTGAACGTCCGCAGCATGTCTTCGCGCGGCACGTTGCCGATCTTCTGCAGCAGGTCAAAAACGGGCAGCACGGGCCAACTCCCTTCTTTGATGGCCACGTCCACATTGCGCGGCAGAATGCGCGGGATGTTTTCAACCAGACCACCACCGGTGATGTGTGCTAGGCCTTTGATGACGCCTTCGTGTTCGATCAGGCGTTGCAGCGCGGGCAGGTAGCTGCGGTGTGGTTTCAGCAACTCTTCGCCGACGGTGCAGCCAAGCTCCGGCACCTGCTGGTCAATCTGGTAGCCTGCGACATCCAGCAGCAGCTTGCGCGCCAGACTGTAGCCGTTCGTGTGAAGGCCCACGGACGACAGGCCGACCACCACGTCTCCGGCGGTGATGCGCGAACCGTTGATGACTTTCTTGCGATCCACGACGCCGACGATGAAGCCCGCAATATCGTATTCGCCGTCTTTATACATCTCCGGCATTTCCGCCGTTTCGCCGCCCAACAGCGCGCATTCGGCGTCGCGGCAGCCAGCAACAACTCCCTCAATCACTTTTTCAATCATCAGGGGATCAAGCTTGCCGGTGGCGATGTAGTCCATAAAAAACAATGGCCGCGCGCCCTGCACCAATATGTCGTTGACGCAATGCGAAACCAAATCCTGGCCAATGGTATTGTGAATGCCCGTGGCAAAGGCAGCTTTGAGCTTTGTGCCCACGCCATCGCAACTGGAAACCAGCACCGGTTCGCGAACATCGTTAAACAGCCCATTGAACATGCCGCCGAAGCTGCCGATTTCGGACATGACATTTTCGTTGAAGGTTGAGCGCGCAAGCTTTTTGATCCGTGCCGTCGCCTGATTCGCAGCATCAATGTTCACGCCAGCGTCTTTGTAGGTGATTGAGTCAGTCATATTTTGAAGTTTGGAGTGGGTGGTTAATCAATTTCTTTTTGTTTCAATAATGTTTTTGCGGCGGCGGCATCTTTTGGAAATTGCGTGATTGGCAAATCCTCCAATCCAACTCTTCCCTCAAACAGGGAAGCGACGTTGGCCTGCCGCGTTGGGAATATTTGAAAGGTGTTGCCGTCAGAAACAATGGCGATCTCGCCGCCAAGGTCTGTGCGATACACCTGAATGTTCGATCTTTTCAATCGGTCGAGCGTCGGCTGCGACGGGTGACCATAACCATTCTCCGCGCCGCACGAAATGATGGCGGCTTGTGGATGAACGGCATTCAGAAACTTGTCGCTGGTGGCGTAACGCGAGCCGTGATGACCAATCTTCAAAACCTGTGCGCCCAGTGGAAGCTTTGCGCGCAAGATTTCAGCCTCCGTTTCGGTTTCAGCATCGCCGGTAAAGATCATCGCAAAATTGCCGTAGCTTAATCGCAAGACGACAGAATTAGCGTTTTCAGCGCTGCCGCCTTCACGAACTTTGGTAATCCACTGATTGCCGCCGTGCGGATTGAAGGCTTCCAGCTTCGCGCCCGCGCCCAGATCGTATGTCCAGCCTTTTTTCGCGATCAGCAATTCAACCTTCCGGCTTTTAACTGCGCGCTGTAACCGGCCATATTCATCGCTGGAAAAATTCTGGCCGCTGTCCAGCAGCTTGCCGACTGTCAGTTTGCCGATCACGCGCCGCAGACCGCCGATATGATCGGCGTGGGGATGCGTGGCGACAACCAAATCCAGCGACCGGATGTTGCGGCGTTGCAGTGCAGCGACAACGCCATCGCCCGCACGCGCGTTCCCCGCGTCAATCAACACCGTCTTGCCGCCGGGCGAAATAATCAGCAAGCCATCGCCCTGCCCAACGTCGAGTGCGAAGATTTGCAGTTTGCCCTGTGTTTCAAATGGCACGGGCACCGGAATCGGTTGCTGATGCCGGCGCACCCAGTAAATGACACCAGCGACAATCCCGGCGACGATCACGATGGCAAAAAGAACCTTTAAAAAACGCATCTGCGATTGTCAGGGAGTTGGTTGCCTTGTTGATTAAGGATGATGATTCGGATTATCCACCGCGAGGCCTTCAGCCAATGCCGCTGCATTGAGCGTCACGTCGGCTGAGATGAGCGTGATCGCCAATGTGCCTGCGGCCAATCTATCTGAGTTGATTTGCAATGCCGCCGCCAACTGCACGGCGTCGTAACCGCGCAAGACATGCTTTTCGGCCAATGCGGCTGCGTTCTCAACCAATGATGCCGTTACATCCACAATCAGAAATTTCCCAGCAAAGGCGCGGCGGAACCTGATCAGCGACTTTGCAGTCGCGGTGGGCACAAGACGCCCGCTGCGCGTTCGTCGCGTCAACGCGGCAACGACCTCCACAAACGTAATTCGCGCGGCGTAAATAAAATTTGCCGCCGCCGGTTTGAAAAGGCTGACTACCCAAGCCGTGCCGGTTTCGCGGGCGTAGCGTTTAACAAGCGCGCTGCTGTCCAGAAAGTAGGCTGCCATTAACGTCTCTCTCTGATGATTTGCTCGGACAATGGTTCTCCCTCGACTTCAATCGGCTCAAAATCCTCATCCTCATCCGTATAATCAGTCAGAGTGGGAAGAGTGATCACTCCTTTGGCTTGAAGAAGCAAATGGAAATCGTCCTCGCTGATTGAACCCGAAGAATTGAACAGAGACGATGCCGTCCCATTGCCAGTTAATGCTTCGATCAATCGCTGCCTCTCCGTAAAAGGTAGCTTGCCGATTTCAACTAAGATTTCTCTCGGACTCATAATGACCTCCGTTTCAGGAAAACATCTTACGCGTCTCAAACAGTTCTTCAACTTCAATCCGCCGCAACCGCTTCGCGCTGGCTCGCCGTCTGGACGTTCATGCCAAGCTGAGTCGGGTATTTGCCCGTGTAACAGGCCGTGCAGAACTTTGTGTTGCCTCCATCGCCGACCGCATCCAGCATCCCTTGCATGCTCAGATAGCCCAGGGAATCAGCTTCCAAATAGTCGCGAATCTCATCCACCGAATTTTGCGCGGCAATCAATTCTTTGTGCGTTGGCGTGTCCACGCCGTAATAACAGGGCGCAATGGTGGGCGGACAACTGATGCGCATGTGAACTTCGCGCGCGCCTGCCTCGCGCACCATCTTGACGATCTTTTTGGAAGTTGTGCCACGAACGATGGAATCATCAATCAGCACAACGCGCTTGCCTTCGATCAGGTCACGCACCGGATTCAGTTTGATCTTCACGCCGAAGTGACGAATGGAAGATCGCGGTTCGATGAAGGTGCGCCCGACGTAATGATTGCGCATCAGTCCGAAGCGAAACTTCAATCCCGATTCCGCCGCAAAGCCAATCGCCGCCGCGACACCCGAATCCGGCACCGGCACGACAATGTCCGCGGGCGCAGGGCATTCGCGCGCCAAGTGGCGGCCAAACAGGTGGCGGCTTTTGTTGACGCTGCGCCCGAACACCAGCGAATCAGGGCGCGAAAAATAGACGTGCTCAAAGATGCAATGCGAAATCGGCTTGATCGCGAACGGATGCAGCGAGCGCACGCCGAAGTCATCTACGACGACGATCTCGCCCGGCGCAACATCGCGCACGTATTTCGCGCCGATCAGATCGAACGCGCAGGTCTCCGAAGCGAAGACCGTCGCGCCTTCCAGTTCGCCCATACACAGCGGGCGGAATCCACGCGGATCGCGCGCGGCAATCAAGCTGTTGGGCGTGGCGAATAACATCGAAAATGCGCCGTCTTCGTTCCGCAAGGCTTCGGTAATCGCTTCTACCACGCTGCCCGCGCGCGAACGCGCGATGCGATGAAGCACGACTTCCGTATCAGAGGTGGAAGAAAAAATCGCGCCGTCCTGTTCAAGCTGGTAGCGCGATTCGGTCGCATCCGGCAGGTTGCCATTGTGGCAAAGCGCGATCTGGCCAAAGCTGCATTTGACCGCGAACGGTTGCGCTTCGTTGATGCTGACCTTTCCAGCGGTCGAATAGCGGACGTGGCCGATGGCCAGACGACCCGGCAATCGCACCAAATTCTCTTCCTTGAAGATATCGCCGACGTGCCCCATTCCGCGGTCGGAATACAGCCGTGTCCCGTCAGAAGAAACAATGCCTGCGGACTCCTGCCCGCGATGTTGCAGCGCGTACAGCCCCAGATAGGACAACCGCGAGGCTTCTTCGCGTCCGTAGATGCCGAAGACCCCACACTCTTCGTGAAACTTGTCGAACATAATTTTATTGCTTTGTTGATTAAGCCGGTTTGAGTAAGGGGCAGTATAGACAATCAAGTGAGAAGTCAAAAGGACGAACGGAAGCTGTGTGCCGGGCCAGATTCCGCCAAACATGACTTGCCCGGCATCACTTGCCAAGCCTTACATTGCCGTCGCGCCGCCGTCCACAACGAAGACCTGGCCGGTGACAAACGACGATTCGTCCGAAGCTAGATACAAAGCAATGCCGCCGATTTCATCCGGCGTGCCAACACGGGGAATCGGCTGTGTTGCTTCCAGCTTCTTCAAGTAGTTTTCGTTCTTCCAGAAATATTCGCTGAAATCGGTTTCGATCAATCCGGGCGCGATCGTATTGACGCGGATATTGTGTTTGCCAAATTCCATCGCCCAGTTGCGCGACATCATAATCAACGCGGCTTTGGTTGCGCTGTACAGCAATCCGCCGGGCTGCGGATGCAACCCCGCAATCGAAGCGATGTTGATGATCGAACCGCCCGTGCCGCGCGCAATCATCTTCGGCACGGTCAAACGAATCAGCCGCAGCGAAGAGACCACGTTGACCTCGAACATCTTGGCGAACATCTCGTCTGTGACATTCAGCGACGGCCCCTGGCCAATATTGGTCGCGCTGTTGTTGACTAGAATGTCCGCCGGGCCGAAGAGCTTTTCAGTCTCGCTGACCAGATGTTCCAATTGATCCGCGCGTCCAACGTGGCATTCCACCGGCGCGATTTTGCCCGGCAGCGCGGAAAACTCCTGCACCGTTGCTTCCAGATTTTCCAGCTTGCGGCTGGCGATGACGACGTTTGCGCCGGCCCCGGCCAGACGTTTGGTAATGGCCTTGCCAATGCCTCGCCCGCCGCCGGTAACAATCGCGACCTTGCCCTCTAAACTACCTGTATCACTTCCCGTGCTCATACGCGAAGAGTTCTCCTTGTTGATGATTTTGTATTTGCTGGATGTGGACGCCGTGTATCTTATTCGCTGATTGGATTCGATGGGAAGGCTTTTCCCGCGTCATCCTTAAATTTCTTGTCTGGTGGAGTTGAAAGCAATGCTTTCAACTCCACCATCACCATTCCCTTCAGGCGCCAAGCGCCGGGTTGCCTGCCGCACAAAAAAAATCACTGATTTGCTGGAAGAATCAGCCGATTGCGCGTTTCTTACCAGTGCCAGCAAGATCTGCTGGTGTTGAGTAAGGATGTGGCGGTCCGATGCCGGTAACTAACAACCCCCGCTGCTACCCGCTCGATTAGCTCTTTGGCGCGAAAAAGGCCGATTGTACCCAGTGAGCAATCGGCCTTTTCGCTGCCACCAAAAAGTTTTCCTCCTCACCCCAGAACCACTGACGTTCCCATCCGTTGTCAGGCAATTCCCCCTCACACTCAATCGCGCTGCCCTTGGGCCAGTTGTCTTTTATCGCTAGATGACTGAAGGCGGTTTCGATTGCGGGTTGCTTGACCGGATGGGAAGAGTGGAGTAAAAGTCGCAACCAATAGAGAGCTGCCCGATCAATTCGTGCAGCTTTAATTTTTAGCTTAGGAGGTGCGTGTGCATCGAATTCCGCGTTATTGTTCGCTTGACGGCTTCACAGAGTTGAGTTCTTCACTCGAAGGAGTAGTCCTGCGCACACTCACTCAATTCGATACTGTTTGCGCGCGCACGCTGAACACCGATTACTATATTTTTGTGCTTGAGCCTGAAACCGGTAAAGCGCTGGTCCAAGGCGGTCGTTATTTTGAAGAGCCGATTGAGGCCACCATCAGCGGTTCGACCTTCGGCGGTTGTATGTTGAAGATGGGTTGGCTGGGCATTGGCTTCCGCATCGAATTCTACTCTGGCGGCCAGCGCATCGTGACCTCACCCGTTCAATCGTTGCGCGTGGAGCCTGGCGACAACTGATCCTGCCTGAATCTACTAATCAGCCACAACAACAATAACACCGCCGTCCCGCCCGAAGTATCAATCAAACTGTCATAAATCGAACTGGTGCGATGATGCGTGAAGCTCTGATGAAATTCATCCGACAATGAATACAACGCCAGAATCAACCACGCATAAATCGCCCAACGCCATGCCCAGCGCGAGCCTGCATTGCCGCGAAAGGCACGAAAGAGCAGTAAGGCCAGAATCCCATACTCAGTGAAATGCGCCGTTTTGCGAATCAGGTAATGGATCGGCTGGAACTGCTCAGGCGTCAGACTGGGAACGATGGCGTGAAAAATACTGAATAACAGCGAGCCAGTGTTTTCCCCTGAAAAGGTGTCGGTGGAAAAAGAGAAAATGGCTGCCATCCAGATAATCGGTGGCAGCCAATAGAAAAGCTTTGAATGCGGATTGCGGCCCAAGCTGGATGCGGATTGTGGATTGTCGGAGTTGTTAGTATTGCTGGGTGAAATCATTATCGGAACGTCTAGTATTCCGCAATCCACAATCCGCAATTCTTAAAGTGCTTCCGCGCCGCTGACGACTTCAATAATTTCGCGCGTGATCCTGGCCTGACGCACACGGTTCATCACCAGGGTCAGTTTATCAATCACTTCCGAAGCATTCTTCGACGCGGAATCCATTGCTGTCATTCGCGCGCCAAGTTCAGAAGCCACGGATTCCAGCAGCGCGTGATACACCTGATTCTCAATCAGCTTCGGCAAAAGTTCGCTGAAGATGACGTTTGCCGGTTGTTCATAAATGTAATCCACCAGCGTTTCCGGCTGCCCGCCTTCAGGCGCGTCCAGATGGCCAATGGGCAGCAACTGTTCGACCACTGGGCGTTGTGAAAGCGCCGATTTGAATTCGTTGTAGAGCAGATAAACGCGGTCAACCAGATTTTCTTCAGACTTATAATCGGCGACCAGCCCCTGCCCAATGGTAATGGCGTCAGCGCCATTGACCTTGCCAGTGCCAGTAATGCCCACGTGGTCGCGACGAATTTTGACCGGGCGGCGGCGAAAGTATTCCAGTCCTTTGCGCCCGACCAAGACCAGTTCAACGTCTTTGTCCGTATTTTGACGAATGAACTCCTGCGCGGCTTTCACCAGGTTGGTGTTAAATCCGCCGCACAGACCTTTGTCCGCAGTCACCAGCGCCAGCACCACGCGCTCTCTCCGGCCATCAAGTTCGCGGCTGTGGCCGACCAGCAATGGGTCTGTGTAATCTCCTGCTCGCCTGCCCGCATCACCCAAAATCTGCATCATCTTGGTCGTGTAGGGCCGGGCGGCGGTGACGCGTTCCTGCGCCCGGCGCAAGCGCGCTGCCGAGACCATCTTCATGGCCTTCGTAATCTGCCGCATGTTTTTAACGGCGCGAACACGCCGCCGGAGGTCTTGTAAGCTAGGCATAATTGGATTGCGGATTGCGGATTGCGGATTGCGGATTGCGACGTTTAGTCAATCAGCAGTCCACGATCCGCAATCGAAAATCATCGTGCGGCTGCGCCTTTGACTTGCGCGTTGTACCGCTTCTTGAACTCTTCAAGCGTCGAAGTCAGCATTCCTTTTACTTCGTCATTGATCTGCTTCTTTTCGCGCAATGCCGATAGCAGCGCTGTTCCGCCCGTATCCAGGAACTTCATCAGCTCAGTTTCAAAATGACGAATCTGGCTGACCGGGACATCATCAGCGAAGCCATTGGTCGCCGACCAAACTGCCACAACTTGTTTTTCGACGTCCATCGGCACGTACTGATCCTGTTTCAGGATTTCGGTCAGGCGTTGGCCGCGAGCAAGCTGGCGTTGCGTCGCCGCATCCAGGTCGGAGCCGAACTGCGCAAAGGCCGCCAGTTCGCGGTACTGCGCCAGTTCCAGTCGCAACGTTCCGGCCACCTGCTTCATCGCCTTGATTTGCGCATTGCCGCCCACGCGGCTGACGGAGTTGCCCACGTTGATCGCCGGACGAATGCCGGAGTTGAACAAGTCCGATTCCAGGAAGATTTGCCCGTCGGTAATCGAAATAACGTTGGTCGGAATGTACGCCGAAATGTCACCCGCCTGCGTTTCAATCACGGGCAGCGCCGTGATCGAACCGCCGCCGCGCGCATCGCTGTATTTCGCCGCACGCTCCAGCAAGCGCGAGTGAAGATAGAACACGTCGCCCGGATACGCTTCGCGTCCTGGTGGACGGCGCAGCAGCAAGGAAATCTCACGATAGGCCGCCGCGTGCTTGGACAGATCGTCGTAGACGCACAGCACCGCTTTGCCGCGATCCATAAAATATTCGCCAATGGCGCAGCCGGAATACGGCGCGATGTATTGCATTGCCGCCGGTTCCGAAGCCGAAGCCGTCACGATGATCGTGTAGCTCATCGCATCGTTGCGTTCGAGCGCCGCCTGCACCTGCGCGACGGTTGAAGCCTTCTGGCCAATGGCGACGTAGATGCAGATCACATCCTTGCCTTTTTGATTGATGATCGTGTCGAGCGCGACGGCAGTCTTGCCGGTCTGGCGGTCGCCGATGATCAGTTCGCGCTGGCCGCGACCGATCGGCACCATTCCGTCAATCGCTTTCAGCCCCGTCTGCATTGGCTCTTTGACGCCCTGGCGATCCACGATGCCGGGCGCAATGCGCTCGATCGGCATAAAGTCGCTGGTCGCGATCGGGCCTTTGCCATCCATCGGCTGACCCAGCGCGTTGACCACACGGCCAAGCATCGCTTCGCCCGCCGGGACTTCGATGATGCGCTTGGTGCGTTTGACGATGTCGCCTTCTTTAATCAACTGAAAATCGCCGAGCAACACCGCGCCGACTTTGTCCTCTTCCAGGTTCAGGGCCAGTCCCGCCGCGCCTTTCCCGAATTCCAACAATTCACCGGCCATCACTTTTTCCAGGCCGTGAACTTCAGCGATCCCGTCGCCCACTTTGATCACCGTGCCGACTTCGTCCACGGTCACTCCGACATCGAAGTTTTCGATCTGTTGCCGGATGATTTTGCTGATCTCATCTGCTCTGATTTCGTTCGCCATATTTGCTCCGTAGTGGTGGTCGGTGGCCGTTGGCACATCCGCCCTGCTTATATGCTTTCCTTATGCACTCATCAGGCGCTGCTTCATCTGCGCCAATTGATTTTTGATCGAACCGTCGTACACCAGACTGCCAATGCGCGTCACGACGCCGCCAATAATGTTGGTGTCGATGCGGAATTGCAGCCTCACGTCTTTGCCTGTGGCCGCGCGCAGTTTGTCGCGCAACATCGTCTTCTCCTGCTCGCTGATTTCGCGTGCAGTCGTCACTTCTGCCGAAACGATGTTCGTGCGTACATCCAGTTCACGCGACAAAGCCCGCAACATCTGATCCAGATTGTGCAAGCGCGAATTGACTAGCAGAAGCTGCAGGAAGTTACCGGATGTCGGATGCAAGGCCAGTCGCGCCAGCAGATCATTCAACACGCCGCGTTTGCGTTCCAGGGAAATCACAGGACTGGCAAATACGTCGCGCAACTGTTCGTGCCCTGACATCAGGCCTTCGAAGCCGTTCAACTCAGCCACGACTTCATTCATCTCGCCACGCTCTGTGATGACATCAGCCAGTGCGCGCGCATAACGATTGGCAATGGTGGTTACGCTCATAAATTCGTCAGTTGTCAGTTGTCCGTCGCGAGCCTTTAACTGACGGCGGACAATGACTGATTAGGAAACTTTGCTCATCTCCTCGCCCATGCGTTGTAACAGCCTCGCATCGTCTTCGGGCTTCAACTCTCGGCGGATCATCTGTTCAGCCAGGTCAACGGCTTTGGTCGCGGCAAACTCGCGCAGTTCAGACATTGCGATCTGTTTGGCGGATTCAATCTCGCGCTGTGAAGTCACGCGAATCTTTTCAGCATCGCGCTGCGCTTCAACTTGCAAGCGTTCGCGTTCTGCAGCAGCTTCGCGTTGGGCCTGGGATTTGATTTCGGCCAGTTCCGTGTCCAAACGGCTCAGCCGCCCATCCAGTTCGGCCATCTTGGCCGTCGCGGCATCTTTCTCTTTGGCGGCTTGTTGCAGCGTGGCGCGCACCTCAGCAAGACGCGTGGTAAAGAATTCGCGCGCGGGCTTGCGCAACAGGAAGTAGAGCAAGCCTAAAAAGATGACCAGATTCACCGCCTTCGACACCGCCATCGAAGTCCCAGCGCCAGCCAGAAAGATGGCAGGAAGGGCATTCAAAAAGCCGGGTATCAGGAATGCGATTGAACTGATTGGATTGGAAGAAAACAGGTCAGGATGGATCATTTCAACTCTCTCTGGCAATTCCTCAGCTCTCTGTGACGCTAACCGGGCGATGCAAAATCTGAGACGAGATGACCGAAGCCATCGCTCGCGCTTCGCCTTCCAGGCTCTGTTTGGCCGCGTTGGTTTGCTGGGCAATCTCATCGCGCGCGGCGGCCACTTGCAAAGCGGTTTCTGCCTTGACCTGCGCCAAAACCTGCAGCCGGTCTCCTTGCGCTTCACGACGCTGCGCTTCCATATACTGGTACGCTTCGCCGCGCGCCGCCTGCAACTGCTGTTCGTAGCGCGTCAGCCGCTCTTCGTATTTCGCCAGCAACTGCCTGGCTTCGGACATACGCCCCGCGCCCAGATGCTCGCGTTCGTCCAACACCTGATTGATGGGTTTGAATAACGTGCGGTTTAAAATGAAGATCAGCAAAAAGATGGATATGAAAACAACCAGAAACGATCCATCAATGCTCAGTACACCGCCTGCCAAGGCTAAGACGATCACGATTAGGTTTCGCCGCTCCTCTCTAAAAAAGTTTCGCTCTACAGTCTGCGATAGCTGAAATTACTGCTTGGAATTTAAGGGCGGATAAGTAGCACATGATTTCACAAGGTGTCAACGCGGGTAGGATGCGTTTTGTTACGGTTTCGCTCTGTTTGCTGCTGTTTGTTCATTTTGCAGGCCGCAGGAAACAGCGTGCAGCAATCTGTAGTTTGACCTGTAGCTGGCAGTTTTTGCCTCTGAGATGCCTCAGGTAAAAACAGCACAAGCCCGAAACGATCAACGCTTCGGGCTTGCCTATTGCTTTATTCGGCGGCTCGTAATTATCCCGATCGCGAGCCGCCAGTTTTCGGGATGATCGAATGTCTCACCATTCGGCCACCCCTGACCAGCAACCGCGAGTATTGCGGATGACGGCTGCGGGAATGATAGCAAACCCGTAAAAGCCTTCCCCTGCACTTCTCGCCATTTTCTTGAGGTATTTCAGAAATGGCGCAAGTCTTAGCATTCTACAAACAATCGCAAGAACAACTCAAAAACGTTCAAGACTCGGTGAAGAGCGCGAAAACCAAGATGCATCCCATTGCCTTAATCGTGATGGTCGTGGCCGCGCTCTTCATCATTTTGGCCGCTGGCTACACCTGGTGGCATAACTACGAACTCTTTCAACGCGGCACCTCATCCAAGATCGTCGCCGCCTTCCCGGCCACGCTCCTCGACGGTTCCTTGATCCTGCTCATCCCTGCCGGTATCTGGTGGTTCACTTCCCCGCTTCAACGCACCATCGCCGGGCTTTCGCACGTCGTGCTCTTCGTCATCGTCGGCGTTCACACCGTGCTCAACAATTCGCTCAAGACCGGATCGCCTCTCAGCGACGGGATGAAGACGTATCTTCAGGTCGGCATCTACGTTTCCTTCCTGCTCGTGCTCGGCATCTGGATTTTGCTCATTCACTTCGACAGCCGCGTCAAACAGCACGAAGAGGAAGCCAGGCTCAACGAACGCGCATCGGCCAAGGCGCACGAACTCGGCGTCAAGGTCAAAGAATTCGAGATCGAACAAACGGAAGCCGATCTTGAATTCGAGCTGGCCAAAGCGCGCGCCCTGCACAATGCTCGGATGAAAGCATACGGGAGCGAGGAAGTCGTTTCCGCTTTTATCGAATTCGAGCAACAGGCGGCGATGCTCGAAGCCAGAGACATCAAGGGCCTGCTCCCAAAACATTCGAGCCGCTGAGTCCGGCTAACTCATCGGCTCGAATCCTTCAGCCCGCAACCGTCGCGCCCTTTGTGGCCAGCCACAAACCGCCAGCCGAGCCGCCATTTGTGGCTAGCCACAAATGGCCCAAAGTCGCTGCTTCCAAAGGGAATGGCCAGAAATCAAAAACGATCAAATTGCCTCACCTGACGTTCCGCGTTCGCCTCAATGATCGCGGCCTGCGCGTGATGTTACTGACCAACGGGGAAGGGCAACGGCGAGAGCCTTACCTGGTGTCGCTGCGCCGTTCGGAGTGGGCAGCGGTCGAGAACGACACCGCCGCATTCCTGCGCCTGGTCAAAAACAAGTTGCGTGAACGGATCGCCAAAGCCACGGAAGGCGACCGCCCGAAACTCGCATCGCGGCTGCGGCAAATCGAGGAGGCAGCCCAATGAAAAACAACACGGCGTTGCACATTGAATACCGGACCAGTCACTACGATGGAATCCGATTGCTGCCGCAATCCGCTGCCACCCGATCCGATGCCATGTTTGCCGCCCTTCGCCACACGGGGGCCATTGGCGCGCTGATGGAGATGGTGGACGAAAACAAGATCAACGACCTGACCGGCGACAGCCTTCATTTGATGATGGCCAATCTCGGCGAATTGCTTCACCTCGTGACCGAGGCCGGAATCACGATCCTCAACGAAGATGAAACCGAAGACGAAAGCAAGGAGGCTGCCTAAATGTCTACACCGATCTCTTCGCTTCGCGCCATCGAGTACGAGCTTCACGGCGTCACCTCCAAAACTCCCGAACACGAAAAACAGCGGCTGATCGCGCTCACGGCCATCAGCCATCTGGGCGGCATCGGCTGCCTGATCAAACATTTTTCTCTGGCGAAAATCTGCACCGATGTCTCTCCGATCGAGATGGAAATCGCGATGAGAGAGAGATTGATCAGGCTTTCATCTCCGTGGGCGACATTCAGGCCAGCATCGCGGCCAGGGCCGAAGCTGCGGTCGAGGCGATGCGCAAGGCGATCTCCGACCAAAGCGGAGGTGCGGAATGAAGACGGAAAAACTGATCAACGCGCAGCAGGTCGCGGAAATGACCGGGCTGGCGGTCAAGACCATTCTGGCGGGCAAAGCCGGGACGGATGAATTCACCCGCATCCGCATCGGGAAAAGGAAAGTCGCCTTTTCCTTTAGCGAGGTTCAGGAGTGGATCAATCGCCTGATCACGCAAGCGACCGGACTCAAACAACAACGGCGCGAGCAATATCAAAAGGCGGTCAAACGCCTGTCGCCGCCATCACGGGACGAGGCCAGCCGCATCGTCGCGGCTTTTCGGAGAGGGTAGGGAATACCACCGCGCAAGCGGCCAGGCTGAGCAATGCCTGACCGCTTACAGCGTCCGGATTCAGCGTCGGCAATGATAGTGATACTCCAAGCCGAATCATTCACATATTCGAGGCATCTCAATGTTCTCACGTCATCTTGTCAGTCGGCAGTTTTGCCATTGGCATTTCATCTTTCGGATTGGCTGGTCTTTCAATCTCTGTTATATCTTAGTTCTTGTAGTTGAAGTCCCTCCAGCCTTTCCTGGCGAGCCGTCTCTGCTCGCCTACTTCCCACACAAACATTCAACAACCCAAGCCGCGCTGTCGTGTGCTTACGGCGCTCGCATCAACGTCATCAAAACGAGGTATCTCATCAATGGTAAATCCGGACGAGTTCATCATCATCGATCTGAACAAAACGATGTTTTCCTGGCTGGTGTTTAAGTATCAGAGAGACATCCACCATCTCGACATCGCGGGCGAATGTGACTGCGCGGTGATCCATCTGACGGCGGCCATCGCACAACGATTCGGGGGCGGGGAATTCGTGGCCGTCGCATATCCGCTCGGCAAAGTCAGCAGCCCTAATCCTCAGCCGGTCAAGCTCGTCCCGGTGCAGGCGCTCTACATCTTCATCCACGCCGGGGCCGTTGCCTTCAAGCCGCTTCCTCGCCAGATCGTTCGTGCTCTGGCCACCGGCGAAAGCATCGGCCCGCTTCTGCTCTATCTCCTCTTCATTGACTCGCCCAAATCCGAACAGGAGCGGATTAAAGGCGCGCCGCGCAATGCGATCTACGACGAAGTCGAGAAAGCGATCAAAGAAGGGATGAAACTGCGGCAGGCATTGAGCGAAGCCGATCCGAACTTCGCCGCCCTTTCGCCTCTCGGTCAAAGCGATGCGGTCAGGAATGCGCGGGCCGCGCTGCGCGAACGCTCCAAGCGGCGGGTTAAGCAGATCAAACCGGCAAAACAGAAGAAAAGGCCGACTTAATTCCTGATGTTACGCAGTCGGGCTGCCAAGAGTAAACTTGACAGATGAATGATGAACTGTTCGACCTCTACACTGACTTCTTGATCAGCAGCTTCGGGCCAGCGACTGCAACCGGGATGGCGCGGATGCTTGACGGTCAGGTCAGCCACGATCAGGTGACCCGCCTGCTTGCCGATGCTCCCAAGACCAGTGCCGATTTGT
The DNA here is from genome assembly GCA_038211695.1 of Blastocatellia bacterium. Classification (GTDB taxonomy): domain Bacteria; phylum Acidobacteriota; class Blastocatellia; order RBC074; family RBC074; genus RBC074. The sequence goes on along the minus strand of JBBQVH010000010.1, from coordinate 36,544 downwards.
GGCGCGTCAGCAAACCGCTTGTCCGTCAGATCGAACGTCCGGACGGGGTCATCAGCATTGATGACTCTCTGAGCAAGAAGCTCTACACCGACCAGAATGACATTATCTGCTGGCACTGGAGCCATTCTCTGAGCAGGCACGTCAAAGGAATCGAGTTCTTGACGGCTTTCTATAACGTCGGCGAAGTGTCTTTGCCGATTGCCTTCGATCCGGTCGAGAAGACAGAAGAATATGTTGACGCCAAGACCGGCAAAACCCGCGCGTCGCTCTCCGATCACCAAAAACCAGCGTTACCGGATGTTGCTGCGCGTGGCGGTGCATAATCAGGTGCTCTTCCAATACGTGCTCAATGACCTCTGGTATGCGTCCGCCGACAATATGAAGTTCATCAAACTCGATCTCAAGAAAGACTTCATCATGCCGCTCAAGGAGAACCGCAAGGTGGCCTTGGGCGAAACCGACAATCAACGCGGTCCCTACGTGGCAGTCAGTACACTCGATTTGCCAGCAGACACAACCCGCCAGGTTTGGCTCGAGGGCGTGCCTTTTGCAGTCCTCTTGCTCAAGCAGATCTTCAAAAACGAAGACGGCTCGGTGGGCGTGCGCTACCTGGTGACGAGCGACTTGACGCTCAACGCTGACCGTATCGCGAAGCTCTTTCAAAAACGATGGGGCATCGAGGTCTACCACAAATCGCTCAAGCAGAATGCCTCGCCGGAGAAGTCGCCGACGCGCACCGAGACGAGTCAACGCAATCATCTATTTGCCAGTTTGTGCGCTTATATCAAACTGGAGAAGCTCAAAATAAAGACCAAGCTCAACCACTTCGCCTTGAAATCCAAGCTCTATCTGTCGGCGGTAAAATCCGCCTACGCCGAGCTTGTCAAGTTGAAGTCACAATTGGCCACTGCGTAACATCAGTTAGTAACAAAGCAATCCGGGTTTTCATCTTCTGGGATGACCGTGCTTTTTCTTCCGCCAACGGTTTTGTACGCCCCAGGCGTGGTTGGGAAAGTAGTTGAAAACGTAGTGCCTGACACTTCTCTACAGGACAAAAAATGAGTCTGACTTGTGGGCTTGACGGCTAAGGCCATCGCACGATTAAACTTTCGGTCCACCAAAACTGAAAGGAGATCGCACGATGGCACTCGACATTCGCTCACTTGAGCAAACGTTGCTTGAGAATTTACCTTGGAACAAAGCTCGCATCAAATTTGTGACGCGCTTTCTGTTGGCGCTTTACGCGGTCCGGACCGTCAACCTCTCGATTCTCGCGACGGCCTTTTCCGGCAACGCCAAAGAAGAGTCGAACTACAAACGGCTCCAACGGTTCCTCCACAACTTCGAATTGCCTTATGCCGAACTGTCCCACTTTGTCGTCAAACTGCTCGGCGACGAAGGCCCCTACACGCTGGCGCTGGATCGGACGCGCCTGGAAAGTCGGTGCCGTTGACGTCAACATTTTGATGCTCTCAATCGTTTATCGCGGGATCGGGTTTCCAGTCGTTTGGTTGCCGCTGCCCAAGACCGGCAACTCCGACACGATCGAGCGAGAGACGCTGATCGAGATTTTCATTGACCTCTTCGGCGCGCAAAATATCCAATGTTTATTGGGCGATCGCGAGTTTGTCGGCAAACGATGGTTCCGTTTTCTGCGTCAGCATCGGATCAAATTCCGGATGCGCTTGAAGAAGGATACGCCGGTTTGCAACAGTCGCGGGAAGCTGGTTCACGCCTGGCGATTATTCACCTCAACCAGAGTCAATCAGATGTTAGTCCTGCCCGAAGCGCGTCAGATGTGGGGGATGGAACTGTATCTAAGCGGTTGTTACCTCGGATCGGGCGAGTACCTGATTCCGGTTTCGGCGGAACACTCGCCGGAGCCGCACCGGGAATACAAGGAAAGATGGGGCATTGAAACTCTGTTCGCACTTACGAGGCAAGGCACTCTTGGCTGTTGGCATTTTGCCCGTAACAGGGTAAGACGTCCGATCCCGCTCAGAAAGAAGGTTTGCGAATCAGCATTCGAGAGTTTAAGGAAGGAGATATTGCCGAATGAAAAGATCATTTTTACTTGAACCACCTGCCGCGCCACTGCCTGCCGGACTTGCCTTTCTGCGGCAGGCGCGCTTCCGATTGCGCGAAGATTATTTCATCAAGATCAGCGCCGCGCTGGCTGAATTAGACGACGAACAAGTTTGGTGGCACCCAAACGAGGCCAGCAACAGCATCGGCAATCTGATTCTGCATCTGGTGGGCAACGTGCGCCAGTGGATCATTGCCGGCATCGGCGGCGCGGCGGACACGCGCCAACGCGCCAGCGAATTCGCCGCACGCGAAGGGATTGGCAAAGACGAGTTGATTATCTTGCTGACGAGAACGCTGGATGAAGTAGATGCCGTGTTGGCGGGATTGGAGGATGAATTGGCAGCCGCACAATCTGACGCGCCCATGCAACGTGAATGCGTGCCGCAAGGTTACGCTCAAACGGTGTTCGACGCGGTTTTTCATGTGGTTGAGCACTTCAGCTATCACACTGGCCAGATCGTCCAATTGGCCCAATGGCAAGCCGCCGACCACATACGGTTGTATGACGATCGGCGGCTGAATTTGGAACCGTGAAAATAAGATGGCTGTCAGCCGCAGACCAGATTGACCAGCGTCCACACAAAGACGCTGGCTAATGGCTGAGTTCTCCGGCAAGCCTTCGAATATGCAACCCAATCGCTTCGGCAAATTTTACTGGTACGGCATTCCCGATCTGTTTTGCCGCTTGCATAAGTCCGTCGGCCTGGAAGACATAATCGTCATCGAAACTTTGCAGTTTCGCAGCTTCGCGTAATGAAATGGCACGATCTTGCTCGGGATGACCATACCTGCCATTAGAAAGACTGATGCATTTGCAAGTAAGCGTCGGCGAGGGTGCTTCCCATTTCATTCGGCCATAGATGTCAGTGTGGCCGGTATGCCCGTTCGAATAGCATTTCAGCCATAGGTGCTGAGGCCAAGCAGTTCGTTCCCCTCCATTGCAAGGAGATATGACGAATTCGCTCGAGGTTAACGGCGGAGAGAATGGCTGCCCTGTGATTAGGGACTGCCGGATGCGTTTCTCCGGCTTGGATTGGCGGATAGTGACGCTGATCTCTGATTGCATTCCCCACCGTTTCAAAAGGAAGTAAACCCGCTCCCCGCCCGTGTGTGTGTGGCGGAGCGGTCGGCTCAATTCCGCGAATCGCAATCATGATGAATCGGCGGCGGGTTTGCGGGACACCATACGACTTCGCATCAAGCACGCCCTCCCAGACACCGTATTCGAGTTTTTTCAGCATGCGATGGAATCTCTTATGCGTGCTCTGGCCGGGAACACGGCTGAGGCCCGGAACGTTCTCCGCAAACACGTAGCGGGGTTGCAAGTCTTGAACAAATCGCCCGAACCGCCCGAGCAATGTCGCCTCATCATCATTGATTCCTCCACGGTTGAGTTGTGAGAAAGGTTGGCATGGAGCGCACGCGGCGAGTAACAAATTGTCAGAATCAATCTCACCAATCTCTCTTCGAATATCCGCGACTTCAAGCGTTTTCACATCCGCTTTAAGGAAGTGTGCAGGCTGATTGTTTGTCTCGTAAGTCTCACGGCATACTGCGTCATAATCAATTCCAAATCGGACTTCAATTCCGGCGTTCAGCAACCCTCGGGTTGGCCCATCAGCCCCGCAAAAGAAATCAATCGCAATCATCGTTTAATCACCTTCAAAAATTATGAGATTACGGATGGCTCTGACGGCGCAAAATTATCTTGAATGCATCGCTCCGAATCACGTTCGGGCATTCCCGGTCTTGCGGCAATTTGAAGATAAGCCCACGCTATTTGTTCTCGGAAGGGACTATCAATCGAAACAACTCTGGTGAACTTTCCATTCGATTCATCTTGTGATGCAATCTCGTTGATCGGAATCAATTCCAAGTCACGCAAGCAAGCGGCCATCGTTGGAAGGACAGACTTGTACTCCGGCAAAAAGACATGGCTGCCGTAATGCGCATCGTTGAACGACCTTGCCAGTCGCTCCTTATTTTTGTCAGTCATCGAATCTCCGATCGTCACGCCAACCGCCTTCACATAAGCCTCTCTACTCTGACACTTTGCTACTAAAACGTCGCAGATAGTGCGGCGGCCGACTCCGGAAGCCAAATCGCAAGAAGGCGTCAAGACAAGCCGGTAAGCTGTCGGATCATGCTTGTCTTTGTCTTTGGCGCGCAGCAAATCTCCCATCAATAAGCTTGGCTCCATAGGCGGGTAAATATACTGCTCCCAAAACAGAAGCTTTTCCTGACTGACCTGAGTGGCAGAATCCATTGTCGCCGCCATTCGTCTTCGCGCGCTTCGTAGAAGCAATTGAGCACGCTGTTCCTCATCAGCTTCCTCTTTCCAGATGGTTGCCGACGTGACCAGGAGAACGCTTTTGAATGCAGCATTGATCTCCTGCTGCACTTCTCTTAACTCCATAACGTACTTGCGAATTGACAACAGGTGTTCAGCTATCTTCACATCACTATCGGAAGTTTTCGGGAAGCAGCGAAGAATCGGGTGTTTTTCGGGAAAAGGCGGTTCAAGGTCACAAGCACCAGCAGTATGAACAAGCACGGGGACGAACTTTACATTCAATATTTCCTGCCAAAGAACTTGGCCCGCCTTATCCCCGTTTGTCGGATTGCCGCGAAACAAGTCAAGGATCACAACATCGTAAGGATGCGGGCGAAGTAAGACCTGCGAGGCTTTCTCGTGATCTTCTTCGATGACAATCTCAACGTCATTCCCCAACCTTTCAATGATTTCTTGCCGAAGAGTAACTGCTCTATCACGCGTATCCTCAACAATCAGTACCCAAACTTTGTCATCACCTTTTTCACTCATTTTGCCCTCTCGGAAAGTGGCAGATCGAAGCCAAAGCTTGCCCCACCTAGTGCCGGCGTGGTAATCAAATGAAACGCTCCATTGTGCTGTGCTACCAGTTCTCCAACAACGAAAAGCCCCATGCCAAGCCCCCCTGTCTTACGGGAGACTCCTGGTAAAAAAATCCGTTCTCCATCATCTTTATCTACGCCAGGGCCAGAGTCATGCACCTCAATCTTAACCCGCAATGTTTTGTTACTTGGCAAGGCTCGAAACTCTATGCGGCGCGGGCGATCTTTGACAGTTGAAAGCCAATGAATAGCATTGTCGAGCAAGTTGAGGATGATACCGTCAAGCTCGCCCGGGTCAATCGCCACAACATAAGGCAAATCGGATTTATACTCGACGGTGATTTTTTTAGCTTTGATCTCTTCTTCACGCATTCCCACGCAATTCAGAATTGTCTCTTCGAGGTTGGAGTCACGTCGCCGGGTACGAAACGTGCGGCTTGCAAGGGGAGCGAGATGGTCAACTAACCGATTAAGGGCACGCTCGCTCTGTTCAGCACGCCCCAAATCTTCTTCGACTGTCAAAGCGGAAGCATCTTTCCTTTCAATGAGCTTACGAATCCGCCGCGTTAATCGTCCTATAATGCCTACCCTATTTCCGACCTCATGCACTAACACCGCTGCTAAAGCACCAAGATTGGCGAGTTGATTGTAATAAATAAGTGTTTGCTCAATTTCACCGATAGCTTTTTCAACCTCAACACCATGTTCTTCCACCAGCGGGAGCAGTTTTTTAGCTTCGACTCCCTGTGCCACGGCAGCCGACATCCGCTCAATGAGAGGCTTGGTTGAAAGTGCAGTAAACAAATCCTTCAAAGATCGCTGTTTACGAATTTCCAGCCGATCCTTCTCTCTCTCGTTCTCCAATAGCCCGGCAATTTCCCACAAGAGCTTTTTGAAATCCCTAGCGGCCTGATTATCAACCAGCCTTTCGCGATCACTTGTATCTTTGAGACTCGGATTGTTTTCGGCTGTAGCTGCCAAGTAGCCAATGAGTTGACTGGTGCCTACCCTCTTGCCGGTTTTGCTCACACGGCGCAGATCAAGTCCCAACCAGTCCCTTGCCGATTCCGATTTTGGCAAAACCAGTATTTCATCGCGATAGAGTGACAGTCCCTGATAGTTTTTTATGGTTCTGCGTAGCATCGCAAGATTCAAATTGAATTCTTGCGAGATTTCCTTAAACGTCTCAGCGTCTTTATCGAGATCCCAAACTCTTATCTCAAACTTGAATGGCCCACACTCGGGCACTTGGTTCACTTCTTGACCGTCGTCTTGATCGTTGTCCGCCGCAACGAAATTGCTAGCCCATAATTCACGGACAATCTCAACCGTGCGACTCGCTCCTTGTAGCGGAGCATAAGTGTAGGTGCAGTTGGCTCTGCCTGACTTATCTACACTCCCTTTCAGCAGGTATGGCGGCTTGGAAAGAAACTTTGCTGGTTCAATTTCTTCAGACTCTGCCTCTTTTTCACCTGGAAGAGTCAGCCAAATCTTAAAGTCTTCAACCCGAGCAAAGGGGGGAATCAATCTAGATAGCAAATCCTTAAGCTCAGCGATCTTTTCGTCATCCCAATTACTCTTTAACTCACAAATTCGTATCAGCGTGCCGGTGCGCCCGGCAAGAGGATTGCCATTGTATTTTTGAAGTTGGATTTCGCAGGAACTCAAATCATCCGAGGCCGCCAGAATGCCCCAATCAACTTTTACTTGCCAACAATCTTCATTCGCGGGCTTGGTAAACATCTCCAAGTTGTTGCCCAAACGCGCTGCGGATAGCCTTCCAAGCCCTTTTTCGCCGGAAGCTCTCCGCCCTTTTCGTCCTTGCTTGCTGTTGGTTTGCTTGACGCGGTAGGGAGTGGCGACGACTGCCCAGGCATTTTCAATTACCTCATGGTTCATACCGGAGCCGTTATCTTCAATCTCCAATATTAACTCGTTATCTTCGGTACTCTTCTTCAAGCGCACGTCCACTCTCGTTGCGTGGGCATCGTAAGAGTTCTTCACCAACTCAATGATTGCCACAGCGTCACTTGTAACTAAGTCCGCACCCAGTGACTCGAATACTCTCGGGTGCATGCGGAACGGGATTTTCTCCGATTCGCTTGATTGCCTAGCTTGTTGCGACATTGCGTGACCTCTTATTTCCCCGGCTGATGACTGACATTGCAGCGGGCGATGGGCATGTCAGCTTGAAGAAACGGTATAGCTTTTTGATGAATATGCCGCCTTTGGTTTCACATTCCCAAACAATTAAAACCCGCCAGCCAAGTCTCCTGAGATGCGATATGGTTTTCTTATCTCGCCGAACATTCTCGAATATTTTCGTCTGCCAAAATTCGGCATTCGATGTGGGAAGCTTGGACTTCCCACATCCCTTGTGGTGATGCCAAAAACATCCATGGACGAAAACAACTGCTTTATGTTTAGGCAGAACAATATTCGGTTTCCCGGGAAGCGCCTTGCTATGAAGGCGAAAGCGGAATCCTAGAGAATGTAATGCCTTTCTGACGATGAGTTCCGGCTTCGTTCCCGAAGAACGGACTGCGGACATTATCTGACTTCTTTTTTCCTTGCTGTAAATGTCCATTACCGACATCGCTCTACCGAATTTGCCTTCTCTTCCTCAGTCACGACACACCAGATTGACCAGCGTCCGCACGCAAACGCCCGTGGGGCCGACCGACAAATACGGTTTGTTGCTGTCGTTCCAGGCTGTACCTGCAATGTCCAGATGCGCCCACGGTGTGTCTTCGACGAATTCGCGGATGAAGTACGCGCCGGTGATGGTGCCGGCTTTGCGCCCGCCGACGTTTTTGATGTCGGCGATCTCGCTCTTGATTTGTTCGCGGTACTCTTTGTCCAAAGGCAGTTGCCAAAGCTTCTCGCCGGACTTTTTGCCCGCCGCGATCACTTCGTTTATCCAATCCTGATTGTTGCCCAGAATCGCGACGTATACGTCACCCAACGCAATCGAAACCGCGCCGGTCAGCGTTGCCAGATCAACGATTTTGGTCGCGCCAAGCTGTCGTGCATAGGCCACTGCGTCGGCCAGAATCAACCGGCCTTCGGCGTCGGTGTTGATGACTTCGATGGTTTTGCCGGTCATCGCGCGAACTACATCGCCCGGGCGTTGCGCACGTCCGCCGGGCATGTTTTCGACCGCTGGGACGATACCCAGGACGTTGACCGTGGGCTTGAGCTGCGCGATGGCGCGCATGGCGGAAAGGGTCGTTGCGCCGCCCGCCATGTCGTACTTCATTTTCTCCATCCCGTCGGCGGGTTTGATCGAAATGCCGCCTGTGTCGAAGGTCACGCCTTTGCCGACGATGGCGATGGTTTCGTCGGAATCAACTTTCGGCGTGTAGCGCAGCACGATCATCTTGGCCGGTTCCGCGGAACCTTGCGCCACGCCGAGCAGCGAACCCATCCCAAGCTCTTTCATTTGCGCTTCGTCCAGCACGTCCAGTTCCAGTCCGTAATCCTTGGCCAGCTCTTCGGCCTTCTGTGCCAGGGCGGTTGGCGTCATGACGTTGGACGGTTCATTAACAATCTCGCGCCCGAAGTTCGTGGCTTCGGCGATAATGCGGCCACGTTCAACGCCACGCTTTAACTCTTCGATGTCACCCTCCCCGTCCAGACTTGATGCTGCCAAGATCATGGCTTCCAGATGATTCTCTGTCTTGTCGCTGGTGTGATATTTGTCAGGGTCGAACAGTGATAGCAGCGCGCCTTCGGTGGCGGCCTGCGCACTTTCGCCGATAGCCAATTGGGAACGGCGCAGGAAAGCGAAGCTGCGCAGCTTCTTGCTACGCAATGTGCGCGTTGCCGTGCCTGCCATCCGGCGGACATTGTCGGCGGTGAAATCGGCCTGTTTGCCCGCGCCCAGCAGCAGCAGCCGTCGCGCCTTCATCTCGCCGGTGTTGTGAATGTAAGCCGATTCGCCCGCCTTGCCGGTGAACTCTCCATTTTCCACCAGCGAAGCCAGCACGCCACCAATGCGCTTATCCAGTTCGGCCAAGGTGCCTTCTTTGTGGCCTTCGCCTTCGTACACGCCAACGACCAGCGCGTCGCATTCGATCTCGTAAAACTTCCTTGCATCCGCTTTAACTTCCATTCTCGTGGCTCCTCAAAAAAAATGTCCGGCAAGCTGCCAGCTTGTCGGGGTCTCGGTTGAACACATCCTGGAATCACCGGCAAGCTGGCAGCTTGCCGGGCATTGATCGAACTACTTCTCAATGTTTGTTTCCCAACCGTCATACTCGCCACCGAATTCCTGCGCCAGCTTTGCCAGACGGCGTTTACCGGCGGTGATCTTCGACAACTCCGGCACCATTTGCTGGTACACCAGACACATCCAACGTGTTAAATCCGGCGCGCGGCGCAACTCGCCATCGAAGCCTTCCGCTTCCAATTTTTCCGCCGCTTTCCCGGCGGCCTCTTCGGTCGGGAAGTAAAGACAAAACTCAATCTGGTGCGGCTTGCTTAAATCCGACCCAGCTTCGCGCAACTGTTGCAGCACGACCCGGTCATCATCGGGGGCACTGCCAAGCGGTGCGCTGGATGATTCTTTGCTCGCTTTGCCGGAATCAGCGGCTGGGCCAGATGCGCCCGCCCCTATTGATGTTGAACCACTCTGCCCGCCATCTTCTGTTGCCGTCTTTCGTTTACGCAGAACAACCACGGCGATGGCCACTGCGACCAATGCCAACAAAATCAAAATCGTACTATTCATCTCTCATCCTGTTTTTCATTGCGGTACGCGCTTCACGCTCCTGAGTTTTCTTTGCCTCAGTTTCACGTTTGTCGTACAGCTTTTTGCCTTTTGCCAGTCCGATCTCGCATTTGATCAGATTGCCTTTGAAATAAAGTTTGGTCGGGACCAGGGTCAATCCCTTTTCTTGAATGTTTGACTGGATGCGAATGATTTCGCGTTTGTGCATCAGCAACCGGCGTTCGCGATCAGGATCGTGATTCTGCCGGTTGCCGTGGGTGTAGGGGCTGATGTGAACATTCAGCAGCCAGGCCTGTCCGTCGCGCACCATCACGTATCCATCTTTCAGATTGACGCGGCCACCGCGCGCGGATTTGACCTCGGTGCCCATCAACTCGATGCCTGCTTCATAGGTTTCGAGGATGAAGTAGTTGTGATAGGCCTCGCGATTGGTCGCGACGGTCTTGGGTTGTTCTGCCTGTGTTTTTTGTGCCATTGAAACAATCTTCGGTAGTGGGTCAATCAGGAGAGATGACGGAACAAACTGAAATAACTGAAGAGACGGAAAAGGCATTGCCAAAGACGAGTTCCGTTTCCGTTTGTTTCGTTATTTTCGTTTGTTCCGTCATCTCTTCTTCTCCCCTTTTGAGCCACCGTCCAATTTTCTACTGATCTTGCCGACGGGGCTGCCAGCGCATTTCGTTGGTCTGAACAAAGCCCAGCGTTTGATAAAGCGGGCGGCCTTCGTCCGAAGCGTGTAATACCACATTGGCGACCTGATGCTCTCTGCACCAATCCAGCATGGTTTGCATTAACAGTCGAGCCAGCCCGCGATGGCGATGTTCAGGTTCGGTGTAGATGTTAACGATCAAGCTTTCAGTCCCACCTTGCAGTGCCTGTGGGCGCGGCAACAGTTTTCGCAAGATCATTCCGCCTCCTGCCGCCACAGATTTGTCATTGTACATAACCAGCCAGCCCAGATAGTCACCGCGCGCCAACATTTCATTCAACAGCGGCAAGGAGGCTTCGGCGACTTTGGCGGCCGCAGCTTCATCAAAATCTCCCATACTACGAAACATCGTTCCACGGTGATGCGCAATCACGCTTGCGTCATCCGGCGTTGCGGCTCGAATTCGATACTCGCCATTCATCAACGTCTAAACTCTCTCCGATTTCAAGGGGCGCTCCATCAATTCCACTTCCAATTCGCGCGGGCTTTTGCCTTCGTACAGCATCTGGTAAACGCCCGTGGTGATCGGCATCTCAACGCCCAGCCTGCCAGCCAGTTCGTGTGCGGCCTTCGCCGTCCTGACGCCTTCGGCCACTTCGCGCATTTCGCCGATGATGTCTTCCAATTTGCGTCCGCGCCCGAGTTCAACCCCGACTTTGCGATTGCGCGAAAGATTGCCGAAACAGGTCAGCACCAGATCGCCCATTCCGGCCAGGCCCGCCAGCGTTTCGGGCCGCCCGCCCAGCTTCACTGCCAGTCTTGTGATTTCCGCCAGCCCGCGCGTGACCAAAGCAGCCGCGCTATTGTAGCCCAAGCCCAATCCATTGACTGCGCCTGTCGCAATTGCCATCACGTTTTTGACCGCGCCTGCGGTTTCAACTCCGATCACATCGCCACTGGTGTAAATGCGAAAGCGATTGGACGAAAGCGCCTGCTGCACCGCCGCCGCACTTTCGCCAGATATGGAAGCCGCGACAATTGCGCAGGGTTCATCTTTCGCAACCTCTTCTGCAAAACTTGGCCCGGACAACACGACGTAGTTCGGCGCAAACCGATCTTTCAACACATCGCGCACGACTTCTTCCATGCGCATTCCAGTAGCGATCTCAATGCCTTTGGTCGCGCTGACAACGATCATCTGCGGGCGCAAATGCGGCGACATCTGCGAATAAATGTCGCGGCAAACGTGCGATGGAACGGCAACCAAAACAATGTCGGCTTTCGCCAATGCTTCAGCCAGATCATTGGTTGGCAGGATCGAATCAGGCAGCGGAAAACCCGGCAGGTAAATCTTGTTCTCGCGCCTGTACAATAAGCCTTCGACGACCTCCGCACTGTGCGCCCACAGTCGAACCTGATTGCCCGCGCGCGCTGCAACCAGCGCCAACGCGGTTCCCCAACTCCCCGCCCCGATAATTGCGATCTTCTTCATCGCTCAATCTCAAATTCCAAATCTCAGATTTGAAATTCGCTACTTCGCCACGCCGAACCGGCTTTCTGTCCTTGCCATTAACCGGCCAATGTTTTCGTGATGCTTGGCAATGATGATTGCCGAAGCCACACACAGCGCCACCAGAATCGGCGCGAAATCAGCCATTGGCGAAATCAGCGTGTGCTGAATCAGCGTCCACAATGGAATGATCGCCGCCGCCGCCACCGACCCCAGCGAAACATACCGCGTCCGCCAGAAGATAAACGCAAAAACTACAACCGCCGCCAGCACCGACCACGGCACAATTGCCACGAATACGCCCAACCCCGTCGCCACGCCCTTGCCCGCTTTGAACTTCAACCAGACAGAGAAGCAATGCCCGACGACGGCCAGCACTGCCGCGCCCGCGATAACCCACGAAGTTCCCGATTCGCCCGTCAGCCATCGCGCCAGGGCTACTGCCGCCGTGCCTTTCAACGCATCCAGAATCAGCGTGATGATCCCCGCGCTCTTGCCTGCTTTGCGCGAGACGTTGGTCGCGCCCGTGCCACCGCTGCCTGTCTGGCGCACGTCCGCGCCGCTCTTTAGCTTCACGATCAAAAAGCCGAAAGGGATTGATCCGAGCAGATAGGCCGCGACAAGCGCAAGAGTCTCTGAAGTCATCATTCGGGACTTCTCCTCTTGGTGCCTTTGCGCTGATCCTTCAAGGCCAGTTTTTGATCGGCGTAGATGTAGACCACATTGCCCGGCTGAATCTGGTTTAGGACTGCTTCTATTTCGGGAACTAACGGAAGGTAAGATTTGAGCTTGGTGTTGAAGGCGCGCAAGACAACCAGGACAATGTCGTAAGCGTCCAGGCGCTGCTGATATTTCATGTTCGAATCTGTCGTGATCAACACATCAAACTGAGTTTGCGCGATTGTCAGGAGGGCGCCGTTCTTGAGTTCTTCCCAGTCCAGAGCCTGCACCGTGGTTATGCTATGGGCTGACAGCGAATGACGCAGTCTGACCGGCACCCCTTTGTCGAAAAGTAAGCGCATCAATAATCAATTCGTTCCGCCAACCAACCTTCTTCCAGCGCTTCCCGAACACGCTCAAGGACGGCTTGAATTTGCTCGTCAGTCGTGCCCGGAAAATCAAGTTTGAAATTGTTGATGGCTTCCTCGTCATTGAGATAATCAATCAACGTCACGACCGGCAGCCGCGTACCGGCAATTGTCGGAGTTCCTCCCAGCCGCTCAGGATTGATTGTAATGGGCGGCACATTCCGCTTCGGGCGACGGGCTGCTGTCTTCTTTGGCGTGTTGGCGATCACGATTCTGACTTTGGATTTTGACGTTGTTGCTTTCATCTCTTGCCTGCTCCTTTCAATATTGTTGCCGCATTATTTAATCCGTCGCCGCAACAGATCAAGCGCAGAATTGACGGCCAGCGTGCGAATGAACTGCCGGTCGCCGGGGAAGATCAGTTTGCGCGGGGTGACGTTTCCATCTTCAGCCAGTGCGATATAGACCAGGCCGACAGGTTTCTCTTCGCTGCCGCCGCCTGGCCCGGCAATGCCGGTGATGCCGATGCCGAAAGTGGAACCGGCAAGTTCGCGAACGCCTTCGGCCATTGCGCAGGCGACCGGTTCGCTGACCGCGCCGTGTTCTTCGATCATTGCGTCCGGCACGCCCAGCATTCGCGTCTTGGCTTCGTTTGAGTAGGTCACGACGCCTTCCAGAAAGTATTCCGAACTGCCAGCGACGTTGGTGATGCGTCCGGCCAGCAACCCGCCGGTGCAGCTTTCAGCCGTTGCCAGACTGTACCCGCGCCAGCGCAGTAGTTCGCCGACGACATGTTCCAGCGTTTCATTTTCGCGCCGTGAATAGACGTATTCGCCCAGCGCTTCCTCCAACTGACCGCTGAGTTCATCCAGCAGCCGGTTGCCCTCGGCTTCGCTTTTCACCTGCGCGGTCAAATGCAGTTCGATCTGGCCTTCTTTGAACAGAATCGTCGTCGAAGGATTTTTGTATCTGGTGTAGATGGGCGCGGCTAGTTCGTCTGTGCGAGATTCGGTCAGGCCGAAGATGCTCAGTTTGCGGCGCAGGATCAGCACGTCGCCGACGCGTTTTTTGAGTACAGGCGCGACCGAAGCGTCAAACATCGGCTTCATCTCGCGCGGCGGGCCGGGCAGCATCACGACCGTGCATGTGGCTTCCTGCACCATCATTCCCGGCGCGGTGCCGTTCGGGTTGGCCAGAATGTCCGCGCCGTTCATCACCAGCGCTTGCCGGGCGTTGATTTCGGGCATCGGCATGTTTCGTTTGGCAAATCGAGCGCGAAGCTTTTCCAGAATCTCATCGTTCAGGATCAACTGGCGTTTCAACACGCGGGCGAACATCTTGCGTGTGATGTCGTCTTCAGTGGGGCCAAGCCCGCCAGTGGCGATGACAATCTCCGATCGTTTCATCGCGTCGCGGATGGTTTCTTCCAACCGCGCTTCGTCGTCGCCGACGACGGTCTTCAGCTTGACGTCAATGCCCATTGAATTCAGGCGTTCGGTCAGCCACAGCGAATTAGTGTCCACACGAAACGGCGTCAGCATCTCTGATCCGATGGCAATAATTTCAGCGTTCAGCATAAAAGTTCAGGTCAGTACCGCAACCAGTAGGGAGCGGGTTTAGGTTGTCAACCACAGCGCCAGCGACATCAGCACCGCCGCGTATATTCCCGCGACAATGTCATCCATCATCACGCCTACGCCGCCGGTCAACGATTGCAGCCGGTTGATGGGATAAGGTTTGAAAATATCGAACGCACGAAAGAGCAGAAAACCGGGGATCAGCCACCAGCGCCACTGGCCGCCGAATTTGGCCAGAATTGGCAGAAAGGGGGCGATGAAAACGAAGGCAATGACTTGGCCGCAAACTTCATCAATGACGATCTGCCCGGCGTCTTTGCGATCAAAAATAGTCTCAGCCCGCGTGCCGGCCCAAATTCCAATCAGCGCCAAAAACAAGCTGACGATGATCAAGGCGTTTTGCAGCAACGCAACATTCTGATTGAAAGCGGCGATCAGTCCGTACGCCATCAGCAATCCGACCAGCGATCCCCACGTGCCAGGGCCGAACGGAATCACCCCCGCGCCGCCGCCAGTGGCAATGAAGACAGCCAGCAGATCAATCGGCCCCTTGATCTTCATTGATGAACCGCGCTTGGACCGGCTCTCTTCAATCTTGCTTTTAATCATTCGCCGATTCGACCACCTTTGCGACCAGATCGTATTCGTGCGCTTCCGTGATTTCGATTTCGATGAACTCGCCCGGCTTGGCAGTAAACCCGTCCGGCACGTCGTTGATTAATATATGGCCGTCCACTTCAGGCGCTTGGGACTCCAGGCGGGCTTGCAGCAGCAGGTCTGTTTCCTGCGAAATGCCTTCCAACATTGCGCGGAAGCGTCTGCCGATGATGGCCTTATTTTTCTTTTTGGAGATTTTGGCCTGTTCGCGCATCAGCTTGGCGCGGCGCGAACGCATGGTCGCAGCGGGAACTTTGCCGTCCAGATCGAACCCGTGCGTCCCTTCTTCGTCGGAATAGGTGAAGACGCCGACGCGGTCAAATTCAACGTCGCGGACGAATTGCATCAACTCTTCAAAGTCTTCATCGGTTTCGCCGGGGAAGCCGACAATCAGCGTCGTGCGCAGCGTGATGTCAGGGACGAACTGTTTGGCGCGCGCCATCAGCTTTTCCAGCAACTGCCGGTTGCCGCCGCGCCGCATGCGCTTCAGCATATTGGCGCTGGCGTGTTGCAACGGCATATCCAGATAGTTGCAGACCTTCGGTTCATCGGCCATGGCTTGCAGCGTCGCATCGCTCAATGAATTCGGATAGGTGTACATAATGCGAATCCATTCAATGCCATCAACCTGGGCGAGCGAGCGCAGCAATTCGGCCAATCCGTCCTTGAGGCCCAAATCCAGCCCGTACTGCGTCGAATCCTGCGAAATCAGCACCAATTCTTTGACGCCTTGTTCGGCAAGCTGTTCGGCTTCGCGAACGATGGAACCAGCGCGGCGGCTGCGGTATTTGCCGCGCATTTGCGGAATGGCGCAGAAGGCGCAGGTGTGGTCGCAGCCTTCAGCGATTTTGACGTAGGCGAAATGCTTCGGCGTGGCCAGCACGCGCGGCACGTTTTCGTCATACAGATAGGTCGGCAGTCCGCGCGTCATCCAGGCATTTGAAGCAACAAACGCGGCGTCCTGCGCAGCGACTGCTGTTGGGTCTACCGCCGCGATGATCTTTTCCAGTTCGCTGGTGCCGAGCACGGCGTCCACTTCCGGTAATTGATTCAGCAAATCCTGCCGGTAACGTTCAACCAGACAGCCCGCGACGACCAGTCGTTTCAGATTTCCCGTATCTTTCAGCGCGGCCATTTCCAGAATGGTGTTGATGGACTCTTCTTTGGCGGATTGGATAAAGCCGCAGGTATTGATGACCATCACGTCGGCGGCTTCGCGATCAGTGGTCAATTCGTAACCGTGTTGTTTCAGTTGCCCCATCATGACTTCGCTGTCCACCAGATTTTTGGGACAGCCGAGACTGACGAAGCCGATCTTTTCAATTTTAGATTTCATTTGCTGCTTGCTCATCTAGCGACAAGGCTGCTTTCAGAGCCTGGTTGAGTTCTTTGATTTTTTCAGGTGGAAGTGTGCCGAGGTAACGAGTCAAACGCGATCTGATCAGACTCATCAATTCATCGCAGTGAATGCTGCTATCGTGTTTCAAGCCCTCATCAATTCCTACGCGCACCTGGGTTGTTAAGCCATGATGATGCGAATAGACCGGAGCGCAGATCACCGTGGAGAAACCTGTTTCAATCAACCCATGGCGGCTGACAATGACGTACGCACGATTGCGTTTAGGGTCTCTGCCAGACAGATCCGGTACCAAATAATAGTTCCCCACGTTTCACAGTTCTACCTGATACCTGAGTGCATCCAAGGCTTCTGCGTTTAGTTCATCAAGATTCCGATTAATGATCTCAATGTCTCTCGCCTCGCTCTCGGCTTTTGATAACCGCGTCGCTTCGGCCTCGGAGAGTGTAACTAGGTTCAACTCCACCTGCTCGCCTTCGGGCAAATTCAGCGGTTTGACAGGGCGCAACACGCCTTGTTCATATATTGCTTTGACTCGTACTGACATAATTTTTACTTTGGGTTCTGAAGTGTTCGAAAACATTCGAGGTTTGAGCAAACTGCCTAAACCAGAAGCCACAGTCTAACGTTTCAGCAGCGTTACTGCCAAACAAGACGGCCATCACCAAAGCTTGTCAGTGGGTTAGAGACGCTACTTTGACACTGCCATCTGGCCTGAAATACACTCCGCGCCTATTGAAAAAATGTTGTTTGCGGCCAAATGAGCCGCGTTTCACGGGCCGGGGAAAAGCAAAATCACTGCGGCCTGAGAATAAGGAGTAGCAAGGTGGGTATAGTTGCTTTTATCGTTGTGCTTTGCACGATGGTGGTCATTCACGAATTTGGCCACTTCATTGTTGCCAAAATGCTGGGCATCGGCGTTGAAGTTTTTTCCGTCGGGTTTGGCCCACGGTTGTTCGGCTTCAAATACGGCGAAACCGATTACCGGTTCAGCGCGGTGCCGCTGGGCGGTTATGTGCGGTTTCGCGGTGAAAATCTAGAGATGTTGCAGGGGAAGAGCGATGCGCCAGCGGACGAATTCAATTCGCATCCGAAGTGGAAACGCTTTTTGGTGGCGCTGGCCGGGCCGGCGTTTAACATTGCGACGGCGCTGTTAATCCCGACGATCAGTATTTTGATTGGCTACAGGGACATGGCGGATCGCGCGCAACAGCCGGTCATTGGCCGCATCGCGCCTGCCTCCGCCGCGGAAGAAGCTGGGCTGCGTCCGGGCGACCGTATTCTGGCGTATGAAGGCCACGAGAACCCAAGCTGGGAAGACCTGCGCTTTGAAATTTTCCTGCGGCCGCAAGAAACCATCCCGCTGCGAATTGAGCGCAATGGGCAGCAAATGGATGTCACGCTTAAACCCCATGCCCGTCAGGTACAGAAAGAGAAGTTCGGCGAATCGGGCATTGAATCTTATATCCCGCTGACGAATATTCGCGTGGTTGGCGTAATGTCGAAAATGCCTGCGGACACAGCCGGTCTGAAAGCCGGTGACAAGATCACTGCCATCAATGGCCAGTCCATCAACTCATGGCATCAGTTCAAGGAAGTGCTGCAAACGGGCAATGGCCAGGCGTTGGCGCTGAAGGTTGACCGCAACGGCAGCAATCAGGAATTGCTGGCGACCCCGACGATCCTGGATGGCGAATACAAGCTGGGTTTTACTCCCGACACTTCAGTGCTGATTAAGACGTCTTCGCTGGCTTCGGCATTTAGCTACGGGTGGAACTTCAACTGGCGCATTCTGCGTGGAACGGCAATCGGCTTCCGGCAGATTTTCAATGGCAGCCGTTCGGTGCGCACTTCGCTGCAAGGGCCGGTGGGAATGGCCAAAGCGACGGTGGAAACTTATAACGCTGGCGGATGGGCCAGCATGATCGGCTGGATGGGCTTTCTGAGCCTGAACCTGGGCATCTTCAATCTGCTGCCGATTCCAGTGCTGGACGGCGGAATGATTCTGATGCTGTTTGTCGAAGCGATCATGGGTCTGGTCGGGCTGACGATGACGATGAAGCTGCGCGAACGGATTCAAAGCGTGGGGTTGGCCATCGTTGGCGCATTGATCATCTTCGTTTTCGGCAATGACTTTTTGAATCTGGGCGAGAGTTTATTCAACAAGAAGTCACCACCGGCGCAGGTGCAGCAACAGGCGCAGCCGCAGCAGGGGCAACCCGCATCACCGCCAGCGCAACCGGCAGCTTCGCCGGGCAAGTAATGTGGCAGTCTTCCAAGGGCGATTCGTAATTCGGATCGCCCTTTTCTTTCTCCAACCTGAATTTTGGGTTTTGGATTTTGAATTACCGAACGTCTTACGTTTCGCTTTCATCTCGATCCATAAGTTGGTCACATCCACAAGCAAAAATCGAAACTCCAAAATTCACCTATGGCACAAGAAGAAAAGTTCGTTCGTG
Source organism: Blastocatellia bacterium (assembly GCA_038211695.1). Taxonomy (GTDB): domain Bacteria; phylum Acidobacteriota; class Blastocatellia; order RBC074; family RBC074; genus RBC074. Next base: position 17,613 of record JBBQVH010000010.1, on the reverse strand, counting down.
GTCTGGGTCTGCTCGATTCAACGATGATCGTGGCAGGTTCGATGATCGGGTCGGGCATCTTTATCGTTTCAGCGGACATTGCACGGCAGGTCGGTTCGCCCGGCTGGCTGCTGGTGGTGTGGTTGATTACGGGCTTTCTGACGCTGGTTGGCGCGCTCAGTTATGGCGAACTGGCGGCGATGATGCCAAAAGCAGGCGGACAATACGTCTACCTGCGCGAAGCGTTTTCTCCGTTGTGGGGATTCCTTTACGGCTGGACGCTGTTTCTGGTCATTCAGACGGGAACGATTGCGGCGGTGGCCGTTGGCTTTGCCCGTTTTCTGGGCGTGCTGTGGCCGACGATCTCCGAAACGAATTACCTCATTAAGCCGATTCACCTGGGTTCAAGCTATGGAGTTTCGCTTTCGACGGCGCAGCTTGTCGGCGTGCTGATGATCGCTTTGCTGACGTGGATGAACACGCGCGGACTGAAGCTGGGCAAGCTGGTCCAGAACGTTTTCACCGTGGCCAAAACCGGCGGATTGATCGCGCTGATTGTGCTGGGCATTCTGGTTGGCTGGAACTCCGGCGCAATTCACGCGAACTTCGGCAACTTCTGGGCGGTTCGAGGCACCTTGCAAGATGTTGGGCAGGGGTTGACTGCGGCAACCACATTCGGATTGTTCGTCGGACTTTGCGTGGCGCAGACCAATTCGCTGTTTTCCGCCGATGCCTGGAACAACATCACCTTCACCGCGGGCGAAGTGAAAGACCCGAAGCGCAACATTCCGCTTTCGCTGGCGTTGGGCACGGGACTGGTAATTACGCTTTATCTGCTGGCCAACATCGCTTATCTGGTGACGCTTCCGCTGGAAACGATTCAGCAAGTACCCAGTGATCGCGTGGCGGCGGCCACGGCCAACGTGATCTTCCCCGGCATTGGTGCAACGCTGATGGCGGCGGTGATGCTGATTTCAACCTTTGGCTGTAACAACGGATTGATCTTGGCCGGCGCGCGCGCTTATTACGCGATGTCGCACGATGGGCTGTTTTTCAAAAAGGCGAGCGAATTTAACCGGCATTCAGTCCCGGCTTGGGGACTGTTGATTCAGGGATTGCTGGCGGCATTTTATGTTTTGCCGCGCACGATAAAAACGGCAGCGGACGGCTCGGTCAGCTACGGCAATCTGTACGGCGATTTGCTGACCTATGTGATTTCAGCGGCGCTGATCTTCTACATTCTGACGATTGCCGGAATTTACCTGCTGCGCCGCAAACAGCCGGACGTGCCGCGGCCTTACAAAGCCTTCGGCTATCCAGTAGTGCCTGCGCTATACATCATTGGCGCGACGGTCATTCTGCTGGTGCTCTTCATCTATCAGCCGAAAACGACGCTGCCGGGATTGGCGATTGTCGCGACCGGCTTGCCGGTCTACTTCCTTTGGCGCGCGCAGGCTCGCAAACGTGGCATCGTTCCCAGCGAAGCGCTTGAAGATTAAGCCTGTCAGGCATTGACGCTTTCCGAAGACAGCGTTTAGAGTATGCGCCACTTCGGAATCGCCGCACGAGTTTTTCGATCAATCCGCGATTCCACACGCAATCGAACGCAACTTCAACAGAAATTCACCTGCTGACCCCAGCATTACTTGAGTAAATGCGAACCGGCCTGCTTACAGTCAGGCCAAGGAGGACTAGGATGTCATTGTTTGCAACCAAGCCCATTGACCAGATCATCGCCGAGGCGCAATCGGAAGGCGAACACACACTAAAGAAAACCCTCAGCGCAACAGCGCTGACCATGCTCGGCATTGGCGCAATTATCGGCACTGGAATTTTTGTGCTGACCGGACAGGCTGCGGGTAAACACGCGGGGCCGGCAGTCGTTGTGTCAATGATTATCGCAGGCATCGTCAGCCTGTTTGCCGCGCTTTGTTATTCGGAGTTTGCTGCCAGCGTGCCGATTTCCGGCTCGGCTTACGCGTATGGCTATGCCACGCTCGGCGAGTTTGTCGCGTGGATTATCGGGTGGGATTTGATTCTGGAATATGCATTCGGCGCAGCGACGGTGGCAGTGGGCTGGTCTGGCAATGTGGTCAGTCTGTTGGGTAGTTTGGGCATCCCGTTTCCCATCACGATGAGTGCGGCTCCTGGAATCAAGTTTGCTAGTCTGACGCAGGCTGCTGCTACTCAACTCGACAATGTCAAAATTGGCGAAACGATCTTGCACCCCTCTGCCGGGTACAACATGTTGACCACTGAACTGGCGACGGCCATATCGCAAGCCGGCATCAGCGCGCCAACGGCCACCGCCATTTTCAACCTTCCTGCTTTTCTTATCTCCATCGCGATCACGCTGCTGCTGGTCAAAGGAATTCAGGAATCAGCGAACTTCAATACCGTGATCGTGATAATCAAGATTGCGGTGGTTGTTCTTTTCATTGTTGCTGGCATCGGCTACGTCAACACGCACTATCTGGGCATGGGATGCACGCCCGGCGTGGGCGATTGCATTCAATTCATTCCGCCGAATACTGGAACCTTCGGCGAGTTTGGGGTCAGCGGAATCTTTACCGGTGCGGCGGTCATCTTCTTCGCCTATATCGGTTTTGATGCCGTCTCCACCGCTGCGCAGGAGGCGAAAAATCCGCAGCGCGATATGCCCCGGGCGATCATCGGCTCATTGCTGATTTGCACGGTGCTTTACATCCTGGTTTCAGGAATCATGGTTGGGCTGGTCTCTTATACGCAGCTTAAGGAAGCTGCCGCTCCGATTGCAGTCGCCATTGATGCCGCATCGCAAAAAGCAGTAATCGGTTCGACAATCAGCTATCTCCTCAAATCGTTTTCGCTGATTATCAAGATCGGCGCGGTGCTCGGCTTAAGCTCAACGATGGTGGTGATGATGATGGGACAGCCGCGTGTTTTCTATTCCATGGCGAAAGATGGGTTGCTGCCTGCATGGGCTGCCAAAATTCATCCGAAATACCGTACGCCCTGGATTACAACGTTGCTGACCGGCGCGATTGTGGCAATCATGGCGGCGTTGGTTCCGATCAGTCTGCTGGGCGAATTGGTCAGCATCGGGACTCTCTTTGCCTTTGTAATCGTATCCATCGGCATTATGGTGCTGCGAAAAACCAGACCAGATTTGCCACGCCCCTTCCGGGTTCCGGCCGTCTGGATCGTGGCGCCACTTTCCGCCATCACCAGCATCCTGCTAATGGCCAGTCTGCCCGGGGACACCTGGCTGCGCTTGATTATCTGGATGGCGATTGGCCTGGTCGTTTATTTCCTGTATGGCCAACGTCACAGCAAACTGCGTAACAAGTCTGCTTGATGCGCAAGCGATTGACGGAAAAAGCAGAACGGCGGCCCATCGTGACCGCCGTTTTCTTTTTCTCGAATTGTTCTTCGAATTTAGAGCGTTACCTGACAGCCGCACCGCAATGTCAACGTGACTGACTCCGCATATTCGCGCTGCCCGGCGACAGTAAAGTGGCGAGTCACTTTACTGTAAGGGTCATAGACAACCACGTCTTTGACGCCCTGGCCCAGATAGAACGGCGGGCCGAGTTCGAGGTCTTTTTTCTCGTAGCCCTTGCTGACGATTTCAATAACGGCCTCCGGGACTTCAGTCACGGCTGATTCGGTCTCGCTCGGTTCGTGGCAGAAGATGGAAACGTCGGGGCGTTTATCCGAACCATCAGGAAACTTGATATGCAGGTCGGAGTAGTGCAGGCACTCGCATCCGCCGTTGACGTATTCCGAATGTTTAAAGCTTTGCCGGACGCGATCAATTGTTTTTTGATGCGTCAGATTCGGCAGCATCTCCCAAGTCGGCAAACCGTCAATGATCTCCAACCGCACGCCCGCGTTATCGGCAATCATAAAGAAGTCATCAATGTTTGGCATAAGCTACCTCCGTTTGGCGCGCAGTATAACAACCGTTGAGAAAAACGGGCAATCAAGTGTCTGAACGCTTCGGCACGACGATTATCCCAATGCCCGACAGAATCGCTGCGCTGCCCAGCGCCAATCGCCAGGTTAGCACTTCGCCACGTGCCAGCCATCCAATCAGCAATGCAACGACTGGCGTGACCAGCGAAATCAGCAGGGTTTTGGTCACGGCAATCTTTTTGACCATCCAGTAATAAAGCGAAAGCGCGAGGGCCGAACCGACGATGGCCAGATAGATCAGCGCGACGGTTGCATTCATCGTCCAGCGCAATTTGAACGGCCCGCCTTCCAGCATCCAACTGAGCGCAAACAGCGGGATCAATCCAAATGTCATTTGTGCCGCGACCATCAGGAACGTATCCAGGTGCCCACAGTAGGCTTTGATCACTACGTTGCTGTAGGCCACACAGAGCGCGCTGCCCACAATGGCCGCGCTACCCCACAAAGCCGCGCTGCCAGCGGCTTGCATCTGGCCGGAAAAAATCACGGCTACGCCGGCAATTCCGATTGCCACGCCGATCAATTTGGCCACTGTGAGGCGCTCACCCGGCAGATAGTGGTGCGCAATGATCAGCCCAAATGCCGGAATCACCGATTGCAAGACCGCCGTCAGCCCCGAAGGAATTCGATTTCCCCCCCAGAAGATCAAACCGAAATTCAGGGCAAACGAAATACATCCCACTCCCGCCATCATCAGCCAGTCGCGACGCGCGCGGGGCAATGGAGTCCGTCTGAACAGAACAACCATCCACAGGATCGTTGCCGCCAACAGAAAGCGCAGGGCGGCAAACGTAAAGGGCGGCCAATCGTCCAGCCCCAGCTTGATGAAAATCCACGTCGAACCCCAGATCAGGCAGAGCAGCAACCAGACGGCAAGATATTGATTCATTTGGTGAGAGGAAAAAGAATGCTTCGCGCTTTACACAGCGGGCGGGACGCCCGCGCGCGCGGGTTATCTTTTCGAGAGCAGGTACAGGCCGACGAGACAGCAGCCAATGCCAGCGATGCCGCGTGACGACAAATGCTCTTTGAAGGCCAGCAGGCCAATTGGGACCAGCAGCAGCGCGACCGAGATGCTCATGACAACTGAGGCCGAGTTGATATTCCATCCGGCGCGATACGCCAGCAGAAAACTAACTTCGATCACCGCCGCGCCAACGCCCAGCGAGATGACTGCCCAATTGGTTGCCTTGACCGAGGCCGCGAATGACCGCCCCCCGGAATCAAGCGTTAGCGCCACAGCGCACAACACGATGCCAACCGCGTAGGCAATGATGATGGCGGCGAACGGACTTACTTCTTTGGGGACAGATTTCTGCGAAACGTGATAGAGCACGCCGCCGCCGATGGCCATCAGGATCGGGAGATAAAATGATTTCATAACAGTTAGAGTTCGCGTTCCATCAGCCAGTCAATCTGTGCATCCGTGCCCATTTGAAAAATGTGGTTGCCGACGACGCGGAAATTCCATTTGAAATAGAAGAATTGCGCGCGGTGGTTGTGTTCCCAAACGCCCAGATAGATCGTCCGGTGACCCAGGCTGCGCGCTTCATCCAGACAGGTCTGCATCAAATCATTGGCCACGCCCGCGCCTTGGAATTTCTGATCCACGTACAAGCGCACTAACTCGATGGGGTTTGCGCCTGTGACGCAGGCAGGCGCTTCATCCTTGTGAATTTTGGCGTAGCCGGCAGCGGCGCCTTCGACTTCGGCGATGAAAAATCTAGCGCCTGGGTCACTCAGTTCGGCGATCAGTTGCGCCACGGTGAAGGCCCTGGACATATAGGCCTGCATATTTTGCGGCGTGTTCATATCCACGAACGCGTAGTGAAACGTGCGCGCCGCCAAGTCGGTGAGCAGCTCAGCGTCGGCGATGGTGGCCTGGCGAATCTGTGGAGTGATCCTCATCGTGCGTGCTTTCCTTCAGATGCGCCGCAGCTAGCACAACAGACTGCCGCGCAAGACGGTGATCGCTTCCCCTCCTAGAAAAACTCTGTCTTCGCTTAGTTGTATGCCAAGCACGCCGCCGCGCGCTGATGCCTGATAGGCCGTCATCTCCGTTTTGCCCAGCACACCGCCCCAGTATGGAGCCAGCATGCAATGCGCCGATCCGGTCACTGAGTCTTCGTCAATTCCGACATAACCAGCGAAGTAGCGCGAGATGAAATCAAACGTTGATGCCGTGCCACGGGCGGTCACGATAACGCCAACTTTGGCGGCTGTGCGCAGCAAGTCAAAGTTTGGTTTTAAATTGCGCACTGCTTCTTCCGAATCAAGTTCGAGAAGGAAGTTGCCATTCGTGCCATCGTTGCGTCGCTGGCAGAAGGTTTTCCGTGGATGAACGCCGAAGGCTTCGGCGATGGCATCTGGCAATTCCGATTCTTGAATCATCAATGCAGGGAAGTCCATCTCGATTTGTCTGCCTGCGCGGCGGCAAATCAATACGCCGCTGGCCGTATGAAAGCGCGCTTCTTGTGTTTCTTTCAGCCTGCCCGTTTCCCATAGCGCGTGCGCGCTGGCCAGTGTGGCGTGCCCGCACAATGGCATTTCGACAGTGGGCGTAAACCAACGCAGGCTGGCTTCATTCGCGATCGGGCGCGGCACAACGAAGGCGGTCATGGGCAGATTCATTTCCGCCGCAACGTTCTGCATCCAGTCGGCTGGCATTGGCGATTCGAGCAAACAGACTGCCGCCGGATTGCCCCTGAACGCTTCTGAAGTAAAGGCGTCAATGTGCAGAAGTGGAATGTCCACTTTAAGGTTCTCCTTCTTGTAATTCAGCGCGGACACCTGAGCGTTCGTGCCGCGGTTACAAAATGATGTGTGAAGATGACGCAGTGATTGTACCCCAACGCCCAACGCCCAACGAATGCCGCCGGTGCCGAAGCTTGATCGCGAGGAAAAATCGTTGCTGCTTGATTTTTCGCGGCACTATCGCCTACAAAGGGCGCGCTTCGCCGCAGAGCACCAGTGGCCACGGTTCCAACCAGGAGCCAACCAGGGGCCAATAAAAGGAGATTGATTGATGCAAGCACAACAAGCACCCTCGGCGCCACTGATCTTCGCTGACGCGGAACGCCCGCTGGGCGAACGTCTGATGAAGCTGGCGCTGGAGACCGACCGCATAGAGGGATACACCGAACCGCACGCCGTCATGATTGCTCGATTGGCCGAAACCATCGGCAGACAGGTGGGCCTGCATGGCCAGGATTTAACCGCGCTGAAATTCGCTGCTTTGGCGCACGACATCGGCGAGCGCGGGTTGAAGCGCAATTATTTGTTACAACCGAACGCGCTCAGTTGGGAAGAGACTCTGGATTTATGGCGGCACCCAATTCTGGGCGAACAGTCCGCGGCGGAACTTCAACTGCCACGGCAAACGCAGCTTTTGATTCGCTGGCACCAGGAATGGTGGAACGGGCAGGGATACCCGGATGGTTTGGCGGGCGCGTCCATTCCCGTCGGCGCGCGCATTCTGCGGGCGGTTGATAGTTACTGTGCGTTGATTTCGCAGCGCCCTTACCGGCAAGCGTATGAATTGCCGGAGGCGGAACAGGTCATTGCTGATCTGTCCGGCATTGAACTCGACCCGCACATTGCCAAACTGTTGCTGGCCGTTGTCGTCGCGGAAAGAAGACAACGCGAGGCTGAAGTCTGGAGCGTTCCCCCCGCATTTGAACCGCCATCTATTCATGCAGTAGAAGAATCGCCCGCGCTGGCAGCGATTGACGGCGAAATTCCATCGCCACTCTACACTCCCGATACGCTGACTGATTTTGGCGCTGTCGAACGGCAGGACTTGCAGACGGCCGCCGATGCCGCCGATGCCGTTGACCCGGAACATCAATCGCTGGAACCAACCAAAGCGCCAATTGAAGAGCACATCGCTCAGGTTCCGGAAGATTTGCCACTGGCGTCATCAGTGCCGCCAGTGGCAAAAGAATTGGAGGCAATTCCAACGCCTGTCGCTCTGCCTCATGAAGTGCTGGCGGCTGCTCCTTATGGCGATGTTCTGATGCATCAAGCTTCTGATGATGAATCGCCTGCTCAGACTGACGTCGCCCACAGTGCTGCAATCGTCCATCACGATTCAGCGCGCGATGAACAACAGGAACCAGCGCCGAAAATTCCAAGCTAACCAGGATTCACTTCTCCAACATTATGCTCACTAATTCAACAACGAATCGGCGGTGGCTGGGCTTTGAACTGAGCGTGCTGCGCCGTCTGAAATTCAATTCAATTGCCATTCCATTTGCAGGCCAACCCGACCTGGGCTGGTACCTTAAATTCTGGGGCAAACAGGTACTGGACAATGACCTGTGCCAGTGGGCGTGGTGGATGTCGCGCGCGCTGGTCGAAAACGCAGGCGAAGCGCTGACCGAAGAAGATGTCTCGCTGGCATTGGGCGAAGCCTACGTCCCGCACCGGCGGCTGCATAATCCCGCGCTTGGGGCAATGATGAGCGAGATGGATGCCGTTTGGTTCGACAATCTGTGGCTGAATGTCCAGCAGATCGAAAACGAACATCGCCGCGCGCTGGCGATTATGCTGGCGCTGGGCGTGGGCGATTACGCTTTCTCCTTTACGCCCGAAACCATGGAATTGCGGCGGCCCCTGTCAGAAGCCTTTCTGGCCTTGTGGCGCAACCAGCGTCAGGTGGTGGATAACGGCAAGGAGAATTACAGCGTCAATCGCGATGCGCACGATTTCATTCGTGGCGCGCGCGCGGAATTGATGTTTGTGCGCTTCCCAGGCCCCGAAGGGTTGGCCGGATTGCGGCAGAGCGTTGCCGGTTGGCGCGAAACCTGGGTGCGCGGCACAGGCGAAGCGTGGGATCAGTTGATCGCCGCGCAACGCGGCAGGCTGGGCGACGATGTCGTTTCAAAAGAACATTACCTGCAAATGGTCAGCAACTTCCTGGCGCGCGCCAAACACATTCAGCAATGGGCCATTGCCCACACCGAAGACGGTTTCATCACTGCCGCCGAAATGGGCGACGTGATCAAACAGTTCCGCCGCGTGGACGTCAGTTACAACAAGGATTTTTCGGACGTGGTCGGCGGCAGGAATACCTTCATCATCGTTGCTTGATGCGGTACAGGGAGCGGTAGCGACCTGGTTGTTTTGTAAGTCGCGTTTTACGGATAAACCAGGTCGCTACCGCTCCCTGTACAGTACCAGTGATTGTTCTCAAAGCTATGAGCGAGGCGTTGCGCGAAGAGAATCAGCGGTTGCGCGGCGAACGCGATTTGTTGCGGCGGCGGCTGGCCGAGGTCGAAGAAAATTTCCTGCGCACCGTGGATGATTCGCAACGGGAAATCCTGGCAATGAATGACGCGCTTGCCGCCGCCAATACCCAGCTTCAAGAACTGGATCGGATGAAGGACGCCTTCCTTTCGATGGTCACACACGAATTGCGCACGCCGCTGACGGTCATCAGCGGGACGACCGAAATGCTGGAGGCCGGTATTTATGGTGAACTGACCGCCGGACAATCCGAAATGATTCGCCAGATCGCGCTGCAAGCACATCGCCTGCGCCAACTGGTCAATGACTTGCTTGATCTGTCTAAGATGGAAGCGGGAATGATGAAGCTTCGGCGCGAAATGCTTGATCCGCATTCACTGGCCGCCGCCACCGTCGAACAAATGGCAACGGTCGCCGCCCAGGCTGGCGTAACGCTGCGAAATCAAGTGGGCCACGGACTGCCCGAAGTCAATTGCGATGGCCAACGCATTGAACAAGTTCTGACCAACCTCGTTTCCAACGCGATCAAATTCACTCCCGCCAATGGGCAAGTGACAATCTTTGCCAGCGCAGAACCTGACAACGTTCGCTTCACTGTCGAAGACACTGGGCGGGGCATCTCCGCCGAATCATTGCCGCGCGTCTTCGATAAATTCTTTCAAGTGCAATCAAGCACCGAATCAGGTGCGAAAGGAACTGGCTTGGGGTTGGCAATTGTCAAACACATTGTTGAACTGCACGGCGGCGAAGCGGCAGCCGAAAGCGAAGCCGACAGAGGCAGCCGATTCTCCTTCACCTTGCCGCGCTGACTTTGCGCTATAATCGCGCGGCACATTAGAAACTTGCCGCCCCCACGAACAGTAAGTTTGAAATCACAAGACAGAAGCCCCAGATAAAAAGATAAAAAGATAAAAAAGGATTCAAGATGGAGATTCACGTTAGAACCAGCAGCAACGTTACGATTATTGATCTGAGCGGCAATTTGATTATCGGCAAAAGTGAAGAAAGCCTGCGCGAGACGATCAAACAAATGATTGCCGACGACCGCAAGCACCTGCTGCTTAATCTGGCCGATGTGCCGACAATTGACAGTTCAGGCATCGGCGCGATGATCAAATCATTCACCAGTGTCAAAGAGGCCGGCGGCAAACTGAAAGTTCTGCGTCCTTCACGAATGGCGCGGCAACTGCTCTCGATCACCGGGTTGCTTTCCGTGCTCGAAACCTACGAGGACGAAAAGGCTGCCATCTCTTCTTTCTAATAGCTCCGCAGCATGGAGTTCGGGCTTTAGCCTGCTGGCTCGCCTGAGTTGCAATGCAGGCTAAAGCCTGAACTCCATGCTCTTTGTCAAAGCTCTCTGCATTCCATGCAAAAGCCAGCGCAACTGAAAATGGTGAATCGGTTCGGGGTGACGCGGTTTCTGCCGCTGGGCAAATCCGTCTTCACCATTGGGCGCAAAGCGGAAAACGATCTGCAACTGCTGTCAGACACCGTTTCGCGCCAGCACGCCGAGATCATTTACGAAGACGAGAGCTACGTTTTGATTGATGTCGGCAGCAAGCGTGGCACCTTCGTCAACGATCAGCGCATTGAACGCTGCGCGTTGCAGCATCAGGATCGTTTGCGCATTGGCGGTGATGACGATCAGCAGATCATTTTTCTGGACGATACGGTCGAAAGCGCTTCGGCCATCTTCAACAGCACGCCCAACCTGACGCTTTCGCCGCCATCAAAAGATCGCTTTGCGTTGGTCACCTCTGCCAACGAAGAGCTGCAAAAACTTTCCCGCTTTGTCGAAGTCAATCAGGCCTTCAAGTTTTCGATGACGCCGGACGACGTGCTCTGTCTGATTGTGGACGCGGCGATTGAAATCACGCAGGCCGAACGCGGCTTTCTGATGCTGCGCAACGTGGACGGCAATCTGGAATTCAAAGTCGCGCGCGACAGGGGACGGAACTGGATTCAGGGAAATCAATTCGAAATGAGCCGTTCGGTCGTTGAAGAAACCTTCAAACAAAACCGCAGCGTCATCATCAACGACAGCCATATCACGATGGCGGGATTGCCACGAGACAGCGTGCGTAATTTAGACCTGCGCGCCATCGCCTGCATCCCGCTACGCAGTTTTCAGATGACTGAAAACATGGATGCCACGTCCATTCTGAAACGCGACGTGATCGGCGTGCTGTATGTGGACAGCAACGTGGCTGGGGGAGGGCTGACGCAGACCAGCTTAAAGCTGCTGGAATCGCTGGCGTTTGAGGCGACGAAATCTCTGGAAAGCGTGCGGCTGATGCACGAAGAGCAGGAGAAGAAAAGTTTAGAGCAGGAATTGAACATGGCGCGGCAGGTGCAAGTCACGCTTTCGCCGGCAGCCATTAAATCAATGGATCACTTCGACGTCGCCGCGCACAACATTCCTTCGCGCTACGTCGGCGGCGATTTTTACGACCTGATTCCCATTAAAGACGGCCGTTTCGTCTTCGCGTTGGGCGATGTTTCCGGCAAAGGCGTTGCCGCCGCGCTGCTGGCCGCGATGGCGCAAGGCGCACTGCAAGTCCAGTTCGCCAGCAATCAACCGCTGACCGAAGTCATCAGCAGCTTGAACAAAATGTTGGTGCTGCGTTCGGCCTCGAACCGATTCATCACTTTGTTTTGTGGCGTGCTCGACCGCGACGGCCATTTCACTTACATCAACGCAGGCCATAACCTGCCCATCCTTGTCCGCGCCACGGGCGAAACCGAGATGCTGACGACCAAATCCGTCCTGCTCGGCGCGTTCGACTTTGTCGAATACAAACCGCGCCAGACGCGATTGAATTCCGGCGATGTCGTGGTGATGTATACCGACGGCGTGACCGAAGCCGTTAATACTGACAATGAGATGTTTAGTGATGAAAGGCTGGAAGAGTTGGTCAGGGCCAGCGTGAGCCTGAGCGCCGAACAGATCAAACAACGCATTTTGGATGAAGTGATCAGCTTCACGCGCGGACTGCCCCAGGGCGATGACATTACACTGATTGTGCTGAAGATGAAGTGAGGCGGTTCTATCGGTTGATATAAAAAAGGGCGTCTAAGACGCCCTTTTTTACTGGTGGCCAGGGAGGGACTTGAACCCCCGACACGCGGATTTTCAGTCCGCTGCTCTACCAACTGAGCTACCTGGCCGGATATGCCTGAAAAGAAGGAGAGTTTATAACCTTCCATCGGAGAAATTGCAACCGGCTAAATCCCCGAAAAGTATGTGGAGTGGCTAGTTACCAAACCAATAACCAACCACTCCAACGGCGGCAATTACTTCTCTTTTTTCTCGCTCACATCCGACAGCGACTTGTACTTTTCCTTCTCTTTTTCCCGTTGTAGATAGGGAATTCCCTTTTCCATCCATTCCGGCGCGGGCGCGCCTTTCAGAAAATGGTCGAAGAATTCCTGCAAACGCCGCGTGTAATCTTTCTGGTTCGGGCGGCGGCGCAGGCCGTGCGGTTCACCATTGTAGCTGAAGAAGTATGCCTCTTTGCCCAATCGCCGCAGCGCCAGGTAATACTCAATGCCTTGATACCAGGGCACGGCGTCGTCGGCATCGTTGTGCAGCATCAGGATCGGCGTCCGGACGCGATCTGCGCGGAAGACGGGCGAGTTTTCCAGATAACGCATCGGGTATTCCCACAGGCTGCCGCCGATGCGGCTTTGCGTATGTTCGTACTGGAACTGGCGCGCGAGGCCAGTGCCCCAGCGAATGCCGCTGTAGGCGCTGGTCATATTCGCCACCAATGCGCCGGGGGCGGCGGCTTTGAAACGATTGGTCTGCGTGACCATATACGCGATTTGATACCCGCCCCAACTATGGCCCTGAATGCCGATGGCATTTTCGTTGACGAAGCCTTGATCCACGACGGCCTGCACGGCGGGCAACACGCACTTGAGCGCGCTCTGACCCGGATAGCCAATGTTGTAGACGATGTCCGGCATCAAGACCAGGTAGCCGTTGCTAGCGTAAAACGAAGCATTGATGGAATGGCCGGGGCGTGGATCAACAAAGCGATTCACACCCTCTGACAGCGTCTCGTAAATGTAAACAATCATCGGATACTTCTGCTTCGGGTCGAAGTTTTCCGGCTTGATCAGCATCCCGCTCAATGCCACGCCGTCCGTGTTTTTGTAGCGGACCAGTTCCGACGTTCCCCACGTGAACTGATCTTTCTGTTTGCCGACTTCACTGACTTTCTTCAGATTCTTAAAGCTGCCGTCGGTCACCACCAGATCAGGGAATTCATCGAAGCGCGATGCCGTCAGCAGATACACCTCAGCGTCTTTGGCTTTGGTTGGCGCGCCGAAACTTTTCGCGGCCATCATCAGTTTTTCCGGCGCGGCGCTGCCATCAATTCGATCCCGATAAAAACCACTGTCGCGCGTCCATTCGTTTTCGGCAGCCAGCAGCAGTGGTTTTGATGGATCAATGCCGCGCTCACTGGACTCTGTGCCGCGATCTTGATCCACCCGGACGGTACGGAATGTGGTCTTCTCTTTGCGGCCAACGCCGTCGGTCAGGTTCTTTGCAGAAGAGCCGTCGGGCGAGATTTGCCAGATGTCGTATTTGTCATAAAGCAAAACGGACTTGTCATTTTTGACCCAGCCGCCATTGCCATACGCGCGGGGCATTTCAGGAGTGTCAGTTTCTTCGCGCCAGAATTTGACGGGCAGGTCTTTGGTTAGGTTGGTGAACTTGCCATCGGGGATGGATACGCTGCCCCAGTCCTTGCCATCGAAAAAGACTGCGTATTTGCCCGAAGGCGAAAATGTCAGGCCGAACTGAAATTTTTTCAGCAGCAGTTTACGGGCGGCGTCATCTGTGTTGACCAGGTAGATGTCCGAATAGTTCGTGTCCACGCCGACCAAGGTACGATACGCGCGGTCGTCCGTGCCCACAGCCCATTGCCCCGATGCCGACAGGTTGACGTTCTGCATTGTTTCGTCAGCCAACTGCGTCAGCTTCTGATTTTTCAGGTTGTAGACGACGCGGTACGAACGGTTGCGATCCTGTTCGGCGCGGACTTTCTGCATCGGCTGAATGTAATCGTCTTTCCAATGCCACAGATCAACGCTGACTTTGTCTTCTTCTGCGATTGCATCGGCGGGGTCTTTTTCCGGTTCGGGTGGTGGCGCAATGCCGAAAAATAACCGGCTGCCATCCTGCGAAAAGTTAATCGCGCCGCGTTCGCTGATGGCCAGCCCGGAGCGGAAGCCAGGCGTAGCGGTAGAGATAATCTCAGCGGCTTTCGCATCGCCGCGCTTCCAGTAATAAAGCTTCGATTTCGGCTGTTTGGCTGCCGCGTCGTCACGGTCGCTGGCAAACGCCATCTGTGTTTGTTCTTCGTCCCAGGTCAGCTTCGAATATTTGCCTTTGCCGCTGAGCAGTTCAGCAGGCGCGGCGTCATTAAGAGTTGGCGCAGGAGCAGCGACGTACACTCCATTCGTCTCTTCTTTTTTGGATGAAACGGTGAAGACCAGCGACTTGGCATCCTTGCTGAAGCTGTAATCCAGCGCGTCGGCAAATGTGCGTTCGCTGCCGTTGGCCAGGTTTCTCAAGACCAGATCGGTTCCGTACTCTTTCTTCGATGGGCTGCCCGGCCTGCCACCAGCCGCTCCCGCTCCCGTACCTCTGCCTCGCTGCTGAAAATCTTCGGCGGCGTCGTTCTGCTTTTCCTGACTCGGCGTTGCGGCCTTCTCTTCTGGTTTCTTTTCTTCGGCCTTTGCTTCTAATGCGTAAGCCAGCCAGCCCGCGCCGTCTTCCGGCACTTGGAAACTCTTCACTCGCTCAACGCGGGTGACCTGGCCACCCTTTTCTGGTGACAAATCCATAATGCCGAGCGCGTTCTTGGGCATCTGGTCAGGCGTCTTTTTGTCTTTGCGAGCTTTGAGGACATCGGCTTTGTTTGGCTCAATGGTGAACAGGGCGAAGCGGCTGTCGGCGGTGAAGCGCGGGCGCGTTGTGGCAGAAACAGCCAATCCCGGCGGGCCTGCCGTGGGTTCGGCGCCATCAGCCGAAGGCGGCGGCGTGGGCGGACGCCAACCACGCGGCGCGCGCCATTCAGCGCCCGTCGCCAGATTGCGGACGATAATTTCGCCATCGCCATCCTGGGGCACGGCGGCATAGGCGACTAACTTGCCATCGCGCGAAAGCGCCTGCCCTTGAATCGAACGCCAACTGTCGTAATCGTTATGGGTCAGCGCGCGCTTAAGAGCCTTCTGTGGTTTGGCTGCGCCCTGCTGAACGAAATGCCGGGCCAGTGATAACTGTGGCCATACTGTCGAAAAGACCAGGCTCAACACGCAGAAGAGCATCACTGTTCGACGCGCCCGCAGCCGTGAACCCATGTTCTGTGATTTCCTGGGTATCATTTGAAAAGCTCCTTAAAAATCGTTCCCGCCCGCGCTGGCCTTTGGCCTGTGCGCAGGTGAAGCGGGTTGGTTGTCATTCGGTTGTGAAGTCAGAATAAAAAGTGCGGAAGTCTTAACACGGGCAAAGACGCACGCCGTTGGCCGCGCGTTTCAAAAAAGCCTGCCGCAAAATGAGCAGCGGGCGCATCATCGCCCAACAAATTGGCTGTCGCAAGGTTTTGACTATAATGCCGCCGCTTGCTGACAATTCATTCAACTGAAAATCTGCCAAAACTTGTGAGATCAACTTGAATTCATTTATCTGCGCTCCAATTACTGAAACTCAACCCGAAGCATTTCTTGCCGCGATTGCAGAAGCCGCGCAATCAGCGGACGTGATTGAATTGCGGATGGATTATCTGGATGCTGAAGGGCGTTCGATTGTGCTGAACCGCTTGGCTGAATTGGCCGACGGCAAACGATTGCTGCTCACCTTCCGTCCGCGCGAACAAGGCGGCCAGCGCGATTTGAGCTTGAAGGATCGGCAGGAGTTCTGGCGCAATTTGCCGCCCGCAATCGCCAGCGCAATCACTTTCGCCGATTTTGAGTTTGATTTGGTTGAGAGTTTTGCTGATGGACAGCCGCCGGTTCCGTGGCGGAAGGTTATTTGTTCCTGGCACGACTTCGACGAAACACCACACGATCTAATCGCGCGTTACGACCTGATGGCAAACACGCCCGCTGTCATCGTCAAGATTGCAACGATGGCTAATCGCATCAGCGATTGCTTGCGCATCTTTGAATTGATCGAATACGCGCGCGGCAAGAAGCCTGTCATCGCGCTGGCGATGTCGCTATCGGGAATCGCCACGCGCGTGCTATCGCTGTCGCGCGGCGCGTTGCTGACATTCGGCTCTCTTAAACGCGGAGCCGAGAGTGCTGCTGGACAACCGACCGTTGCGGAACTGCGCGATCTGTATCGCGTCAAACAGCTCACGCGCGTCAGTGAAATCTTCGGCATCATCGGCAAACCTGTCGGCCATTCGCGCTCACCGTTGATGCACAACGCCGCGCTTGCGGCATTGAAGCGCAACGGCGTTTACCTGCCATTCGAAGTTGACAAGGTACACGCTTTCATTCGTGACTTCCTGCATCCTAAAACGAAAAAGCTGGACTGGAACTTGCGCGGAGTGAGCGTGACGATCCCGCATAAACTGGCCGTGATGCCCCATCTGGATTGGATTGACGATACGGCCAAAGCCATCGGCGCAGTCAACACGATCGTTGTCGAAGGCGACGAACTGCGTGGCTACAACACTGATGTCATCGGCGCGATGAAGCCGCTTGATCAAATTATGAATCTTCGTGGCGCGCGCGTGGCGGTGATTGGCGCGGGCGGTTCGGCGCGGGCGATCTGTTATGGCTTACGCCAGCGTCAGGCGGACGTGACGGTTTATGCGCGCGACACGAGCAAAGCGCAGCCGCTGGCGGACGAATTCAACGCAACCGTTGCCGCGCTGGACAGCTTCAATGGGCAGGCGGAGGTCGTCATCAATTGTTCGCCTATCGGCATGCATGGCCACAGCGAAGGACAGAGCTTGCTGCGAGCGGAATCGCTGCAACACATGAAGCTGGTTTACGATTTGATCTACACGCCAGAAGAGACTGCGTTATTGCGCGACGCAAAAGCCGCCGGTTGCCAGACGCTTGGCGGATTGGCAATGCTGGTTGGGCAGGCAGTGGAACAGTTTCGGTTGTGGACGGGAGTGGAGCCACCTGCGGACGTCATGTGGCAGGCGCTCCGATAACGTGCGGCTTCAATCTTCCAATGCGAACATCACTGCCATCGCCAACCCCAGCAGCAGATTGAACGCCATCAACGTAGTCGAAAGGCGGTGCAGGCTGTTGAACTCTAAGCGACGTGGGTCGTCCTTCACTGTGCTATCAATGCCATTCGGCATCTCCGCGCGCAGTGCGTTGAGCTTGCGAAAGATGACCACGCCCGAATAGAGCGACAGCGCAAGCATCAACACGGCAATAACATATCGCGTC
>JBBQVH010000009.1:0-91660 GCA_038211695.1 Blastocatellia bacterium | reverse complement strand
TTTTCGGCTACAACGTCAGGGGTTTAGTGAGAATGGCCGGTTTTGAATTGAATAAAACCAAAGTAAGCTTGCGATCTGAGCTTGGTAAAATTCAATGGCCATTAGTTAAGTCCTTAAGTTGCTTAACATCAAACGTTTGCTGACGTCCCTAAAACTGTCCGAACCATTGAGAAAAGAGCAAAGCAATGATTGGTTGCAAGCGCGTGTAGCAGTGGACACACAGAAGCGGCGGATTTGCTTCGGCTGACGCTTGCCGAAGCCGATGAAGACCGCGCAGCTTGCTGGTAATTGCACAAACTATCGGTGCCGCCCACGGCAGTCTCGACAATTTGGGATTGAGCAGCGCAGAAACGTTGGCTTTATCGAATACGCTTGGCCGACACATCAAAGTCGAACAACTTAGACAAGCGGCATAAGCAGATATGCGAAGTCTCACATCAGACAATGGGTTGGAACCCAAACTATGAGAATTGACCGGCTCACATTACAAAACTTCAGAAAATTCGAGACACTAGCTATTGACCTGCACTCACAATTTACTTTACTTGTTGGCGGCAATGGGTCGGGCAAAACCACGCTCCTCGACGCCCTCGCGATGAGCTTAAGCATCTTGAGCAGGGGACAGGTTAAGAATATAGAGCCTAAAGATATAAGGCTGACGCCTTTGAAGGTCGCTGATCGAGTTCAATTCCAGGAACAACGCCCTATAAGCGTGAAAGCGATTGGGCAAATCGGCACTCGAGATAAGCTTGAATGGGAGCAAACATTCAATGCAGGAGCGCTATGGAATTCAGCGGATGAAGTACAAGAAGCGGTTCGCCAACTCCGCGAGGGTAAACATTTTGGTACACCATATAATTGGCCGATTATTGCCTATTATGGGGTGACTCGGGCGTCACTTCCTCCCAACAAGCCAAGCAGTCTGGACGTATCGCTGAACTTAGCTCGTCGTGATGATGCCTATTCTCATTGGCTCAACGAGCGCATTGACTATCAAGATTTACGCCGCTGGTTTTACCGAGAGACTGCGGCGTCGGGGGCAAACGGCGGACGTAAACGACCTGGCTATGAAGTAGTGCGACGGGCGGTTCTTCTTTGTGTGCCTAACGCCAATGATTTGTGGTTTGATGTTGACCAGGCGGACCTAATCTGTTCGATTGATGATCGAGCACAACCACTTAGCAATCTCAGCGACGGTCAGCGGATGCTTTTGGCGATGGTAGCTGACATCGCCGTTAAAGCTGTGACATTAAATGCCCATCTTTTGCCTGAAGATAAGCTTGGTCCGGAAGATGAACCGATTCCGCGTGTTCTTAGCCAGACGCCAGGCGTGGTGCTGATTGACGAGTTAGATGTCCATCTGCATCCAAGTTGGCAACGGCGTGTGGCGGCAGATTTGAAACGGACATTTCCAGCCATTCAATTTGTTTGCACTTCTCATTCACCACAAATCATCGGTGAAGTTCCGCCAGAACAAATTCGGATCATTGATGGTGATTTTGTCTACTCGCCGGATCATTCTTTCGGAGTGGATTCGAGCCGAATTTTAGAAGAGATCATGGACACCAAGCCACGTAACGAGTCCGTGGATAATCTGCTGACGAAGCTAGCTCGACAAATCAGCGATGACAACTTTGATGGCGCGCGCGTGACAATTCAAGAGGTTGAGTCGAAGCTTGGTGAAAATGACCCGGAAATTACCAGAGCACGAACCCTTATGGCTTTTGTGGAGCAGAAAACATGAGGAACATCGTAAAGAGTGCAGATCCCAAAAGCCTTGAGACACATCGCTGCTCTGCAAACGCTACCTATGATAACTACGCAGACAAAGAAAACCTCCGAAAGGCGATTGTTTCAGAGCAACGAGGGCTTTGTTGCTATTGCCTATCGCGTATCGTTGCCGATCCCGATAAAATGAAAATTGAGCATTGGCAGAGCCAGACCAATTTTCCCGACCGACAACTTGAGTATCACAACTTGCTGGGTGCGTGCTTAGGTAACAAGGGCAACCCGCTCAAACGCCAACATTGTGATACGAGCAAGGGAGTGCAGTCACTATCCATGAACCCTGCCGCTCCCGCACACGATGTTGAGCGTATCATTCACTACGATGCCGATGGCACTATTCGCTCAACAGACCCGCAATTCGATAATGAACTCAATGAAATTCTCAACTTGAATGATGCTCCATGGCTCAAGGCGAACCGCAAGGCGGTTCTCGATGGTTTCCTTGATACAAAGCCAAAGCAGGGCAACTGGGATAACAGTTTGCTTGAGAAATGGCTTGCGCAGTGGAATGGAGACTCAGGTAATGGCGAACTTCAGCCGTACTGTCAGGTAGTAGTTTATTGGTTGCGCAAACGCCTCAAGAGAGCATAGGCAGGCTGGGAATTTTACAAACTTCAAATCAAACCAAAGGACGCTCCGAACAATGCAACGAATCAATTTCTTCGCCATCGCTCTACTGCTTTTCTGCGTTTATTCCATCGGCAATGCGCAAGCCGCCAACCAACAGCGCACAAAAATCGCTATCGTCGGCTTGGTTCATTCGCACTGCTGGGGCTTTGTGACGAAGCTGAATCAGATGCATCAGAATCAGGATTTGATCGAAATCGTGGGCATATCCGACGACAATCAGGAGCTGCGCGATTACATCAAAACGCAGGTTCCTGGCGTTCCGGTGTATGACAATTACGCAAAGATGCTGGACGAAAAGAAGCCCGAAGTCGTCTGGTCGTTTGTCGAAAATGATCGCCACCTGGAAGTCACGAAAGCCTGCGCCGCCCGCAAGATTCACGTCATGTTTGAAAAGCCGATGTCGGCGACCTACGACGAAGCCAAACAAATGATGGCGGTTGCCAAACAAGCGGGCATTCAATTGATGGTGAATTACCAGATGGCTTGGTGGCCGGAAAATTACACCGCGCACGATGTCGCGATGCGCGGAGACATCGGCAACGTCTGGCGCGTGCGCTCGGTGATTGGACACGGCGGCCCGGGCAATTTTGAACCCGGCAGCATCAAACAAAAGTATTTCCTGAAATGGCTGAAAGACGAATCGCGCGGCGGCGGCGCGCTGATTGATTTCACTTGCTACGGCGCGAAATGGGCGCTGTGGTATTTGGGCTTGCCCAAAACGGTCTACGCCATCACGACGCACACGCGGCCTGAGACGTATCCATCAAACACGAACGCGACGGTGCTGATGTCCTACGGAGATAACAAAGTCGCGATCACCGAAGGCTCGTGGGATTTGCCGCGTTCGTTTTATGACGTGGAAGTGTTCGGCAATAAAGGCAGCGTCGCGATGAAGTATCCGAAAACGCTGGAACTGGTGATCGGCACGGAGAAGAAGCCTTTGGAGCTGGGGACGCTGGATGCGATGCACTCGGAACCGATTCGCTATTTCGTGGATTGCGTCCGCAACCACAAGCCCGTCGAAGGCGTGGTTGCAGGCGATTTCAATGTCAACGTGATGCAAATTGTCGAAGCCGCCAAGCGGTCGGCGGCGAGCGGTCAACCTGTCACGCTGCCATTGAAATAAAACGGGAAAGCTTCAAGCAAGTAAGGGGAAAATCTATGAAGAATGCGCGAATAATAGGGATTCTGATTGTCTTGTCTTTTGTTATTGGGGCTGGCAACGCCTTTGCCCAAACAGCCGAGCCGCAGAGAAAGTATCCCGCCTTGCCCAGTGAAACGCCGGACAAGTTCGAGCCGACGAATGAAGGCTTCGGTTACGTCAAACGCGACGTGATGATTCCAATGCGCGATGGCGTGAAGCTGCACACAGTTGTTATTGTGCCCAAAGGAGCGAAGGGCGCGCCGATTCTATTGACGCGCACACCCTACAACGCTACCGAACTGACCAGCCATGCCCAGAGCACGCACATCGGCCCAATTCTGCAAGGCTATGACAACGCTGTCGACGTGATCGTCGAAGGCGGCTACATTCGCGCGGTGCAAGACATTCGCGGCAAATACGGTTCCGAAGGTGATTACGTGATGAATCGCCCGCTGCAAGGGCCGCTGAATCCGACACCCGTGGATCACGCCACCGACACGTACGACACGATTGATTGGCTGGTAAAAAACACGCCGGAAAGCAACGGCAAGGTCGGCATCCTGGGCATCTCCTACGACGGATTTTTGCCTTTGATGGCGCTGGTCAATCCGCATCCGGCGCTCAAAGTTTCAGTGCCGATGAACCCAATGGTTGACGGTTGGATGGGTGACGACTGGTTTCACAATGGCGCGTTTCGGCAACAGAACATGTCTTACATCTACGAACAAGTAGCGACCCGCGCCAACGATGCCAAATGGTGGACAAGCCATTTCGACGATTACGACATGTTTATGCAGGCAGGTTCGGCGGGCGAACTTGGGCGGCGGCGCGGTTTGGAACAGGTTGGTTTCTGGCGGAAGATTTTGGAGCATCCCAGCTACGATGCCTTCTGGCGCGATCAGGCGGTGGACAAGCTGTTGGCGGCGCAACCGCTGAAAGTGCCTGTGATGTTGGTTCACAGCCTTTGGGATCAAGAGGACATCTACGGCGACATTGCTGTTTACAAAGCAATCAAGTCGAAAGACATCAACAACGACATGGTCTATTTGGTGCTCGGCCCTTGGCATCACGGGCAAGAGATTCAGGACGGCAGCACACTGGGCGCGTTGAAATTCGGCAGCGATACCGCACTCACGTTTCGGCAGGAGATTCTGCGCCCGTTCCTCGATCACTTTTTGAAAGATGACGCGCCGAAACTTGATGTCGCGCCGGTGACGGCGTTTGAGACTGGAACCAACAAATGGCGACGATTGCCCGGCTGGCCTGCCGGATGCCCGAATGGTTGCACGATTAAGCCGACGCCGCTGTATCTAAACGCTGGTCTGAAACTGAGCTACGCCGCGCCGAAAGCTGGCGATGAGGCGTTTGCGGAATACGTTTCCGATCCTGCCAAACCCGTTCCGTTCCGCGCGCGTCCGAATCGGCCCACCGGATACACACCAGAACTGACGTGGTGGCGATGGCTGGTGGACGATCAGCGCGAAGCATCGGGCCGCACGGACGTGGTGGCTTTTGTTTCCGATGCTTTGACCGCGCCGGTGAAGATCAGTGGTCAGCCGGTGGCAAATCTGATTGCTTCGACCAGCGGCACCGATTCTGACTGGGTTGTGAAAGTGATTGATGTTTATCCCGACGAAGTCGCCGGCCAGCCGGAAATGGGCGGCTATCAACTGATGGTTTCCGCCGACATCTTTCGCGGGCGCTATCGCGAAAGTTTTGAGACGGCCAAGCCCATCGAAGCTGGCAGGCCGCTGTCTTATCGTTTTGCTCTGCCGACGACGAACCACGTTTTCCTGCCGGGACACCGGATGATGGTGCAGGTTCAATCAAGCTGGTTCCCGCTTTACGACCGCAATCCGCAGACTTTCGTACCCAATATCTTCTGGGCCAAGCCAGGGGATTACCGCAAAGCCACGCAGCGGATTTACCACGCGCCCGGTCAGGCGAGCTTTATTGAACTGCCGCTGGTCAGCGTGCCTTAAGGGTTAACTGGTGGTTTGGGCAGTGGCTTGTAGCCCGTAGTTCGATGCCACGTACTGATTCAGAATCTCGATGAATTCAGGAACGATCTGCGCGCCTTTCAGCGTTGTGCGTAGTTTGCCGTCAACAAAGACAGGCGCGCGCGGGTCTTCGCCAGTTCCGGGCAGGCTGATGCCCAGGTTGGCATGTTTCGATTCGCCGGGGCCGTTGACGACGCAGCCCATGACGGCAACTTTCATTTCTTCGACGCCGGTGAACTGCTCGCGCCAGATAGGCATCTGTGCGCGCAGGTAATTGCCGATGTCTTCAGCCATCTCCTGAAACAGCGTGCTGGTCGTGCGTCCGCAGCCGGGGCAGGCAGTGACTTGCGGCGTGAAGCTGCGAATGCCAAGGGATTGCAGAATCTGCTGCGCGACGATCACTTCTTCGGTGCGTGAAGCCTTCGGCGCAGGGGTCAGCGAAACCCGAATCGTGTCTCCAATTCCTTCCTGCAATAGCAGCGAGAGCGCTGCCGTGCTGGCGACGATGCCTTTTGCGCCCATCCCGGCTTCGGTCAAACCCAGATGCAGCGCGTAATCGCCGCGTTTGGCCATCTCCCGATAGACGTCCACCAAATCCTGTACGTCGGAAGACTTTGCGCTGAGGATGATCTGGTCGCGGGCCATGCCATAACTTTCGGCCAGTTCCGCCGATTCAATGGCGCTGCGAACGATGGCTTCCTTCATCACTTCTTTGGCGTCCAGCGGTTCGGCGAGCTTGGCGTTATCATCCATCAACCGAGCCAGCAGCGCCTGATCCAGCGATCCCCAGTTGACGCCGATGCGAACGGGCTTTTCGTTTTCCAGCGCGACATCAATCATCTGTTTGAAGTTGTCGTCGTGCCGTTTGCCTGCGCCGACGTTGCCGGGATTGATACGGTATTTGGCCAGCGCCTTTGCGCAGTCCTTAAATTCCGTCAGCAGAATGTGGCCATTGTAATGGAAGTCGCCGATGATCGGCGTGTTCAAGCCAGCATCGCGAACGCGCGCGGCGATTTCAGGCACGGCGGCAGCGGCTTCTTTGTTGTTGACGGTGATGCGAACCAGTTCAGAGCCAGCCTGTGCCAGTTCAATAATTTGCCGCGCGGTCGAAACAGCGTCGGCAGTATCGGTGTTGGTCATGGATTGCACGACAATGGCGTTCGGGCCACCGACGCGCACTCCGCCAACATTGACGGCGATGGAAGGTCTGCGAAGTATCGTTGCCATAAAGTTTGTTGAGAATCAGGATTCAATGAATGAGGGTACCGAAAACCGGAAGGCGATTCTATGCGACCGAATTCGCGGTTGGCAAACAGGTTTTCCAGCGCGCACTTCAATCTTCGCAGCCAGCACAAAACAAGAAAGGGAAGCTCTGCTGAAGAGCTTCCCTGAAAATAAAACACCTTTTCAACCGGTGACTATCGCGTCATCTGCTTTGCTCTGTGATCCTTCCACTCGTTCGTGAAGTAATCGGCGTCTTCCTGTGAGCGTGGGGCCACGCCCATCACGATGCGTCCATTTTTGACGTCATCCTCATATTCCCTGGCATGTTCTTCAGGAATCCCAGCGCCAATCAGAGCGCCCACCAATCCGCCAGTCACCCCGCCTGCGCCTGCTCCCGCCAGCGCACCGGCAAGCGGTCCGGCAATTATCAAACCCAGGCCGGGCACTAAAACACTGGTGCCAATCGCAGCCACCGCGCCCAGAATTGCACCGGCCACACTGCCGATCGCTCCACCCGTGCCTACGCCTTCCATCGCCTTGCTGCCTAAATCCGTATCAGCAGCCGCGAAATGTTTTTTGCGCGTTTCATCGGACATCATCAGGTTAATGTCATCCTGGCTATACCCACGACTGGCCATTGAATTGTAGGCGTGCTCGGCACTATTACGATCCTGAAACGATCCGCCAATCCAGCTATTCTGCCATTTTGTGTTGCTCCTGGCTTTGCCTGATTCGCCGAAAACGTCATTCGCTTCCTGGCGCGCATTGCCTTCCGTATTTTCCCATTTGCCTTCTTGTTTTAATCTGTCATTACCCGTCGCCGCGCCTGCGGCCTCGTTGACAGCGCCTTTCGCCCGCTCGCCAAAGGCCGAAGCTTCTTCACTAAATGTATTGTCAGGTTGTTTTTTCGGTGCATTCGCCATAACGGTCTCCTTTTTAGTTCAAAAGTTGATGTTTAGATAGACAAGCGGCGCGGCGAACCGATGATCCGGTTCTCTACTACTCAAGCTAGAAGAGTATTTCATCCGCGATGATGAATGCCTGTCGGAAAAAGAGATGGCAAATGTAAGGCCAGCCGCTAAACCCTGATTTCGCTTTTGCTCCAATCAAAAGGCTGATTCACAAGGGGACAAATGGTCTTGAGGCATACGGCATCCGTCTTTTGAGGGTGCGAGCCATGGTCTGCGGCCGTGGCGAAGAAACGGTGGTGGAATTCGGGGATTCTTTTCTGGTGGAAAACGAAGAGCTATGCTATAAGCTCGCGCGGTCTTGATCATTAGCCTAAAAAGCCTAAAAAGCCTAAAAGCATTTCGATTATCGTTGCTGCTCGCGCATCGCCGATGCGATGACTCGGTTTTACAAAGGTTGGCTTCAACGGGAGCACTTTGTGTGGCTTCCGCGCCAACCCAGCCGTACGGAAGCGAGAATGTGCCATTCTGGCAGGAGCGTTGTTTTCCTCACCCGCGCCTTCCGGCCACGACTCGGCCTCGCAGGCCGCCTTAACTACATGGAGACAAAAGAATGCCATCAAAGAAAGAAACCAAGACAAAAAGTAGTAAGAAGAGCGCAGCCCAGGCTACGACGAATGTCGCCGTCTGGGAAGACGATCCGGGCGATCCCAAACTGCCATCGCCGCCTGCTCCGATCAATGTCGCAGTTCCTAATCAAGCCGCGACGCCGCTGCCATTCAAAATTGGCGGGACTGTTCCCAAGGCGCAGGTCTACCAACCCGGCACGCCGAACTTTCGCTTCTATGCCGCGGCCGCCGCGCTGCGCAGAACGGCAGATTTTTGGGGCCCGATCATTGCCCCGACGACAGGCTGGAGGGTGGGCAAGACGCTCCCCGTCGTGCTTGACGACGGAGTTGATTTGAACGCCTTCTACACGCGCGGCGGGTTCGGCGAAGCGGCCGGCCTTCACTTTTTCCATCAAACCGTGGCGGGCAGAACCTACTTCTCCGGCGAAAGCCCCGACGTGGTTTGTCACGAGATGGGCCATGCGGTGCTTGATGCGATACGCCCGCAGTTGTTCAATGCGAACACGATCGAAGCCGCCGCGTTCCACGAATCGTTCGGCGATATGACCGCGATTCTCTCGGCGCTGCAGGTTGTTTCGTTCAGGCAGCAGGTGATCAGCGAGACCGCCGGCGTGCTCAATCGCGCGTCGCGGCTGTCGCGGCTGGCCGAACAGCTGGGGGCGGCGATTCGGGTGCAGCATCCGGATTCGGTTGAACCCGATTGTTTACGCAACGCGGCCAATTCGTTCTTTTACCGCGATCCGCAAACGCTTCCGCCGCGTGCGCCGGCCTCGCAGCTCTCATCCGAGCCACATTCTTTTTCGCGCGTCTTCACCGCGGGATTTCTGGACGCGCTGGCCGGAATTTTCAAACTTCAGGCTACCACTCTAACGGCAAATAATCTGTTGAAAGCGAGCCAGGATGCCGGGCGGCTTCTGATTGCGGGAATACTTGCCGCGCCGGTGGTGCCCGATTATTTCAGTCAGGTGGCGGCGCATATGGTAGACGCCGGACAGGGGGCGCCGTTCAACGGCAAATACCGCGATGCGCTTAAGACCGCTTTTGTCCGGCGCGGCATCTTGTCGTTGCACGCAGCGGCGACCGTGACGAGCGTCAATCCACCAACTGCGCGGATGACGACGGCGGCGGCGGCGAAACGTAAACATGAACCGAGCGAATTGCCTCTGGCGGCGATCTCCGGCGCAGCTTACGGCCTAAGCCAATTGGCGCTCAAGGTTCATACGGCTGAAGAACCCAAGCGTTTCGCCGTGACGTCTTCATCGTTGACTTTCGGGCCGATTGAACCGCGGTCACCTCAGAACGCGGCGGAATCTTTCACCGAAGACCTCTTCCAACGTGGCCGTGTTGACGTCGGGGCACACGCGCACCCGGAAGCGGGGTTGGTCAGTTCGATGCAGAACAAGACACACGTCATTACTGAAGAGAATGGCGAACTAATCTTGAAACGCAATCTCTTCGATTGCGGGTTTGACTAAAAATCACAGCGCGGCTTAGAGTCGTTTGCGGAGGTACAAATGATGAAAAAGAAAATTGAACAGGACTCTCAGAAAGCTGCCAGCCGGACCGGAACAAAATCGCCTGAAACCGCCGCATCGCAAAAGGCCGCCGCCGATCATCAGGCTGCGGCTAATTGCGATGCGGCGGCTGACAGATTTGCGAAAGACCTTCTGGTGCGCGGCGAAGCGGCTGAGCCGACCCAAGAAGGCACTCTCCCGCTCGACGCCACACACGTCATCACCGGAAAGAAAGAAGACGGCACGCCGGAAGTCAAACGCGTTCGCTACAAAGCGTTCTGATTTTAGATCTGTCTAGCGCCGGCAGATCAGCCGCAAAAAGCTGATCTGTACTGGCAAAGCAAAAGTATAGAGTGGCGGCCTTCAGGCTACCTGGTTTCCGAGACGTAGTTGGTCAAGAAAGCCGGCAGCTTGAAGGCCGTAACTTCATCCCCTTTTTCTTGAAGCCTGGCCTGAAGAACGCAATGTTGACCCCGCGAAAGCCTGTCAGATAAACTCCTTGCCGTCAGTCGCCGGGCGACAGAGCCTCACAAATCCTGATCGGAATTCGAACGCCCTGTCCGTGGCTGGCGCACTGCTGATGCGAACTATAGACTTCAAGAAAAAGAGCATGGAGCATGGAGTTCAGCCTTTAGGCTGTCGGCTTTCTTGGCCAGATTCTTCCCGGAAACCAGACAGCCTAAAGGCTGAACTCCATGCTCGGCGCGCGACGGTTTGCTCGGCAGACGAAAAACATTATCTTAAAAGCTCTAGATGTTATCCCTCGACAGATTGCTGATCCTGCATGCAAGTCCTGATTTTCATTTCATCGTTATTGTTGTTCGACAGCCTGCTGCGCTTTGTGCTGCTTTGCCTGCGCGCTATCGCACCGGCCAGACCGGCAATGCCGAAGCGCAAGACCATGCGCGGCTGCGTAGTCTTGATCGCCGCGCACGATGAAGCCGGGACGATTGGCCCGACGGTGGCGGCTTTGCGTGGGGCAATGAATGAATGGCCGCAGAGTAGTTTATGGGTAGTTGCTGACCGCTGCACGGATGGCACGGCGGAAGAGGCCGAAGCCGCTGGTGCGCAAGTCGCCACCCGGATCAACGGTAAGATCGGGAAAGGCGCAGTGATCGCCTGGTGGTTGAAGCAGTACAGCGCTGTGTGGAAGTCGAAAGGCACGGTATTGATTCTGGATGCCGACAGCCGGATTGCGCCGGGCAGCCTGCGCGCGGTGCAAGAGGTGATGGCGGCGGGTGCGGATGCTGCGCAGATGTTCGTTAAACCTGATGCCAGCACACAGTCTGGCCGGTTGGCCGGTTGGTCTGAAGTGCTGATGCAGCGAATTGATGACGAAGCGCGACGGCGTTGCGGCTGGCCGGTTCCATTGCGCGGAACGGGGATGGCGCTGCGGGGCGAGTTGCTGGCTGAACTTGCGCCCAGGCTTCACACCTATGCTGAAGATTTGGAGTTGGACGTACTTCTGGCTTCGCGCGGCGCGCGCGTGGCGTTTGTGCCGCAGGCAGTGGTCTTTGACCCGAAGCCGCAAGAGTCTGCCGGCGCTTCGCGACAACGCGCACGCTGGCTGCAGGGGCAATACCAGGTGCTGCGCGATTATCGCCGCGAATTTATCCGATCCCTGCTGACGGGTGGCGCGGGCGCCTGGTTTTTGTTGTGGTTGTTGATGCTGCGTCCCAAAGTTCTATTCATTGGCCTGCGCCTGCTGCTGCTATTGGCTGGTTTGCTTTTGCTGCCCCACACATTGGCGCCGTGGCTGGCCCTGATGGGGCTGGCGATGGACGCGGTTTATTATCTGGCTGGCGCGGCAATTGTGGATGATCCACGCCGATATTTGCTTGACCTGCTGGCCGTGCCCCGTTATGTGGCGATGTGGTTTTATAGTTTTGGAATGGCCGTGATCCGGCGCAAAGTTTGGTTACGCGCCGGGCGTTAATGCACACACCCAAGCAATGAAGATTCTGTTTCCATATCTGGCGCGCTGGCATTCGGCCAACCGCAGCCGCTATCACCAACTGTTGATGCATCTCTGCGCTTTTGGCCATCAGGTTCATGTGCTGACCGCGCCGCCGATGGCGCTCAGCGACATCAGCGCGACGGACATTACGGGCGGGAATGATGTTTTGCCTGCGGGATTGACCATCAGTGAACTGCAAGCGCCTGATGTGCTCAGGCGCTTCTGGCGCGTGCCGGCGCCGGGGACAAAGCTGCTGAAGAAAGGCATGCTTTCAATCAGTTCAATCAGCCAGATTCGCCAGTTTGTCGCCAAAGAAAAGATTGATGTGCTGCTGCTTTATAACCTGCCACAAGCGCCGCTGTTGCACCTTCAAAGCCTGCCACTATTGCCAAAGCTCATGGACGTGGATTGCCGCACGCATTTCGATCTGGCCGACGATTTGGTCGCGATGATGGAAGTCGAACTCGGATCAATTGCCAAGGCTGGCGCCATGATCGTCGCACGCGCCGTGCAGAATCATATGATCGCCAAAGCCGACACTGTCACCGTCGCTTCCAGCGTGTTGGAGGAACAGATTGAGCGCAACGTGTTGATGCTGCCGAACGGCGCGGATATCGCCGATCTTGATCAAGCCGATGGCAGACAGTGGCGAGCACAGAATCATGGGCCGACTGTGGGCTTTGTCGGCGCATTCGAGTACTGGGTCAATTTCGATTTGATTTTGCAGGCTGCGCAGCGATTGCCGCGCGTCACGTTTTTGCTGGTTGGCGGCGGCAGGCGGTTGCAGAGCGTCAAAGAGCAGGTTGAAAAATTTGCCTTGAAGAATGTGCTGTTGACCGGTGCGATGCCTTATCAACAGGCAATGAATTACGTTGCGGGAATGGACATCTGTCTGCTGCCGTTTACCAAAGACGCCGTCTCAGACGGTTCGTGTCCACTGAAGCTGTTCGAATACGCCGCGCTGCGCAAACCCATCGTCAGCACGCACACGCGCGAAGTCGCCCGCATCGGCCAGGACTGGATTACGTTTGCCGATGATCCCACCAGTTTCGCCTCCGCCATCAAATCTTTGCTGATTGACCGCCGGGCCGCTACACACGCGGGCGAAGCGGGCCGCGCAATGGTCGAACAACTCTACAACTGGCCGAATCTGACACGGCAGTTTGAAGAACTGTTACTCAAAGGCGCTGTGCCGAGTTTTGAACTGGCGGGTGCCCGCCGCACGGTGCTGGAAACGCTGGAATTTGAATGACCGCAGCTTTAAGTACTCATAAAATATTACCTTCCCGATACGTAGGGGCTGACCTGTGTGTCAGCCCCGGTGTTTCGCGTCCAAACCGGGGCTGACACACAGGTCAGCCCCTACGTTTATTGCCAAAAGTGGAAAGTTATATTTTTACGTGCACTAAATAACCGGCATTGACTGGGATGCCATTGAATCCGGGACTCAAGCCTCGGCTCAGGTCTTTTGCATTATTCTTCCCATCCTTTCGCCCATGTATCGAATCCTCAATCATCCAGCGCATCCGTCGTCTGACACGATGGCTTTTCTTGAACTCTTGAATACCCTGGAACAGCATCCTGCAATGGAAGCGCGTGGGCTGTTTGAGCCGAATGCTGAATTGCCAAATGCTGAATTAATTGTCGCGCGCGCGCCAGGCCGGTTGGATGTCATGGGCGGGATTGCTGATTACAGTGGTTCGCTGGTGCTGGAAATGCCGATTCGCGAAGCGACCTTCGTCGCGTTGCAACGTGATGCTTCGCGCCAGTTGAAGATCGTTAGTTTGCCAGAAGATGGTGCAGACAGCGCCCGGGAGTTGACGTTTGAAATGGCGCTCGCCGAGTTTGAAGACGAAGGCAAGCCGATCAGTTACGACGTGGCGCGCACGCTCTTTCAGCAGGATGCCGCGCAGCACTGGGCCGCTTATGTGGCGGGAGTGTTTCTGGTGTTGATGCGGGAACGTGGCGAAACTTTCCAGGACGGCGCGCGCCTGCTGATTTCTTCAAGCGTTCCGCAGGGCAAAGGGGTCAGTTCCTCCGCCGCGCTGGAAGTCGCCACAATGCAGGCTGTCGCGGCGGCCTTTGACATCTCCCTGACTGCGCGCGAAACGGCGCTGCTGTGTCAGAAGGTAGAGAATCTGGTGGCAGGCGCTCCCTGCGGCGTCATGGATCAGATGACGGCTTCGTGTGGCGAAGCCAATCAGTTGCTGGCGCTGCTATGCCAGCCTGCTGAACTTCGCGGGTTGGTCGCGATCCCGGACGGGGTTGCTTTGTGGGGATTAGATTCCGGCGTGCGCCACGCAGTGACCGGCGCGGA
Organism: Blastocatellia bacterium; assembly: GCA_038211695.1. Lineage (GTDB taxonomy): Bacteria > Acidobacteriota > Blastocatellia > RBC074 > RBC074 > RBC074. The sequence goes on along the minus strand of JBBQVH010000009.1, from coordinate 77,549 downwards.
TTATGGTTCCGTGCGCGTCGGCGCATTTATGGGCTATCGCATGATCGCCGAACTGGCAGGCTTGAAGATTTCTGGTGACGCTGTGGACAGGCCTGTGAAGATTGACGATCCGTACTGGGGCGGTTATCTGGCCAATCTTTCGCCTTCCGAATTCGAACAACATTACGCATCGCATTTGCCAGAGCGGATGAACGGCGAGGAATTTCTGAGACGGTTTGGCGGAACGACCGATGCCGTCACACGTGTCGAGGCAGATCGCGATTACGCCGTGCGAGTGGCCGCAGCCCATCCAATCTATGAGCATCATCGTGTGCGGCTTTTTGCGGAGTTGCTTGGCGCATCTGTCAGTGAGCGCCAGTTGGAACTGCTTGGCGAACTGATGTACCAGTCGCACGCCAGCTATTCAGCTTGCGGGCTGGGTTCGGTAGGCACGGATCGGCTGGTGGAACTGGTGCGCGAGGCCGGGCCGAAGCAAGGGCTGTATGGAGCGAAGATTACTGGCGGTGGCAGCGGTGGAACGGTCGCCGTACTCAGCCGTCAGGATGCCGCCGCTTCTATCACCCGCGTGGCTGGCCAGTATGCCAAAGAGACCAGCCACCGCCCGCATCTCTTCCAGGGGTCTTCGCCGGGCGGGGCAGCGTTTGGGCATTTGAAGATTGGTACAGAACCGCGCGCGTGAGCAAGCGGCTGATTTGGTTGGCAACCGCTTTCTGTAACTGTTTTTAGCCTTGACTCTGGTGTTCCGCGCCGAGGCTGGGGATAATCGCGGCCAAAGCAAGCAGTAAAAACTCCAAACATACATTTCCGAGGAAGAAACCATGCATCGCAGAACATTTGTCGGTTTGGTTGGAATGGGCGCGGCATCCGGCGCGCTGGCCAATGACGCCGCCGTTGCCCCGTCACAGAAGGCTCCGAAAAAGGCCTTAATGAAAGTTGGTCATCAGCACAACCATTCAGACGAATGGCTGCGACTGCTGGCTGCGTTTGGCGTCAATAACATTTGCAGCGGGCTCCCTTCGAAGCAATTCGACGAAACGTGGTCAGTCGAAGGACTGACGAAATTGCGCGAGCGTGTGGAATCGTTCGGCATCAAACTGGAGTTCGTTCCGCTGCCGCTCAGTTCGGCCTACATCACCAAGGCCGAAAATCCAAATATCCTGCTGGGTAAAAGCCCGGAGCGTGATCGCGAGATTGACACAATATGCCAGATGATCCGCAACGCCGCGCGCGCGGGCATCCCCGGGCTGAAATACAACATGAGCATTCTGGGCGTTGTCCGCAGCGAACCCACTGTGGGGCGCGGCGGCGCGCAATACAGCACCTTTGTTTACGAAAAAGCCAAACAGGAACCGCCATTGACCGAAGCCGGCCCAGTCAAGGCCGATGAATACTGGGAACGCATCACCTACTTTCTGAAACGCGTCATGCCGGTTGCGGAAGAATACAAGGTGCGAATGGCCTGTCACCCGCACGATCCCGGCATGCCGCATGACAAAGGCTTTCGTGGAGTTCACACAGTGTTGGGCAGCGTTGACGGGCTGAAGCGTTTTATGGACATCACGCCCAGCAAATATCACGGCCTGAATTTCTGTCAGGGCACGGTTTCTGAAATGCTGAAAAAGCCGGGCGAAGAAATCTTCGATGTCATTCGTTATTTTGGCGGCAAGGGCAAAATCTTCAACGTCCATTTCCGCAACATTCGCGGCGGCTTTCTGAACTTCAAAGAGACGTTCATTGATGACGGCGACGTGGACATGCTAAAAGCCATGCGCGTTTACAAAGAGATCGGCTACGACGGCATGATGATGCCGGATCACGTTCCCAAAGTCGCGGGAGACGCAACAAGCATCGCGGCATTTGCTTATAGCTTCGGTTACATCAAGGCTTTGATTGCGACGGTCGCCGCTGAGTCGTAAGCGTGGTTCGTCATTGAATATGATGTCGCGGCCAAAGTAGGACAACCTGTTAGATTGTCCTGTTCCTGTTGAGCGTCCCATCTAAAATTGAGATTATTCCGGCCAACGTGTCAAACTGACAGTTTGATCAACTCTATCCGAGGAGATTCGATTGATGAAAAAGAGATTTATTCGCCACAGTATTGTCGTCGCGCTTTTGATTTCGCTCGGCCTGATGGCCGCAGTGCTGCCGGTTGGCACGGGCGCGCAAGACCGGCTGAAAACAATGCCGGGGTATGAGCAGTACCAGAAAATGAGCCGCGAGATTCCCGGCTCGGTCAAAGCAGGCACGTTGCCGGTGAAATGGCTGGAAGGCGGAAAGGCGTTTGAATATCAGAAAGACGGCAAGACCTTCCGATACGACATCGCCACGCGAAGCGCCGCCGAAGCGCAGCCAAGTACCGGCGGTGAAGCGACGCAGCAAGGCAGATTCGGTGGCCGTGGCGGTCGCGGCGGCCCGGAGCGCGGGCGGCAATTCGATTCTTCCACTTCGCCGGACGGCAAGCTGAAGGCATTCTATCGTGATCGCAATCTATGGCTGAGCGAAGTGAGCGGCGCGAACGAATCGGCCATCACGACTGACGGCAGCGAAAAGGCACGCATCAAATATGGTTCGGCCAGTTGGGTGTACGGCGAAGAATTGAATCAGAGCACAGCGATGTGGTGGTCGCCCGACGGCAAGAAGGTTGCTTACTACCGCTTCGACGAGAGCCCGGTGCCCGATTACTTCCTGCAACTAGATCAGACCAAAGTGCAAAGCAAGACGGACATTGAAGCTTATCCAAAAGCAGGCGTGCCCAATCCGATTGCCGACCTATTTGTTTACGACGTCGAATCTAAAAAGAGCCTGAAGTTTGATGTGCGCGACGGCAAGCCATTCGAGAACGGGGTCATCGGCCATTACGTCTATCACGTCTCGTGGTCGCCGGATGGCACTGAATTGCTGGCCAACCGCACCAATCGCCGCCAGAACATTATGGAGTTCACGGCATGCAGCCCCGAAACCGGCAAATGCCGCGTCATCGTGCGCGAAGAATGGTTGCCAAGCTGGACGGACAATTCTCCGGCAATGCAGTACCTGAAAGATAACAAGCGCTTTATTTGGATGTCGGAAAGAAATGGCTTCAAGAACTTTTACCTATACGATCTGAGCGGCAAGCTGTTGGCGACTTTGACCAATCACCAGTTTGAAGTGGCAAATGTCGTTCGCGTGGATGAAGAAGCAGGGATGCTGTATTACCTGGCGCGCGATGGCGACAATCCGATCAAGCTGCAACTTCATCGCGTTGGCCTGGACGGTAAAGGCGACAAGCGAATGACTGATCCCGCTTTCAATCACAGTGTGGACGTTGCGCCCGATGGCAAACACTTCATTGACACCGCGCAGACGCACGATATGCCGCCAGTGGTGCGATTAGTGGATGCTGACGGCAAGGTTGTTGCGGAACTGGCGAAAAGTGATACGACCAAGTTCGATCAGCTTGGATTGAAGCGCGTCGAACTCATCAAATACAAAGCGGCGGATGGCGTCACCGATTTGTATGGTCTGCTGCATTTCCCCTCAAACTTCGACCCGAACAAGAAGTATCCCTTGCTGGTCAGCGTGTACGCCGGCCCGGCCACCAACGGCGCGCGTGAAAACTTCACCACGCCCAATCCAATGACCGAATACGGCTTCCTGATTGCAACGCTGGATTCACGAAGCGCTGCTGGGCGCGGCAAACGCTTCATGGATGCAATCTATATGAAGCTCGGCATCGTCGAAATGGACGATCAGGCAGCGGGCGTGAAGTCGTTGTGGAATCGTCCATATTTGGATAAAGCGCACGTTGGTATTTTCGGCACCTCATACGGCGGATACTCTTCGGCAATGTGTTTGCTGCGCCATCCTGAAGTCTTCCGCGCCGCATCAGCTTCTTCCGCCGTGACCGCGTGGTACCACTACGACACGATCTACACTGAACGGTACATGTGGATTCCGCAGGAAAACAAGGAAGGCTACGAAGCGGGCAGCGCGATGAACTATGCCGACAAGCTGAATGGTCGCCTGATGATTTATTACGGCACGGCGGATAACAACGTGCATCCGAATAATGCGATGCAGTTGATCCAGGCCTTGCAGAAGGCAGGCAAGAGCTTTGACGTTCAAGTCGGGCCTGATCAAGGACACTCCGGCATTCGTCCCGATCGAATGATGGAGTTCTTCATCGAAAATCTGGTGATGAAGACAGGCGAATAAGCACGCAAGCCTTCTGCTGCAAAAAGGCTCAAGGGAGCGGCAATCACTATAGACTTCAAGAAAAAGAGCATGGAGTTCAGCCTTCAGGCTGTCGGCTTTCTTGGCCAGATTCTTCCCGGAAACCGGACAGCCTAAAGGCTGAACTCCATGCTCGGCGCGCGACGGTTTGCTCGGCAGACGAAAAACATTATCTTGAAAGCTATAGATACCTAGCTCTCTTGAGCCTTTTCAGTTACAGACTGCGGCCAAAGAGTCGTTCGCCGACGAACGGGATCGCTCGGCGATGAAGGAACAGAATTATGAGGCTGCTGAAAAATACTACCAGAGCAAGGGCAAACAGCTCGCCCTTGTCACCGACCGCAGTCAGCCTGATGCCCAGTTGCGTCAGATGCGCCAGAATCGCGCCGCTGATCGTCCCCAACGCCAGCAATGCGCCCAAAGCCACAGTGCGCGGCATAAGCAACAGAACTGAGGCAATCAATTCGACAACGCCCGATCCAATCCGCCCCCAGGGTTCCGCGCCCAGCGTCTTAAAGATATAGACCGACTCCGCCGCGCCGGTAAATTTGAAAAACAAGGTTTGCAGCAAAATCACTGCAACCACAATCTGTAAAATCCAACTCAACATATTCTGCTTTTTGCTCAACTCCATATGTACCTCCTCTGTGAAAGGGCATGGAGTTCAGGCTTTAGCCTGCTGCGGTGAAATCGAAAGGCGGCTTGAATAAAGCGGCAGCCTGAAGGCTGAACTCCATGCTCTTTTGCAATCTATCATCTACCCCGCGAGGATGTAGCGCGTAGTCGCGCCGCCCTCACCATTCTAAATCCTTCGACAGAGACGCAATATTCCTGCGGATAGAATTTTTATTCGTAGCGCAGCGATTCAATGGGATCGGTTTTGGAGGCTCGCATGGCAGGCCACAAACCGCTGAAGATGCCGACGATCATCAGAATGCCGGTGGCGGTCAGCACTACGTCGCCCGAAAGCAGCAGATAGATGTCGGTCTGTTTGGTTGGGTCTTCCAGCAAATCGGCCAGGAAGGGACGATGGCCGGCAAACGTAACCAGCAGGTAAGACAGCGCAATGCCCAGCACGCCGCCCAGAAACGTGATGACCAAAGCTTCGAGCAGGAATTGAAACAGGATGTGGCGGCGGCGCGCGCCCAAGGCTTTGCGGACGCCGATTTCGCGCGTTCGTTCGGTGACCGAAACCAGCATGATGTTCATCACCCCGATGCCGCCAATCATCAACGTCAGCGCGCCGATGAAGCTCAAGATGATCTTCAATCCGCCAGTCATCCCGCTGATCATTTTCATGTTTTCGACCGAATCGTTAAAGGTGATGGCGCGTTCGTCTTTGGGATTGAAGTTGTGCCGCGCGCCTAGAACTTCGCGGACTTGTTTCAGCGCTTGAAGGTGCGTGGCTGGGCTTAGCGTTTGAATGACGATGTTGTCCAGGTAGTCCTGATTCCAGACTTGTTTGGTGGTGGTATAAGGAATAAAAGCCGAGTACTTGTCCGGCGAATAGTAGTTTGAAAAGCTGACCTTGGCCGTCAGTACGCCGATGACTTCAAATGACAGACCGTTGACCCGAATCGTTTCGCCGACAGCCGGAGCATTGCCGAACAGCTTCTTGGCAATCTCAGAACCCAGGAAGATGACGCGCCGCTCTTTCTCAACATCTTCCGCATTGATGAAACGTCCGAACTCCGGCGTTTCGCTGCGCATCATCGCGTATTCCGGCGCGACGCCACGCACCGTGCAGCTTGTCTGCTTGATACCTACGCTGAGCGGCAACCCTTCAACTATTTCCGGGCTGACATATTTGATCGTGCCCAGTTGCCGCAACGGTTCGACGTCTTCTTCTTTCAACCGAATGCGGCGGCCCGCCCGTTCGCCGCCCGCTTGCATACTGGTTTGGCCGTTCCAGATGACGACCGTGCCGTTGCTGAACGCGCGCCGGAATCCGACAGTCAGCGCGTTGTGGAATCCATTGCCGTAGGCCATCAGCAGAACAACCGCGACGATGCCCCAAGCGATGCCGGTCATCGTCATGACCGCGCGGACGCGATGTCCGATCAGAGCTTGAATGGCTTGAAGGAAAACCTCTTTGAAGATCATGTTGCTCGCTCGTCATCAATTTCAGGAGAATGCTTTTTGAATGCCGTCAGCGCCCGTCGCAGATTCACTACTCCCTCGCGGTTCAATCCCAACTTTTCAACCGTTGCCCGTCCAATCGGCGTAATACCTCTAATCAGGGTGAAACCCTCGCTCCAGGCAAAATGTTCATCCCACCGGTCACGGCGCGTGTGAAAAAGTAGGACGCGCTCGCCTGTGAATGGATCAGTCGCGTCAATACTGACGAACTTTTTGTAGTTGCAGCCCAGACAGGAGAACGCCAGATTATTCAGTTCGTCCGTTCCACCGCGCGAACGGGGAATGATGTGCTCGCCGGAAAAAGGATCAGGAGAGTAATCAGCCCGACTGACGCAATACTCACAACAGCCGTGAGCGCGTTCCGAGACAGTCTGTTTCAAGGCAGCAGGTAAATGAGAATTACTCATAGCCAGGAGAGGCGATGCCTAATTGATTCATCATCTCTTTTAAAGACAATTGGCGCAGGCGCGCCAATTCACCAATGAAACCGATTCGCTGAGCATTGATGGCTTCGATTTGATCGTAGATTTCAGTCAATCGTTGATGCTCCATTTCAGTCAGTGACTCCGCGCGGAATTTTTCTCGTAGCTCCTGATATTCACACCAGGTTTCTGATGGCAGCCATTCGTTGACCTGTCGCAGCAATTTACTTTCTTCGCTGGACAATGGGGAAACGTCAGGATGGCCATTGGCGGGACGTTTCAATCGCTCTTCGAGAGTGCGTTGGATTAAATAGCCAGCATCAATTCCAGCCCTGGTGGCCTCCTCATGCAGCATCGTCTCTATTTCAGGTTTGAGGTCAATTGTCAGTGACATAACTATTCCTCCTTGAGCAAAAGTATAACACCGCTTTACATCTCGTACCGCAACGCTTCAATCGGCAGCATCTCCGCCGCGCGCCGCGCCGGATAAGTTGCGGCAACGATTCCAATCAACGCCAGCACGCCGATTGAAAACGCCGCCGATTGCCACGTCAGAATCATCCCGGCAAAGCGTGCGGGCAGCGGCAACAGATTGACCAGCTTGCACAGGCCGATGCCGACGCCCAGGCCAATCGTTCCGCTCATCAAGGTCAGCAACAGCCCTTCGCTGAAAAATTGCCGCAGCACGTTGCCGCTGGTTGCGCCCAATGCCTTGCGAATACCGATCTCTTTCGTCCGCTCTTTGACTGAAATCAGCATGATGTTCATGACGCCGATGCCGCCCAGCGCCAGCGTGATGATGCTGACCGCAATGAAGAATTCGCGCATGCTGGAAATCATCTTGCTGAAGAAGACTGTTTCCAGCGCCGTGTTCCACATCGAAAGCGCTTCGCGATCTGAGGAATCAAAAGCGTGACGCGGTGCCAGCGTCGAAAGAACTTCCTGTTCAACCGGCCCAATCTTTTCAAAGTTGATCTTGCCTTCGCGTTCGACGATGCGGTTCAGTTCGGCAGCGACGTGTTCGTGGGGTGCGCCAATGATGGCCGACACCGAATCTGCCGTGTCATTTCCGCCGCTCTGGGGAAAGTCCTTTCGCATTGTTTCGTAGGGCAGGAACAGCCGGTTGTTGTCCGGGCCGGTGTAGTTGGAATCCTGTTCCTTCTTTCGCACGCGGCCAATGACGGTGTAGGGAATGCCGTTCAGCGAAAGCGGTTGGCCGATGGGATTGCGGTCGGCGAACAACTGCTTGCACATATCCGTGCCGATGACGACGACGCGGCGGGCTTCTGTATTGTCTTGTTCATTCAGCAATCGCCCGCGATCCACTTCGATGGTGCGGATGTACTGGTAGATCGGCCAGACCCCGCTCAGTTGCGAAGAGCTGGCGTTGAAGGCGCTTTTGGCGCTGACGCCGCCGCGCATCAGTTCGGGCGTGACGTGTTCCAGCAGCTTCGCTTTTTCTTTCAGCGCGTATACATCGCCGATGTTCAACCGGATTTGTTTGCCCGCGCGTTCGCCGCCTGCCTGTGTGCTGGTGCGGCCATTGCGGATGATGATGATGTTTTTGCCCAGTTCTTTCAGGACGTACAGATTGCCTTGCTGAAAGCCTTCACTGACAGCCGACAGCAGCACGATGGAGATGACGCCCCAGATGATGCCGAACATCGTCAGAAAGCTGCGCAGCTTGTGCGCCATCAGATTCGACCAGGTTTGCGAAAGCAGTTCTTTCATCAGGATTATTGCAGGATCACCTTGTCGCCTTCCTTCAACCCATCCAGCACCTCGGTGCGGGTGCCATTGCTGATGCCGACTTTAATCGGCTTCTTCTCTTTGCCTTTGGGTTGTGCCGGAGCAGGGGACTCAACGGAAGCATTGCGCTGCGCGTCGTAAACCACGGCGCTTTCCGGCACCAGCAGCGCATCTTTGTGCTCTTCCAGCACGATCTCGGCATTGGCGGTCATATTCGCGCGCAATTCGCCGCCGGGATTGTTGATCGAAACTTTGACTTCAAAGGTGACGACGTTGTCTTTGTCCACGCCCAACGGAGAGATTTGCGTCACTGTCCCTTCGAAGGTTTTATCTTTGAAGGTTTCGACTTTGATCCGCGAAGGCTGGCCGAACTTGACGACGCCGATGTCGGCTTCATCTACTTTGCCGCGCACATACACCTTGCTGATGTCTCCCAACACCATCACCAACGAAGCTGCCGCGCCCATGTTCAAAATCGAAGAAACCGGGGAGCCGATCTCTACATCGCGTGATAGCACGACACCGCGAATCGGCGAACGAATCGTCGCGTAACTCAACTCTTCCATCGAACGATCCACGGCGGCTTGCGCCTGTGCAACTTCGGCGCGGGCCTGAGTAACTTTGGCTTCGCTCACTGCAAGCTGCGCGCGCGCGACGTTCTGGCGATTGACGGCCTGTTCCCAGGCGCTGCGCGAATCATCGTAGGATTGCTGCGGCAGCACGCCTTCTTTCAGCAACTTTTCAGCGCGTTCAAAATTGCGTTTGCTGAAGGGCACATCGGGGCCTTCGGCTTCGACCTTGTTCTTTTCCAGTTGGGCCTGCGCGGCTTTCAGATTGGATTCGGCGCCCATTAATGCAGCCCTGGTTTCGCGCACGCGAGCTTCCAGATTCTCTTTATCCAGTTCGGCCAACACCTGGCCGGGTTGGACAAGATCACCGACCTGCACTTTCAGCTCTTTGATGATGCCGTTGGCTTTGGATTTGATTTCGACCTTGGCGATAGGTTCGATGCGGCCTGTGGCGACGACCGATTTGGTGATGTTGCCGCGTTCAACGGCAGCCAACCGCGAAGCGTCAATTTCATTCTTCGGGCGCGACATGACGACGAATCCAGTGACTCCCAGCGCAGCCAGCACAAACAGCGATCCCCCGATCAACCAGATCTTGCGTGATCGTTTCTTGATCATTTCTTCTCCCCTATTTTTATGAAGCCTTCAAACTTTGCGGTGTTGGTATCGGCTCGACATACGGAAGTTTGAAAAACGTAGTTCCGGGAAAAACGAGAGGGTGCTGAAATTTTAGCACCTTTCACGCGCGCCGATGCTGCCCGACCGTTTGAAGGCGGACGAATCCTGCTGATTTGATTACGAAGGGTGAGTGGCGGGAGAGTGCAGAAGGTTTCAGGAAAAGTTTGTGAGTGTGGAAGGTAAAGGCGGGCTGGTTTCAATTTGGAAGGCTGATGCGCCAGCCGGAGAGCAGTTTTCGGTAAATATCTTCGGCCTTTTGTTTCTCGCCAAGTGAAGCATAAATGCCTGCCAGCAGGGCGAGCGTTGTTGCTTCGCGCTCGTGGTCTTTCAATTCACGCCACAACGCCAGCGCTTGTTCGATCTGTTCCCGCGCTTGAAGCTTTTCATTCAGCAGAGAATTGGTTTCGCCAAGGCCAGTCAGAAAGATTGCCTGGCGCGGCTGGTCGTTGAGCGTGCGCGCCAGCGGCAGTCCTTGTTGATAAAGTTCGCGCGCTTTTGCGGTCTCGCCGAGGGATTGATGGACAAAGGCCAGATTGCCAAGCGCGATGACTTCGCCGCGGTTGTCGCCAATCTCCTGCCGAATCTTCACTGCCTGCGCGTAATGCTCTTTCGCTTTCGGCCAGTCGTTTGAACCGGCGTACCATGCGCCGATGTTGTTGAGCGTCGTTGCTTCTCCGCGCTTGTCGCCGCTCAAACGGCGCAATGGCAATGCTTCCAGATAAAGTTTCAATGCTTCTTCGCGTTGTCCGATTGCCAGCCGCAAGGTCGCCAGATCGCTCAGCGTTGTTGCTTCGCTGCGTTTATCGCCAATCGTGCGCCAGACCGGCAACGACTTCGAATAGAACTCGATGGCACTGGCTTTGTCGCCCAAAGAGTCTGAGACGAATCCCAGATTGCTCAGGCTGACGGCTTCGCCGCGTTTATCCCCAATCGTGCGCCAGAGCGGCAACGCCTGATGGAACAACTGCGCGGCTTGCGGAAACTGGCCCGCGCGCGCGGCCAGACCGCCCAGATTGTTCAGCGCCATGGCTTCGCCTGGCTTGTCCTGAGCTTCGTGCCATAGCGCCAGCGCCTGCTGATAATGCTCAAACGCTTTCTGCCCTTGCCCCTGCTCTTCGTAAAGCTTGCCCAGATTGAACAGGGTAGCGGCTTCGCGTGTGTTCCTGCCGCCGCCTTCGTCTATCATCTGATTCTGGCGCGTCAGCCCAGCCGCCTGCACGATCAGCCGGGCCTGGTTGAAAAGCTGCTGCGCCTGCTGTTTGTCGCCGATGGAATTATAGACACGGCCAAGCTGCGTCAGCGTGGCGGCTTCATTCGTCCGGTTGCCTGCCGCGCGCCACAGCGGCAGCGATTGATGGTAATAAGCAATTGCCTGTTGCCGGTCGCCCAACGAATCGGAGATCACCCCTAATTGATTAAGCGCACTCGCCATCGCTTCCGGTTCGCCCAGCTTGCCCGCCGCGCGCCACAGCCGTAGCGCTTCTTCATATTTTTGCATTGCCTCGCGCAAGCTTTGAGCCGTGCCTTGCGCGCGCAACGTTTCAGCCTCTTGCTGAAGCTTTCGCGCCGCCATCTGGTGCTGTTCGGGCGACGCAGCAAGAGTCGTGGTTCCGGCTCGTACGACTTCGCGCGGTACGTTAATGCGGTATGAATAATCGTAAAGCCCTTCAATTGCGGGCTTGGACAATTTCGGCAGGATGATACGGAACGAACCAATTTTGGCAGGCGGCGGCGGGATGGAAGGCTGCGTTTGCGCTGCAACAGGGAGACTGAGCATCTTCAGCAATGCCACCGTAGCAAAGGCAAACAGCCAGCGGCTTAGCAGCGAGTTGTGACGCGGGGCGCTATTCATAACAAGCAGAGTGAAAATCATTATGACAAGCAGGGCCAGGAAAGCGGCGGCCAATCAAGCGGCGTGAAGATACACAGGGCGGGAAGGGAAGACAACTGTAAAAAGCGCGAGGGCTGGCACGGGAAGCGCCTGCAACGATTCATGCAGGCGCTTCCCGTCTCGATTGTTTTATTGCGAGCCGAGCCGTAAGACCAGACCGGTTGAAATTCGGAAATTGTGCTGGGTATCGTCGCTGAATCGCGTCAGCACATAATCCGTTTGAAACAGGCGAATTGCCAGGTTCGGGTGAACCGTGGCGTCCAGCCCGCCGCCAATCGCCAATGCGAACGCAGCGTCGTCTGATTTCAGCCTCCCCGAAGCTGTCCGCACCGAAATGTTCTGCCGCGCCGCGCCCAGCAAAACGTGGCCGAACGGCGTCAGCACTTTGTGTTTGCGGTACGAAAAGCGCGGTCCAACCAGGAACAGATAACCGCTGACGTCTGCCTTGTTGGCCAAGCCGACACTGGCTTCGCCGTAATGGCCGCTGAAGTCGGCAACGATGCCCGCCCACTTGTTGATGTTGACCGCGGTCGAAGCATTCCAGCCATGCAAATCAATTCCACCGTTGTCATCATCGGCGCGCAGATAGGAATAGCCGCCGAAAATTTCGACCTTTGGCGCATCCTGTGCTTGTGCAATCAGCGGCAAGTTGAGAAGTAGCGCCGCCATAAAAAAAAGCTTTCGCATGTAATTCCTCCTAAGGTTTTATGTTGGGGCAACTATGAATCCGCACTGCCGAGCGCGGCGCTGATTCGCCGGTCAGCAACGCTGATTCGAACGTTGAATTTTCAGAAATCACTGGTGATAGGGATCAATAACAAGAGGCTGCCGACAATTGAACTGCAACAAGGAAGAACGCTTGAAGGGGGCACCTTTGACGATCTTTGCTGGCCTCTGGCCGTTGAGATGTTGACGAAAGTTGCCAGAATTAACGGGGTTGGTGGCGCGCGTATGATAAGCAATTCGTGGGCGATTGCAACAGCGAATTTTTAATCATGCCGGATCGGATAAGTAGACGGTGATTGGTCAAAACCACATTGTGCTTTGTAGAATGTCGCGGCGTTGTCCGGTGCGATAGACGACAAGCAATATCTCGAAGGAAGATCACATCCACAGGCCACCAATTGCCCAAAATTACTGACCACCAAATATGCTCCGACTGATCATTCAAAACGGGACACACTCCGGCGCGCAGTTACATCTGGATCACGGCTTCCTGGTGCTGGGGCGCGGCGAAGAAAGCGTGGTGCGCTTCGTCGAACCGAGCGTTTCCACTCGCCACGCGATTGTTGCCACCGAACACAACGAATTTTTCGTGCTCGATCAGGACAGCACGAATGGAACCTTCCTGAACGGCGAGCGGATTCAGACAGCGAAGTTGGCGCACGGTGATGCGATTGAACTGGGGCCGTTCGGGCCTCGGTTGCATGTCCTAATTGAAATGCACGAGCCAATCCAGGGCGCGGACGCGGATGCCGAAACTCGCCCGCAGTTCATTGACACCGCGCGCGCGCGTTCGCCGCAGACGGCCCGATGGACAATTCGCGAGGCTGCGCAAACCATTGGCCTTTTCAACCCCGGGCACGATTCCGGAGATGCGCCAACCGCGCCGGGCGTCGCCTTGCTGGCGATCTTATGCGCGGTCATGGGCGTGATCGTGCTGGCGCTCAGCTTCATGAATTTCGGGCTGTCGGTTTCGATCCGTGCCGGGCTGATGGCATTCATTCCGGCAATCCTCTACCTGAGCATGTTTCTTTGGCTGGATCGTTACGACCCCGAACCTGTCCGCACGCTGGCCCTCGCGTTTGCGTGGGGCGCGGGCGTGGCGATTCTGGTTTCCAGCGTCTTTAATGAAATTTTCAAAAGCACCTTCAACGACTTTCTGACAGGCATCATCAGCGCCCCGTTGATTGAAGAAGCCAGCAAAGGAGTCGGTGTGCTGCTGATTGCCCTGCTTTTCCGCCGCGATTTTGACAGTGTCGTTGATGGAATTGTCTATGCCGGTGTGGTCGCGCTCGGCTTTGCGACGATGGAGAATGTGGATTATTACGGCGACAGTTTTGTCAGCGGCGGCCCGGACAGATTGATGGGAACCTTCCTTGTGCGTGGAATCCTCTCTCCGTTTTCCCACGTCCTGTTCACCTGTATGACCGGCATCGGCTGCGGCGTTGCGCGCGAAACGCACAAGCGTTGGTTAAAGGTTGCCGCCCCATTGATCGGATACTGTGCGGCGATGTTTCTGCATGCCTTATGGAATGGCTTGGCGTCATTCAACCCGACGCTGTTTTGGATGGGCTACCTGATGCTGGAGTTTCCACTTTTCATTGCTTTCGTCTGCGTGATTGGAATTCTGGTGCGGCGCGAAGGACAGATTCTGAAACGAACGCTTGGTGCCGAAGTCGAGCGCGGGCTGATTTCCGACGATCAGTTGAAAATCGCCATCTCTGTTTTTCGCCGCAGCAGTTGGGTACTGGGAGCGTTCGGCAACAGCGAACGCTTCAATGCGCGACGCCAATTCCTGCGCGCGGTCGCCAAGCTCGGCCTGTGCCATTGGCACAATTCGCGCGCCGCCGAAGCCAGTGGCAACACCGGCAGCTTTGCAATGATTCCAAAATTACAAGCTGAAGTTTTTAGATTACGCGACCAGATCGGCTGAGCGGATGAAGATATGGAGCAGGCTTTGGTCTGCTTCGGATCTTCGGGAGAGAAGGAAACAAAGATCAATATGGCATTACCTGCAACAACGCTTCCGCCGGGGCCGAAATCAATCCTCCCCGGCATCAATCTTCTTAACCTTTTCAGCATTCGCCGCAATCCCATCGGTTTTTTTACAAAAATTGCTGAGCAATACGGGGACGTCGCTTTTTTCAAGCTTGGGCCACAGCCAGTCGTTCTGATCAATCATCCTGACCTCATCCGCGATGTGCTGATCACGCACAACAAGAATTTCATGAAAGGCGAAGGCTTGCAGCGGGCAAAGCGGCTGCTGGGCGAAGGACTGTTGACCAGCGAAGGTGAGTTTCATCTGCGCCAGCGGCGGATGGCGCAGCCCGCATTTCATCGGCAGCGGATCGCCGGATATGCGGCGACAATGGTCGAATATGCAGCCCGAACGCGCGCAAGCTGGCGGAGCGGGGAAGAGCGCGATATTTCGCGCGAAATGATGCGAATGACGCTGGGGATTGCGGGCAAGACGTTATTTGACGCGGATGTCGAAACCGAAGCAGATGAGATTGGAGACGCCCTGAGCCAGGCGATGGCGCTGTTCAATACCCTGACGCTGCCGTTTTCGCAATTGCTTGAACGCTTGCCGATTCCAATGATGAAACGCTTCCGGCAGGCGCGGGAACGGTTGGACGTGACGATTTATCGAATGATCGCCGAGCGGCGCGCAAGCGGTGAAGATCGCGGCGATCTGCTTTCGATGTTGATGCAGGCGCGCGACGTGGAAGGCGATGGTTCAGGGATGACCGATGCGCAACTGCGTGACGAAGCGATGACTATCTTCCTGGCCGGGCACGAAACGACGGCTACTGCGCTGACTTGGACCTGGTATTTGCTCTCTCAGCACCCTGATATTGAAGCCAAATTTCACGCTGAGGTTGATCAGGTGCTGAAGGGCAATTTGCCAACCGCGGAAGACTATCCGCGACTGCGTTACACCGAAATGATCTTTGCCGAATCCATGCGGCTGTATCCGCCCGCGTGGATCATCGGACGGCGTGCGCTCAATGATTACCGGCTGGGCGAATACCAACTTCCGGCGCGCACGATTATTTTGATGAGCCAGTACGTCATGCACCACAAGCCGGAATACTTTCCTGCTCCTGAACGCTTCGACCCTGAACGCTGGACGCCGGAAGCGCGTGAAGCCCGTCCGAAGTTTTCTTACTTCCCATTTGGCGGCGGCCCGCGATTGTGCATCGGCGAAAGCTTTGCGTGGATGGAAGGCGTGCTGGTGCTGGCGACGCTGGCGCAACAGTGGCGGTTGCGGTTGGTTCCCGGCCATCCGGTCGAAATGCGACCGATTGTTACCTTGCGTCCAAAACACGGCATGCGAATGATGATAGAGCCGAGGTAGGGCATTGAGGTTGCGCAAACTGTCAGTTTGCGTTGTTAGCACGAAATACTTGATGAGAAACGGCGCAAACTAACAGTTTGCGCAACACTGGCGGAGCAGGCGATTGACGCTTGCCTGATGGACTCTTAGAATGCGCTCCTTCGTTCACACCACTCACTTCGCAATTAAAGAAAGGCTGGAAGAGAGGATGCTTATGACTTCACTGCTGAAGCTTCGGAATATTTCTCTGTGCGTTGCTGTTGTTCTAGCAGCGTCCTTGATCGCCTTGCCTGACAGATCAGCCGCGCAATCGCCATCTCAACCCACCAAGGAAAATCTGGAGTCACGCCGCTGGTTTCAGGATGCGAAGTTTGGCCTGTTCATCCACTGGGGCGTTTACAGCGTGTTGGGCAAAGGCGAGTGGGTGATGAATAACGACAAGATGCCCGTCAGCGAGTACGAGAAGTTGCCTGCGCAATTCAATCCGACTGAGTTCAATGCGGCAGAATGGGTGGCGATGGCCAAAGCCGCCGGGATGAAATACATCACCATCACCAGCCGCCATCACGACGGTTTTGCGATGTTCGATTCCAAGATCAGCGATTGGAACATCGTCCAGCGCACGCCCTACAAAAAAGACGTGATGAAGGCACTGGCCGAAGAATGCCAGAAGCAGGGAATCAAGCTTTTCTTTTACTACTCGCAACTCGACTGGCATCATCCCGATTATTTCCCGCGCGGGCGCACGGGCAGAACGGCTGAACGGCCCGAAAGTGGCGAATGGCCCCGCTACATTGATTATATGGATGGGCAGTTGAAGGAACTGCTGACGAATTACGGCCCCATCGGTGGCATCTGGTTCGATGGGATGTGGGACAAACCGGAGGCCGATTGGCGGCTTCAACAAACTTATGGGTTGATTCACAGCCTGCAACCATCGGCGCTGGTCGGTTCGAATCATCACAAAGCCCCAATCGCTGGCGAAGACTTTCAGATGTTCGAAAAAGATTTGCCCGGCGCGAACACAGCCGGTTTCAACACCACTGAGATTGGCAGTATTCCGCTGGAGACTTGTGAAACGATCAACGGCGCGTGGGGCTTCAATGCCAGCGATAAGAAGTTCAAGAGCACGAAAGACCTGATTCATTACCTGGTGCGTGCAGCCGGGAACAATGCCAACTTTTTGCTGAACATCGGCCCGATGCCAACAGGCAAGATTCAACCGGAGTTCGTGCAGCGCCTGGGCGAAGTCGGCAAATGGCTGGAGAAAAACGGTGAGTCTGTTTATGGCACACGCGGTGGACCGTTGACGCCTCGTCCCTGGGGCGTCACAACGCGCAAAGGCAATACGGTTTACCTGCACATTCTGAATTGGCAAGACCCCGTGCTGGCAATGCCAAAGCTGGCGCAGAAGGTCAAATCGGCAAGGCTGTTGAAAGACGGCAGCAAAGTGGAATTTTACGAAAACGACAAGTTCGGCTTCTTCGTTCGCATCCCTCAAGGCGCGCACGACGAAACAGACACAATCATCGCGCTCGAAGTGGCGGAGAAATAAAATCTGCCAGCGAGCGTTCAACTAAAAACTTCAAACAAACCGATGGAGGTTATTTTCAAATGGGCAGAGGCGATCAACGATCGAAACGCGGAAAAATCAGCAGAGGCACGTCAGGCAAAACACGCAAAAATCCCAAACAATTGGGAAAAGCCAGAAGAGCCAAAAAGGCTGCCGCAAAAAGTGCTTAAAATTTTTCGCCAGCGGGCCGACGCGCTCCAGATAGCGTCGGCTCGCTGGCAAGCTTTGTGCAACTCTTGGGTAATTCACCGTGACCCCAACAATCGAAGAGGGCTGGTATAGGAAGCGACGCTGGTATTCTTACTTTGGCGCACTGATCGTCCTAGTACTCATCACGATTGCAGAGGTCGCATTCTATTACCGCGAAAATTTAGCGCTGCTCTTTTATGTGGCATCCTGTCTGGTCATTGGCTACGGGACGGTGTGGTGGTGCCTTTTTGACAGCAGGGCCAGAGGGTTACAGCTTTCCTATAATTTCCGAATTTGGCTAGGCCTTTTGGGGCCGATCTTCATCCCAATTTACTTTTACAAAACAAGGGGAGTTGCACAGGGTGCAAAGTCCATATTCGGATTAGCCTTGTACATTCCATTTTACACGGCTTTCTACGGCACTTGGTATCTGACCGTGATCGTTCTGACGAAAGCAGGTTATTTTTCGCCAGCATAAGCTTCAGTCAAAAAAAAGAACCCGCCGTCGTGCTTCAATCGCAGCCAACAGCGGGCGTAGGTAAGGAGAGAGAAAAAGTCTTCGGTGGTACTTGGCCACCCGTTTTCCAATTGGACTAAAGGCTACGGCTTTTTCTTGTCGCCGCCTCTTCGGTCGTCATTCTTTTTGTCGTCATTCTTGCGGTCTTTTTGATCGTCTTTTTTGTCTTGTTTATCCCGCTCCTTCACTGGTTCCGGTGGCTTTTTATCCTGCCCAAATCTCTGCGTGCTTGCAGCCCCGCTGACAGAAAGTGCCAGACCAAGAAAGGACGCGAAAAAAAACTTCTTTAACGAATTCATTTTATATTCCCCCTTCTGCCTAAGCTTCTCAGCTTTTGTTATTTCTCGAATGCCGAAAAAGGGGACGATCATTCTCCATTCGATAATAAAAACTCTCCGGCGCACCCTTCACTTTTAACTGTGGGCCACGCTTGTGACGCCAACAGTTTAGCAACGCATATGCCAATGCCGTCAACCAGTGCCGTCAAAATGATAGACGACTGCATAACCCGCTTGGTTATCGCTGTTACATCTTAAAAATCACGATGTGGAAAAACTTTATATGGCCGTATTCAGTCAAATGACGAACGATATGGGATGCCAGATACCGTTAATCGTGATTGAGGGCGGCGCGAAACGGCCATTTCGAAGTGCTGCCTGCCCACATCAGGAAGCAGGCAATTCCCACCACCAATGCACCCAGGCTGTACAGGATGATCTGCCGTTCCATTGTCACGAAAATAAAGAGCCATCCAACCAGGGCGATCAAGCTTGGCAGTGGATAGAGCCAGATGCGATAGGGCCGGTCAAGCTTTGGCGCGTTCTTCCGTAACAAGGTGACGGCGACAATCTGCCCGATAAATTGCACCAGAATGCGCAGCGCAATCAGCGCATCAATCACAGTGCCCAGCGACAGAAAGCTGCACAAAATAGAGATGGCTCCAATCACAACCAGCGAAAAATAAGGAAAGTTGTGGCGAGGATGCAATCGGCTGAAGATTTTGAAAAAGTATCCGTCGCGCGCCGCCGCAAAAGGAATCCGCGAATAACCCAGCAGCAGCGCGAAGACAGAACCGAAGGCCGTCCACAAAATCATCAGCGTGACGGCGATTGCCACGGGCCGCCCATAAATCTTCTCCATCATGACCGAGACGACAAAATCAGAGAGCGGCTTTGTTGTTTCGGCGGGCACAAATTCGCGCCAGGGAACCACGCCGATGATCGAAAGATTGATGGCGATGTAGATGAGTGCGACAACAACGACGCTGATGATGACTGAGCGGGGAATGGTCCGCCCCGGATTTCTGACCTCATCGCCAATGTAGCAGATGTCGTAATAGCCCAGGTAGTCGTAAACACCGATGCGTGATGCCGCGCCCAGGCCAAACAGAAACCCGGTCGAAAACTTGAATGCTCCCGGCGGAAAATCGAAAGCGAGCTTCGGATCAAAATGCATTGCGCCCGTGAAGATCACAGCACCGGTGGTCAACAACGTACCGATCCACAAACTGATGGTGATCTCGCCCACGTGTTTGATCTGCCGATAGAGCAGCGCGATGTTGATCAGCCCGATGACAATGACCACCAGATTTTTGGACGCGCCCGGCCAGATGTAGCCCAGATATTGTGCGAAGCCGATATACCCTGAAGCAATTTCAAATGGACCGCTGACAATGAATTGCCAGATGAACAGAAATGCCATCAACCGCCCGAATGTCTTGCTTCCAAAACCTTCGCGCAGGTAGAGGTAACTGCCGCCTGATCCGGGCATTGCCGCGCCCAATTCGCTCCAGACCATTCCGTCGGGGATAACGATTAAGATCGCGACCAGCCAGCCCAACATCGCCTGCGGCCCACCCATCGCGGTCAGCAACAACGGAATGGTGATGAACGGCCCAATCCCGATCATGTTCGACATGTTCAATGCCGTTGCCTGCAATGTGCCGAAATGGCGGATGAGGTCTGGTGGCTGATGGCCAGTGGTTGGTGGTCGGTGGTCGGTAGTTAGTGGTGAATTCATAGTGATTGGTTGTTGGCGTTTGGCGGCTGGCGGGTAGCCTTTGCTGACTACCGACCAGCGACCACCTTTTCAATCCAGTAATTCCAGAAAGCTCGTCAAAATGCGTTCGGTGATGCCCCAGATAGGCCCATCTTCGCTGGCATACGCTGGCCATTTCTTGACCACTTCGCCGAACCGCATCGCGTAGACCTCAGATAAGCCCGCGCGCTTAAGCTGGCCGACCCGCATCCAGAAAACTCTCTCCACTTCTTCGCTTAAGCGAATGGACGATGACGGCGGAGCGAGCGCGACCAGGGGCGTAATTTCGATTTGCGGCAGTCGTGGCGCGTTCGGCTGTATGAGTGGCAGTTGGCCAATAAAGGCACCTCCGTTCAACAAATCAATGCCGACTTCTTCGTACGTTTCGCGCGCCGCAGTTGCGATCAAGTCGGCGTCCGGTAATTCGGCGCGGCCGCCAGGCAAGGCCAAATGACCGGACCACGGATCGCCTTCGCGTTCGGCGCGTTTGATGATCAACAATTCCGCCGCGCCTTGTTCTTCGCGCAACAGCAGCGTGACAGCAGCTTGTCGAATGCGGTCGCTCTCGATTCGCAAACTGTGCGGCGGCGCAAGTCGCTGGTCGAGATGGCGGCGGATCAGCTCGAAATTGCTCATCGTCTATGCATCAATGTGTGAGTTTTGATAGAAGCCTGATGTGAAAACCGCGTCAGCATAGTGACCGTCTGTGGCCAAGTCAAACAGCCATTTGTATCTTCATCATTGGAGAGATCATTGGCGAAATCACTGGCGAAATAAGAAGAACGATTGGCGGCAAGGAGTAGTTTGATTGCTTGACACCGTCGCATCACAAAGCTTTGAATGGCTGCGTTGATGTGTTTAGTGCACTATCTTCCCCTTGCTCTTCGACATTTACGCCATAAAACAAATCGTCCACCATTCACCCATCATCAGGAGGGAGTTCATGAAAGTAATCGTATCTTCAGCAAAGTTTTGGGGCAGGCTCTTATTTTGTCTGGGCCTGTTGATTTCAGCGGACGCAATTGTCAAAAAGGGTCAGGCGGCGGATCGTACTGCCAGCCAACCTTTGATTCAGGCTGACAGCCTGGCCGGTAGCGAAGAGTTGCTGGCGGATGATGGGACAAATGAAACTGCCCTCTCTGGCTCTGGGGTAATTGCCGTCAACCGGCTGACGCCATCGGCTTATCCTGCTACATTGCAAATCATCCGTCTGATCTTTCCACAGGTCACGAACCTGCCCAGTCCGGTCGGTTCGCAAATCACCTTGATTGCTTTTGCTGGCGCATCGGGGACAACACAGCCCACTGCAAACCCGACGCTGCTGGTAAATCAAACAGTCACGATCCCTGCGGCAACCGCCAGCAGCGGGTTTATTGACTTCGTGATCCAGAATGGCCCGACGATTTCGGCGGGAGATTTTTATGTGGGGTTCAAGACGCCGAACCCGTTCGGAGGAGTTGTTTACGCCACGGACACGGATGGCACACCGCGACAGCGCGCTTTCGTTTCGCCGGATAATGGGGCGAATTACACAGGGCCGCTGACCTTTCCCGGCACTTCAACGCCGGTCAATCTTCTGCTTCGAGCCGTCGTCATGAACAATGCTCAGCCCGTGCCGCGAATCGCTGCTCCCGCAAATCTAAATTTTGGCAGCAGCGATCTGGGCGTAGCGCAACAGCAAATGCTGACGATCAGCAACACGGGCAGCGCGACGCTGAACGTCACCGGCATTACTTCCAATAATGCGCAGTTCGCACTGGCTCCAACAACGTTTCCGTTGGCCATCGCGGCTGGCGCGCAAGCACAAGTGACAGTGCGGTTCACGCCTTCCAGTCTGGGCTTGCAGACCGCCATGCTGACCATCGCCAGCAACGATCCGACAACGCCATCGGCCACGGTTGCATTAAGCGGGGTGGGCGGAACGTTAACGGGAGCGGCAACGGTCTTTCTCACTTCAGGCGCGGCTGTTACTGGTTCTGTCATTGCTCCAAGCGGGGGATTAGGTGTTTTGCTCAACACGCAGTACGCGATCTTTGTGCCGCCCGGAGCAACGCAGTTGAAGATTGATCTGACTGGCAACCAAGATGTTGATCTTTTTGCGCGCTTCGGTCAGCGCATTGTGATTGCTGGTGGCAACCTAATCGCCGATTATGGTTCAACTCAGAATGGGATTGTGCCGGAATCAATCACGGTGACTTCGGCAAGTTCGCCTGCATTGCAATCGGGCCTCTATTACATTGCGATTGCGAACTTTGGGCCGGGCGCAGCCAACTTCACGCTGACGGCGACCATTACCGGCGGGACGGCGCCTGCGGTTGTGACGACGGTCTCCGCCGCCAGCTTTCTGGGAATGACAGCAGCAGGCGAACAGATCGTCGCTTTGTTTGGCAGCAATCTGGCAACCGGAACGCAGGTGGCAGCGGGGCTCCCCCTGCCCACGACGTTATTGGGGACGACTGTAAAAGTCAGAGACAACGTCGGCACGGAGCGTCTGGCACCGCTCTTTTTCGTTTCGCCCGGACAGGTCAATGCGCTAATTCCAACCGGCACGGTCAATGATGCGGCGCAAATCGTCATTACCAGTGGCGATGGAAAGATCGCCGTCGGGACAATTCAAATTACCAGCGTCTCGCCGGGATTGTTTACCGCGAATGCCACCGGGGCAGGCGTTCCTGCCGCAACGGTCTTCCGCTTGAAGGCGGGGGGCGCACAAAGCTTCGAGGCGTTGTCACGCTTCGACGCCGGGCAGAATACTTTCGTCCCGATCCCAATTGATTTAGGCGCAGCGACCGATCAGGTCTTCCTGATCCTCAACGGCACGGGCATTCGCGGACGCAGCAGTCTGTCCGCCGTGACCGCCACTATTGGTGGTGTTGACGCTCCGGTCAGCTTTGCCGGATTACAGGGCGATTTCGTCGGCCTTGATCAAATCAACGTCGGAATACCGCGCAGCCTGATTGGGCGCGGACAGGTAGATGTAATTTTGACGGTGGATGGAAAGACCTCGAATACAGTCAAAATCAACATCAAGTAAAGGGATTTAGAAGCGATTGGTAGAGCAGGGTCCCAACCCGCTCTACCAATCGCCAGGGGAAAACTTCAATGAAAACATCACGTCGTGAAGTTTTATGCAGTGGTTTAGGGCTGGCTGCCGCGGTGGCCGCGCCTGAAATGATCATCCCTTCAACCGTCAGCGGTTATTCGCACGCCGAAATTGATAAGCGTCTGGAATCCGGAAAAGGCCTGACCGGCCTGACAAAAGCCGATCTGGTGACGCCTGCGCTGCTGCTGGATTTAGACTTGCTGGATGCGAATATTGCCAGGATGGCCGCTCACGCCAAAGCTGCGAAGATCAACCTGCGCCCGCATGGCAAAACCCACAAATGTCCACAGATCGCCGAACGCCAGATCAAAGCCGGAGCCATCGGTCTGTGTACTGCCACCATTCGTGAAGCCGAAGCGATGTCCGCCGCCGGAATCAAAAATCTGCTGATCACCACTGAACTGGTAGGCAAGCCCAAGATCGAACGATTGATCAAACTGACCCGCCGCGCGCCGGAAACAATGTCGGCGGTGGACTCCTCCGTTCACGTGCAACAACTCAGCGATGCCGCCGTTGCGTCCAAAATCAATCTGAACGTGATGATGGATGTTGATCCCGGAGGCCGCCGCACGGGCATTCCACCGGGCGAACGGGCGATCAAGCTGGCGGAACAGATCGTCAAGCTGCCGAACTTGAAGCTGCGCGGCATTCACGGCTATTCCGGCCCATCGGCGCACGTCAACACCTTCGAGGCGCGGCGCTGCCATTCGACCAAAGTCATGACGCCCGTGCTGGAAACCTTCCAGCAGTTGAAGAAGATGGGCCTGCCCGTTGAGATTATGTCAGGCGGCAGCACCGGTACCTACAACATTGATTGCGAGTTGCAGGGGATGACTGAGCTACAGACGGGTTCGTATGTGTTTATGGATGTCGAATACCGCGCAATCGGCGGCAAGAGCGGTGCGGTCTACGAAGACTTCGCGCCGTCGCTGACCGTAATGGCGACGGTCATCAGCAAAAGCTACGACGATCACGCGACGACCGACGCAGGCATCAAAGCCTTTGCGTCCGACAAACCCAAACACCTGCCCGAAATCAAAGGCGCAACCGGCGTGACGCTTGGTTACGGCGGCGATGAACACGGCATCCTGATCTTCAATCAGCCCAGCCGCGACTTCAATATCGGCGACCGCATCGAATTCATCATTCCGCATTGCGACCCGAACGTGAATTTGTATGACCGCATCTACTGCACGCGCGGCGAGAACGTCGTTGATGTATGGCGAACCGTCGGGCGTTATGGCGATTGAGTTGATCAACTCAACTCCAGGGCAGAAGCCTAAACAAAAGCTGACAGTCAATTCCTGACTTTCAAGCGCGCAGCAACTTTTCGCGAGTTTGCCACAAGTTTGATTAATTCACCCAGACAATGACGACAGCCCAGTATTGTAATTATTGCGTAAGACAGAATTGACACTTCGTGGCACTTGAAATACCCTCCGGTCGAATTTTGCCTGTATCAAAAGAAGCAAGTTGATACCTTCCGTAATCAAAACTTTCATCAACCGGTATAAAGTTCGTTGATTGATTCACTTGTTGGAGATTGTCAGAATGGCCGATGAATCCGATCTTCAATTTGTTTGGGAAATGATTGTCGAGCAATTGCCGCATCTCGCCCAAACGCATCCGGCAGCCATCTCGTTCCTTTCCGCTGTCCTCAAATCCCTCCGAGAAGCCTCAAGCTGTTTGCAGGTTTCATACCTCCGTTTCCACCCAACGAAAGATTCCGAACGTCTGGCTGACAGCGCACCGCGCGAGTTGCCTGGCGGCATCGCGCCGCTGATTGACCTTGCGAAGATGAAAGTCTTTGGCCGTGATCTGCCGCAACTCGAAGGTGCTTTCTCAAATTACCAAACGATCAGGTCCGAGTCCGGGGATTGCGCCGTGGCCATTCAACTCCGCCAGAGCGAGACGGAAGACGAGCATACGCTCTGCCTGGTCTTTGATCCTTCGCGCTCCCCTGGCGATGGCAGCCAGGATGTGCAGGGAAAGGCCATTCACTTGCTCTCGCTGCTGGCTTACATCATCAAGTCAAAACAACTGTCCGAAGCCGACAAACTGCGCAAGACGCGCCTGCACGCGATTGACCGCCTGCTGTCATTAACCGGCGATGTGGGTGAGGTCGCACGTCGGGTGTGCTTGATCTGGCGGGAGTGGCTGAATGTGCCGGCCTTGCGGCTCTGGGTTTTCAACAGCGAATTTAAGGAACTGGATTTATTGCAAGTCTGTAGCGACGAACCTAATCGCTCTTACTTGCTGCGGTCGGCCAACCGGCTGCCCGACAATTCAGTCGGCGTGAAAGCGATCCATCAAAGGTCTGTGATTCGTGGCGAAACTCCAATGAAGCTGCCCGAATGGAATGAAGATACTGAATTAGTGGGACTCTTTGCCCAACTCCCTCAGTTGATCTGCGTCCCTCTTATCTCAGCGGATTTGGTTAGCGATTCAGGCCAGCCGCGCTTCATCGGCCTGATTGATCTGCATATGCCAGATATAACGGCGATCACGCAGCCCGATCCATGGCTTCTGTTCGTCGGCAAAATTACCGCTGCCGCCTTTCTCAGGGCGCGCGCTCACGAACGCAAAGAGATTAGCAAGCAACTCAATCAATTCACCATTGATCTGGTAAACCCCAGGGACCGTCGTCGGCTTGATGATCGCAAGGCGGATTACCTGGAAAAGGTTCAAAAACTGATTCTGCAGGCCGTGCATGCCAACTGTGTTTCGATCTTCGAAGCTGATGATTCCCGTGACAGCATCCGTTGTGTGGCCACGACCGGCATCCACGGGCATGACAACGAAAAAGATGAGTTTAGAAAGACGGTCTTTTACCGGAAAGACAACAGTCTGACCTGGCGCGTATTTTCTACGGGCAAACACAAGCTCATTCCCAACATCAACGAAGATTCGCAATACACAGGCAAGTTTCCGGAACGCCGCTCACTGCCAAATCCGAAAGACCATGACCCAATGCTGGTTTACCCGCTGCCTGGGCAAAAGCCAGAGGGCGCTACCGGCGTGATTCGCATTTGTGAGCGCACTTGTTCGGTCAGTCGGCATCGGCTGCAAAACTTCTCCGATCACGACGTGGATATGATTAATCTGATCGCCCATCAGGTCAGCCCTAGTCTGCTGATGATCCGCCTGCAAGCGCACCGCGAACTGTTTGTCGAACGCACGGCACATCAAGTTACTCAGCCTTTACAGGGCGTTATCGCATACACTGACAATATCCTTGAAGGCGTTTACGACCGCGATCCTGTGAAACTGAATGACAAGCTCCGCTACATTCGGCAGATGGCCAAGGGTGCCGCCGGGATGCTGCGTAGCACGTTGTGGGCTGCCGGAATTACTGATTTCAATTTCCTCAAGCAAGTGCAGCGATCCTCCACCAAACTGACCAGCTACTTTTTGGAACGGGTGATAGATATGCAACCGATTCGCATGCAGGACTGGATCAAGGTCAAATTTCTGAGTGAAAAAGAGGCCGATGCCTGGGGTGATTTTCTGATTGACGAGCAGTTCTTCGAACAGGTTGTTCAGAATCTGCTACACAACGCGGTCAAATATTCGTACCCGCGCACGACCGTCGAAGTTAAACTATTCCGCGAAGTGCGTACCCTGAAAGTGAATATTACCTCGACCGGAGTGCCAATTGATTTGGCAGATCCAGAGCAGATCTTCTGGGATCGTGAGCGTGGCAAAGTCGCCTCGAAATATGACCCACAAGGGTCGGGCCAGGGATTGTATCTGGCGCGCCAGATCATGCGGGGGTTCGGCGGCGATGTTAAACTGCTCCCGTCAGCGGAAGATCGCAGAGTTGTTCCGCCACCCAAATTCCCCACGGCCCGGCGCTATACTTTTCAGATTATTTATCCGGAGGCATTTATTTAATGACCCAGCAGAAAATTCTCTTTGTTGATGACGACCGTTACGAAATGCTCGGACTGGTTGAGCGACTGGAAGCAGAGGGATTCAAAGTCGAAACCGCCACTTCGCCGGACATGGCACAGTTAAAATTGCGAGGGTTTCAGCCTGACCTGATTATTTCTGATCTGATCATGCCAGCGGATCCGGAGGATCCTTCTCCCATGCAGAATCGTTACGTTGGCATCGAATTCTGCAAGACAGTCAGAGAGAAACTGAAATTGATCTGCCCGATTATTGTGCTGACATTCGTCAACGATCCGGTAATTCACAATGAGGCGCGCCTCTACGCAGATGATTTACTGGTCAAACCCACTTCGCCCAGTCTCTTGTTGCGCCGAATTAAAATATTGTTGAGGAGGCCTTGAAACCATGTTGCTACATTCCCCTTCCTTAGCCACCATCTTGTTGACCATCTATTTCCTCTTTTTTACCCAGCCCTCCTCGTCTTCGAAGGCCGCTGCCTCTGGCGTTTCTCCCGATGTACCCACCTACAAAGAAATGATGGATTTTCAGGAGAAACGGTACGAAGAGTCGCTGAACCAACTCAAAGAGACATCGCGCAAGCAACAAGAGATATCCCAGCAGGCCATGCAGTCTTTAATCAACCAAGAACATTGGTTCTTAAACATAATTCAGTTGGGGGGAAGTATATGGACTGCGTTTTGGGTTGTTGGTGGAAGTGTAGGATTCTATTTCTTCAAAAAACTGCGGGACGACGTAAAGACTAAACAGATCAAGATTGACAGTCTGCATGCCGAAATAAAAAAACGTCGTGAGGAGATTGATGTGGAGTTGGCCGAGCGGAGTTCGGAAACTAAAAAGATTGAGAATGAACTCAACACTTGGCGTGCAGAGATTGAAGGAATCCACAGCGAACTTGACGAGAAGCGGGGCAAGCTAATAACTTTGGTTGAAGATTATAAGGAGTTGACTGTCAAGATTACATTGGCGACGTTTCGCTCTGACTTACTCTCGGCGGATGCCAACGTTAGGTGGCGAGCCACTCAGGGAGTCGCCGCCATCGCTCAAGGTCCTGGCGGCGTGACTGCCCTACCGATATTGTTGGAATGTCTTCAGAGACCGGAGGAAGAAGATCAAGTTTTGGAAGTCGCGCTTGAAGCTCTAGGATGTCGTGGCAAGGAAATTATGGATGACCCGACAGCCATTCACCTGATCGCCGAAAAAAGCAGTCACTCTTCCGCTTCAGTTAAGCTCGCGGCGGTGAAACAGATGGGCAAGATTGGCCCCTCGCATGCCAAATTCCAACAATGTCTGAAGCGGTGCTGTGAATCTGATCCAGACAGCAGAGTGAAAGAAGAAGCATGCAAGATTATGCGAGCAAGCCATCTTTGAAAGTGGCCGACTAAAGCGATCATAAATTTCTGCCTCAGCCTTTCCTTCGCGTTTTCCAGTGTTGAACTGAATCTTCAGCGAATTGATAACTGTTCCAATCCGCTATTCCTCGCTCTCTTCGCGATAGACTTTCAGTTTGTTATGCAACGTCTTCAGGCTGATGTTCAATAAGTCGGCGGCGCGCGTCTTGTTGTTATTGGTCTTGATCAGCGTCTTAAGAATCAATTGGCGTTCGGCTTCGTCCAGTGAGATGGGGACGGGCAGGGTGATTGAATCTTCGTTCTTCAACGAACGGCCATCGAACATCTGCGGCGACAGATGCTGTTTTTCAATCCGCTGGCCGTCGCAAACGATGACGGCGTGTTCAACCACGTTGCGCAGTTCGCGGACGTTGCCGGGCCAGGGATAGCGCATGAAGATTTCCAGCACCTCGGAGGAGACGAGTTTGATTGGACGGCTGTGCCGATTGCTCAAATCCTTGACGATGTATTCGGTCAGCAGGGGAATGTCTTCGCGGCGGTCGCGCAAGGGCGGCAGTTTGATGTGAATGACATTCAGGCGGTATAGCAGGTCTTCGCGGAATTCGCCGCTGCGGACGGCTTCGTGCGGGTCTTTGTTGGTGGCGGCCAGCACGCGCACATCCACGGAAACTTCTTTGGCGCTGCCCAGTCGGCGCACCTTTCGCTCTTCCAGCACGCGCAGCAGCTTGGCCTGCAACATAACGGGCATCTCAGCGATTTCATCCAGAAACAGCGTGCCTGTGCTGGCCAGTTCAAAACAGCCTTCGCGTTTGGCGATCGCGCCGGTGAATGCGCCGCGTTCGTGGCCGAACAGTTCCGATTCCATCAGTGTTTCGGGGATGGCCGAACAGTTGATGGCGACGAATGGACGCGCAGCCCGCGGGCTGAGCTGGTGAATGGTTTGCGCGACTACCTCTTTGCCCGTGCCCGATTCGCCGGAAATGAAAACAGAAACAGCCGAACTGGCGACTTGTTCAATGGTCGTATAAATCTGCCGCATGATCTGCGAATTGCCGACCATCTTGCCGAAGACGCCGTATTCGCCAAGCTGGCGGCGCAATCGCGTGTTTTCAAGCTGGGTGGACGCCTGTTCAATGGCGCGCTGCAACACTACATTCAATTGGCCAATGTTGATCGGCTTTTCAAAGTAATAGAAGGCACCGTCCTCTTTCACGGCGCGAACGGCATCTTCGATACTGCCTTGTCCGGTCAGCAGGATGACCGCCGTTTCCGGCGACTCTTCGCGCAACCGCGAAAGCAGCCCGAATCCATCCAGGCGCGGCATCAGCACGTCGGTCACAACAGCCGTCGGGTGGAATTCGGCGGCAATCGCCATCGCTTCCAGACCGTCGCCTGCCGTTTTCGTGTCGTAACCCCAGGCGGTCATAATCTCGCTCAGGCCGACGCGCGCGGCCTGTTCATCATCAACAATCAATACTCTTGCTCTATCCATCATAATTTTTTGCCATAATTTTTTGCTCTGTGGGCGCGGAGTGTAGCAAGCACGGATGGGCTTGCCAATTATCCGCGCGATCTCCAACGGAGTATTTTCGCTTTCACTGCCTTGTGATTCTCAAATGCCTTCAAGCATACTGCGCCCGCTCGCAATCGAAAATTCTCAACACAACTTGTGGAGGTAAATTTTATGTACGCCGTCTCGAAGGATGAACGCACGTGGGGAATGTTGTCTCATTTATTGGCGCTCTCCGGTTATATCGGGGTTCCATTCGGAAATATTCTGGCGCCGCTGATCATCTGGTTGGTGAAGAAGGATCAATCACAATTCGTGGCCGATCAAGCCAAAGAGTCGTTGAACTTTCAAATCAGCCTGACAATCTATGCCATTATCAGCGGTATCCTAATTTTCGTTTTGATTGGCTTTGTATTGTTGGGGGTGCTCTGGATCGCAGGCATCGTGTTCGTCATTATCGGAACTGTCAAAGCGAATAACGGAGAATTTTATCGCTACCCACTTACGCTTCGTCTGGTCAAGTGAGCCTGATCAAGTGAAATTGAAGGCAGCCAATCAATCGTTGAAAGAGCGCGGGGAAAGAGCGAGGGTGCTTACAGCAACCCCCGCTCTTTCACTTCCAGGTATTTGTTGACCAACTGAAACGATAACTGTCCTGCTGGGACATCCAACGCCAGCCCGCCCAATTGCGTAATGCGCGCCAGCGCTTCTTCACGCTGTTGTAACAATTCTTCCGCGACGCTCTGCCGGTACACATCGGCGGCCACTTTGGGTTCTTCAGCGACCAACGCTCGCAGATCGTTATCGCCGATCGTCACGATTAAAGGCAAATGGCGCGGCAGCAGCGCCGCTGTGTACGCCAGTAACTCCGCCGACGCATCGCGATCAACCAAATCCGTCAAGATCACCACCAGCGAACGGCGTTTGCAATTTTGCGACAAGTACTGAAACGCCCGGCCATATGACGGCTCGATCATTTGCGCTTTGACGTTGTAAAGCGCTTCTGTCATTGCCGCAAGCTGCGCGTGGCCGCGTTGCGGTGCCAGGTACGAAACGACCTGGCGATTGAAAACCAACAAGCCAATGTTGTCGCCGCCGCTTGTCGCAACGTACCCAATCGCCAGGGCCGCGTTGATTGCGTGGTCGAGCTTGGACAGATTCTCGATGCGCGAAGTCATTAACCGGCCCGCGTCAATCATGACGATGATGCTTTGGTTGCGTTCGATTTGATATTGGCGAGTGGTCAGCTTGCCGCGCCGCGCAGTGGCTGTCCATGAGATATGGCGCAATTCATCCCCCAGCACGTAATCGCGCATGCTCTCGAATTCGCGCCCCTGTCCACGCAACCTTGTCAGACGCATGCCGGACATCAATTGGCGGTTACGCCGCGCATTCAGCTCATGGCGCTTGGCTTCGTTGATGTTCGGGTAGACTTTGACATTCTCCGCCGCCGCCATCTGCACTTGCTTGATGACCAATCCCCACGGCGAACGCCAGCGCAGCATCACACTGCCAAATTCGTAGTTGCCGCGTGACGCCGCATAGAGCTTATAGCCAACTTCCCCTCGCACTTCGCCGTTTCGCGTGTGCGTTGTTTTGGCAGTCAGCAATCGTTCACCACGCAACTCAAGCTGTGGCGGATATTCGTCTTTGATCGTGAACGCAGGCTGGCGCAGTTTTCGCCCGTCGGATTTCACGACGAGATGGAGTTGGACTTCGTTCTCTTCGCCAATCATAAAGCGCCGGGGCATCAGGCGCGTTACTTCCAACTGCGTGGGCTTTTCGGTGCGTTTGTAATCAAGGAAGGCTGCGGCTAGCAGCAGCAAATCGTAAGCGATGACGCCCCACTTCAATTTCGGCTGCGCGGCAAACGTCGTCCACATCGCCAGCATTGGCAACACGCTTAGCGCAAACAAAAAAAAGAAACGGCGGGTGAAGATCATCTGGGAACTTCGACGGAGGTGACGATTTCGTCGAGCACTGCTTCTTCTGTCACACCTTCAATCTCGGCTTCAGACCGCAGCAGGATGCGATGGCGCAGAGCCGGGTGCGTGACATCGCGCACATCATCGGGGGTGACGAAATCACGGGCACGCATCGCGGCCAGCGCCTTGCTGGCCAGCAGCAGCGCGACGGATGCGCGCGGGCTGGCACCCCACAGCAGACTGGGATGTTCGCGCGTGCGGCGAACCAGATTGACGATGTAAGCCTGGATGCCGGGTTCGACGTTGATGTCGCGCACAGCGGCGCGGCATTGCGGAATAATCGCCGGATCGTCAATGACCTCCAGCGGCACGTTATCCAGCTTGCGCGCGTTGAAGCCTGCCTGCCAGTTCGCAACGATTTGTTGTTCTTCTTCGGCAGTCGGGTAAGAGATCAAAATTTTGAACAGGAAGCGATCAAGCTGAGCTTCGGGCAGCGGGTAGGTGCCTTCGTATTCGATGGGATTTTCCGTCGCCAGCACCAGAAACAGCGGGGACAGATGGTGGGTTTCGCCGTCAATTGTCACTTGCCGTTCTTCCATCGCTTCCAGCAGAGCGGCCTGTGTCTTAGGCGGCGTGCGGTTGATCTCATCGCCCAGCAGGATGTCCGTGAAAACCGGGCCGTGCCGCAAGCTGAATTGAGAAGTGGCAACGTTGAAGACGTTCGTGCCCGTGATGTCCGACGGCATCAGGTCGGGCGTGAACTGAATGCGATTGAACCCCGCGCCGATGATGCGCGCGATGGTTTTGACGGTCAGCGTTTTGGCCGTGCCGGGCACGCCTTCCAACAGGGCGTGGCCTTCGGCAAACAGGCAGATCAGGATTTGATCAATGATCGAATCCTGACCGACGATGACTTTGTGAACTTCGCGCCGGATGTGTTCGGCGACT
This sequence comes from Blastocatellia bacterium, assembly GCA_038211695.1. GTDB lineage: Bacteria > Acidobacteriota > Blastocatellia > RBC074 > RBC074 > RBC074. The sequence continues at coordinate 44,763 of JBBQVH010000009.1, read as the reverse complement.
TGGCTGACGTGATCTGCCATGCGATTTGATTTGGCTGAAAGCCCTTTCCCTTGCCCCTTTTTTTAGAATTGATACCGCTTGCTGCGACGCGCACTATACTCAAAGAAGCCAAAGCCGACAATCTGCCTGGGTACGCCCGCGCCCTCGCGTGCGGTCTTTGCCGGACGCCTGCCCGCGCGGGCGCGGGCGTACCCAAATTTTCCGGGCCGCTTCGACTCCGCGCCGGGTTTACGTTATATTGCCCTCGCCGCTATATCTCATATAGAACACATCAAGAATGAAATTCATCTCGATTGACCCGGACAGATGCAAAGAGGGTTGCCTGTGGCAGCCACAGGGTAAAGTCTGATCAAAACCCGATCTGTGCCAAGACCGGATCATCATTTTGAGGACGTAAAAAGACAATGCAAGCAAAAGCTCAATTAGAAGAACAGATCAAAATACAAACACAAACGCCCCTTGCCGACCCTGATCCGCAGGAGACGGCGGAATGGCTGGAAGCCTGGGATCAGATTTTGGACGAAGAAGACCCGCAACGCGCGGCCTTCCTGTTGGAAACGCTGACCAAACGCGCCCGAATGTCGGGCCTGAATATTGCGCCGAAATTCAACACGCCATACGTCAACACCATTCGCCCCGAAGAACAGGTCGGTTATCCGGGCGACATCACCATCGAACGCCGCATCAAGAGCATTATTCGCTGGAACGCGTTAGCGATGGTTCTGCAACAGAACAAGAAAGACGCTGGCATCGGCGGCCATATTTCGACCTATCAATCCATCGCAACCTTGATGGAAGTCGGCTTTAACAACTTCTTCCGCGCCAGTATTCCAAATGAAAAAGGTGGAGTTGAGCCGGGCGACTTCGTCTACTTTCAAGGCCACGCTTCACCCGGAATCTATTCGCGCGCCTTTCTGGAAGGCCGTTTGTCGCAGCAGCAGATGGAAAACTTCCGTCACGAATTGCGCGGCGAACCGGGACTGTCGTCTTATCCGCATCCGTGGCTGATGCCGGACTTCTGGCGCTTCCCGACGGTTTCGATGGGACTGGCTTCCCTCAATGCGATCTATCAGGCGCGCTTTATGCGCTACATGGAAAATCGCGGACTGACCGCAAAGACCGACCGCAAAGTCTGGGCTTTCCTAGGCGATGGCGAAATGGACGAGCCGGAATCAATGGGTTCAATCACGCTGGCTTCACGCGAGAAATTGGATAACCTGATTTTTGTCATTAACTGCAACCTGCAACGGCTGGACGGCCCTGTGCGCGGCAATGGCAGCATCGTGCGCGAACTGGAAGCGGCCTTCGGCGGCGCGGGCTGGAACGTTATCAAGGTGCTGTGGGGCAGTAACTGGGACGAACTGCTGGCGCGCGACACCAGCGGCTTGCTGATGAAGCGTATGGAAGAGTGCGTGGATGGCGAATACCAGAACTTCAAGGCGAAAGGCGGCGCGTACGTCCGCGAACACTTCTTCGGCAAATATCCTGAGTTGCTCAAACTGGTCGAGCACATGAACGACGAAGAATTGGGCAGCCTGAAACGCGGCGGCCACGATTCGTTGAAGGTCTACAACGCCTACAAACGCGCGTTCGAACACAAGGGACAACCGACTGTGATTCTGGCCAAGACGGTCAAGGGCTACGGCATGGGGCCGTCAGGCGAGAGCCGCAATCTTGCGCACCAAGCCAAGAAGGTCGAAGAAAACGATTTACTTGCCTTCACCAAACGCTTCAACCTGCCGATTGCGGAAGAGGACGCAAAGAAGGTCAAGTTCTTCTTGCCCGCAGCCGACAGTGAAGAGGTCAAGTACCTGCATGACAAGCGCAAGGCGCTCGGCGGTTATTACCCGACTCGCGAAGAGAAGGCAGAGAAGCTGCAAGTGCCGTCCCTGGAATTTTTCAAAGAGCAATTGGAAGGTTCGCAAGGCCGCGAAGTTTCTTCGACAATGGCCTTCGTCCGTATCCTGACTTTGCTGATGACCAAGGATAAAAACGTCGGCAAGCGCGTCGTGCCAATCGTGCCGGACGAAGCGCGCACCTTCGGCATGGAATCGCTCTTCCGCCAGGTGGGCATCTACGCCAGCCAGGGGCAGCTTTACCAGCCGCACGATTCGGACATGTTTCTCTTCTACAAAGAATCGAAAGACGGCCAGATTCTGGAAGAGGGAATTACCGAAGCCGGTTCGATGTGTTCGTTCACGGCAGCGGGCACAGCCTACTCGAATTTCAACGTGGAGATGGTTCCGTTCTTCATCTACTACTCGATGTTCGGATTCCAGCGCATCGGCGATTTCATCTGGGCCTTCGCCGATTCACGCGGCAAAGGCTTTCTGATGGGCGCGACCGCCGGACGCACAACCCTGATGGGCGAAGGCCTGCAACATCAGGACGGCCACAGTTTGGTGCTGGCCAGCACGGTTCCGACCTGCGCGGCGTATGATCCGGCCTATGCGTATGAACTGGCAGTGATCATTCAGGACGGCATGCGCAGGATGTATCAGGAGCAGGAGAATCGCTTCTATTACATCACCGTCTACAACGAAAACTACACGCAACCCGCAATGCCCGAAGGCGCTGAAGAAGGCATCATCAAAGGCATCTACAAACTGAAGGCCGGCGCGGGCAAGGCAAAAGTCCAATTGTGGGGCAGCGGCCCCATGTTGAATGAAGCTTTGAAAGCGCAGCAGATTCTGTCCGAACAGTACAAGATCAACGCCGACGTGTGGAGCGTCACCAGCTACAACGAACTGCGCCGCGACGCGCTGCGCGCCGAACGCTGGAACCGCCTGCATCCGGCAGAGGCTGAACACAAACCCTATATCGTTGAAGTGATGGAGAAGACCGAAGGGCCGATCGTTGCTTCCAGCGATTATATGAAGATCGTGCCGGATCAGGTTGCGCCCTGGTTGGGCGGACGTCTGGTCAGTCTGGGTACCGACGGTTTTGGCCGCAGCGACAACCGTGAACATTTGCGCAAGCATTTCGAGATTAACACTGCGTCCATTGTGGCGGCGGCCCTGTCTCGGTTGGCACGTGACGGCAAATTCAACGCGAAGAAAGCTGCACAGGCGATCACCGATTTGGGCGTCAACACGGAAACGATTGATCCGGCGATTGCATAGTTTGGTTGAGGAGCAAAACGCGGATGCAAGTAATTCATAACTGCATCCGCGTTTTGCTTTATAGGCAATGGGCAAGGTGATGGCGTTACCAGAGTTCAATGAGTTTGGCGATCTGCCTGTCGGCGTGCATCGGGCAACGTTCGAAGAAGTGCTCGAACGCTTCAACCAGAGCACGCCGCAACGACAATTGGTGACCGCGCGCTTTGTGCGTATTCACAAGCTAGCGCGCGAGACTGGCAAGCTGCTGCGCTTCGTTATTTTCGGCAGCTACATCACCGCCAAGCCTGCACCCAATGACGTTGACATCATTCTGGTGATGACGGACGATTTCGATATGGACGAATGCGACGAGCAAACGCGCCCCCTGTTCCAGCACATGCGGGCGCACGACGTATTCGGCGCGAGCGTGTTTTCCGTGCGCCCTTCAACGGTCCTGTGTGAAACGGTAGACGAGTTCATTGCCTACTGGCAGGTCAAACGCGATCAAGGGCAACGCGGCATCGTCGAAGTAATTTTGGAGGAAAAGCATGATTCAAAATGATCTAGAACTTGAAGGGACACAGGAACGCATCGCTTTCTTCTGCCGCCTGGTTGCGAACATGCGCAAGGTCGAATCGCCAAAGAACTATCCCTATATGGCCAGTGGTTATCTGGCGGAGATTGAAAAGATGAATGCGGAAGTTCTTGAATACTTGAAACAGCCAGTCAATCAAGCTCAATCGGCAGAAGCAGCCTGAACAATCGCACCGCTCCTGTATTGAGTTTTGAGGAAGATGAGGGGTCAGCCAATGCCAACGATCCTCGATTTTCAGATTCAGCCGTTATCCTCCGAAAGCTACTCGCTCACCGTTTGCGAACGGGGTTCTTCCCAGCCGCTCGCGTCCGCCACCTTCAGCCATCGCGTGGATTTCCTGACCGATTTCAGCGTGGATCGGCTCAATGCTTCCACAAAAGACCCGGCGGAACGCTTCGATGAATTGCAGAAGCTTGGCCGGGAGCTTTATCAAAAGCTCTTCCCGCTCGCCGTCGAGCAGCTCTGGCGCGAATACAAACAGCGCAGCGAGTTTCTGGTTCTCTGTCTGCGTTTTGCTGAGGGAGCGGCGAAGCTGGAAGTCCTGCCCTGGGAGACGCTGCACGATGGCGCAGAGTTCATCGCCGCCGGCCATAAGACGACGCCGACGACGCTCACGCGATTGCCGCTGGATGTCGCGCCGCAAAGTGAACTGCCGCCGATTCCGCGTCCGTTGAAGCTTTTTGGTTTCTTTGCCAGCCCGCTTGATTTGCAAGACCACGAGCGATTGAACGCCGAACGCGAACAGGAAATCCTGCTCGAAGCGATCAACGACCCGGCGGGTCAGGGACGCATCTCCGCCGATTTTGAAGACGAAGCGAAGCTGGAAATCCTCGAACGCAGTTTAAGAGACGGCTATCACATCTTGCATTTCACCGGCCACGGCATCAGCCCGCGCGACGGCGGCGGATTGCTGCTGGAAGACGCGCAAGGGAAGAAGCTGCCCGCCTCCATTGCCGATGTGATGCAGGCCGTCGAGCGCGGCCAAGACGGAAAAGACAAGCTGCGGCTGGCGGTGATCTCCGGTTGCCAGACGGCGCGCACGCTGCACACGGGAGCTTTCAGCGATCTGGCGCGCGAACTGCTGCGGCAGCGCGTGCCCGCCGTGATTGCGATGCAGTTTTCCATCACCGATGAAGGCGGGTTGAAGTTCGCGGAAGTTTTGTACCGGGAGATTGCCAAAGGCGTCGAACTAGAACGCGCGGTGTACGCGGCGCGGCGCGTGTTGCTTGAATACAATACTGGCAAACGTACTGACTTCGATGTCAACAGTGACGCGCTTGCCATCGTGTTGCTCGCGGCTGACGGCGCTTGCTTGCAGACAACCGAAGCGCAGAGCTTACCGCCGCAAGCTGAGCCAAGCGCAACCTATCTCGGCGACAGGCTCGACCTGCTGGCGCACGGCTTTTATGGCCGTCGCCGCGAGTATCGCAAGCTTCGTGATGCCTTGCTGCATCAGGATCAGCGCGCCATCATCATTCACGGCATTGGGGGCATCGGCAAGACGGCGTTGCTCACTCACGCCATCAATCGTTTGCGCCCGCGCTTCAAAGACGTGATGAGCTTCGATTGCCGTCGCGCCGCGCTCGCGCCGGAAACGATTCTGCTGGAACTGCATCGTTACTTTGCGGCGCAGGGAATGCCGCAACTGCAATCCTTGATCGGGCAGAACGTGCCGCCGGAAACGTTGGCGGATGAGATTGCACGGATGTTGACCGAGTGGCCGCTGCTGATCGTCTTCGATAATTTTGAATCGCAGCTTGATGAACAGCGCGAGTTCATCAACAAAGATTTGCGCGTCTTCCTGACGACGCTGGTGCGGGCGACGGCGACGGGCAGCCGGTTTCTGTTCACGACGCGGTATCTGTTTGATCTCGACGGCGAACGGCTCGGCAATTTGCAGGAACTGCCGCTCGGCGACCTCAGCCGCCCCGAAGCACTGATGCTGATGCAGAAGCTGCCGAATCTGGCGCAGGCCGCGCATCGCGACAAACTGGCCGTGCTGAAAAAATTCGGCGGCCATCCTTACGCGCTGGTCACGCTGAATCGGCATTGCAGCCATCAGTCGCTCGACCAAGCCTTGCAGGATGCGAATTTGCTCAAATCGGAGCTACGCGAATATCTGGCAATTGAATTGAACTATCAGCGATTGTCTGACCAAGCGCGCGAACTGCTCAACCGGCTCGCGGCATTTCGCGACATTACTCCATTTGCGGCAACGGAATGGATGATGGGAAAACGTATTCCACTACCACAAGAATACGTTCAATCCATGATGGAAGGATTCAAGCAAGATGGTAGCCTGCAAAAGGCGGATGATAAAACGCTACTAGCCGCAATTGAAATAATGACGCCTGAACAGCGACAAGCACCCGATGTAACGCTATTCATGACTGAGTTAGTCGAATGGGGCCTGATGGTATTGCATGTTGAAGATGGACAACCAGAGGCGTTCTCTGTACATAGCCTGGTACGAGATTTTTGTCGTGATCAACAGATAGGAGATCGTTGGCAATTCCACTTGCGCGATGCGGCAGCTTTTTACACCAACCAGACTAAGGCACTGAAGCAAGACGACAAAAGCCGAGAGGCTATTTGGGGAGAAGTGGAAGCGTTCGAGCTACTAATAGAGGCCAAAGATTATGAGCGTGCGGCTTGGTCGTTAATTGATGCACATGCCCTGCTAAATCGGTGGGGATTTAGTCGTTATGTCGAAAGTCAGTATCCACGCCTATTAGGCAATGTAGATCGTCATACTACCGCCATAATCATTGGCAATCTTGCTGTGTTGGCCCAAAGTCGCGGTGATTATGATAAGGCCTTGAAAGACCATGAGAGGGTGGCACAAATATTTGCTGAGTTAGGCAATCGCGCAGAAGTGGCGGTTTCTCATTTGCAGATTGGGTTGATTCACCAGAATCGTGAGGAATATGAGGAGGCATTGTCGCAGTATAATCAATCTCTAAAGATTCAGGATGATTTGGGGGACAGAGCCAACAAAGCCCGCTTACTACATCAGATTGGGATAATTCATCACTATCAAAGAGACTATGAAACGGCCATGAGTTACAGCGAGCGCTCGCTAGTAATATTGGAAGAGTTGGAAGATCAAGAGGGGCTAGCAGGTGTGTTACATCAGATGGGTATGATCCATAGAGATCGTGGGGAGTCTGACGCGGCGTTGTTAAAGTACGAGCAGTCGCTGAGGATTAGTGAAAAACTGGGCGATTTATCCGCAATGGAGCATTCGCTCCACCATATTGGGATGATTCATCAAGATCGTAAGGATTATGCAACTGCTCTGACCCTTTATCAGCAGTCCTTGGAAATTGCAGAAGAATTAGGTAATCCAATGAGCGTGGCAGAGTCACGATCTCAACTCGGATTTCTCTTTACTCAGCTAGGTCATTATTCAGAAGCTTTTACGGAATCACTATCCGCACTAAAAATCTTTATAGAATTGCCAGCACCAGGACATGTAAGAACTGCGGCTAATGACCTCAGAAACTTGCGTGTGCGGTGGGGTGTGAATGAATTCGACGTGGCGTGGCGTGAAGCAACGAAACAAGAACTGCCGGAGTGGTTGACCGACGAATCGGAAGCTACGGCATCGTGAATGATGGAGGACAAGCGGAATGGCAAAGATAGTCAAAATCAAATGCAATGGCGCGGGGCAGCACGTCAACGACGTGGATTTAGACCACGCGCTGGAAGAAGCCGTCGTGTACGAGGACGCAGAGGGGCGGCTGCAATATCTGCCGGAGCGTGTGACGTTGCGGTGTCGCGTGTGCGCGGAAGGCCGCATCGTCATCACGCGCCCGATGCTCGAAGAGATGCTGGAGGAGAGCATGCCTGATAAGCAAGCCCCCAAATCTTACAAAAGCGCTGAGTCCGAGTGGGATGATGATTTCTGGCTGGACCAAGCGAATAAGATGGTCATCGAATCGTTGCCGTCGGTCAGGGCGGCGGCGGCGTCGCTGATGACCGGGCTGGGGGCGTTGCAGGGCATCTATCTGGGCATGCTCGGCTTTGCGAAATTCGTCCCCGAAACGGTGGAACTGTGGATGAAGGCGCTGTTCCTCGCGCCGCTGCTGTGCTGGATGCTGGGGCTGTACCAATGCTTGAAAGTAGCAAAAACCGAAGAACTAACCATCTGTCGCAATTCGCCCGCCGACATTCGCCAAAAGCTCGGTGACTTGGCCAAAGAGAAACAGCGCGAACTCGATCTGGCGTTTTACTGGATGCTGGGCGGCCTTGTGGCGGCGTTTGTGCTGGTGGCGTTGCGGATGAAGATGTGACCGGGATGGCCCAGACCGCGCTCCTGGGTTTTATGAACAGGCTTCAACTTACTTTTTCAATAGCCCTTGCAATCCCAGCCAGTCGCCGAATCGTTCGATCCACTGATCCGATGGCAGGTTCTGTTTTCGCATGCCGAATCCGTGCCCGCCTTTGGAATAGAGATGTAGTTCCGCGGACTTCTTGGCCGCGAGCCATTTGCTGTACAGGTGGACGCTGTCGGGTGCAAGACCGAGTTGGTCGTCGGTTGCCGCCAGCACGAATAACGGCGGTGCATCCGCAGGCACAGGCGCTTCCTTCACTGCGCCCATATACGGGTAGATGGGTGCGGCGAAATCAGGGCGGCTTTCGGCGGAATACTGAAACAACACAGAAGCCGTGACTGTGCCACCAGCAGAAAATCCCATCAGCCCAATGCGATTCGGCGCAATGCTGAATTCGGCGGCGTGTTTGCGCACATAGCTGACTGCCGCCAGTCCATCCGCGACTGCCAGCGGAACCACTGTAGCGTTATCTTCATCGAATTTCTTGGGGTTCGCCATTTTGCCCATCAACTCTTTGACGCCGTCTTCGCCTGTGGGAACCAACCGATATTTCAGAACGAAAGAGGTGACGCCTTTGGCCGCAAGCCATTTGGCAACGTCAACGCCTTCGCTGTTGATGGACAAAGCGTGGAATCCGCCGCCCGGGCAAATGATGACGGCGGTTCCATTCGCCGCTGCCGCGTCAGGGGTGAAGACCGTCAAGGTCGGATTCACGACGTTGGTGACGACCTGAGTATTCCAGATTGGCGAGAAGTATTCCTTCTCCTGATGCGTCCATTTTTCTGATCCCGGCGCAGCGCCCGGATACAATCGAATGACTTTCTGTGCATTGGCCGCGCTGGCCAACGCCAGCAGCAGCACCAACAACGCTATCGCTTTCAGTTTCATCTGGAGTTCTCCTTATCAAGATCAAGTCTTTGTGTAAGCTGTCGCCGCGCTTAGTTCAGAAGCTTCATCTGCCGCAGTGCATCAGGGAAGCGCGGGTGCGATCGCAGGTTGTCGAAGCGGGGATCAACTTTCAGATACATCAGCCCGTCGTGATGGTCTTCGGCGATTGACTTTTCAAGCAGGGCCATCGCCTGCTCGATGTTGCCGGCTGCGGCATTGCCGAAGACCAGTCGCATGCGTCCGGCGGGCGAGTTGGGGTCGGGGCGTCGCAGGGTGAATTCCAAACGCTTTTGCCAATACCCGGCCTTGCCGCCCTGTTCGAAAGCTTGCTGTAATGCGATGACGTCCTGCGGCGGCGGCTTCAGGGTGTTCCATTCTTTGATTGCCTCTCCGAAATTGCCCTTCTGGTCGTAGGCGTTCCTGATCCAGAAATGGTTTTTTTCAACGCTCTTGTTGGTTGGCTCGGATTCGTCGGCCCGGCGGAACTGTGCGATGGCCTCGTCGTAGCGGCGCGCGTAAAACAGGTATTCGCCGATGTTGCTGTTGATGGGGAAAGATAACGGGTCAATTTCTCTGGCACGCCGCATCTCTTCAAACGCGGCATCGAAGCGGCCGTGAATCACCAGCAACAGTCCATACCAGTGATGCGCCGTGGCATAACCATTATTCAGTTCAATCGCGCGCTTGAAATTCCTCTCGGCCTCTGCCCAGTTGCGATTCCTGAACATCTCAGTGAAACCAAGCGTGGCGTGCGCTTCGGCCAGTTGGCTGTCGAGCGCCAACGCCTGACGGGCGAACTGCTCGGCTTTACGGCGGTCTTCTTCGGCTTCGGGGCCGCCGTCGTGCATCAGCACGTAGGCATCAGCGATGCCCACGTAAGCCAGCGCATAGTTCGGATCGAGCGCGATGGCTTTCTGATAAAACTCGATTGCCTTCTCGTACGATTCCTCCGAACGCTGATTCCAGAAGTAGCGGCCAGTTAGATATTGAGAATAGGCCTCGGTATTGCCGGTATAACGTTTGGCCAGCAGTTTGCGCTCCTCGCCGGTCAGGTTTAGTTGCAGCTTTTCAGAAATCTGATGCGAGATGTCTTCCTGGATCGCCATCAAATCGGTGCGTTGTTGCAGGTATCGTCCGGCCCACATCACTGTGTCGTCAGTGGCGTCCACCAGTTCAACGGTGATGATCAGCAGGTCGCCCTGCTTGGTTACTTTGCCGACCAGCACGGCGCGTACATTCAATTCGCGGCCGACCTGGCGCGGAGTAACAGTTTTGCCTTTGTAAGCCGATACGGAACTGCTGGCCAACACGCGCAGCTTCGGGCGCAGCGGCGACAAATTGGCGATGATGTTGTCGGCAAGGCCAACGCTCAGAAACTCCGCATTCTTGTCGTCGCTTTCGTTGACCAAGGGCAGAACGGCCAGTGAATTTTGTGGCGGGGCTTCGGCGGAGTTTGACTTCCACCACAGAAAAACAACCGTGCTGAGCGCGACCGTTAACGCCACAGCCAGCACGCCGAAAATCAACCACCCCGGACGCAGGTTCGTTCGTGGTGTTTTCGTAGAGCCGGTGGGAATGGCTTGAATCTCTCCGGTCGCCCGGCGGTGTTCGCCGGAAGCAGCGCGGTATACGCCGGACGTGCTGGTCAATAGTGATCGCAGATCAAAGGCCAGATCACGCGCCGATTGAAAGCGTTCTTCAGGCGTTTTCGCCAGACAGCGAGAGAGAATTCTTTCCAGTTCAGGCGGAATCTCTTGATGACTGCTGTCCAGTGGCGCCAGTGGAGGAGGCTCATCGCGCAGGATGGCCGCCATGGTTTCTGCCGCACTGTTCCGGGTGAATGGGCGCTCACCGGTCAGCATCTCCACCAACACGCAGCCCAGCGAGAAAATGTCGCTGGGGGCATCGGCACTGTCGCTGCGTACTTGTTCGGGCGACATATATCCGATGGTTCCCATCAGTGTGCCGGGTTTGGTTTCACTTGCGCCCTGTGTAATCAAGGTCTCCGCATGACTAACCACAACTTTCTTGACGCGGGCGATGCCGAAATCCAGCACCTTCACCACGCCATCGGCGGTCAGGAAAATATTTTCCGGTTTAATATCCCGATGGATGATTCCGCGTGTATGAGCAGCGGCCAGCCCCTCTGCCACGGATGCGGCGATCTTTATCGTTTCGCGCCAACTCATTCCCACCATCGCCACCTTCAAATGATCTGCTGGTGTCGCAGTCATCCAAGTTCCCGGGGAACGCCCAATTCGCTGGCGCAGTGTTTCCCCTTCAAGCAATTCCATCACGGCGTAGGTGACGCCGCCTTCGTGCCCGAAATCGTGAATGGCCAGAATATTCGGATGCGGCAGCGCGGCGATGGCTTTGGCTTCGCGTTCAAAGCGGGCCAACGCGTCAGGATGTGAGGAAAGGTGTTGTGGCAGGACTTTGATGGCGACGTTGCGATCCAGCTTTGAATCGCGCGCGCGATAGACTTCCCCCATTCCGCCCGCGCCCAGCAGCGCTTCGATGCGGTAATGGCCCAGCGTGCGGCCAATCAATGCTTCCGGAGAAAACTGAAGGCTGAAGGCGGCTGCCATTCCCTTGGCAGGCGTTGTCTCAATGAAGGTGCCGGATTTTTCGTGCGCGACCAGCAGCGACTCGACTTCCTTTCGCAACTCTTCGTCGCCCGCGCAGGCTTCGTCCAGATATGACGCGCGGCGTTCCAGGGGCAATTCCATCGCAACGTCGAAGATTTGATCAATTTTGTTCCAACGGTCGGGGGTCATGATGAGGTTACCGTAATCAATCGCTGAAATCATCTTGCCTGAAAAACGCGGTAACAATAGCTGAAAGGCAAAAGAACTGCCACGAAGACGATCACGATTCTGCAATCGTAACAGCCAGGCATCTCAACCTAGTGGAAGACTTCAGAAGTTTCGCCTCCCTGTTCTTATTTTCCTTTCCCACATTTTCCTGTCCGCTGGCCACTGCTCAGACAGGAAAATATGGGAAAGGAAAATAAGCCCGGAAATGGGAAGAGGACTTCCGAAACTGTCCACTAGCCGCCCGCATTGCGGCTGGCGGGGTGCGATGATCATCTGCTACCATCCCGGTCGAAACGGAAGTAGCTCACAATCAAATCAAGCGGAGTCAGCATATGAAATCAGAAAGTAAATCGCTGAAGTTGATCCTGTCCGGCACTGTGGCGGGCGTCTGCGGATTGGCATTGGCCGGCGCAGTATTCTTTGTCAGCGCGGCTGATACGCTCAGTGTCAAACAGGCGCGTGAGCTGTTGCAGCATCTGGGCGGCGCGAATCTGTCCAAGGATCAAGTGCACATCAAGAAGGTTGAATCGGGCGCTGGCGGTGGCGCAATCATCGAAGCGCAGATTGAGACAGCCTTTCGCGTCAAGAAAGAAAAGGACGGCTGGCATCTTGCCGAAGTTCGTCTGGGCGACCGTCAGTGGGAATCGTTTGAACTGATCGAAGAGGCCGTGACCCGCGAAAAGGCACGGCGCACAACGGCGCTGATGAAACAATTGACGGATGGGTTGACGGCGTACCAGCGCGAGCGCGGCCAGTTCGTCGTTACGAAGGAAATCGCTGCATTGCTGGATGTGCTTTCGCCGCGTTACCTGCCTGTGCCTGCGCGATTTGACCTGTGGGGCAGACAGTTTGACTACACAGGCTCAGCGGCGAGCTATCGGCTGGCCTCTGCCGGCGCCGACGGCAAGCTGGGCACGAAGGATGATCTGGTTGTCGAAAATGGAATCATCAAGACTGCGACGGAGTGAACGTTGATCTATGGAATACATATCGAGTGAAAACCAAAAAGCCCTGGACCACCGCTATCAGGTGACAATGCTGGTGATCATGGCCTTCGGCATCGGCGTGTTGGTTTGCCTGTTGATCGCAAAATTCGTCCGGCCGGCAGAAACGCCGGGCAGCGAAGCCTGGATGCGGCCAGTCTATTCCGCGGCGATTGCGATTGGCATTTCGGTCGTCGTCCTGCGGCGGATTATGCTGTCAAAGCTGGTAATGGGGCCTGCGGCTGCGCGCGGCGTACTGGCGGTGCTGAATACGCTGCAAGCGATGACCATCATTTGCTGCGCGCTGGCTGAAGCGGCGGCGATTGTTGGCTTGGTGTTGTACCTGCTGACCGCAGAGTACCAATACAGTTGGCGTTTGGGCGTCATCAGCCTCTTTCTGCTTGCTTATAGCTTTCCCCGCCGTGGCGAATGGGCGCGCGCAGTTGCCGAAACCGTTAAAACTCATAGTGGCCCTTCTCAGGCTGCCAAAACGATCTAGTGGAAGACTTCAGAAGTTTCGCCTCCCTGTTCTTATTTTCCCTTCCCACATTTTCCTGTCCGCTGGCCACTGCTCAGACAGGAAAATGTGGGAAAGGAAAATAAGCCTGGAAATGGGAGCAGGACTTCCGAAACTGACCACTAGGAAAATTCCCCAACCGCTGGAATGAGATTTTCAATCCGCATCGTGCGGCGCAAGGAGCAGTTGTAAATGACCGAGAGAATAAAGGCGGCAATGATGTTGAACCCGGCCGTTGCGTGGGGCCTGGTGGTGGGCCTGATGGTAGGAATGACCCCTGTCAAGACGCTCGCACAGCAGCCCACCGGCAAGAGCTTGACCAGCCCCGGCACGCCGCCTGCGACAACAGACAAGACTGCCGACAAAGCCGCCGAATCGAAACGCCGCCAGCAGGCCTATCTGCGCTTCATCGAGGCTCAGCGGTTGAAAGGCGATGGCCAGCGCACCCAGAGCCTGCAACCGGTCAATGAAGCGATCAAAGCATATAAAGATACGATTCAATTAGACCCGACCGCCTCCGAACCGCACGTTGATCTGGGCGAGATTTATTTGTTTTTCAAAGGAGAGCGTTTGCTGGCGGAACGCGAAGGGCAGGAGGCTGTGCGGCTGGAACCGAAAAGCATTGGCGGACATTTGCTGCTAGCGCGGCTGTACGTACATACCGCGCGAACCGAGAACAATCCGCGTTCGGCTTATCTGGATCGCGCCATTCGCGAATACGAAACAGTGACTGAACTCGACCCGCAGCAGGCCGAAGCCTGGGCATTTCTTTCCGATCTGTATTCGATGAAAAACAGCACGGAGAAACAGATTGCCGCGCTGGAAAAATGGGCCAACGCTCCCGTTCCATCCGAACAATTTTTTTACCAGCAGGTAATGAATGCCGAACTTGTGCCGGATCGCGCCTACTACCAGCTTTCACAAATTTATCTGAGCAGGAGCAAAAACCGCGAAGCCATTGATGCCGCGCGCAAGGCCTACGAATCAAATCCCGAAGTTAACGATTACGCGCGCAACCTGATCAGCATCCTGCGCGTTGCCGGAACCAGCGACGAAGAAATGCGGACGTACAATCAATTGGCCAAGACCGCCAACAGTCCGGCTTTGATGATCGGCTATGGCTCGGCCTTGATTCGCGCTCGCCGGTACGCCGAAGCGGTCGAACGATTGCGTGAATACGTCAAGCTGGACCCGGCCAATGCCAGCGCGGTCGGCTTGCTGGCAATGGCACAGCGTCGTGCCGGACAACGCGCCGCCGCTGCGGAAACATTGAAGACTGGCCTGGCCAAAGTCGAAGCCGGGACACGGACGGATTTGGTTTTGGAACTGGCGCAGACGTATGAAGAGATGGGCCGCAACGACGATGCCATTGCGCAATACGAACAAGCCTTCGAACATTTCACCGGCAAAGATGCGCTGACCCCCGCCAACACGCCGCTGTTCGGCGAAGTCGTCAATCGCCTGGCCATCATCTTCCGCCGCACGAGCAGCCAAACAAAGCTGCAAACATTGCTGGCGCGCACTCGCCGTCTGATTGACGAACACAATCCGCTGGTTGAACTGATCACCATCGAAGGCCTGCGCGAAGACGGCAAGCGCCGCGAAGCCCTGGAAATCATTCACGCCGCCGTCCGCCGCTTTCCCGATGACCGTTCGTTGAAGCTGACCGAAGCCATCACGCTGAGCGAGATGGGGCGTTACAGTGAAAGCATTGACCTGCTGACGACATTGATCAAAGGCCGCCCGGACGATGGAACTGAGGACGCTGGAGTCTACTTGTTGATGAGCAGCGTTCATCTGCAAAACAACAAACTAAAAGATGCCGAGGACGCCGCCCGCAAAGCCGTCAGGCTGAACCCCGATGATGTCGAAGCGCAGATTCAACTCAGTTCCGTGCTCGAAAAACTAGGCAAGAACGAAGCGGCGGAAAAAGGCTTGCGCGACTTACTGCGGACTCAACCGGACAACGCCACGGCACTGAATAATCTGGGCTACTACCTGCTGGAACGCACCGCGCATTCGCAGGAGGCGCTGAAGCTGATCGAACAAGCCGTTGCCATTGACCCGGTCAATGGCAGCTTTCTGGACAGCCTGGGCTGGGCACACTACAAGCTCGGCAATCTGGACAAAGCGCGCGAAAGCTTGGAAAAAGCCGTCGTCTATTCCCGCCGCAGCGTAATGGCTCATGAACATCTGGGCGACGTGCTGCAGAAGCAAGGCCGCGTAGCCGAAGCCAAACGCCAATGGGAGAAGGCGCTCGAACATTCCATCGAAGCCGATGAGATCGCACGATTGAAGGTGAAGCTGAAAGACCTGAGGTAAGATGCCGCTTGCTACCACTGCCAACAATGCGCTGAAAAATATCTGAAGGCCAAAGTTACGTATAATTTGCTCGTCGCCGATAAGGAGGTGAAATGATGGCAGCTAATCAACTCGATATGGTCATGAGTCAGGTGCGGCAGCTTCCGGCCAGTGAGCAATTGCAGATCATCAAACGCGTGGCCGACTTACTCGGACGCGCTGACCAGCCGCCACACAGTGAAGAGCAGTTAGCCGCGCTGGCCGCCGACCCGGACATTCAACGTGAGTTGCGACAGATCGAAGCTGAATTTGCCGGAAAGGGAACGCAGGACGATGAAGGCAGCTTCCGCCGCCTAGCCGATCAATGGCTGCGCGAGACGGAACACGTTTCATCCATCAAGCAAGCCTGCATGCACCCGGCCTACCAACGCATCATCGGGCTGGGGCCGGCGGTCGTGCCCTATTTGCTTCGCGAGCTTGAGCAGGCTCCCGACCATTGGTTTTGGGCGTTGCACGCAATTACCGGCGCTGATCCCGCGCGGACGGAAGACTCAGTTGAGGGCGCTAGAATAGCCTGGTTGAAATGGGGCGGAGAGAAAGGGTACCTCTAAGCTATGCCGGATGATGAACGCGACTCCTACCTTGAGGAACGATTCCCGAAGCTACGTCCCGGCCTTTATCTCGTAAAGAGTCCGCAGTGGAATCCTTGCTCACGGTTGCCTGTTCTGACACTATTGGGTTCACCGCAATTTTTTACAGCAAGGATGGTTAATATGTTGACGCTTGATCTCGACGAAGTCTACTCGCTCAGCGATTTTCAGCGGAACGCGAAACGGCACATCAGCCGGATGAAGAAGGAACGCCACCCGCTGGTGTTGACCTTCAACGGCAAGGCCGAAGTAGTCGCGCTCGACGTGGCCTTGTTCCAGCAAATCCTGGAAGCGCTCGACCGTGCCGAGGCGATTGAAGGCATCCGGCGCGGGTTGGAGGATGTGAAGCAGGGCCGCATGATGTCGCTGGAGGACTTCGCCGAGAAGATGGAAAAGAAGTTTGACATCCCCCGCAAGCGATGAACTATCGAATCGAAGTCACCGATAACGCGCTGGCCGAAGCCGGAGAGATTTACTTTTGGATCCACGAGGATTCGCCGGAAGTCGCGTGGCGTTGGTACGACGGGTTGATGGCCGCTTTCAAATCGCTCTCTTTCTCTCCTCAGCGATGTGCCCGCGCGCCTGAGAGTGATAAGTTTCAAGAAGAACTCCGGCAACTTTTATACGGCAAGTATCGCATCCTGTTTAGTGTTCAAAGCAACACCGTGCGGATTCTGCACGTGCGCCACTCGGCTAGAAAACCCTTGCAGCCGGATGACGATGAAGCCGAGCAAGGTGATGATGAAGAGACTGAATAGCTTCCTCGGCCAGCCGCGCAACATTCACCACCAATTAGCTTGCATAAGGCTATGAATCGGCAATTCCAATACGACGTCTTCATCAGCCACAGCGCCAAAGACAAACCCGCCGTGCGCGAGTTAGCCGAGCGGTTGCGCCGGGACCGCCCTGCGGGTCTGATTCACGGCATGGGGCACTGCGATTTTTTGTGAGGGATGCTAAGATTCGCACAGGATTTCGTAAGCAAGGAAGAAGCGAGCAATGTCACAAAGCAGTTTTGAGCGAGTCTTGAAAGAAGTACAAGCGTTGCCGCCGGAATATGTGGAGCGGTTGCGAGAGGTTCTCAACGCGCCTGCTGCAACGGAGCGGCAGAACGGAGCAACCCGCGCACCGGCACGGGAAGAAGCGCGCGCGCAGGACGCCGTCCGCGAAATGGCGCGCGCGGCCAGCCTGCGTGATTTCACGGCGGATCGGCAGTGGTTGAAAGAGCATTGCGACGAATATGCCGGGCAATGGGTGGCGCTCAAGTATAGCCAACTTATCAGTCACGGCCCGGACCTCAAAGCCGTTTACGCCGCCGCCAAAGCTGCCGGGCATCCTGACGCCCTGCTGGAATTAGTCGAACCGAGCGATGCTCTCCCATTCATTTTTTGAAGATGTCGCACCAACTGACCTTTAACACCCGCGAGACCTACGACTCATTGCAAGACGGAATCACGATTGAGGCCGTCTTGAGCGTGGGAGAAGAGTCCCGCGTTTGTACGGCCAAGGTTGATCCGGGAGCGCAAGTCTGCCTCTTCAAGCGTGAGCTTGAAGAGGAATTTGGGCTTGACATCGAAAGCGGCTATCCGTGTAAGCTTGATACGATGACCGGAACGCTGCTCTCTTACGGCCACTCAGTCACACTGCATACGCTGGGATTGGATTTCGATTCGGTGGTCTACTTTTCCGCCCTGCCCAATCTGCGGCGCAATTTGCTGGGCCGGGAAGGCTGGTTACAGAAAGTTCGTTTGGGCATTGTGGATTACGACGCGGCGCTTTATCTCAGTCCTTACCAGGAACAGACTTAACGCCACGCGCGGAGGGTTCCCCCGATGGAAGAACAATTCAAATACGACGTCTTCATCAGCCACAGCGCCAAAGACAAACCCGCTGTGCGCGAATTGGCCGAGCGGTTGCACAAAGATGGCCTGCGCGTCTGGCTAGACGAATGGGAGATCAAGCCAGGCGATTCGATCCCGCTCAAGATCGAAGAAGGCTTGATCCAGTCGCGGACGCTGGTGATGGTGATGTCGGCGCACGCCTCCGTATCTGAATGGGTGACGTTTGAGCGCCACGCGGTAATGTTTCGCGACCCGATCAATCAGCAACGCCGATTCATCCCCGTGCGGCTGGACGACGCAAAGATCAAAGAGACGTTGCAACAATTCGTCTACTTGGATTGACGGAGAACCACAGTAAGCAATTCAAGCAATTACTCATATCTTGGTATTAGATCGAAAGGACAGTAAACTGGCGCTCAACTTTGAAGAGTACTTAAGGAACCTGGTTAGTGTAAGGAGTCGCTAAAGAATGCCTGACGAAATCTTTGATAGATTCGCACAATTAGCCCAAAACACGGTTGGAAAAATTCAGGTCAAGAGTTCTGCCTTAAATCCAGCGCTTTGGCTCTGCCTCGTGGCAATGCCAATTTGCTTCTGTGCTGCTTACTATTTCAGAGATGATCCGTTCTTGAAGTACCTCCTTATTATTGCGGGGATCGTGCCGCTGCTTAATGCTGTTGGATTGTCAATCTATTTTGCCATTTATAAGACTGAGAAGCTACAGTCAGAAGAATACCAGCTAAAGCACCAGCTACTTCAGATTGCGCAGGCATCCGGTGAAAGGATAATCATAAATCCTCGAACCATTCACGCGATTGCCAATCCAGTCTCACCTCGATTGATCGAAAGTGAAGCAGAGGAAAATCAATGAAAGTCTTTTTACTCACAATTAACGATACTATTGGCGTTGATCAGACGCTCCTCGATTTTCTCAACTCTCAGCCTGAAATACTGAATTGGTTCTATCTTCCACCTTCTGTGTTCATCGTTTCAAACAGTAACGCACACGTGATTTCCGACTTGATCCGTACAAATATTCCTGGGATGTTATTTTTCATTACTGAAATCGTTCCAGCTAATAACAATGGTTTTCTACCTCAAATGGCATGGGATTTTATCAATAACCCTAAAGCTAATACTGTTGGTCCTAACCCGCGAATAAGCTTGCCGAATCTACTACCCAGGCCCCTATTGAAAGGGCCGATCTCAGCCTTACCAAGTCTTTTGAGTCATCCAAAGAAAGATAAATGAGATACGGTGGGCCGCGCGTCGCGTTGAAAATGACGCGCAAGCCGGAAGGCGCTGCCGAGATCACGGTCTACTCCGAGCCGGACATCCCGGTCGAGACCAAAGCGGCCTTCATCCGCTACGTCCACGAACACTTGAAGACGAAAGACCAGGAGGTGAAGCGCGAACGCCACTACGTTTGCGGGCACTGCCAGTCGGCCATTGAAGACCGGCAGGCGGTGCAGAAACGGCTGAGCTGGGGAATGAAACACATCCTCTGCGTCACGCGAAAACGCGTGGTGCTGTGGGATTTGATCGAAGAGAAGTTCGCCTCAGAAGAGACGCAAGCGAAAGTCCGCGAGATGGACGAACAGGCGCGGCGCGGCATTGACAACGAGAGCCGCGAATTGATTTTGGTCGGCCACGCCTTTGCCATCGCGGGCGAAGCCGGACAAATCTTCCGCCCCGTAGCGAATTCCGATTGGGGCATTGACGGCGAAATCGAATTCAAAGACAACAACGGACAGGCGAGCGGGCGGCGCGTCTACTTGCAGTTGAAATCAGGCGATTCGTATCTGGAAACGCGCAAGGATGGGCGCGAGGTCTTCAAGATCAAGAAACCGCGCCACGCCGAGTATTGGACGGCGCAGGAATATCCGGTGATGCTAGTCGTTCGCACATCGGATGGCACGATTCGCTGGATGAATGTGACCGAGTATCTGAAGAAACAGGGCAAGGCCGTGAAGCAGATTGTCTTCGACGGCGAACCGTTCACGGCGGCGAGCCTGTGGCGGATGCGGGATAAGGTTCTGAACTGACTCAGAAGCAATGAAACTTACATTTCCATCCAGGGTAGACAAGCAGTCGGGAAAGCGTCACGCAGCAATGCTCATCACGTTAGTTGCGTTGTCCACGATAGGCATCGCTGCGTTGAGTTGGCATGTAATCTCGGTTGATGGTTCGTCGCACGTGTTACTCCCGTGGGCTGAAACCGAAACGCAGACAGCTCAAGAAGCTTACGTCTCAGCTACCTTTCATCACGTCCACTTGAATTCCATTGATCCGGCGACAGCGATGAACTTCTACGCCAAAACCTTCGATGTGACGAAGAAGGCTGCGGTGGTAGGCTTTGACGCGATTCAGAGCGAGAAGATGTATCTG
Organism: Blastocatellia bacterium; assembly: GCA_038211695.1. GTDB lineage: Bacteria > Acidobacteriota > Blastocatellia > RBC074 > RBC074 > RBC074. Next base: position 24,346 of record JBBQVH010000009.1, on the reverse strand, counting down.
CTTTTCAACAAAGTGAAGGCGGCTCCGCCCGTCGCGCCCGACAGCGCCATCTGGCATTTCGGCTGGGGTAGCACGGCGATGGAGGCGGATTATCAAAAACACTTGGCCAACGGCGTCAGCTTTCAAACGCCGATCACAAAGCTTAGATCAGGCTTACAGTTCGCGTATATGAAAGCGCCGGATGGCGCACTGGTTGAAATCAACACGTCGAACACTCGCGCTTTCCTGCACGTTCATTTGTACAGCGATGCGCCGCTTTGCGCGGCGGACTGGTACGTCAAACACCTCGGCGCGGTCAGTCGTGCGCAAGGCACAGGCCCTTGCGAAGTTCCGTTTGCCGCGCCCAGCGAACCGCTTGGCGTGATTCGCTCACCTGCGGCAACGGTACGCTTCGGCGAAATCAGTTTGATTATTTATCCGCAACAACGGCCAGCGAAGTTAATCAGCCCGCGCGGCCACGTCGTGGATCACGTCGCCTTTCGTGTTCCGGATGTCAGTGTTGCGTTGGAGCGATTGCGAAAAGCAGGCGTGAAGGTTTTGGAAGAACCGCATCGGTTCGGCAACAGTCAGGTGCGCGCGGCGATGATCGAAGGACCAGACACAATTGCGATTGAATTGGTCGAAATGAAATAGGGAGCGGATTGTCATCTAACCGCCGAGAGACTTTTCAGTCTCGCCCATATCTTGATGCGCGGTCTCAGTCGCCAGAAAAACAGAAACCGTCGTCACCGCTGCCATTCCTACGATAAACAATGCAATCGGCCATGAACTTCCCGTGCGCCGCAGCAAGCCTGTGGCAATCAGCGGCGATAGCCCTCCCGCAAGAACTGAAGCAAGTTGATAGCCGAGCGATGCGCCGCTGTATCGAACCCTCGTGCCAAACAGTTCCGAAAAGAAACTCGCCTGTGGCCCGTACATCGCCGCGTGACCCAGAACAAGCGCGCAGACGACCGCCAACATCATCAGGGCACTGTTTGAGGTTTCAATCAGCCAGAAAAATGGGAAGGCAAACAGGCCAGTGAAAATTGCGCCAAACAGATAGACGGGTCTTCGCCCGAAACGATCCGACAACCATCCGTAGGTGGGAATCGCGAAGATCTCAATGATTGCCGCCAGTGAAATGGCGGCGAGAACGGTTGAGCTGGAAAAGCCAATTCGTGGTAGCGTGGCGAACGTTAGGATGAAAACGGTGTAAAGGTAGAACGCACCGTTTTCCGCCAGCCTGGCTCCCATTGCCACGAAGACATTTTTCGGATGCTGGCGAATGGCATCCAGGATTGGCATTCTGGATGTTGTTTGAGTTTGTTTGATCTCAGCGAACTCGGGTGGTTCGACCACCGCCAACCGGATGTAAAGCCCCACGCCGACCAGCAGGATGCTCAACAGAAACGCGACTCGCCATCCCCACGACAGCAGAATCGCTTCCGGCAGTTTTGAGACCTGTCTGAAGACAAGCGTTGAAAGTAACAGTCCGGCGGGAACGCCGACTTGCGGCCAGCTTCCGTAAAAGCCGCGTTTGCCTTTGGGGGCGTGTTCAACCGCCATCAGCACGGCTCCGCCCCATTCGCCGCCAACGCCGAAGCCCTGTGCGACGCGCAGCAACACCAACAGGATCGGTGCCCAGATGCCAATGCTTTGGTAGGTCGGTAGCAGCCCAATCAAAAAAGTGGCGATGCCCATAATCAGCAACGTCAGAATCAGCATGGACTTTCGCCCGATTCTGTCGCCGAAATGGCCGCAAACAATGCCACCAATCGGTCGTGCTGCAAAACCCACCGCGTAGGTGCCGAACGAAGCCAGCGTGCCTGTCAGCGGGTCATAATTCGGAAAGAACAGCTTGCCGAAAATCAGTGCGCTGGCCGTGCCGTATAGAAAGAAGTCGTACCATTCAATGGTTGTGCCGATCAGGCTGGCAAACGCCACTCTGCGGATGGATACGTTGCTGGAATCTGCGTTTTTCAATTGAGTTTGTTTTCCTGCTGGGTACGCGCGCGTCCCCGCGTGCTTCCTTCTGGCTAGATTGGCCCGGGCGGCCGCGCGCGTACCCAGGATTTTCTGAGGAGCTTTGCCGTCAGTTTTTGCGGAACCATGGATTGCCGAAGTTGGTATACGGCCCGCCATCCACCGAAATCTGTACTTGCACGCGGTAATTGGCCGGAGAGAGCATCATTGTTTTGCCTTTCAATTTTACTGTCTTGCCGTCTTTCTTGATCGGCTCGGTCTCCCAGAAGATCGTGTAATAGCCGCCTAGGTCGCCGCCAATCGGGCCAATCTTCTTCATCGCCAAGTTGCCGAACAGCCCGGTTTCAGTGCGCGTGACTTGTTTCTCTTTCTCGTTGTACGTGGTTGTTGCGCGGCCTTTGATTATTCCAGCCGGACTATCCCCTTCGATCTCGCTTTCATAAGTAGTTGGGGTCGCGGCGTTGAGTTTCTTGTACGTCTCTTTGCCTTTGATCTTGCCCGCCGGGCCAAGCGGCGATTCAGGCACATTCCAATCGAACGCCCACGTGCCGAGGAAGTAATCCATATTCGGCGGCGGCATCGGATCGCTCGGCTCTGTGGGCCGTGACGGTTGTTGGGTGGGCTGCTGAAACAGTGGCTGAAACAGCAGTAGCGCGAAAATCAGGATGCTTGTCATTTCGTCAATGGTTAGTTGTCAGTAACAGCGTTGAGTTGTTAGTTGCTGGTAGTCGACGGTTAATAGTCATTCGCTGTTAAGGTGGTGCTGGAAGACCGGATTCGGCTTTCTCGTCTTTCTCCAACAAGTAGGAAATCATAATAGGCGAAGCTGTAACGAGGATGGTAAGCCCTACAGTTATGATTATCTGCCCCAAGGTAAGAGATCCTACAACATCAAACAGTCCGGCCAACTGCTTCCGAAGGACAATGTATTGTGCGTTTCCCATGAAAGACGTATAGGCGTCAAAGGCAACTGCTAGTACCCACAACCCCCTCATGATCTTATGCGGTATATCGTTTTTCACGAAGATCACTTGCGTGCCGATCCCGAATCCTAGAATCACCACGCCGCCAACAAAGCACAATGCATAGCCGAAAATATCCTTTGCATCAATTATTGCCGCGATGCCGAGCGCTGTGGTTATCCCGTCCCACAATGTGCTAATGCCAAAGCAAGCGAGCATAATGTTCTTGATTGTAAAATCAAGCTGATTCGATTCCCTTTGTCGATTCATCATTCATCTGTCCCATATTATTTGAGCTTGATAAAGCCAGTGGCCAAGGCCAGTATTCCAAGAATGATCCCAAGTAAATACAGAATTACGATAACTTTCGATGCCGTTAGCCACCTTTTCCGATTTTTTCGTTCGGCAAGGTCCGAACGCAAGGTATCAATTTCTTCATAGGCTGTATCCAAGCCTTTTTCAAGTTCCTGCACTAAGGACTTGAGTGATTTGACCTCGTCGGAAAGCTGAGCGATCTTAGTAAGTATCTTGTCATTATTAGTTATTTGGGAACTTCCCATTAAGAGTGTCCTTTCACAAATCACGGATCCATATCGCTCTGGATCCTTTTCTTCCATCTTCACCTGGCTAGCGCAAGCTCAACTGTCGTTCACTAAGCACTATCGACCGTCATTGTTTGTTCGCGCTTTGCATTTTGGTCAGGTCTTTGCTGTCCACGGTGTATTCGAACCAGGGGATAAACATCTCGTCCCAACTCTGTTCGCTCCAGAAGACCTCTTTGTTCGGCGCGGGGTTGTAGCGGTTGTTGATCGAATTGTCGTAATGAGCAAGCGCCAGCATCTTGCTGCCTGCGGGAATCTTCATTGGCCGATCCAGTTCGTAATGAAGCTGCCAGTTGAAATCGAACTTCGGCACGTAGAGCAGCACTTGCTGGCGACCATCAGGCCAGACCAGCGTGTATTTGATGTCTTTGCCGCGCAGATGCATATGCGGCGCAAAGGCGTATAGCGTGATGGCTTCCTTGATGGGCGTTTCGGCGCTGATCTCCCAATTCGCTGCGTTGGGCGGGATGTTGGGCAGGCGGCCTCGCACTTTGACTTCCTTGCCGTTGACCGTGCGGGTTTCAGCCAATTCTTTGCCTTCGATGAAGACATTGTCGGTGACGCCTTTGGTCATCACTTCGTAGCTGACTGGTTTTTTGGCGAACCACAGGCCCAGGCGTGAGCGGTCTTTTTCAGGCCGTCCGCTGGGCTGATAATGCATGTTGAACTGAATGAACATGCCCGGCAGGATGCGTTTGGCGGTGCCGGGATAATGTTTTTCAAAGCCTTTGCCGGGCGCTTGGCCGACCAGTTTGAATGCGCCAGAGCGCGTGAAGGCATCCTGGCTCAGCGCGACTTCGCGTGGTGATCCGCCTTCGCTCAAACCACCGGTGTCACGAGCAGACTGGCTGTTGAGATTCGCTGGCGAGCTATCGCTGACGGCTTTGCCGTTCACGATCTTGGTTCCTTTGGGCAGGCTGACGACGTTGGCAATCGAATGATGCACAACCGCCGCATTGCCCGGACGCAGTTCGACCTTTTCCACCCAACGCTCTTCGTTGAATGGAACGGGCACGTAAAAGTTCTGCATCGGCAATTCGCCTTCCGCCGGAACTTCAAAATCAATCGGCATTTCGATCACCACATCCGGTTCGCCAAACGTCCAGCCGGGCGCGTACTTGGGCATTGGCGGCAGGTCTTTGTCGTCGCCTTTTGGCGCACCTGCGTCAACCCAGGCCAGAACGGTATCAATCTCTTTTTGCGAAAGCCGCCGGTCATTGGCGAAATGCAGCGTAGTGGTTTGTGGGTCGGCGAACCACGGTGGCATCGTGCGCTGGGCGACTTCTTCGCGAATGGCTTTGCTCCACGGACGGACTTCGGCGTACGAAGTCAGCGACATCGGCGCGACTTCGCCAGGGCGGTGGCAGTTGGCGCATTTGTTGAAGATGATCGGCGCAACGTCTTTGCTGAAAGTGATGCTGGCAGCTTCGTTGTTATTGACGGTCACTGCCGCTACAGCCACCAGTGCCACGAGCAGCCCGGTCAGTATGATGGACAGGCGTTTCATAATCTTCCTCCTCTGGGGGCTGTTCGACGAGCTACCAGCTTGTCGGAGTCTCGGCTGGCAAACGGTTGGTTTGATAGCCACGCCCTCGACAAGCTGGCAGCTTGTCGAACAACCGAATTTCAATTATTGCCCACTATTGCTGGCGGCTTGCGAAGAAGCCCGTCGCAAATCCTGTTTATCAACGGTGTAGTCCAGATAGCCAATCATCATTTCATCCCAGGTCTGATCCCCCCAGTGCACTGTCGCAGTTGGGTCTGGGTTGAATTTGTTTTTGGCGGAGTTGTCGTGATGCGCGACGACTTCCAACCGGCTGCCTTTCGGCGCGGCCACAGGCTCTTTCAAAAAGTAGGTCAACTGCCACGCAAAGTCATAACGCGGCACGGAAAGCAGAATCTTCGATGTGCCGTCCGCGTATACCAGGCGGTACAAAAAGTCTTTGCCGCGAACGTGCATGTGCGGATGCAGGCTGTCAATGTGGCTGTCTTCCTTGAAGGGGAAGACGGCGGTGGATTCGTAGTTAGGATCGCCCGGCGGAATCACCAGATTGCGACCAACAGCGCCCGCCGTGATGACGCGCTTTTCAACCGGCACTTTGGAGAAGACCACGCCGACGCTGGTGCGGTCTTTGCCCGTGACGCCGTTGGTTGTGTAGTGCACCTGGAAAATCAACACGGAGCCTTTCTTAATCAGCTTGGCTTGGCCCGCGTGCAGAATCAGCGGCGCTTCGCCGGGTGCCCATCCCACCAGCCGCCCGTCGGAATCTTCGGCGCTTTGCTGTTGGCGCGCTGAGGCTAGCGATTCAGGCTTGATCTCGCCCGCCGCAGGTAATGTTCCATTGCCCGGATAGCGCACGCTGACGATAACGTGGTGCAAGTGCGCCCGGTCGCCCGCGCGAATCTCGGCGAACTGAACATACTTGTCTTCGGTGAAGTTCGTTGGCACCGAAAAATATTTGTAGGGGATGACGCCCTCAGCCGGAATGTTGAACTCTTCCGTCATTGAAAGCACCGCGTCCGGTTTGCTGATCTGCCAGCCTTCAGTGAATTTTGGATTAACAGGCATCTCTTTTGGATCGCCTTCCGGCGCGCCGCCTTCGACCCAGGCCGCGATGGTGTCAATCTCTTTTTGCGACAGGCGGCAATCGTTGGTGAATTCGCCGTGTTTCGGATCAGCGAACCACGGTGGCATCTCGCGCGTGATGACCTTTTCGCGAATGGAGCGCGCCCAGGGGCGAACCTCCTTGTAGTTCGTGAAGGCCATCGGCGCGACTTCGCCGGGGCGGTGACAGACCGCGCAGTTTTTTTGAATGATCGGCGCGACGTCTTTGGTAAACGTCACGGATACCGTTTTTCCAGTCGCGCCAGCGTGTGGCCAAAGGACAATCATCGCCACGACCAGGCTGATGAGAAAACCGAAACTGATGATGCGTTTCATGGACTGTTCCTCCTGAACTAATTGAATTCCCAAGACCTGGGAGCGCAGTCCTTCCAGGCTGCTTGCCTGGTAAGGAAAAACTACTCGGAAAAGAAAAGGACGCGCCAGCCAAGCCCCGCAGCCTGGAAGGACTGCGCTCCCAGGATTTATGCACGTTCTTCAAATTATTTGCCATCCACTGTGAAGGCCAGCAGCAGATTGCCAGGCTGGCCGACGATTCGGCCGTAGCCGGAGTTCGTGTACAGCACGCCATTGACAACGATCGGGCCGCCGCCATCCAGCGTACCGCCTTTCGCCTTCATTCCGTTCACGGCGTCATAGGTGATTGCCGACGTGTCGAAGTCCCAGAGGATCGTGCCATCTTTGGTCGAATAACCGCGGAGGTGGCCATCCGCTGTACCCGAAAAGACGACTCCGGGAATGACGGTCGCCGCTGCCGATTGAGAATTGATACAGCGTACTGTTCCCCAACTGCATGGGACTTTGGGCGCGGGCACAGTCCAGAGTTGTTCTCCGGTGGCGATCTTCAGTGCGGTGATGCCGGGTTTGCGCGCCGCGCCGCTGACGTCTGCCATTGGAACATAAACATTCTCTGTATCGGCAGCAAAGCCCCATTCGATCCCGCCCAGCGCGCCACCGCTTCCAATTTTGACTTGCCACAGCGCCTTGCCGTTATTGTCCGGATCGAACGCCCACATCACGCCCGATTTCTGGCCTCCCAGAATCACCTGCTTGCCGTTCGGCAAGGTGCGCAAAACCGGCGAACTGCCAAAGTCGTGATCCGGCCCCCCTTGATCGGGGCAATTGCCCACGCCCGGCTGACTACAGCCGACCAAAAAGTTGTCTTTGGTTGTGGCTTGATTCGTCCACCTGACTTTGCCCGTTGCCAGATCGAAGGCCATGATCGCGTCAGCGTGGCCGGTTTCAATATCGGTGTAGGAATTGCCGGTGCCAACGTAGATCGCCCCGCGCTTCACATCCAGAGTCGGCGCTGACCAGATCGCGCCACCGGCAGGGCCATACATCTGCGTCCCCGTAGAATTCTTTTTGAACGGCTTCGGCGAGTCTTGAATCGTGAAGCTTTTCCAGAGAACTTTGCCTGTGACAGCATCCAGCGCGACGATGCTGCCACGAAAGGTGCAGCATTCATACTTATTATCGCGTCCTGCAGTCTCTTCAAACGAAGAGACTGGAACGTAGATTCGGTTTTGATGGAGAATCGGAGAGCCTGTGATGCGCGCGAGAAAATGGTCTTCAATCTTCGTCCTCCACAGTAGCTTGCCAGTCTCGGCATCCAGCGCCTGCACGTTCGATTTCTCATCGCCGAAATAGAGCGCGAACTTTGCTTTTGATCCAGCGGCATTTCCGGCAGAAAGTGTCCCGACGCTGCCAATGCTTATTGCTGCGCGCACTGCCGCGCCCGCGTTCATCGTCCAATAGGTGCAGCCCGTCCGGGCATTCAGGCTATAGATAATTCCGACCTCGGTCGTCAAAAACATTTGGTCGCCGATGACGGTCGGCTGTCCAGTGGCCATCGTGCCCGGATGTGCAAAGGCCCATTTCACTTTGAGCTTCGGCACGTCTTCAGGCTTGATGCCGGGCGTCGGTTGATAGCGCGAATTGTCCAAGTCGCGCCCCCAGCCGTTCCACTGCGGGGCTTTCAAGTTGATGGAGGCAGGCGGCGCTTTGCAAAGGTTCGCATTCAGATTGGTCTCAATCGGTGCGCCGGGCTGTTTTCCGGTCAGATGAATCGCCAGCGCGCGAATCTGGTCGGCACCGAGGCCCGATGCTTGTTGCTTCATCGGGCCCGAAGTTAGCGTCTGGATCACATCTTCGGCAGAACGCCTGCGGATCAGGAAGAGCGGCGGAATGCGATCCTGCGAATTGTCGTGACAAACAGCGCATCGTTGCTTGTACAAAGCCTCGCCTTCGGGAGAGGTAAGGGAGTTTTGTCGAGCGATAGAAGATGATCCCGAAGAGAAGATGAGGCCGGAAATTAGTAGCCCGACAACCACTATTCCAATGACCCTCAGGTTCTGTTTTATAACTGGTATCACAAACAAGCCTATGGTTAAATGCATTAGCAACTGCATCATAAATTGCATGCTTAGGAGCATATTCAAATGAAGAAAATCATTCCGATTACCGACCTTCAACGGCAGGCCGGTCAGATCGTCAGCAGTTTTGACGAAACGCCTGAGCCAGTCATTATTACCCAGCGCGGGCGCGCCGCCGCAGTGTTGATGCCAGTGGCGCGTTATCATCAAATGGAAGAAGACCTCGCCCGCCTTGATGAGCTTGAACTGCGTGACATGCTTGTGGTCGCCGAAGCGCAGATTGCCGCAGGACAAACCGTTGCGCACCGGAAAGTCAAAGCAAGAATCGCGCAGCGAATGGAAAAGGCGTCCGGCACGAAAGGACAAGCCGGAAGGAAGCGAGCCAGGTAAACCCCACAATGATTGACATCGAATGGACAACCCAGGCGTTCGAGACGCTCGAAGCTCTTTCCGATGCGCTCGCCTTTGAAATCGTCCGGCGCGTTGATGTGCTGGGCGCTTTTCCGGAGATGGGCGTTTCGATGAGCGAGCATTACCAGACCGCCTTCAACTATCGCCAGTTGATCGTCAAAAGCAATTACCGAGTCGTCTATCGTTACGACGCCGGCCAAAGCTTGATCTACATCGCGGCCATTCAGCATTGCCGTCAACAACTGCCGTCGTATTCCGATCTTCAAAGAGCCGTCAAAAAGAGCCAGCCCGAATAAACAGCCAACCGTCATCAAGTTTTCATTTGCTTTCTTTCGCCGGTTTCGGCCCGATGCTGCGGATGAAGTTGACGATCTGCCAGATTTGCTTTTCGTTGAGCTTGTCTTTGTACGCCAGCATATCGCTCGACACGCCGTCACGGATGGCGACGAAGATTTCGCCGTCGGTCGAACCATAATCCCAGGTGTCGTCGGTCAGGTCAGAAGGCGTGCCACCAGACAACGCCATCCCGCCATCACCTTTGCCATTCGGGCCGTGACACGAAGCGCAGTGACGTTTGTAGATTACCTTTCCCGCTTCAATCGATTCTGCCGTCTTCGCCTCAGGATTTTTGAGCTTTTGCGCTTCCGGATTGCGGCGCGGTTCCTGCGCCTGAACCATCATCCATGTGGCGGCTACGATAAAGAACAACGCAAACCAACGGCGCGCCGCAATGTTGTTACTCCTGAGGTGCATCAAAATTCTCCACCAGGTAATCGGGATGCGCGTCGCGCAGATGCACGAACAATTCGTGCACCAAATTGACGATCTTGTTTACCCCGTACGCATACTGCTTGTTTTTCACCGTCAGCGAGATCGAAACAACGCCTGCCCGATTCGAGCAGGAAACTTCTGCCCGCTTGCGATCCACTCGCCGATGATCAGGCAACGCGCGGTCGTGGCGTTCCTGAAGATAGCTTTTCAACTCTGCATACAACGGTGAACTGGCCGGAACGCCCGGCAGCAATTGTTTGAAACGCAGCACGTGTTTGGCCGTATCCACGGTCAACTCCATCTGACGATGAAGCAGCCAGACAAATTTGAACTGCCCGCTTTTGATTTCACTGAAGCCGCGAAACACGCCACGGTCGGCATAACTTTGCAGGCTTGCCCTGACAACATTCAACGAACCTTTTGCCATTTTGTCAGTGGTTGTAGGACATACAGCCCGGTTCGACCGTGCCCAGAAAGCCCGGCTCGTATTGCTGTTTGACCCAGAATTCTTTTTTTGCCTGACAGTTGATCAGTGAGGGGCGACTCTCTTTGACAGCGATTTGATAGCAGCGTTCGAGCGCCGCTTTGAAATCGCCCGGCTGCGTAACGTACTCGCCGTGTGCGCCCAGGCCTTCAGCGACCTTGTCATAGCGCACATTTTCCTGAAACAGGTGCAGGCTCATGGTCACGGGGCTGCGGCTGTTGCCTGACCATGTGCCCCAAGCATTGTTGTTGTAGACGATGACGATGATCGGCAGGCGGTACTTTGAGGCGGTCTCCAATTCCATGATCGTGTAGCCGATGCCTGCATCGCCTGTCACGCAAATTACCGGCGAGCCTTTGTACGGTGCCTGCACGCTGATGCCGTGCCGCACAGCGACTGCTGCACCGAAGGCATAACCGACATCCGGTCCAATCGCGCCGTATTGATATGCGCCGTTCAGAATCTGGCCCGGACGATAGCCACGCAGTCGGCGACGCACGTAGCGGGCAATGCCGTAGCCGCCTGCGACAAAAGTCGTCTGCTCTTTGGGCAGCTTGCCGTTGTACATAAAGTCAGCCAGCTCTTTGGCAATTACTGCAGGATGCACAGCGTCGGTGTAGCTCAAACCCTTCGCGTAATGAGCGTCATTCTCCTCTTCAAACTTCTTGCGTGCGGCCGCGATTTCCGCCACCCAGGCGTCGTGCTTCATTGCAGGCATCGCATCGGCCAGGGCTTCGAGCGCGGCCTTTTCGCAACTGACCAAGCCGACATCAATCGGCAGGTTGCGCCCGATGTCTTCGGGGCAGGGATCAACGCGGATGTATTTCGCGTCTGGCCCAAAAGCGAATTCGCCAACCGTTGGCATGCAGTATTGTCCTACGAGCATCACGACATCGGCGCTGGCCAATGCGCTGGGCGCGGCGTTGGCCGAGAGCGGATTGTCGTCGGAGAATTGTCCTTTCTGCGCGCCTGATTCGACGACGGGAATCTGCGCCTTTTCAGCCAGCTTTTTCAGCGCGTCCCAGGCTTTGCTGTAAAAGACGCCGTTCGAGGAAACGATGATCGGACGCTGCGCCTGTTTGAGCAGGTCAATTGCCGCGCTCAAGTCTTTGGGGCCGGGATGCGGTTTGGCAGTGGTGCGGTATCTCGCCTTGTCGTGGAAGTACTCCAAATCAGCCGCCGATTTGAAGCTGGCGCGCGTGACCTCGGCGGGGAAATCCAGATGCACGGGGCGCGGCACGCCGGAGCGCAATTGCCGGAAGGCATACCCGCCGTATTCGTGAATGCGTTTGGCTGTAATCAAGCGCTTGCCGTATTTCTTCAAGCCTTCCGTCGTCGGCTGCTGATAGCCGAGTTGAATGCCCGCTTCGGTGTCTTCATTGACGATGGCCATGTTGCTGGCCAGCACCAGCACGGGCGAACGCGCGGCGTTGGCGGTGGCAATGGCGTTGATCATATCTGTAAAGCCGGGGCCTTCAGTGCCTGAAGCAGCGGCGACTTCGCCGGTCACACGGCAAAAACCATCAGCGGCGTGGCACATCGCACCCTCGTGGCGGCCTGAGTAAGTCGGTATGCCTTCGAGCGCGATGGCGTTGACGACGGGGTAGTTGCCCGGACAGGAAAACAGCGCGGCCAGTCCCTCTTCTTTGCAAAGGCGCGCAAAGACCTGTGCGCCTGACATCGGAAAATTCACTTTTACCGGCGAGGTTTTTTCCGCTTGTGCGAATTCATCGGGAATTCTGATGGAATGGGCTTCCGTGTTCTCGGCGGCGGCGACTTCGCCTGTGGTCAGAATGGCTGCTGCTGTAGCGCCAGCGCCTGCCATTGCTTTGGTAATGAACTTTCTGCGAGAAACATCCGGCACAGTGTCGCCATCGCCGTTATGCCGATTTGCATGACGGTTCTGATTCATGATCGCTCCTTGTTTTACATTCAGGCTGTACGGCTCAGGTGATCTTTGCTTGCGGCGAACTCTCAAGCCAAACCCACGAGATGTCAAGAGTGATGAAGCTTGAAACAACATCTTTGGCTCTTTACACTCCGCAGCCATGAAATTCACCCTACCATCATTCGCCAAGATCAATTGGACGCTGGAAATTCTGGGCAAACGCCCGGATGGGTATCACGAACTGCGTACGTTGCTGCAAACAGTCAGCGTGGCGGATGAGTTGATCTTTGAAGCATTAAGCCAGGATGGGGGGCGGGGAATCGAAATCTTTTGCGATCACCCGGACGTGCCGTGCGATGAAACGAATCTGGTGCATCGCGCGGCGCGATTGCTTGGTGATTTCACAGGTACTCGACAAGGTGTTCGTGTGACGATTCACAAACGCATCCCGACGGCTGCTGGGTTGGGTGGTGGTAGCAGCAATGCGGCGGTGACAATGATCGCATTGCAAAAGTTATGGCGGGTAAAGCTTGCGCCGCGTGACCTGTTTGCATTGGGCGCAAAACTTGGAGCGGACGTCCCATTCTTCTTTTTGGGCGGGACCTGTCTGGGCGTGGGGCGTGGTGATGAAGTCTATCCGTTGGCAGACATCAAGGAAGACCATTTATTGCTCGTAAATGCAGGCGTTGCGATTCCAACACGCGAAGTTTATACGAACTTGCCCGTTCGGTTGACAAACCCGGAAGCCATCCCTAAGATGCCCACTTCTTTCGAGGTAGCTTACGCAACCATTACGACCCACGACAAGCAAATCAGGCTTCAGAATGACTTGGAAATCCCGGTTCTGCCTCGTCATCCGCTGCTCGGTGAAATTAAAGAGCGGCTGAAGCAGGCGGGCGCAAGCGGTGTGTTGATGTCGGGCAGCGGCTCGACGGTTTTTGCGATCTTTGACAACGACGCGGCGCGCACAAGCGCGCAACGCGAATTGAGTCAGCACGGTTGGTGGTGCGCGCCCGCGCGCACATTAAGCCGTGAGGAATATCGAGCGTTTTATCAATCAGCATAATCAATCAGCTTAATCAGTCGGCTTGAGCAATCCACAATGCTCGCCGCCAGGATTTTCGGCGTGACTCAATTCATGCGTAATCGCGCACTGATCACGATAAAGAAGGCAATGACAATTTGTTGGGGAGTCGCCAAGTGGTAAGGCAGCGGCCTTTGGAGCCGCCATCCGTAGGTTCGAATCCTACCTCCCCAGCCACAGATAAAGCGATGAGTGCCGAAGGATTAAAGACTGGGTAAAGATTGCGTTACTCATCAACTGTTCTTGAGCACTCATCGCCATTTATAGAGAGTCGTGAAGAGCCTGCAAATCTTTTCGGGCAATGCCCATCGTTCATTAGCTCAGGAAATTTGTGATTACCTGGGAATGGAACTTGGCCGCGCCAACACAACGCGCTTTCCGGATGGGGAGTTTAACTTCCAGATTTTGGAGAACGTGCGGGGCGGCGATGTTTTCATTGTGCAATCCACCTGTCCGCCGGTAGATTCGCACCTGATGGAGTTACTGATCATGATTGATGCTTTCCGGCGTTCTTCGGCGGATCGCATTACTGCGGTGATTCCTTATTACGGTTACGCGCGCGGCGATAAGAAAGACAGGCCGCGGATTCCGATTTCGGCAAAGCTGGTGGCTAGTTTGATCACGACTGCCGGTGCACAACGGGTGTTGACCGTTGACTTGCATGCGCCGCAGATTCAGGGCTTCTTTGATATTCCGGTGGATCATCTGTTTGCGGCGCCGGTGACGATTGAATACTTCACCAACAATCCGATTGATAATTTGGTGGTCGTCGCACCCGATCCGGGTGGCGCTGAACGTGCCAGGGCTTATGCCAAGCGGCTCAATGCCGACTTTGCCATCGTTGATAAGCGCCGCGACAAATCTCAGCCCGGACATTCCGAAGCTGAGGTAATGAACGTGGTCGGCAACGTCGAAGGACGAAACGCCCTGATTGTGGACGATATGGTGGATACGGCGGGGACGCTGACCAAAGTCGCCGAAGCATTGTCGAAGAAAGGCGCGGAAAGAGTTTTGACAAGCTGTGTACACGCGGTGCTGTCCGGCAACGCGATTGATCGAATCTGCAAGTCATCACTGGAACGAATCGTGACGACAAATTCGATCCCACCCAGAGAGGGATGCGAACCACCCAGGTTTCAATACCTGAGCATTGCGCCGCTGCTGGCGGAGGCCATCAAGTCAATCCACGATGAGTCCTCAGTCAGTAGATTGTTTATCTAAAAAGTCAGATTTGAGATTGAATTCGAAATTTTGAGCGGAGTGTAAGTTATGAGTTCCGAAACCAGTATTTCATTGAATGCAAAGAATCGTGATGAGCGTGGCAAGAACGCTTCGCGCCGGTTGCGCGCGGCGGGCTTGGTGCCTGTGACTGTTTATGGCGGGGGGCTGGATTCGACCAGCGCCACTGTCACCAAACGCGAATTTGCCTCCATCATTCGCAACCACGGACGCAATACCATCTTCACGCTGGATGTTGAAGGTGCGGCTACGCCGGTCAAGATTGCCGATGTGCAGATTGATCCGATCAAAGGCTTTCTGGTGCATGCCGACTTGATGCGCATCTCGATGACTGAAAAGTCCAAGTTTGAAATCCCGATCAAGATTGTCGGCGAATCGGAAGGCGTCAAGCTGAGTGGCGGCATTATGGACATTCCGACGCACTCACTCGATGTTCGTTGCTTGCCCGGCGATCTGCCGTCGGTGGTGGAAGTGGACGTGACCCCGCTCGGTCTTGGCGATCACTTGAGCGTCAAAGACTTGAACCTTGGTGATAAGATTGAAATTCTGACTGACCCCGAAACAGTGATCGTGAATATCGTCGCGCCGCGCGCTGAGGAAGTCGTGGCACCGGTGGACGCGCCTGCCGAGCCGGAAGTCGTCAAGAAGGGCAAGCCCGAAGAGAAGTAATCGAGGCGGGTTTCCATTGATGACCTGCAGTTTGCGTTTATATGTGGTTGATCGTCGGCTTAGGCAATCCTGGTCCGAAGTACGAATGGACGCGCCACAATTGCGGTTTTCTGGTCATTGAAGAATTGGCGCGCCGTGCGGGACGCGAAGCTCGCACACCTGAATGTCAGGCGCTGACGTCGCGGGTGACGATTGACGGGCAGCAGGCATTGCTGGCGAAGCCGCAAACGTTCATGAATTTGAGCGGAGTTGCCGTTGCCGCGCTGAAGCAGAAGCACCGGATCGCCGATGCGGCAAATGTGCTGGTCATCAGCGATGATTTGGCGCTCCCGTTTGGCAAACTTCGTGTTCGTCCGAAGGGCAGCGCAGGCGGCCAGAACGGGTTGAAATCCATCATCGCCAAACTCGGTACACAAGAGTTTCCTCGTGTGCGGCTGGGAATCGCGCCGGAAAGTTTGGGCGCTCATCCGATAGGCAATGCTTCGGATTTTGTGCTTTCTGAATTCCCGAAAAAAGATCGAGATGCGCTCATCCGACAGGTAGCGCAGGCGGCAGATGCCGTCGAAGTTATTTTGACAAAAGGCATCGCGGAAGCGATGTCGAAATACAACTGAAGTTGATGTAAAGCCGTTGCCAAATTGCTTTCATCGCTCCTTGCCTGCTGGCAATGCGCTGGCAGGCTTTATCATCCACAAGGAGGACTTAATTGAGAACGTTTGAACTGATGTTCATCTCCTCGCCGAATACCATCGAAGAGGATATCAACAAACTCATTTCCCTGATCGAACACGCCGTTACAGATCGCGGCGGTACAATCTCCAAGATCGAACCTTGGGGACGCCGTAAACTCGCCTACCGGATTGATAAATTCGACGAAGGTATCTACACGCTGCTTCATATCGAAGGCACTGGCCAGGAAATCGCCGAAGCCGAGCGCCGTTTGCGCGTGACGGATCACGTCATTCGCTACCTGTCCATCCGCACCGATCAAGACCTGAAGCGGGCCGCCAAGGTGAAAGCGAAACGCAAGAACACGCTTGTTCCGCGCAACACCGATGACGACTTTGATGCCGATTTCGATGCTGATGACGACAACAGTTTTTAGCAATTCGATTGGCTCTTGTAGCCTGTAGAGAATGACCGTGGCGTACAGGTAAATCCGCGCCCTTTGCGATTTGGAGAAACGTTATGGCTGATATGGAAAATGACGACAGAAATGATCGGAATGATAGAAACGATCGGAACGACAGAAACGGCAGGTCTTCCGGGCGATCCGGACGTCATTCGCGCCGTCGCCGCACGTCGCGGTTGACCGCGGACCGGATTGATTACATTGACTACAAAGATGTGAAGTTGCTGCAAACCTTCATTGCCGAAAATGGCAAGATTTTGCCGCGCCGTCTGACCGGCGTTGGCGCCTGGCAGCAACGCAAAGTGACCGAGGCCATCAAGCGCGCACGTAATCTGGCGCTGTTGCCTTATACAAAATACTAAGCGAGAGGAGATTTGAGCTATGCCAATGATGGAACTTTTGCTCAGGGAAGATGTGGAAAGTCTCGGAGTGCGCGGGGATTTGGTCAAGGTTCGTCCGGGTTACGGGCGCAACTACCTGCTGCCGCGTGGAATCGCCACTCAGGCGACGCCGGGCAATGTCAGACAAATTGAGATGCAGCGCCGTACGCTGCTCAAAAAAGAGGCCGATGATCGCGATAGCGCGACACAACAGGCCGATATGCTGAAAGAGTTGACGCTTGAGTTCGCCCGCAAAGTCGGCGAACACGGCATTCTTTACGGCTCGGTCACTTCGATGGATATCGCCGAAGCTTTTGCCGCCAAAGGCTTCGAGATTGACCGTCGCAAGATTCAATTGAAAGATCCGATCAAAGAGCCGGGCGAGTTTGAGGTGCCCGTCAAGCTTCATCGTGAAGTCACGACCAACGTCAAGGTTGTCGTCAAAAACGAAGAAGCAGCACAGTAAGTAGGCATGAAAAATTAACTTCCCGATGTGGGACAAGATGCCATCTTGTCCCACGACAGACGATGCGCCGAAACCGGGAAGTTAAAATTTTACGCTCACTAAGCGACGGCTTTTAGATCATCCGGATAATCACGGCGGAGCGAAGAGCGAAGGCTCGTCGCTCCGCCGTTTTTCTCGCTGAATTTCCAGACAGTACCGGGAGCGGTAGCGAGCGGGTTGGTTTATAAGCAATGTCACCCGAGGCGGCCCGGTACTGAAACAAAATGGCAAACTCCGGCAAAGACTTCACTCTGGAAAAATCGCTGCCGAGCAATACGGAAGCTGAGCGGCTGATCCTCGGCGTCATCCTGCTCGACAACATCACGATCAACCAGGCTGTCGAACACCTCAAGCCCGATGACTTCTTCCTTCCTTCTCACCGCCGCATTTATGACAAGATGGTCAAGCTCTACGAGCAAGGCCAGGCGATTGACCCGCTGACATTACAAGAAGAGCTGCGCCGCGCTGGAGAACTGGATCAGGTCGGCGGCCCGGCCTATATCGCATCGCTGTTTGACGGTGTGCCGCGATTCTCGAACATCGAGAACTACACCAAGATGGTCAAAGGCAAGTCCATGCTGCGGAAGCTGATCAGCGCGTCGAATCAGGTCATGCAGTCCGCCTTCGACGAAGAAGATGAGCCGGAAGAAATTCTGGATCGCGCCGAGCGTCTAATTCTTTCCATTGCCGAAGACCGTATTAAACAGGGCTTTATTCACATCAGCGAGGTTGCCGAAAAGCAGCTCCACGCGATTGAAGAGATTGCCGGGCGCGGCCAATTGGTGACCGGTATCGCCACCGGCTTTACCGATCTCGACTACATGACCTCTGGCATGCAACGCGGCGATCTGGTCATCGTGGCCGCTCGTCCGAGCATGGGCAAAACTGCGTTCGCGCTGAACATCGCGCAGAATGCCGCGCTCGGTCAGGATTCGTCTGGCCGAGTCCACGAAGACCGTGAAAAGGCCGTCGTTGGCGTCTTCTCGCTGGAAATGAGCAAGGAGCAATTGGTTCAGCGCATGCTCTGTTCGCAGGCGCAGGTGGACGCGCATCGGTTACGCAGCGGAATGCTGGGCAAGGATGACTGGCGCAAGCTGGCGCTGGCCGTCGGCGAATTGTCCGAAGCGCACATTTATCTGGACGACACGCCCGGTATCACCACGCTGGAAGTCCGCGCCAAAGCGCGGCGGCTGAAGAACGAACAGAAGAAGCTTGACCTGCTCATCATTGATTACTTGCAGTTGATGAGCGGCAAAGGGCGCACCGAGTCACGCCAGCAGGAGGTTTCTCAGATTTCGCGCGAACTGAAGATTCTGGCGAAAGAACTGAACGTGCCGTTGATTGCCCTTTCGCAGCTTTCACGCGCGCCCGAAACCCGTACCGGGAACCACAAGCCTCAGCTTTCCGACTTGAGAGAGAGCGGTTCGATTGAACAAGACGCCGACATCGTGATGTTCATTTACCGGGAAGAGATTTATAAGCCGGAGACCGAAAAGCAGAACATCGCCGAGATCATTATTGGCAAACAGCGCAACGGCCCCATTGGCAGTGTTGAACTGGTCTTTCGCAAAGCCCTTACTCGCTTCCACGACATATCGCGCGAGGCAATGTAATCCATTCCGATTGGCGCTTTTCCCATGCCGCAAAGCACGCATCAACGCCCGACCTGGGCGGAAATCTCTTTACCCCTGCTGACGGATAATTACCGCACGGTCAAAGCCTACCTCGATCACAACGCAAAATTAATGGCGGTTGTAAAAGCCAATGCCTACGGCCACGGTGCAGTTCGCTGCGCCCGCGCGCTGGAAGCAGCGGGTGCGGATTGGTTTGGCGTGGCGCTGATTGAAGAGGGCATTGAGTTGCGCGAAGCAGGCATCGCTCGTCCCATTTTCTGCGTCGGCGGATTTTGGCAGGGGCAGGCAGACGGGGTGGTTGCGCACGATCTGACTGCTGCTCTTTTCCGGCTCGACGCTGCGGAAGAATTGAACGCGCGGGCGCGTGAGGCTGGGCGAATCGCCAGGTTTCACTTGAAAGTAGACACTGGAATGGGAAGGCTTGGTGTGCAGGTCAGCGAGGTCGCCGCGTTCGTGCGCGAGTTGAAGCGGTTCGATCAGATTGAGCTTGACGGGCTGATGACGCATCTGGCCGACGCGGATGATTGTGAGACGGCGTATACCAACAGCCAGATTGAGAAATATCATGAAGCGCTGAGCATCTTGCGCGAGCTTGGGATCGAACCAACCTGGCGGCACCTGGCGGCAAGCGCAGGCGTTCACGCTTACCCGCAAGCGCACGGAAATCTGGCGCGAGCAGGTGCGACGCTTTATGGACTGAGGCGCGATGTGCTGTCACCCAATCACGCGCCGCTACCCGTCAAACCGGTAATGTCGCTGCATTCGCGTATTGTGCTGCTGAAGACCGTGCCCGCCGGAACATCACTCGGCTACGGCTGTTCGTTTGTCACCCAACGCGCGAGCCTTATTGCGACGATTCCGATCGGTTATGCCGATGGATTCAATCGCGCGCATTCGAACAACGGGCACGTGATTGTGCGTGGCCAATTCGCGCCGGTTGTTGGGCGCGTCAGCATGGATTTGAGCATTCTGGATGTAACGGATGTGGATGGAGTATCGCTCGGCGACGAAGTGGTTTTGATCGGTCAGCAGGGCGGATTGCGGATTTTAACGGAAGACGTCGCCGCACGGATCAGCACAATTTCTTATGAAATCGTCACCAGCGTTTCTGCACGCGTGCCTCGTGTTTACGATGAATCAGGGCTTACTCCTGCGCCGTAAGCTCGGTCGCCGCAGCTTCATCCAACATCCACAGCAACTCGCCATTCACAGGATGAATCAGTTGGCTGGGATATGTCTCCGGTTGACGATCACCTTCAAGCACCTCTTTCAACGCCGCTGCTTTGTCTTCGCCTGCAATCAGGAAGATTACGTTTTCGGCATTATTGATCGCCGCTGCAGTCAACGTGATGCGGTAGGTCTGAAACTTTTCGACGTAGTTGGCGACGGCGATTCGATCCTCAATCTGCAAGGCCGTCGTGCCGGGGAACAGGGAGGCCGTATGGCCATCCGGGCCCATTCCCAAAAAGACCAAATCAAAACGTGGCAACTCTGTATCAGTACCGGGAGCGGTAGCGACCGGGTGGAAGAATTGCCGGATTGTCTGTGAGTAGTTTGCGGCTGCGCGATCATGGTTGTCGTCTTCGGCAGGGATGCGGAAAATGTTTTCGCGCGGGATGGCGGCTTTATCAAGCAGCGTCTCATTCGCCATCCGGTAATTGCTATCGGCGTGATCGGGCGGCACGCATCGCTCATCGCCCCAGAAAAAATAGATCGCCTGCCAGGGCAAAGCATCAGCGAAGGACTTTCCAGCCAGGATTGAAAACAGCGCTTTGGGCGTTGAGCCGCCGGAAAGCGCAACCGTGAAGCGTCCCCGTTCCCGGATGGCTTGTTCCGCCAAACTGGCGAATCGCATCGCTGCCGCCCAGGCGAGTTCTTTTGCATTGTCGTAGATTTCCAGATTGTTCATTTGCCGCCGCTTTTACTTCACCGCCGCGCAATGATGCAAGCCGCGCCGTCGCGTTGAACAATTTTCACGTCCTGAAAGCCAACCCAGCGAACCAGCCCGGCGGCTTCCTCCACTTCTTCGCGTTTGAATCCCGATCCAAACGTCAATGGTCTTTGCGTCCGCAGGCACAGGTTCAGCAACCCGCCCGGCCTGAGCACACGCTGCACTTCGCCCAGGTTGAATTCCGCCTGTGGCCAATGTTGATAATTATCCACTGCCAGCACTTTGTTGAACCGAGCGTATTCGTACGGGATGCTGGAAACACTGCCTTGCCAGAGTTCGACGCGGCCTGCCTTGATCAGTTCGCGATTTTGTTTAGCCGCATGTCTGACCATCGCATCGGAAGCCTCAATTCCCGCAACAACCCCTTGATGAGCGCGCTCGGCAATCAACCGGATGGCGTGGCCATGTCCGAAACCGATTTCCAGCACCTCATCTTCCGGCTGAACGCCAAGCTGGTCGACAGCAACGCGATTCATTTGTTCGTTTTTGATTGCGGCCATTGGGCTGGCCAACCAGCAGGGAAGCAGAGAACAGGAACGCGGTGATTCAATCAATGGTTGGGTCAGGTGAAATTGCGAATTCATCAATTGCTCCTTTCAGGTTTTCCAATTTGATTGTAAGGAAATGGTGACTGGGCCGGCGTTACTTCATCGTTTTCAGCATTCGCCGCCACTGTTCACTTTCGAAGAACGCGCGCACGTCGCGCAAAGTTTCCGCCGCTTCACGCATTTTTTTGTCGGGCACGCCGACGCCGGATTTCGTGACCAACTTGTGTTCACGGCGATTCATCGCGTCCACGGCCTTCTTGCCTCGCCGAGTCAGGCAAACGAACGGAGATCGTTTGTGAGCAGGGTTGTCAACGAATTCAATGTAGCCCGCATCAGCCAATTGATTGGCGAGCGTCTGGATGTTCTGCCGCGAGACGGAACGGTCGCGCGCCATTTGCGGGACGGTCTGTTCGCCATGTTTATCCAGGCTGCGCAGCAGGCTGCGCAATCCGCCGGACATTTCACCCTGATGATGAACTTCTTCAGCGACGATCTTCAGCCGGTGAAAAAACAACGAGGTTTCATTGATCAAAACGTTGAAAGCTGACTCTGTATTCTCCGATTCAACTGTTTTACTGGCGGGGACAATCTTTTTTTCTTTGTTCATTGTTCTGTCGTGCGTAACGACAAGCAGTTTGTCATTGTGACAATCAGCTTGTCAATTTGAATTTCGTGAAAGTTTCGGTTTGATGATTACTTTTCTTTTGCCGCAGAGTGCCGTGTCAAGAAATAGAGATAATATCCAAAAAAGCAAGGCCCCCTTTTTGAGTCGGCGAAGACAAGTTATAGTTGGCGCAAGAAAGGCCATCACAATCCACCCGGCAGTTAAGGTCAAAAGGAGAATCGAAAAAATGAGTTGGAAACACGAAGAGAACGCCACTCGCAGGGAATTTCTGCAAGCCGCGATTGGCGCTGCTGCGATTGCAGGAATGACTGCCGGCACAGCGGCGCAGGGGGAACCAGTAACAGGAAACAATACCGCGCCATTGAAAGTCAGCGTTTTTTCAAAACATCTGCAATGGCTGGAATGGGAAGCGATGGCGCAGACAGCGGCGGAGATTGGCTTTGATGGCGTTGACCTGACCCTGCGCAAAGGCGGGCACATTGAACCGGAGCGTGCCGAACAGGATTTGCCGAAAGTTGCCGAAATCATTCGCAAAGCCGGTCTGACGTTGCCAATGGTTACCGCGGGTATTGTGGACGCAACCACGCCGCAAGCCGAAGCGATGATGCGCGCGATGCACAGCGTTGGCGTCAAGCAGTATCGTTGGGGGAACCTGAAATATGTGGATAGTCAGCCCATCCCTGCGCAGTTGGAAAAGCTGAAGCGCGATGTGGCAGCCCTGGCGGAACTGAATCGAAAACATGACCTGTGCGCGATGTATCACACGCATTCCGGCGAAGAAGTCGGCGCGGCGATCTGGGATTTATGGCTGATTCTGAGGGATCAGGATGCGAGCCGCGTCTCATTCAACTACGACGTTTGCCACGCAACAATCGAAGGCGGCGTGGGGGCGTGGGTTCGCAGCGCGCAACTGACTGCGCCGATGATGCGCGGAATTGCGATCAAAGACTTCCGTTGGGAACGCAATGCCAGAGGCGAATGGCGTCCGCAGAAATGTCCATTGGGCGAAGGGATGGTTAATTTCAAACGCTTCTTTGCGATTCTGAAGGAAGCCAAATTCAACGGCCCCGTGCAAATGCATTTTGAATATCCGCTGGGCGGCGCGGAAATCGGCGCGAAGGCTTTGACAGTGGATAAGGCCAAGGTCATCGCCGCAATGCGCAAAGACTTGACGACGTTGCGAGGCTGGCTACACGATGCGCAACTGGCTTGAGAAAGCGCTGGTGCTGAGGATCCAAGCGAATTGACGCGATAAACCGGCAACCGCAAACGGGCAACGCGGGTGTTCATAATCAGCCCGAAACGTAATCAAGACATCAGGAGCATAGAAAAGACATGAAACAACTGAGCAGAAGAACGTTCACGAAAACAACGCTGGCGGCGACCGCTGGGACAGCCTTCAGTCGGATGCGCATTTTGGGCGCGAACGATCGCATCAATGTTGGCTTGATTGCATGCGGTGACCGCGCAATGCAAATCTGGCCAATCTTTTTGAAACAGCCCGTGGTCAATCCGATGGCAGTTTGTGATGTGTACAGGCCTTATATGGAACGTGGCGCTGCGGCAGCTGCCACTGCTGCCAATCCTAATGGAAAGGTCGCGCAGCACGAAGACTTCCGCCGCTTGTTGGACATGAAAGACGTGGATGCTGTCATCGTCGCTACGCCGGATCATTGGCATGCGCTGCCGACGATCGCAGCCTGTCAGGCGGGCAAGGACGTGTATTGCGAAAAGCCTCTCAGCCTGACGGTTCACGAAGGCCGCAAGATGGTCGAAGCCGCGCGCAAACATAACCGCGTGGTGCAAACGGGTAGTCAGCAACGCTCTGGCCCGCATTATCAAAAAGCCGTGCAATTGATTCAGGAAGGCGCGATTGGCGCGGTGCATAAAATCACTGTCGGATATACGCGCAACGCTCTGCCTGGCTTTAAGCCGGAAGAGATTCTAGGTAAAGGCAAGGAAGTCCCGGCGGGGCTTAACTGGGATATGTGGCTGGGGCCGGCTCCTTTAGTACCTTACGATCCGTTCCGGTTTCTGTATAACTTTCGTTGGTTCTGGGATTACTCCGGTGGGCAGATGACCAATTGGGGCGCGCATAACCTGGATATTGCGCGATGGGCGCTGGGCGCAAAAGGCCCAACGGCGGTTTCGGCATTTGGCGGGCGGTATGAAATCAAGGATGGCGGCGAAACGCCCGATGTGCAGGAAGTGCTTTACAATTTTCCCGGCTGTGTTGTGACCTGGTCTGGCCGGGAGGTCAATCGTACCCGTGACGAATACCTGTCCTTCCACGGGACAAAAGGCACGCTCAGCATTCTGCGCACTGGGTTCACTGTTGAGCCGGAAACCTGGCGCAAGAAGGATAAGCCCGAAATTGAACCGATGAAAATGAAGGGCGATGGCAATGAATCGCAGGTGCTTCACATTCGCAACTTTCTGGATTGCGTGAAGAGCCGTCAGCGTCCTTTGGCGGATGTTGAGGAAGGCCATCAAACTGCCGT
>JBBQVH010000008.1:0-100199 GCA_038211695.1 Blastocatellia bacterium | reverse complement strand
GTTGACGCCTATGCTAGCTTTCATTTTCGGTCCTCCTGATGCTCTCGACAAGCTACAAACGAGGTAGTCTCTCGTTTTATGGAGGGCCGATTTTATTGCAGATATTACATTTATCGCTACATCAGGACGAAATTACACCCTGCCAGGGTATCCCGCACTCACAAAAACCATATCCTGATTGGCAACCGGGCTGGGAATCGCCCAACCTCTGACTCCTTCACAGCGCCACAACTCTTTGCCGGTGGATGGATCATAGGCGACGACGGTTTCCCATCCGCTGGCGATCAATTCGGTGCGCTTGCCATTGCGCACGATCAGCGGGGTAGCGTGTGTTTTGCGATGATCCCGCTTGATGCGCCAGACCTCTTTGCCAGTGCGTTTATCCAGGGCGGCAATGAAAGAGATGTCCGGCCCGCCGTCTTCCTGATCGCATTGCAGAATGATCAGGTTTTCATACAGTACAGGCGAAGTTCCCGGCCCCATTCCTACTTTGCTAACCTTGCCCACGGACGTTTTCCAGATCAGCTTGCCCGCGAAGTCGTAGCAGTACAGGCCTTCCGCTTCAAAGAAGGCGTAAACAAACTTGCCGTCTGTTACCGGCGTGCCGGAAGCATAGGTGTTTTTGCGATGGCGGTCGTCCAGCACTGTGCCTTCGTAGGCTACCTGATCCCACAAAATTTTCCCGCTGTTACGATCCAGACAAAGCAGTCTCAACGTGTGCTTTCGATTTCCTGATACGCTGTCCGGATGCACCCAAACTTCGCCCTTGCGAACGTGCTGTACGGCTTTTGCGCTGGGAACGACTTCGCCTTCGATGTCCGTGGTCAGGAAGATTTTGTTCCCCCAAACCACCGGCGACGAATGTCCGCGTCCGGGGATCGGCATTTTCCACAGGATGTTTTTGTCGGCACTCCATTCACTGGGCAGGTTCTTTTCTTCGGAAATGCCACTTGCATTTGGCCCACGCCACTGCGGCCAGTCTTGCGCGAACGCTGACTGGCTTAGTGAAGTGGTAACCAGGACTAACAACAAAGGCAGGAATTTTTGTTTTGGCATGTGTAGTTCACTCTGCTTTGATAAATATGCAGTTACTTTCATTTCAATTTCTTATTTGTGCGAAACCACAAGTCGCTGCGCTGGTGGTATCTCGTGCATCTCGCTGCTGGTAAATCCGGCATTGCGAAACATCTGTTCCAGTTCGGCAAAGGTGTAAGCGTCGCCCGCCGCCGTGGAAGCCAGCATTGTCATGGCAAACATCGCTGACATTGGCGGCGTTACACGGTCGTCATTGGGGACGAATTCCAGCGTCAGCACGCGACCGCCTTCCGCCAAACTTGCGCGGACCTTCTTCAACAGGATTTCGTTGGTTGCGGCATCGAAATGGTGCAGGAAGTTGGTCAGCAGAATCAGGTCGTACTCACCACCGAAATCAACATCAAACGCGCTGCCCGGCAGCAGATGATGGCGGTCGGCGACGCCGAACTTTTGTGCATTTTCCGTGGCGACTGCCAGCACGGGTTCCCAATCCAGCGCGGTGACTTCGACGTTTGGATAACGCATTGCGAACGCAATGCCGAAGATGCCGTGACCGGCGGCAATGTCCAGCAGCTTGATTTTGCGGTTCGCATCCACCGGCACAAGCTCTGCCATTGCCCGCGCGGGCAGCATCATCATCGGCATCATGGCGCGTGCGAACTTTACCCAGACAGGATTTTCCGGTGAAACGGTACCTTCGTCACTGATCACGGTTCTGCCTTTGCGAACGATGGCGGCGATGTCGCTCTGAGCGGCGATCATCATTGGGTCTAGCAGGAATTCGGTGACGCCGCCCATAAAAGCAGGCGAATGGCGATTCAAAAAGACCGCCGAATCCTGTGTCAAACTATATTGGCTGTCCTGTTTGGCCAGAAAGCCAATGATCACCAGATAATCGCACAGGATGCGCACGCCGCGTTCTGACGCCTGGCATTGATCGGCCAGGGCTTTCGCCGTCGTGTGGCCTTCGGCGATGGCGGTAAATAGATCAAGTTCGAGCGCGCCTTTGATTGCAAAGGTGCGCTGGTATGCGTTGACAGTAGAAAAGAAAAGCTCCGGCGAAGGTTGTTGGCTCATCCTGTTCGTCTCCTGATTCGATGATTTTGGTTGGTGCTTATTTTGAGTACGGGGTCAGCGGCGGGGACGTTACCGGTTTTCAACTTGGCTTGCAATCTGGCGGGGGGCAATGGGAGACTCTGGCACTAACAAACACTCAATGTTTAAGATCAATAATCACAATTTCAGCTTTTCTCTGCTGGCCTTCGCGCTGTGTGCGCTGGCGGCATTGCCGATCTGCGCTTCCGCGCAGGCGTTTGTTACTGGCAAGGTGATTGAACGAGTCGCTTGCCTGAAAGACGACAAACAAAGCTACGCGCTTTACTTGCCTCCTGATTACACGCCCGCGAAACGTTATCCCACAATCTATGCCTTCGATCCCGGCGCGCGCGGCGCGGTGCCTGTCGAACGGTTCAAGGAAGCAGCGGAAAAATACGGATACGTCGTCATTGGCTCGAACAATTCGCGCAACGGCCTTGGCGTGCCGCTGTCGCAGATCGTCAACGTCTTGTTCGATGACACGCAGGCCCGGCTGGCGATTGATGAGCGGCGCATTTACACCACGGGCCATTCCGGCGGCGCGCGGGTGGCGGCGATGGTTGCTTTCGCTTCGAAGGGGCAAGTTGCGGGCTTGATTGCCTGCGGCGCTGGATTCCCCGCCGAAGCAAAACCGATGAAAGACCTGCCGTTCGCGTTATACGGCATTGCTGGCAGGGATGATTTCAATTTGATCGAAGTCCGGCAGTTGGTCAGAACGCTGGATGGTTTGGGCGCGACATCTCATCTGGCTGTGTTTGAAGGCGAGCATTCGTGGGCGCCCGCTGCTTTCTGCACCGAAGCCATCGAATGGATGGAGCTTCAGGCAATGAAGTCAGGGCGGCGCGAGCGTGATGAAAAGTTGATTGCAGTATTGTTGGGCAAACAAGCCGAACGCGCGCATGCAGACGCCAGCGCCGGACGAAGCTTTGACGCCTACCTGGAATTCGACGCGCTGGCCAAAGACTTTCGTGGTTTGGCCGATGTTGCTGAATTCGCGGCCAAAGCCGAGCAACTGAAATCCGCAAAAGAAGCCAAGGAAGGCTTCAAACAAGAGAAGAATGAAGAGCAGCTTCAGCAGGCGCGCCAACGCGAGTTTTACGCTTTGCGCGATCGGCTGAATCAGAGCGATGGGCGCGAAGCCGTGATGAGCGAACTGCGCGCGTTTCTGGGCGGGTTGCGAAAGAAAGCAGATGCCGCAACGCCCGGCGCTGAACGTTCTGTCGCACGTCGTTCGCTGGCCGGGTTCCGTGTTTCGTTGATGGAGGAATCCGCGCAGTATCGGTTTAACAAAAGATATGCTGACGTAGCTTCCACATTGATGCTGGCGGCTGAAATTCAGCCAGACAATCCTCAGCTCTTTTTCAACCTGGCCCGCGCTCAGGCTTTGTCGGGCAAGAAGCGAGAAGCCATGGAGTCTTTGAAGAAGGCAGTCGAAAAGGGATTCGCCAATGTGGAAGAATTGAAAAACAATCCCGATCTCGAAACGGTTCGCGGCGAGCGCGCGTACAAGCAATTGATCGAAACGATGTCCACGAAGTCCAGCAGTACATCAGGCAGCACAACCGGAGGCGGCAATGCCAGAAGCAATCCCACGGGCGACTAACAACGACGTTGACCAATTGCTGGGCAGTTACGACGCCGCGATCAAAGAGATTGCCTTGCAGGCGCGTGATCTGATCTGCAAGCTGATTCCCAAGGCCGAAGAAAAGGTCTATTTCGGCTGGCGCATCATCGGCTTCAGCCTGAACGCTGAAATGAGCGGCCAGTTCTGCTCCATCGGCCCAGGCAAAAAGTACGTCAATCTTTACTTTATGCAGGGAACGTCGCTGGATGATCCGAAAGGCTTGCTGGAAGGCACTGGGAAGAACATGCGCCACGTGAAGATCACGGAGGCAGGCGATCTGAAAACTGCGGCGGTCAAGGCATTGATCAAAACAGCGGCGAAGCACCAGCGGGAAAAACTGCAACAAACAAAACCAAAGCAGTAAAGATTGTTCCTGCATCAAGCGTCAGCAGCGCAGCTTATTCAATGGATTGGAATCCAAAACCCCAATTCCAAAATTATGACCGAACTTCGCCGGAAGCCGGTTCGTTTTCATCGCCTCGCAATCATCAAACACAGTAAAACAGGGCAAGCTCAGACAACAGGATTTTCGCTCTTTGCGCAGATCGAAGTTTGTGCCGCTGCCAATCTGAATACAACGGAGAGGGTTCAACGTGAAAGTTAAGGTTAGTTTGGGAGTTATTCTAAGTTTGTTATGCCTGTTGCCAATGGCACTGGCGCAAAACTATCGCGGTTCTGTGCGAGGGCACGTGGCTGATTCTCAGGGGGCACTCATCGCGGGTGCAAAGCTAAGCCTGATCAGTGAGGAAACAAATGAGACTCGCACCGTTACCAGCGACGGGCGCGGAGATTATGTTTTTCCTTTGTTGCGGCCAGGCGCATACCGGCTGGAGGCCGAGCGACAGGGGTTTCAGAAATCTACTGAGAATCTTGTTGTGCGAGTTAATCAAGAGGCCCGGTTGGACGTTACGTTGTACGTTGCAGGCACGCACGTTGATCCGATCATTGTCACCGATGCTGCGAGTCCGTTGAGGTACGATAACGCCGCACTCGGCGCGGTGATTGATAACCGTCAAGTAACAGGACTTCCACTGTATGGACGCAACTTCCTGGAATTAACCCTGCTGGTACCCGGCGCAGCACCGGCGCCTCCTGGTTCGGCCGGAACGGCGCGTGGCGATTTCGCCTTCACGATTAACGGCTCGCGTGAAGATGCAAATAACTTCCTGCTGGATGGTGTATACAACGTTGATCCGAAGCTGAATACCTTCGGCGTCAAACCTCCGGTGGATGCAATTCGGGAATTTGAAGTGCTGACCAGCGCCTACGACGCTTCGCTTGGACGCAGTGCGGGAGCTCAAGTCAATATTGTATTGAAATCCGGGACGAATGGGTTTCACGGCACAGGGTACGAATTCCTGCGCAATCAAGTGCTGGATGCCCGTAACTACTTCGCGCCGGCTGATCAAGGCGATCCAAAATATCAAAGCAATCAGTTTGGCTTCAGTTTCGGTGGCCCCGTCATCAAGGATCGAACTTTCTTCTTCAGCGATTACGAAGGCACGTGGTCGCGCGAAGGCATTACGCGGCTGGCCAACGTTCCGACAGCGCGGGAGCGGATTGGCGACTTTTCGCAACTCCCCCCGTCGCAATGGCCGCTCGTTCCAGGCACCTTCACGCCTTTTCCCGGCGGCGTGATTCCGCAGCAGGCGCTCAATCCGATTGGGCTGAAGATTGCGGCGCTGTATCCGCTGCCGAATCGAAACGTGCCCGGACAAAACTACGCGGCATCGCCAGTGAGGCGCGAGCGCAATGATCTGTTCGATGTGCGCATTGATCACAAGATCAGCGACAACTCGCAATTTGCCGCGCGTTATAGCTTCAACGATCTCACCTTGTTTGAACCTTATTCGGGCGTGACACAAGTCTTCGTTCCCGGCTACGGCAATACAGTCTTAAGACGCGGCCAAAATCTGATGCTGAATTACAGCAGCTTCTCATCGCGCCTGGCCAACGATGTGCGCGCGGCCTACAGCCGGATTGGCAATCAAGTGCTGGCCGAAAACGCCGGCGTCAGCATCAACAAACAAGTCGGATTGCCGGAGCTGTCGTCCAACCCGCGCGATTTCGGTTTGAGCTTCATCCGTGTCACGGGCTTTTCGCCGCTGGGCCAGGAATACAACAACCCGCAGAACAGTGCGACCAATGTGTATCAGTTCCTGGACACGGCGACTTATGCGCGCGGCGAACACTTGCTGAAGTTCGGCTTTGATTTCCGCTACACGCAACAGAACGCCTTCCGCGATGTGCAATCGCGCGGCTTGTTCATCTTTCCAAGCCAAGTGGCCTTTACGTTGCCAAACGGAACGCCGACGGTCTTTCCGTTTGTTACCGGCAACGCGCTGGCAAACTTGTTATTCGGATTGCCGCTGGTTTCAGGAGGCGCAAAGCTGGATAACGCGCAGCACCTGCGCACGGAAAGTTATAACTTCTTCGTCAACGACAGCTACCGCATTACTTCACGGCTGACGTTGTCGGCGGGCTTGCGTTATGAATTCAACTCGCCTCCGGTGGACACCAAAGATCGCGCGAATATTTATGACCAGACGAGCGGGAAGTTAGTGCAGGTAGGCACGGGTAACATTCCGCGCGGCGGGTATGAAGCGGATAAAAATAACTTTGCGCCACGCATTGGCCTGGCCTGGGCTTTGGGGAAAGACAGCACAACAGTAGTACGCACCGGATACGGCGTTTATTACGACCAATCTCCGCTGGCACCGGGCGAAGGGCTGTACTTCAACTCTCCGTATTATGACTTCCGGTTCTACTTCCAATCACAACAAGCGCCGCTGACGCTCTACAATCCATTTCCGTTTAATACGCCAGGACAGTCCGCACCATCGGCTTTCGCTTACGACCGTAACCTGCGCACGTCGTACACGCAGCATTGGAATTTGAGCGTGCAGCAGCAACTCGGCAGCAGTACGGTAGCTGAACTGGCCTACGTTGGATCGAAGGGTACGAAGCTGCTGGCTTCGCGCGACATCAACCAACCGCCCGCCCGCCCGCAGCAGCCGAACCTGCCGCGCAATCCGCTCTTCGGCGAGATCACACAGGAGGAGAGCAGCGCTGCTTCCAATTACCACAGCCTGCAAGCGCGCATTCAACAGCGACTGTCATTTGGACTGTCATTGCTGGGGGCGTACACCTTCGGCAAATCCATTGATAACGCTTCCGGCGTCTTTTCCAGCACGGGCGATCCGAACTATCCGCAGAACAGCTTCAACCTGGCTGCGGAACGTGGCCGTTCGGGGTTTGATGTACGGCAACGCTTTTCATTGAGCTATTCCTACGATCTGCCTTTTGGAAAAGGGAAAAGCTTTTTGGGTGATGCAGGATTGGCAACGACGTTACTTTCAGGCTGGCAAACCTTCGGCGTGGTGACGCTGCAAACAGGGCGGCCCTTCACTATTGCGTTGTTGCCTGAATTTGACAACAGCAATACCGGCATTTCGAATCTGGGCTTCCTGGGCAACGACCGGCCAAATCTGGTAGGCCGGGGAAAGCTGGATAACGCGACGCCTGAACGCTGGTTCAACACAGCAGCTTTCGCCTTTCCGCCATTCGGCAGCTTTGGCAATTCCGGGCGTAATATTCTGGATGGGCCGAGCTTCAAAAACATCAACTTCTCGCTGGTCAAGAACACTGCCATTAAAGAGAGGCTGACCGTGCAATTCCGCACAGAGTTTTTCAATCTGTTCAATCACCCGAACTTTGGCTTGCCGGATAACTTTGCCGGTTCGCCGTCGTTTGGCCGCGTGCTTTCGGCGGAAAGCCCCCGGCGAATTCAGTTCGGACTGAAGCTGCTGTTTTAAGCAGCAAGCGGATCATAAAAGTAACAGCGGCCGGGAAAGCGGAATACTTTTCCGGCCACTGTTACTTTTATGGCAAGTACTACCGTGAAGCGTTTTTCAGTTGCCAAAATTACGCTACTTCTTCTGGCGAAGGAAAGCGGCCTAAACGACAAAACCGCGCCCGCCGGAAGTGTACATTTCCGGCGGACGCGGTTTTGGGGAAAACGGTTTTTGATATTCGGGCTAGGCTGCCAGTTTTCTGGTCTTTGGTTTTTTGCCCGCCAATGCATCGTCAATCATCATCTCGACTTCTTCCGTCGAAAGTTTGGTGACGTGCGCGATTTCTTTAATGATCAGATACCGGGAGCGTGACATCGTCTGCTGCTCTTCAGGCGAAAGGGTTTTGGATTTGCTCAACTTCGCCATTGTTTTCAGTGAATCAGCGACTTCATTGATTTCACCCGAGGCCAATCGTTCCGCATTCCGGGCATTCCGTTTGCGATGGTCGGTGGCTACTTCAATGTCTTTACCCAGGAATCTGAGTAATTTCGGAATCTCTTCCTTTTCAATCAGCTTTCGAACACCAACTTCTTCGGCTTTATTGACGGGAACCATTACGGTTGTCGTCTCCTGGTGATCTAAAGGTTTAAGGGCGTACAGCTTAACCACTGTAGTGCCAACCGTATGTTCAATTACACCAGCGATGCGGCAAATGCCGAGTCTGGGATAAATTACTTTATTGCCTTCTCTGAATGCTGCCAATGCCGTTCTCCTTCTAACTTTAAGATGGCCGGGAGTATAGCATAAAAGCCCATTTTCTCAGCCGCTTTGGGTCAGATTTTCCTGTTGTATGGTTTTTATGCTCGGATAGTGCTTTAAAAGCATTCAGAAGGGAGGCTTTTAAAATAGAGTTCTTCTCCCTCAGCCAAAGGAAAAACAGTTAGCTAATCTTTTACCGGCGACGCTGCCCGATATTTTCTGTGCCAAATGTGCCCAGGCCTTTTAGGGTGAAGGCAAATACAATCCGGTTTTCGTTGCGGATCCCGGCATTGAAGGTGACGGTTTGAACATTGAAGCTGCAACAATCCCATGCCCATCCGGCACTGGTGGTCAGATTGATGAGTTTGCGATGGACGCGGTCGCCGCCATTGAAAAGTTTGTCGCGCAAATCATAGCTGACGGTAAATCCGCCGAATGGCCCGCGTGTTGGATTGCCTAGAAAAGCCGAGATGTCCATTTGGTTACCGGGCAGGGTAGAAGGATCGAAGCGAGTTTCATCCACGGCAATGCGCCGCGTGTAATACCACGATTGGCTGAGCGAGAAGATGCCCTTCGTTACTCCGGCTCCGACGATGAAATCCCGAATGTCGTGAAACTTCGTGTCATAGTTCATTCGCACATCGGCAAAGATCGCTGACGTGGGGCGCAGGCGAGCTTTGATATTGAGCGGTGACAGATCGCGCTTGATGCCGCCGAAGGCGAATCCCGCCAGCGTGTTGATTGGGAAGAATTGGTTGCGCTCACCTTCGCGCAACGCGCCGCCAAACGTCGGGTCAAAAAAGTATTTTTGCGTCAGTGTCAGGTTGAGCCATTCGTGCGGCTGTGGCGCTGTGCCGTCTCCATTCGAGCGTTTGATCAGGAAACTGTTGCTAATGCCGTAGGTGATTTCGTTGGTGTCGGCAATGACATCGAGTTCGTCAACCCGGATCGTATGATCAAAATCATCAATGCCAGTAATGCGGCGGTATTCAACGAAGGGTTCGATAATGTGTTTGAACCACGCGGCGCCGTCTGCGTGATGGAAGACTTTGGCTAATGCGGGCGCGCGCAGATCAATGTCAATGTCGGCGTAATTGCGAAACAGGTTTTGTCCCGTCACCTGCCGCAATACCGGATCAACACTGTCGCTGTAAAACGTTGTGCGCAGCCCGATGCTGGGCGTCAGCGTGAAGCCCGCGAATGATTTCAACGGAAAGGTCAGGCGCGGCGCGAAGTCCAGCCGCTGGACCACGGACGGCGTTTTCAGGTTGAAAGTATCGCCGGACGTTTCGCTGCGGCGCACGCCTTCCAAAGAAGAGTCGAAGGATAGATAGAAAGGCAGGGATTCGGAAATCTGTGTGCTGCGTTTGGACAGTTCGACGCTTGGAAACTTGCGAACCTTGACGATCTGGTCTGAGACGAAATTGCCATTCTTATCAAACTGGCCAATGAATGAGCTTTGTTCACCGAATTGTGCATTGAAGCTAAAGGAGCGGAAGTTTTTATTCAGATAAAACAGTGAACGTTCTTCCGGCGAGATCGCCGACAGGATGTTGTCGGAAAAGACCTGGCGAAAGGTGAAGCTGGAAGTAATGTTGACGTCAGCCACTGCAACAAAGCCGTTCTTGAAGTTATGAACGCCTTCCGCGTAAAAGCTGCTACCGCCCTGATCCGGAAGCAAGCATTTGTCATCAGCAGTTGCCGGATTGCAATTGTCTCGCAACTTCGGGCCGAGCAGACGGTCAAGCACTACAAACGACCCGAGATTGATATGGGACGTTTCATTGGTTCGCGCACGAAAATCAAAGCCCAACCCGACTCCGCGTTTTGAGTAGATGTCTGATCGAAACAGCACATCTGCGCTAGCCCCCAAGGTTTGGTAATACCCCAGATGCAATGTGCGGCCTTTGATGTTTGAAGAGCCGGAACTGGGCAGTAGGAAGCCCGACGAGCGATCCTTTTTGCTGATCGAGATTGAAGCATAGGGCAGATAGAAGACCGGAATGTTTTTGATTCGGAACAGCGCATTGGTCACCGAAGCGCGATGGTCAATGCGGATGCGGGCGCGTTTGGCTGTGAAAGCCCACTTCGGCACGGCTTCCTGACAGGCGGTCAGCTTGGCGTTGTCCAGCGTGTAAGTGTCCTTGCCAGTCTGGTCGGCGCGATCGGCGTCAATGATGATGACCGTGCCGTCGGGCGTGCGATTGGTGAAGGCCGTGGCATTGGTGATGACGCCGCGCCGAGTCTTGTAATTCACCTCGATACGATCGCCGGTCAATCGCTGACCCTGCTGTTCGAAGTAGACATTGCCTTCGGCGATCAGATCATCCGTCGCCTGGTTGTAACTGGCGCGGTCGGCGATGACGATGATGTCGCTGTAAGTAATCTGAGCGTGCCCAATCAGTAGAACCGTGTCGCCTTCGCCTTCCTGTTTATCCGCGAGGAAGGTGACGATTTCTTCGGGCTTGCCGGGAGTTCCCTGAGCGGTGATGGTGATTTGCGTCGGTTTGGTCTGCCGCTGAGACCTTCGCTGTTCGTCGGCCACGCCGATGGGATTGCTGATTTTTTTCTCAGTAGTTTCGGGCTGCTGCGCAAAGGCTGTGACGCTGCCAGCCAACAGAAACCATGCCGCAAACTGGAACAAACGAAGCCTCAACGAAGCAGACTTGGTTGAATCTCCGCCTGTTACTGCTCGCGGAACTGACTTATTTAGTGGGTACATCAAGCTTGTCGGGGATGTTTAGATGGAACCGTGAATGATAATCAATTTTCAGGCAGTGCGGCGCGCGCCCATCGTGGCCGCAAAGATGCGGCCATAGAGTTCTTCCGGAACTTCGACCGGCTCAGGTTCGGCCAGGGATTCGCGCACGCCTTCGACCAGGCGGTCGCAGCTTTCACAGACGGCGAAGTGTTCGTTGAAGATCGTCTCATAAGAGCTTTCGATGTTGCCTTCGAAGTAGTCGGAGATCAGTGCATCGAGCGTGCGGCAACTGAGCATCTCGCCAGCGGTCGTCGCATCCAGGATGCGCCGCTGCACATCCGCAAAGACGGTTGTCGCGCCCACGTGCGATTCTCGAATCACGTAGCAGGCGTCGAGCGTTTCGCGCACATCGTTGAACATCTGATGGCAGGGGCGGCAGGCCAGCAGGTGTTCGCAAAAATTGCGGCGTATCGGACGAGCCAGGCCGCAGTCGAGATAATCACTGATCAATTCTTCAAATTGCAGACATTCCATTGTCGAGTTCTCTCCGTGAAAACGCTTAGGCGAGATTCGTTCTGAGCGAGCGGATTGTAGAGGGGCGAGATGGCGAATTTCAAGCTGCTCTACCTCGGTGGAAGAGTCCATCAGTCTTCAAGACCTAAGCTCTTGCCTGAATCTCACTCTTGCCGCCGGGCAGCCCCTTCTGCCATCCCCAAAAAATCTTTCTTCGCCTTCAAGCTTTCAGCTTCAAATTCCGCTTCTGTAATTGGGGAATGGTATTGCCGGACCAGAGCACTGCGGGATTCGAGAACCCGACGACCAATCAAACAGCCGTCCGATTCAACTGATCCTGTCTCATTCAATTTTGACAACTAAAGAGGTAAAAATGAAAAAAGTGGAAAAAGAGACCACGGCTTCCGCTGACAAGAAGCCAGCGGCGGCGCTTCAAATTGAGCGCGAACGCACGGAATTCCATGCGTTGTTGCAGACCAATCCGAACTATTTCGGCAATCTCGCCGACAGTAAATTCAAACCTGTCATCCAGCTCAGCAAGAAAACAACTTATGAAGAGGTGACCTGCGTTGGCCTCGATCAAAAGCTGAACCAACTGGAAGCGACCGTTCAGATCAAACGTCCGGCCGGATACGGCGGCGACCTGTGCCAGACCGGGACGGTTGAGTATGTGCGGTTTTACATTGATTACGGGGCCGGGTGGGAAGACACGAATTACGTCGCGTTTGACGTTCACGACATTCCCAACGGCACCGATTGTGCGGACAAGCCGGAGAAGCCGCTGAGCTACGTCGCCTCGCTGAAGATCGAGCCGCGGCGCAAGGTTTGCGAGTTTCCCGTCCTGCCCAAAGTTCGCGCCATTCTGTCGTGGAATCATCTGCCACCGGCAAATCAGCCAAACTGGTCGCCAGTCTGGGGCAACGTGCTGGATCATCACATTCAGATTACGCCTCGCCCGCATTTCCTGATTGACGTGGTGGACAGTATTGCCAACGCCAGTAACCTGAAGCTCAAGCTTCCGCTGAAGTTCGAACCCGCGCAGAAGCTGCCCATTCCCATTCCCGAACCCGATCCGCTGCCGCTGGAAGACCTGGCCAAGCTGTACGGGAAGGAAGGGAAGGCGGCGGCCAAAGCGGCCAGCGTCGAATCGCATCGGTTCGCGTTCGCCGATATACATGCCTCCTCCGTTGGCGCAGCCTTCTCGCAGGACGTGGTGGTGGCAAAGTTCGAACAGTACAAAGCGATTGGACTGGATTACGGCGCGATCATCGCCGCGTTGGAAAAGACAAAAGCCGACGTTGGTTATGAAGAGGTGGAATGTCTGGGGTTGGATTACAACCTGGGGCGATTGGCAGCGACGTTCCGCATCAAACGCCCGTTCGGGTATTCCGGCCAGCTTTGCCAATTCGGCAGTTTTGAATACATCGCGTTCTGGGCCGATTGGGACGACACCTGCGAGTGGGAGTATCTGGACACGGTCAAAATCAACGTGCACGACATTCCGGCGATTCCGGCGGATGGGCTGGCTTACACGGCGGTGCTGAAAGTCAATCTGGACCCGCATCGCCGCACCTGTCACAAACCGAAAGTCGCACGCATCCGCGCCGTGCTGTCGTGGGCGACGCCGCCTTCGACGACCGATCCCAATGCGCTGACCGCCTGGGGCAATCGGCTGGACACGCACGTGCTGATTAAACCGGGCGACCCGGGCACGCCCACGTCGCCGAAGATCAGCATACTGGGCGGCATCGGTGTTGCGCAGATCAACATTTTCGGCAATGGCAGAACCAAACCGAACGCGGTCTTCGCGCTGGGCGGTTATGACGCCGATCAGTGGGTTCCCAGCCGCGAATGTCCGTTCGGCGGATTGGTCGTTGCGCAAGGGCCGCCGCTGGTCGGATACAAATATCGCGTCTGGGTGCAGAACGTGACGGCAGGCACGCCGCCAAGCATCGTTGCCAACAAGGTTCTGGTGACGGATGAAAACGGCTTCAGTTCGTATCACACGGCGGATGGATTGGGCTTCTTCACCTACCTGAGCAATTTGCAGAACATTGATGACGTGCTGGCTCACTGGTACACGTCAGGCGATGATCTGTGGGAAATCCGGCTGGAGGTGGCGACGCTGGCGGATGTCGTGCTTGGCACAACGCCGTGGCACCACATCCAGCTTGACAACAGCGCGCCCGCCAAACCGTCGGATTGCGACATCCACATTGACAGTGGGGGCGATTGTAAAGACTTCAATGCCGGCGACACCATCACCGGCCATTTCGTCGCGCGCGACCCGAACTTCGGGCATTACGCGATCGAAGTCCTGCCCGCCAGCCTGTCGCCCAACAGCACATCGCCTTCCGCCGGCAATGCGCAAACGGCCATTACGCCGGGCAACGTCTGGACGCTGAATACCAACAGTCCGAAGAAGATGGACCCCTGCGGCTACGTGGTGCGTCTGGTGGTGTGGGATCGCAGCATCGTCGGCAGCATTCCCTTCAGCCATAACGCCAACGACGCGGATATTGGTTTCTGCTTGCGTGGGTAGGCAGCACCAATAATTGTTACGAGTGAAGCTAACGACGAGGAGGGCGGTAGGTGTCGCCTTCCTCGTCATTTTTTTCCGGGAGTGGATCAATTGAGCCACTCTCTTTTCCCGGACTTATAGCGGATTGCAATGGAATGCGCCTGAATTCACCGCAGAGGCGCGGAGAAAGCAGAGACAGCGCAGGGAAAAACCACACCCTCTGCGTAATCTCTGCGCTCTCGGCGCCTCTGCGGTGAATTGCCGTTCTCGCAGATCGCATTTGTATGCAAGCTGCTATAAGCGAAAGGCCAGGAAGTGTGGCGCGGGAAAACGACCAGCGCCAATTCCGGTCGTTCCTATTTTTCATATTAGCCACGGCTTTGACACCCTTCGACTCTGGCCTCTATCATCCCGGTTCAATTTTTCAACCCGACATTTTCTTCATTTCAGGAGACCAACCGATGAGTGTTTATGACAGCAAAGATTTGATGAGCTACAACGCCGCAACGCGCGAATTTGGGGTGTCGGCGACGACGCTGAAACTCGCCATCGCGCAGGGAGCGTTGCGGGCCATTCAACAGGACGGGAACGAATGGCTTCTTCGCCCGGACCTGGAACAGTTCGTCAAACGCACGGTCAAACGCGGTGCGGGCAATCGGGTTGTCAGCCGCATCTATCGCTGAACAATCGCCGCTACGAATCAACCTTATGCTGAATCGCATCTCACGCAAGGCGTCCAGCTTCACTGAATCGGTCATTCGCGAAATGACGCGGCAGGCAACCCTGCACGGCGCGATCAACCTTTCGCAGGGCTTTCCTGATTTTCCTGCGCCCGCGGACATCAAACGCGCCGCTTGTGACGCCATCGAAGCCGACATCAATCAATACGCCGTGACCTGGGGCGCAAAACGGTTTCGCGATGCCATTGCGGCCAAAACCAAATGGCATCTGGGCCTGGACATTGATCCCGACCGCGAAATCGTCGTCACCTGCGGTTCGACCGAAGCGATGATCGCCACCATGCTGGCCGTCATGAATCCGGGCGACGAAGTCATCGTCTTTGAACCGTATTACGAAAACTACGGCCCGGATGCGATCCTGTCCGATTCGGTCATGCGTTATGTCACTTTGCATGCGCCTGATGCGACTTCGCCGGTCTGGCATTTCGATCCGGATGAATTGCGCGCCGCATTCAACGAACGCACGCGGGCGATCATCATCACCACGCCGCACAATCCCACGGGCAAAGTCTTCACGCGCGATGAACTGCGCTTCATCGCCGACCTGTGCATCGAACACGACGCGTTGGCGCTGACCGATGAAATTTACGAACACATCTGGTATCCGGACGCCGCGCGCGAAATAGAGCACGTAGCGATGGCTACCCTAGACGGCATGCGCGATCGCACGGTAACGATCAACAGTCTATCCAAAACGTATTCCGTCACGGGTTGGCGCGTGGGTTACGCGATTGCCGCGCCCGACCTGATCAACGGCATTCGCCAGGTGCATGACTTCCTGACCGTCGGCGCGGCTGCGCCCTTACAGGAAGCGGGCGTGTACGCGATGGGATTGCCACGCGAATATTACGATCATCTGCAAACCGAATATCAGCGGCGGCGGGATTTTCTGCTGGGCGTGCTGGAAGAGACAGGCTTCAAATGTTACCGGCCCGACGGCGCGTATTACATCATCACGGACATTTCAGACTTCGGTTTTGAAAACGACGTGGCGTTCACGCAGCATTTGATCAAAGAAGTCGGCGTCGCCGTCGTTCCCGGCAGCAGCTTTTACCGCAAATCCCGGATGGGCGCGCAACAGGTGCGATTCTGTTACTGCAAGAAAGATGAAACGTTGGAAGCGGCGGCGGAACGATTGCGAAAGCTGAGATAATCCGAGCGCAGGTTCATTTCCTTTTTCCCAAATGACAAATTCAGTGTTGAGGATTTGGAGCAATGTGCAATATGACGACGCGGCGATGCGGTTGCTGCGGGCGGAGACGGCAGGGCACCAACTGATCCTGACGGAATCAAAAGACGCGGCGGCGTTGGCCGATGCTGACATCGCCTTTGGCCAGCCCGACGCCGAAGCGGTCAGACAGGCCGCCCAGTCTGGGTGCTTGCGCTGGGTGCATGTGGACAGCGCGGGGTATGACCGCTTTGACAACGACGCGGTGCGGGCGGCGTTGAGTGGGCGCGAAGCCGTGTTGACCAACAGTTCTTCTGTGTTTGATGAACCCTGCGCGCAGCATGCGTTGGCGATGATCATGGGCTTGGCGCGGCGCATTCCACACGCGCGTGACCGGCAGATCGGCGATCAAGGCTGGCCGATGTTGGAACTGCGCGCGGAATCGTACCTGCTGAATGGACAGACGGCTTTGCTGCTGGGATTCGGCGCAATTGCACGGCGGTTGGTTGAACTGCTGACGCCTTTGCGAATGAATCTGATCGCGGTGCGGCGGCGGCCCACGGGGCAGGAAAGCATTCCCGTCTTTGCCGAAGCCGAATTGCATGCGCATCTGCCGTTGGCCGATCACGTCATCAATATCTTGCCTGCCAGCGCAGCCACCCGGCATTTTGTCAATGACAAGCTGCTGGCGGCCATGAAACCGGGCGCGTTGTTTTACAACATTGGACGCGGCAGCACGGTGGATCAATCCGCGCTGCTTGCTGCGCTGGAATCTGGCAAGCTTGCCGCTACCTATCTGGATGTCACCGAACCTGAACCTCTGCCGCCGGACCATCCTCTTTGGACGGCACCCAACTGCTTCATTACACCGCATACTGCGGGCGGCCACATCGGCGAACGAGACCGTCTGGTGCACCACTTCCTGGAAAACCTGCGCCGCTTTACGTCAGGCGAATCGCTCAATGATCGAGTTCTCTAACGCATCGTCGCTGACAGCGTTTAATGATTGGGTTTCGGAGGTCGGCGTAAGCGGACCGGATCAGTTGAAGATGGTTCCTGGTTGCGAGGCGGCGTTGCGTCTTTGGGCGCGGCCACACGTCGCGGACGCGTATGCGTTTCAGCAGGCGGAGGCGGAACTGCTTCTTCCACCGCAGTGGTGGCTTTGACGGGTTCCCAGGGAGAAAGCAGTGTTTGTGGATCAACCAAGAGAGGCAAGACAGGCAGACCGGAAGGAACCGCGACGCCCGGAAGTTCGACAGGTTTGGCTGGCGCTGGCGCGGGTTCGACAGTTTTCGCAGTGTTTTCCACCGGCTCCTTGACTGGTTCGACGGACTCTTTCGTCTCTGTCGTGGGAATGTTTGTTACTGTTGCCGGCTTCGCAGATTCATCAGCGGGCAATTCAGCGCGGTTCTCGTGGATGTCTTTTTTGACAATAGGTTCCGCCGATTTGCTTCGTTTGGATTGCGCTCTGCCGGGGGCGGGCGCTTTTTCAGAGCTTGCTTTCGGCGTGCGCTGATCGGACAGGCTGAGCATTGCATTGACCTGCTCCTGTGTCGCACCCAGCGCGCGGCGCAACCGTTCATCCAACCCATTCCGCGAACCATTGATCTTTTGATACAGCCCTTCGATGACTGCCAGCTTCATATCCGCCATGGAAGCTTCAGGCGCTTGATACCCCGCCAGATAAAAATCCAATGCCGCATTCAAATCGCCGCTGGATTCTTTGACTGCCGCCAGATGCCACATTGCCAGCTTGCCTTCCAGCAGCGAACCGTATGCTTTGACTGATTCGCTTAAGGCGGCGGCAGCCTCTTCGTTTTGGCCGGCTTTGTAATGCGCCCAGCCCTTGGCATCCAGCGCGCGGCCACGAAAGATTTGCAATCTTCCGGTGCGGTCGTAATTCGGATAATCCCTGACCGATCCATCTGCCTGAGTCGCCGCGTCGGCCAATCCCAGCGCCTGTTCGGCCAGTTCGACCGCCAATCCTGTCGCAATGCCCGCTTGGGAAAGTTTCTGTGCAATGTACAACGAGCGGAAGGAACGGCGCGTGCTTTCGGCTTCGACAAAATCCAGCGCGGCGCGATCCAACTCTTCCATTGTTTTGCGCGTGACCGGGTTTTTTTTTGCCGCCAGGGATTTGATTTCATTCAGCCAGCCGTGGAACCGCACCAGCGATTCGGCCAGTTTGAATTGCTCGGCTGTGGTCGGCGATTCGGCGACGAAAATCGAAGCCTGATGTTCACGCGACAACAGTTCTTTGATGCCGTCGGCCTTCACCTCCAGCGCAGCACCCAGCCGCGTTGTGAACTGCTCTTTTGTTGAAAAGCCAAACGCCTTTGCAAACTGTTCCAACGCGCCATCGAAATCTTCGACAGACAAATACAGTTTGCCAAAGGTAAAAAATAAAGTCGGGAAACCCGCGTAACGCTGGGCAGCCAGCAGATTGCGTTCCGCCTCGAAGACTTTGCTTTCGGCCAGGTCAACTTCCGCAGCGGCGATGCGCGCCCAGGCGTAGCGCGGTTCAACAACCAATGCGGCTTCGGCTGACGCGCGCGCCTGTTTCAGCTTGTTCTGT
The DNA here is from genome assembly GCA_038211695.1 of Blastocatellia bacterium. Lineage (GTDB taxonomy): Bacteria > Acidobacteriota > Blastocatellia > RBC074 > RBC074 > RBC074. The sequence goes on along the minus strand of JBBQVH010000008.1, from coordinate 81,674 downwards.
TTCAGGTAATAGAACGCCATCTGCGTTTGCAGATAAATATCGCCGGTGACTTCCTGCGCCGAACCGCGCAGATCGCGTGCCTGGTTCAACGCCGCCGTCATTCGGGCTTCATTGCCCTGTGCCAGATAGGCCAGCGCCAATCCCTTGAACGCTGGCGCGTGCTTCGGCTCCACTTCCAGTTGTTTTTGGTAGAGCTTGATGGCGTCAACGTACGCGCCGTGCGCGCGATACAGGTTGGCCAGTTCGTAGTATGCGAGCTTGTCTTTCGGATTGGCGCCGATGGCCATTTGATATTCCGAGATCGCGTCATCCAACTGCAAACCCATGCGATAGGCTGCGCCCAACGCGCGATGCAGCGGCGCTTCGCCGTCAGTCTTCCCAATGGCTTCGGCAGAAAGTTTTGACGCCGCTTCCAGCAAACGAATGGCGTCGGCGGGCGCTTCGATGGTCATGAAAAATTCGCCCAGCGCGGCCAGTCGTAGCTGTTCTTTGGCGAAGCGCGTTTCCAGCAGGCGCGCCAAGTCAATCGCTTCGCCGCGATAGCCGCGCACGGAAACGGCCAGCGGAATGCGAATCACGGTTTCGGCAAAAAACTGATCGCTGATTTTTTCGGGAAGGGAAGCGAGCGCTTTGCGAAAGTTGGCGCTGGCTTTTTCGATGTTGTTCTCGCCCAGTTGCGCTTCGCCCAGTTGCGCCCAACTGGCGACAATGGCTTCGCGGGCGGCGTCGGCCTGCTCAATCGCGGGCCGGGCTTTCAGAATTTGTTGCAGCGTGTTGATGCGGTCGGCGGGGTCTTCAATGGTCAGCGCGGCTTCCACTGTTTGCGGCGTCTGTCGCGCAATCGGCGATGGAATTGTCTGTGCGGCAATACCGCAAACCAGCGCAGCGCAGATCAACAAACTGATCCCGGCCATTCCCACTTTCATCAAACCTTTTTGCTTCATGCTGAATTGTTGAGTAGCGGTTCAGACGGAAGAGAAATGGAACCACAGATGAACACGGATCAACACAGATGGTAAATTCCCGAAAGCGATCTGTGTTGATCCGTGTTTATCCGTGGCTAACTTCTCCTTTTAGTGATAGAGCGCCGAAATAGTATGCGGTCAGAAAAACAAAGTAAAACGCAGGTTTCCGGTCAGGGCACACTCACTTCCGGCGTGTTGCCAGCACGCCTGCAATGATCAACACCGCCCCGACAGCCTGCATCCACACCGGTTTTTCGCCCAATACGGGCCAGGCAACCAAGATTGCCACCAGCGGAATCGCGCAGGTGTAAACCGTTGCTCTGACGCCGCCGATCAAACGCACGTTGCGGTTATAAAGCAGGTAACACACGACCAGCGATAACCCCGCCGAATAGAAAACATCGAAGTACGTTGTGATGCCAATGCGCGACCAGTCGGTGTGAAGCAGGCCCGGCAGCCCGGCCAGCACCAGGCCCGGCGTCCCTGTGACCAAAGTCAGTGTTGTCGCCCGCAATGACGAGAGGTCATTGTGAACGGTTCGCATTCCCAGCACGTACGCCGCCCAACAAACACAGGAAGCCAAAACCAGCAGATCACCCAATAATGTCCGCGACGAAATGGCCGCGCCGCGCGTGCCCATCACAATGGCAATCCCGCTCATCGTCAGCGCCAACCCCAGCAACGTCCATCGCGTAATGCTTTCAATGCCAATCAACCCTCCGGCCAGGGCCAGCATGACTGGCGTGGTTGTTACAATCAGCGAACTGTTGGCCGATGTCGTATGTGCCAATCCATTGGCGAACAGCGATTGATAGATTGTGTTGCCGACCACGCCCAGCCAGAAAAACTTGCCAAAGCTTCCCGGCGGAAATCGGCAATCCCCTTCGCGCCACCACAGCAGCAAGAGCATTAATATTGTTGCCAGCCCAAACCGCAACGCGGTAAACGGGAACGGCGCGATCTGCGCATAGGCAGTCTTCAGCACAGCAAAATTGCCTCCCCAGATAATGACGACGATGCACATCGTCAGGTCAGGAGAGGCAAGCTTGTTGAAAAACGAACTATGCGCGGCTGGCTGGGCTTCTGCCCGAACTTCTGCCACGCCGATTTCCGTGGCGATTTCAGTGGAGGACACGAGGCGTTAATACTCCAATTTTCTCAGGTAATCGTAGCTGATCTTCAGGCTGTCGAAGGGCGATCCGGGGCATTGATCCTGTTCGACGATGAACAGCTCAACACCGGCTTTCTTTGCTTTGGCGAAGATTGGTTTGAACTGGATCGTGCCTCGTCCGACTTCGGTGAAAAACTCTTTCGGCGTGGCGTCTTTATCTTTGACGTGAAAGGCGACGAAGCGTCCGGGATGCTTGTCAATCCAGGCAATCGGGTCTTGTTTGGCTTTGACGATCCAGTACAGATCAAGCTCCATTTTGACCAGATTCTTATCCGTGTCGGCCAATAACAAGTCGTACGGCAGCTTGCCGTCTTTACTGCCTTCTGGTGCCGCGAATTCGAAGTCGTGGTTGTGATAGGCCAGCTGCAAGCCCGCCTTTTTGCAGGCATCGCCCGCTTTGTTGAGCGTTGCGGCAAGTTGTTTGTATTGGTCTATCGTCTTGCGGTCTTGGGGCATCAGAAAGGGGCAGACCAGGTAGCGATGGCCAATGACTTTGGCCGCCTCGATTGCCTTGGGCAGGTTGTTTTGCAAATCTGCCAGCGGAACGTGGACGGACGGGGATTCCAGTCCGAGTTGTGTCAGCAGGGCTTTGACCTGCTCCGGCGTGTGATTGTAATAGCCCGCAAACTCAACTTGTTTGTAGCCGAGTTCCGCAATCTTGCGCAGCGAACCATCGAAATCTTTCGCCATTTCGTTGCGGACGGTGTATAGCTGCACGCCAATCTTGTTCAGTTTGGCAGCGGCGAAAGCATTGGTCAGATTCAGTGCATTCAAAGCGACAGCGCCCCCGATCAAGCCAGTTGCGCTGCAAGCCGTTTGGCGCAGGAACGTTCTGCGATTCAGCATTTGTTGGGCCTCCAAAATTGTAATATGGAAAGTGAAGCGGGCGGATGATAACAGACTGGTCAGGATGCGGCGAGCAATCGCTGGCCCGGCCTCGCCTGATAAAGCCGCTATGCTATGATTTCGCCGCCTGAAGATTTATCACTGAGGAACCAGAACGTGCCATCTCTCTTCAAACCTGTTTTGTTTGTGGCCATTGTGTTGTTGGCCGTAACCATCGCCACCGCACAGACCGCGCGCAAACCCAAACCCGCGCCCAAGCCCGCCGAATCCGCACAAACGCCCGACAAAACTAAAGAAGCCGCTGAAGCCTTCAATGCTGCGCAGAACGCCCATCAGGCAGGCGATCTGACCAAAGCCGTCGAGTTGTATGGCAAAGCGCTCGCGCTCGATCCCGAACTGTGGCAGGCCGAATATCAACGCGGCGGCGCGTACTTCTCGCTGGGCAAAATGACGGAAGCGAAAGCTTCCATGAACCACGTTGCAGAACTGCTGGCGCAATACCCGGCATCAGATCATGTCAAACAAATCTCCGTGCGCGTGCAGACGACGTTGGGCGAGATTGCAATGGCGGAAGCGAAACCTGACGAGGCTGAAAAAGCTTTCCATCGTGTTCTGGAAATGAATCCACAAAATGCCCGCGCCCACTCTGGCTTGGCCGAAGTGCTGCTGGCGGCGAACAAACACGCCGAAGCCATCACGGAAGCACAGGCTGCCATTGCCGCCGGAGACGACCGCGCCGCGACATTTGCGCTGCTGGGAGTGGCGCTGACGGCGACGAACAAATTGGATGAGGCTTTGCCAGCGCTGAACGAAGCTTTGAAGCGCGAGCCGAAGAATGCGCTGGCGCTTGGGTATCGCGCGGAAATTTTCATCGCCAAAAACAAACCCAACGAAGCTGCCGCCGACCTGCGCGCCGCGCTGGCCATCGAACCGAAAATGCAAACCAGGCTGCGGCTGGCGGCTTTGCAGGCACAGGCCAAACAGTTCAATGAAGCCATCGCGCTGTTTCAGGAAGTCTTGAAAGAAGACCCAAACAACGCCGACGCCCGTGTCGGACTGACCGGCGTGCTGATCGAATCGGGGCAGGCCGCCGATGCCGTCGCGCAACTGGAACAACTGATCAAAGCCGAACCCAACCGCGCCGTGCTGCACGCGCAATTGGCCGAACTCTATTTGCCCAAACAGCCGGATAAGGCATTGGAGCAGTACAAGGCCGCTGCCGGACTGGAGCCGAAGAACGCAAATCATCAGATCGGCATGGCTTCCGCAATGGTCAAGCAGCGGATGTTTCAAGAAGCCGTTGACGTTCTGAAGCCGGTGCTGGCGTCGAATCCAAAAGAAGACATTGCTTACTTTGCCCACACCAATCTGGCGACGGCGTTGTTTGAGCTTGATGATTTTCCTAACGCCACGCGCGAATTCCTGTGGATTCTGGATCAGCAGGCCAAGCGGCCTCAGGGAGCTTACGCCCAGAAACGCGCGGCGATTTCGCTCTATTTTCTGGGCGTCTGTTTCGACAAGATCGGCGATTACGAGCAGGCGCTCAAAGCCTACGAACGGTTTATGACGCTGGCTTCGCCGGACAACCAGCTTGAAATTGAAAAGATCAAGCTGCGGCTGCCGTCAATCAAACGGCAAATCGAAAAAGGCCAAAGCAAAGTCAAACGCAAACCTTGAGCGGGAGACGGGGAGACTATTTCAATCGGAGGTTCTGTAATGGATATAAATTTATCTTGGATCAATGCGGTTCGATGTGCGGCAGCGATTGTCTGTGTGGGGCTAATGATGGCTGGCGGCTTGGCGCAATCAAAGAAGCGCGACCATTTAACCGAACAGGAAGTGGATCAGGTGCGCGAGAATCAGGAAATAGACAAGCGCATGGAAGTTTTTATCAAAGCATGCGAACGCCGCATTCTGGTGTTGACGACTCCGAACGCGACGCAGAAAAAGAAAGAAGAGGAAGTCTGGGGGCCATTGCCAACCGGTTCGAAGGCGGAACTGCTGATGGATTACAAACGCATACTGGAAGAGGCCGAAGAGAAGATGGATGACGCCTTTTCGCACGAAGCCAGCAGCGCTCCATTTAAAAAGGCGTTATCCAAGTTAAAGGACGCAGCCAACAAACAGATTCCGCAACTGCGGGCCCTGGCTTCGCAGATGAAAGACAAGAAAGAACAGAATGCCCTGGAAGAAGCGATTGAAGAGGCGGAGACTGTCACCAAGGCTTCGCCGGAGAAATAAAGACCGGACATTCTGACCGGCCTCTATTGCTTCGATTGCTCCCCAAGCAAATAGATCGTCGTTTTCGGATGATAAATCTTCCAATCGAACCAGTAATCTTTCAGTGCGCGGATCGGCTTTAATTGCTGACCGGCCAGTGCGCCGCTTACTGCCTTGCCTGTGAAATCCCAAACGCTGCCGGTTTCGGCATCAACCATTTGCTGATCATTGCCCTCGGCCTTGACGAACAGTTCCAGTGTGCGGCCATCCAGCTTGCGCTCAAATGCGCGCGCTGACTTCTGATCTTCGCCGACGATAATAAACAAAGGCACGCTGCCGACTTCATCCAGGATCAGCCCCTGCTTTTGCAGCGTCTCCATTGGATAGGCTTTTGATTTGCCGTTGACTTCAATTCCGACGACCAGTGCGCGCGGTTTCAATGGATCCGCCGGATTAACCGGAGTAATTGCGCGCATCTTCTCGTACTCTTCTTCCCAGTTGGCTGCTTCGTACTTTGCTTTGACGCGTTCGTTGGGCAGCAGCACGCGGCCCTGCGGTTGTTCGCGCTTCCACGTCGCAAAGCTCAGTTCGTCCCAGAAGACGGCGTTCAGGTGCTTGCCTTTCAGCGGCCCTTGAATCGCTTCGCCGCTGACCTGCTGCCACCATGAACCAGTCTCTTCATCGCGCATGATGAAGTTCTGGTTGTTGATGCCGGCTAGATGAAATCGCAGCGGACGCCCGTTTACTTTCGCTTCCCACACCAGACCGGTGTGACAGAGCGTTCAATACGTCGCCACAATCGGCACGCCGCCCACCGTGTCGTGCACCACGTGGTGATAAGCCATTTCGCGCACCGGGTAGGCGACCGCTTCGCCGTTGATCGCGACGGCCAGAACCATGTCTTTGTCATCCACCGTTTTCACCTGATCGGCTTTGGCAAAGGCAGTTTGCTTCAGCGGATTGAACATCCACTCGAAATGGTTCTGCCGCGCAAACCAAGCGCTGGCGAGCAAGGGGACGAATGACAGCACCAGCAGGCTTCTGCGCCACCACGACCGTTTGCCCCGCCACAGCCAGACGGCCAATGCCAGCGAAACGATCAATGCCAGCAAGGTTGCCAGCGGCGACCAGCTTTTCAGCAGATAAGAGATTTCAACCGCGCGCGATGTTTGCGGTTTGAAAGGCACGATCAGCATGGCAGGCGTCATGACGATTGCCAGCGCCGCAATGACGATGACGAATAATGCCAGCCACGCGAGTTTGCGCTTCGGATTATTGGATGGAGGTTGCGCCATTGGTGTGTTTGAGATGTTTTCCATGAAAAATCTACTTTCGTTTTTTCAAAAAAGGTTCTGTATCAGTCGGGACGCAAACTTATCCCATCGTGTTCAGCCCTGCAATGAAAACGGTTTTGGGTAGCGGCTCAGACGGAAGAGAAATGGAACCACAGATGGACACGGATCAACACAGATGATGGAATCCCAAAAGCGATCCGTGTCCATCTGTGGTTATCTGTGGCTAACTTCTTCTTTCTTCATTCAGCCGCTACCCGATTTTTGGCATGAGATATTGCCCGGATCGGCTGTCTTGTTGGACACTGACGGCGAGGACGCTATGGTCAAATTAATTCTTGTCTTGTTGGGTGGGGCGGTGGGAACGGGCTTCCGGTACGGAGCGGCGCATCTGGCGATCCGTGCTGCTGGGCAGGTTCCGAAATATCCATACGCCACGTTCTTCGTCAATATCACGGGTAGTTTGCTGATTGGCTTTTTGGCGGAGTTGTTTGACGCGCGGATGCCGGTTTCGCCGGAACTTCGCGCGGCGCTGCTGGTCGGGGTGCTGGGCGGATACACGACTTTTTCCAGCCTGTCGTTTGAAACGTTCAACCTGATGCGCGACGGCAAACTGGGAATCGCGATGCTCTATTCGCTTGGCAGTTTGGCGCTGGGCTTAACCGCGACGTGGACAGGCGTGCGGTTGGCCCAAATGATCTGATGCCGAAATGGTATTGCTCAGCCGAACTCTCGCCGAAAACTGCCTCCTCATGTTACCCTCGCGGTGAACACAGGCAGTCCCGCAAAAACTAAAACAATTCCGGAGCGAGGCACAAATGTCAGATTTATCCCAGAAGACGATTCTCTGCATGACCAGTTATGTAAAGGGTCAGGAGTTCCTGCGTGAAGCGAAGCGCCAGGGCTGGCGCGTGTTGCTATTGACCAGAGAGGATCTGAAGGACGCCGACTGGCCACACGATCACATTGACGAAACCTTCCTGATGCCGGACTTGACCATTCGCCAGCATGTTTTTAATGCGGTCAGCTATCTGGCGCGTGGGGCGCACATTGAACGCATCGTGGCGCTGGATGAATTCGACATCGAGATGGCGGCCAGTTTGCGCGAACACATGCGCTTGCCAGGCATGGGCGAAACCACCAGCCGCCACTTTCGCGACAAACTGGCCATGCGAATGCGCGCGCAGAACAAAGGCATTCGCGTCCCGCCTTTCTGTGCGGTGCTGAATTACGACGACTTGCGCGCGTACATGAGCGTTGTGCCCGCCCCGTGGATGTTGAAGCCGCGTTCGTCGGCATCGGCCATCGGCATCAAGAAGCTGCACGATCCGGAAGAGTTGTGGCGGACGCTGGATGTATTGGGCGATGAGCAATCGAATTACCTGCTGGAAGAGTTCGTTCCCGGCGAAGTCTTCCATGTGGATTCGATTGTCGAACACAAGAAGGTGCTTTTTGCTGCAGTCAGCAAATACGGCGCGCCGCCGATGAACGTCGCCCACGACGGCGGCATCTTCACCACACGAATATTGCCGCGTAAATCGAAAGACGAAAAAGCGCTTCAGAAGATTAACAAGGAAGTGATCAAGGGCTTGGGCCTGGTGCGCGGCGTGACGCACGCCGAATTCATCAAATCAGCAAGCGGGTCAGCAAGCGGGTCAGCAAGCGGGTCAACAGGCGGAGGCCACGACGACGGCAAATTCTACTTTCTGGAGATTGCCTCGCGCGTCGGCGGCGCGAACATCGCCGAAACTGTCGAAGCCGCCACCGGCCTGAACCTTTGGGGCGAATGGGCAAAGGTTGAAACAGCGACGCATGACCATCACTACGAACTGAAGAAACATCATGATCTGTATGCCGGCATCATCATCTCGCTGGCTCGCCAGGAATGGCCGGATACTTCGGCATATGACGATTCCGAAATCGTCTGGCGAATGAACAAACTTCACCACGCCGGACTGATCGTCGCTTCGCACGAATCGTCGCGCGTCGAAGAACTGCTCAATTCATACTTGCCACGGTTTTATCAAGACTTTCACGCGACCGTGCCGCTGCCGGATAAACCAACATCGTGATCGTCACGCTCGCGGGTTACTGTGAAAAGGCGCGAGCAGACCACTCGCGCCACCGTTTTGCTTTTGATGCCGCATCATTTTGAAAATATTATTGACAGCCAAGGCAATTTGCAGGAAATCTTTTCATCCATACCCTCTTCAGCCTTTGTCAGCACCACTATTAGTTTCTCTTCCATCGTTGTGCTGGTGATTGACAGCTTCCCGATCTAATTCGGTTCTTTATAAACCCGATGCGTGGTGTCTGCGGAAGGAATCTGCGCACAGCTTCGAACCATCGGGCTTATTGTTGTTCCGCCACCGCAACGCGGCCATCTCAGCCAACGGTGGCGGGAAAAACTCAGCTATCCAACCTCAAAGGAGTATCTATGAATTGTTTAAAAATTCGCGCTATGTGTTTGGCCGGATTGTGTCTGGCAATGATTGGAGTGATCAGTTTGCTCATCCCATCCAATTGGACTCGTTCGGCGCAAGCCGTTGGATTCCTTCCTGAAGTCGCTTCCACAACTCTCTTACCACATTTGAATGAATCACCGGACGCAGTCGTTTTTTCGGCAACCACCAATCTGCCCAATACGACGGCTCTGGTCGCGTTACAGCAAGGCTGCAAATGCGCGGACATTGTGTTGGTCATTGACAGCACCTTAAGCATGACCAACGCCATTGCCAATGTGGACGCAGGAATGGTGACCAACATCATTCCTGCGGCGCAGGCGGCCTCGCCGGGACCGGGCGCTTTGCGAATGGGCGTGGTCACGTTCAAAGACAACGTCACCGTCAATCAGCCGCTGACCACCAACACTGGCGCTGTTGCCGCAGCCGTCAGCGCCATTACCGCCAGCGGCGGAGCCGGCGCGCCAGAGGCTTCGGACGAAGCGCTGAAATACGTCGTCAATGGAGCTTCGTCGTGCAGCGTGGCCGAACCGAAAGGTGCATTGGGAGCGTTTCGCCCGGAATGCTTCAAGATTGCCGTCATCGTGACTGACGCGCCTCCGGGCGGATGCGACAGCGTTTATGCAGACAATGTGGACGACACCAATGCTCTGAATGTCGCGAACAGCGCCTTTTCCAAAAATATATTTCTCTCGTCCATCCTGGTGACGGGAGCCACAGTCACCAGCGGAAACCATCCCGGTGGTGTTCAGACGGCGGTGATGGGGAAATATGCTTCCGTTACAGGAGGACAGTTCGGTTCTGTTCCGCCCAGCGGCGCGGGAACCAGCACCAACATTCAGCAATTTATTGTGGACAAAACGCCGCCGACGATTGCTTGTCCAGCAAATATCACGCGGCCGAATGATCCGGGCCTTTGCACGGCAAAGGTCAGCTATTCGATCCCGGTGGGCGATAACTGTCCGGGCGTAGCAGTGGTCTGTAATCCGCCATCGAATTCCGCATTTGCCAAAGGCACCACGAACGTCACCTGCACTGCGACGGACACGTCTGGCAATAGCGCTTCGTGCAGTTTCACCGTGACCGTGGCCGATACCGAAAAGCCTGTTCCCGCCTGCCCGGCCAACATCACGCAATCAACTGATCCGGGCCTTTGCAGCGCAATCGTCAACTATTCCGTGCCGGTGACGGACAATTGTCCCGGGGCGACGATCACTTGTCTGCCAGCGTCCGGTTCGACATTCCAGAAAGGCTCCACGACGGTCAACTGCACGGCGATTGATGCTTCCGGCAACACGGCTTCGTGCAGCTTCCCTGTGATCGTGAAGGATACTGAAAAGCCAAAGATCAATTGCCCGACCGACATCAAAACCACCAGTTGTGGCGGAACAACCGTGGTCAGTTACACGGAACCGGCTGCGACGGACAATTGTCCGGGCGTGACCGTGGCTTGCGTGCCACCGGCAAGTTCCTCTTTCCCGCCGGGGACGACAGCCGTCACCTGCACGGCGACCGATGCTTCCGGCAACACGTCGAGCTGCAGTTTCAACGTCACGATTGACGTGACAACCTGCGACACGATCTGTTTCTATTCGCCACAGTACTACCTGCTCCACCTGAATGATCTGCCACATGGCCAGGTCATGATCGGCGGCGTGAATTACAACTCGTCGGTCAGCACCAACGACCGCCCCGACATCAAGATGGCACTGCAAGGCAATGCGCTTGGGTACGGAGCGCTGACTGAGTTGCAACAGCTCAACCAGGAGTTCGTCGCCGCGCAGTTAAGCGCCGAGGGGGCAGGCAATGACGGCGGCGCGCGAATGTTCACCGTCAATGAAAGCCCGCTGCACGCCTGGGGGCTGAACCTGGTGCCGGTTCCCTTGAGCAACGGCTTCACCGTCACGCGCGATACCTTGCTGAAGGAACTGTTCGCACAGGCGCGCACGTCCATCTTCGACAATCGGAAGCCGGATATGGTGCTGCTGGCGAAGGTGTTCGATTTGCTCAACGGCAACGATCTGTTGGGCAATTGCGGCCCGCAGCGTCCGAAGGCTGATTTGGCGCCGATGACGCCGGACGGGTTCTCTGGCTTCTGCGCGTTTTCGGGAGGCTTCCTGCGCGTGACGATCAAGAATCAGGGCGACGTGGCGGCTCCTGCTTCGACCACGGCGGTCACGTTCGGCAGCACAACGGTCAACGTGCCGACGCCTGCGTTGTTGCCGAATCAATCGGTGAATCTGGACGTGGCGATTCCGCTGGGAGGCAGTCCACCGGTCACGATCACCATCAGCGCCGATGCGGGCATTGTCGTTACTGAACGCAACCGGCTGAACAACATCGTCACGCTTTCTTGTCCGTAAGCCATTGATGGATGTTTTTACCCAATGCCGCAAACAGAGGCCAATCCGGCGTCTGCTTGCGGCATTGGCCATTTGAGCGAAGGGATGGATTGGCTACTGCTTCAGCTTGATGGCGATCTCTTTCGCGGCGATGGCTCCTTGCCCCACCGCCGTGGCGATGCTCAAACACGTTGGACGGCAGACATCACCTGCCGCATACACCCCTTCGACGGAGGTGCGCTGATGCTGGTCGGTTTTGATGTAACCCTGATCGTCTACCTGCAATTGGCCGCGAAAGCTTTCGGTGTTTGGCGCAATCCCCACGCGGATGAAAACGCCTTCGGTTTCGATAGGCTTCAGCGCTCCGGTGTGGCTGTCTTCAATGATCAACCGTTCAACGTGATCGCCGCCTTCAATGGCTTTGGCTTTGGCTTGCGTCAGGAAGGTGATGTTGGTTGTTGCCTGCGCCTGGCTGAACCATTCGTCGCGCGCGCGGAATTGATCGGAATGATGAATCAACGTGACCTGCGGGCAAATTCGCGAAAGGATCAGCGCATTTTCAACCGCCGAATCGCCGCCGCCGATCACACAAACTTTCTTCCCCGCATACAAACCGTGGTCGCGCGTCGCGGAAAAGCTAACACCGCCCTGAATCGCGAACCGGTCTTCGCCGGGAATGCCTAATCGGCGTTTGCTCGCGCCCGTTGCCAGAATCATTGCGCGACTGGCTAATTGCTCGCCGTTGCAGATCAAGCTTCGTACCCGCAGATTGATCTCTTCCAGTCGGCAGCCCGTCCTGTAGTTCAACTGCAACTCATTCAACTGCGACTGAAAATGATCGCGCAGTTCGCGCCCGTTTTCGGCGATCAATCCGGGGTAATCCACCACGCGATGGAACATTTGCAGCAACTGCCCGCCAAGCTCATTCGCCTGTTCCAGCAACACTGCGCGCAGTCCCAACGAATTGCACCAGAGCAGGGAACTAACGCCCGCCGGGCCCCCGCCAATCACAATGACATCGTAGTTGTTCATCGCCACAAGCTAACCATCAGTTGGCAGGCTGAGCAATAGCTGCGCGAGCATCACCATTCTGTCGCGTCTTGGCGTTCGGCCTGGGAGTCTTTGCTTTCGCTGTGGTTGGCTGTGTGTGAGCGCGCCACGCTTGTCACGCTCGCGCCAATTTATGTTCACATCCTCTCGTCCGAATGCTATTCTCAATTTCAGTTATGGCAGTAACAGCAATCAAAAACCGGATAACATTCGACCTGCAAACAGAGCGGGTGGGCGATGATCTGTACAGCTTTTACCCGCTGGGTCAGCACGTTGTTGCCGCACCGGGCGTTTGCGGCGGCCGCCCGACTATCAAATACACCCGGTTGGATGCGCGGCATGTCGTGGCAATGTTGAATGCCGGTGAAACGGCAGAAGAAATTGCCACGCGTCACAATATTCCATTGGGCGCTGTCAAAGAGGCAGTTGCCTTATCCACGTTCTATGATTACGAGGCTAGTTACGCTTGATCGTGCTTGATGAACAGTTGAATGATGAACGCATCATCAAAGAGATCGAGCGCTGGTACCAAGGCAAGGTCACGGTCATCAATTCGTTGCGGCCCGGTTCAATCATCAAAGACGACGCCATCCCATCCCTGTTAATCCAGCAAAAACAGCCCACTTTCGTCACGATCAATTACGCAGACTTTTGGCCGAAGATGCTGGCGCATTCCAGCTATTGTGCGGTCTGTTTCAAATTGCCGGTTGATCGCAAATTGGAATTGCCAACGGCTTTGCGCAGCCTGCTGAATCTCAGCGAATTTGATGCCTGGCAAAAAAGGGCAGGGAAGATCATCTCTGTGGCCGATGGTACGGTGCGCTATTACGAATAGAGCAAACAAAAATCACCAGCTTGTAGATTTCAAGAAAAGTTTTGCCGGCGAATTGAATGCTGGGGAGGGGACTTTAGAAACCAAATGGTTGACAAAGTCCGGATCGCTTTTTATGATCCGGGCCGTGTCAGTATCCGCCGTCGAAAACCTCCTGAAAGAATCACGCAGCGCCATTGTTGATCTGTTGAAGATCAAGGGCGCGATGAGTGTCGAACAATTGGCGCAGGAGCTGGACGTTTCCAAAGTCTGCATCCGCCGTCATCTGAGCCTGCTGGAAAGTGACGGCATCGTCAGCTTTGAACAGGAGCGGCATGAGCGCGGACGCCCGCGATTCATCTACCGGCTGACAGAGAAAGCGCGCTGCCTGTTCCCGCACATTTATGATGAGTTCGCCAAAGAAGTGTTGGGGTATGTGCAACGCCAGTTCGGCGACGATGCTTTGCTGAAGGTGTTCAGCGCGCGGGCGGATGATTTGATTGCCCAATTGAAAGTGCAATTCGCCGACTTGAATTTTGATGAACGGGTCAAAGAATTGACCAAAGTCATCAGCGCGAAAGGCTATTTGGCTGAGGCGCGAAAGATGAAAGACGGCACGTATCGTTTGCGCCAGCGCAACTGTCCGACCGAAAGTGTGGCTGTGGCGTACCCGCAGGTTTGCGAAGAAGAGATTCGCGTTTACCGGGAAACTTTGAATTGCGATGTGACGCGCGAATGCCGCATCGCCGATGGTTCGCAGAATTGCGAATACCGCGTTGCGCCACGCGCGTTGACGCAGATTTCCAGAAAGACGAAAAGGTGAGATGACCGAAACAGCTACCCCAGTTACTGAAGTTACTGAAGAGATCGTTTTGAATGCGCTGCGGGCGGTGAAAGACCCCGACCTGCATAAAGACATTGTCACGCTGAATATGATCCGCGATGTGGTGATCTGCGGCGGCATCGTCAGCTTTCGCTTCGTGCTGACCACGCCAGCCTGCCCGGTGCGCGATCAGTTGAAGTTCGAAGCCGAAAAGGCAGTCATGGCGGTTCCGGGCGTTGAGCGCGTGGAAGTGAAGATGGATGCCGAAGTGCCGAAAGCGCGCGGTTCGCTGGATAAAGCAGACATTGCTGGAATCAAACACATCATTGCGGTCAGTTCCGGCAAAGGTGGTGTCGGCAAATCCACCATCGCGGTCAATCTGGCGGTTTCGCTTGGGTTGATGGGCGCGCGGGTGGGCATTGTGGACACGGACATCTATGGCCCGAACGTGCCGATTATGATGGGTGGCAACGATATGCCAGTGGTGCGCGGTGAACGGCTGATTCCGCCCGTTTACCACGGCGTCAAAACCATGAGCATTGGCTTGCTCAACCCCGGCGACAAAGCCATTGTCTGGCGCGGCCCGATGCTGTCTTCCGCCGTGTCGCAGTTTTTGAAGCAGGTAGAATGGGGCGATCTGGATTATCTGGTGGTGGACATGCCGCCGGGCACTGGCGATGTGCAGTTGAGCCTGGCGCAGATGGTTTCAATCGCAGGCGCGGTGCTGGTGACCACGCCGCAGGAAGTCGCGCTGGGCGATGTGCGCAAGGCGTACAACATGTTTGAACAGCTTCACGTTCCGGTGCTGGGCGTGGTTGAAAACATGAGCTACTTCGAATGCGCGCACGGCGAAAAGTATTTCATTTTTGGCAACGGCGGGGGCGAGGCGCTGGCTTCGCGATACGACGTGCCGTTTCTGGGCGCGGTTCCGATTGCCATGAACATTCGCGAAGGCGGCGATCTGGGCTTGCCGGTTGTGATTTCTCAACCTGAAAGCCCGCAAGCGAAAGCACTGAAGAACATCGCGCAGAACGTTGCCGCGCAGGTCAGTATCGCCGCGATCAAATCCAATAAGGCGCTGCCGGTGCTGAGCATGAAAAAGTAATTTGACGCTGCCGGTGACTGCCGGTATCTTTCGCCCGGCAGGCTTTCAAGGCATTCATGCTGGCCGGCTCTGCATGCCGGTAATTTTTGATAACGCACTTAACGTAAACCCTACGGCAAGCCATAAGCCTGCCGCACATCTTCAAAAGGAGACCGAAAACAATGAATCTGACTTTAACTGAAAATGCCGCAAGCGAAGTGAAGAAGTTTATCGAGGCCGAGAGCGTAGGCAGCGATGGCGGGCTTCGCGTGAAAGTATTACCGGGCGGTTGCTCCGGCTTCCAATACGGAATGAACGTTGAAGAAGCACCAGGGGCGACCGACGAGGTTGTCGAAGCCGCCGGCCTGCGCGTTTTCGTGGACATGTTCAGCGCACAATATCTGGAGAATGTGCAGATTGATTATGTCAACAGCGTGATGGGATCGGGTTTCACCTTCAACAACCCGAATGCTTCAGGTGGCTGCGGCTGCGGAAGCTCCTTCACTGCATAAAACGGTAATTAGACTTTGGAAATGGCTTCCGGTCCCGCAAGGGCGAGGAGCCATTTTCTTTGCCTTACTCTTAATAGTAATAATTCCTATTACTGATTATTGACAGCTGCTTATTTGGCGACTAAGATGCGGCCCGTAAATACCCTGAATGATTTATCGTAATACCAAACAACGTCAGGCGATCCTGGATGCGATCGAAGGCCACGGCGGTCATTTGACCGCGGAAGAGGTCTACAAGATCGTCAAACGACGCCATCCGCAATTAAGCCTGGGCACGGTGTACCGCAATTTGCGCGTGCTGGCCAGGCAGGATTTTGTGCGCGAATTGGATCTCGGCATGGCGATCACCTACTTCGAAACGGTCAAGGACAAGCACTACCATCTGGTGTGCCGCATTTGCGGCGGCATCACTGACGTGGGCCTGGAACTCGAACGCAAGCTGATGCGTGTGGTCGAGCGGTCGTCCGATGTCACCTCCGAGATGGGAGGCTTTCAGATCGAACAGCATCGGCTGGATTTCGTGGGCATCTGCAATCCCTGTCAATCCACGGCGGCTTCCAGCCTGATTGCTGGCAAACCGAAGCGGGCGGGCAAACCGGTGCGAACGCCCAAAGCACGATAGAACTTTTCTGCGCTTTTTCATTTCAACCTTCAACTCAACCTTAGGAGAAACAACATGCCAGCACTTGCAGGAACGCAAACCCATGAGAATTTGAAGCACGCCTTTGCGGGCGAATCGCAGGCGAATCGCCGTTACCTTTACTTCGCGCGTCAGGCGGACGTGGAAGGCTATCCGGATGTCGCCGGTCTATTCCGCGACACCGCCGAAGGTGAAACCGGGCACGCGCACGGCCACCTGGACTTTTTGAAAGAAGTCGGCGATCCCGCTACCGGCGAACCGATTGGCGACACGTCGAAGAATCTGAAAGCCGCTGTTGCCGGCGAAACTTACGAATATACGGAGATGTATCCGGGCTTTTCCCGCACCGCGCGCGAGGAAGGGTTTGAAGAGGTGGCCGAATGGTTTGAAACGCTGGCGCGCGCCGAAAAATCGCACGCCGGGCGTTTCCAAAAGGGACTGAATACGCTGGATTCGTAAGCAGCCAATAAAACAGAAGCGCCTTCAGCAGCTTTCCGGAAGAAAGTTTGCCGAAGGCGCGACAATGAATTCGAAACCGGATTCGTTGATTTCTGACACGATTGCTCGCGGGTAATGGCTCAGACGGAAGAGAAATGGAACCACAGATGAAAACGGATCAACACAGAGGATGCAATCCTGAAAGCGATATGTGTTTATCTGTGGCTAACGACTTCTTTATTGAGCCACTACCTCAGATCGCTTGGAATGACGCGGTCGTTAAACTCCAACGGCGGCTGATCAAGCATCGAGAGAGACTGCGGTGCCGCCCAATACACTTAAAGCTGAACGGACCTTCCGTTCGATCAAGGAGAAGTCAATGAACAAGAACCTGAAGACGTTGCTCGCCGCTTTCGCGGTCGCTGCGCTATCTTTGGTGTCAACGCATCAAGTCAGTGCTCAGGGTGAGCCGAGGCGAAACCAGTTCTGGTGGCCTGACCAATTGGACCTCTCGCCACTTCGGCAGCACGCCGCCGAGTCCAACCCGCTGGGCGAAAAGTTCGACTACGCCAAGGCGTTTGCAAGCCTCGACCTTAACGCCGTCAAGCAGGACATCAAGAAGGTACTGACGACGTCGCAGGATTGGTGGCCGGCCGATTACGGAAGCTACGGACCGTTCTTCATCCGGATGGCCTGGCACAGCGCCGGCACGTACCGTGTGGCTGACGGGCGTGGGGGCGCGGGCGGCGGTCAACAGCGATTCGAGCCGCTCAACAGTTGGCCGGACAACGCCAACCTGGACAAGGCGCGGCGACTGCTCTGGCCGGTCAAGCAGAAGTATGGTCAGAAGCTCTCTTGGGCCGATCTTATGGTCTTGACCGGAAATGTCTCGCTGGAGTCCATGGGCTTCAAGACCTTCGGCTTTGCCGGTGGGCGCAAGGACGATTGGGAGGCGGATATGGTCTACTGGGGGCCTGAGAAAAAGTGGCTTGCCGATGAGCGTTACAGCGGAGACCGAAAACTCCAGAATCCGCTTGCCGCTGTGCAGATGGGACTGATTTACGTAAATCCGGAGGGGCCGAACGGCAACCCGGATCCTCTGGCGGCTGCCAGGGACATCCGCGAAACTTTTGGCCGCATGGCGATGAACGACGAAGAGACGGTTGCACTCATCGCCGGTGGCCACACCTTCGGTAAGGCGCACGGCGCTTACAATCCTGGCAACTGCGTTGGACCCGATCCCGCTGCCGCCAGTATTGAGAAGCAGGGATTCGGCTGGGAGAACAAGTGCGGCAAGGGCAACGCGGGCGATACTGTCACCAGCGGTCTTGAGGGCGCGTGGTCGTCCAGGCCAACTGCCTGGTCCTCGGAGTACCTCAAGAACCTGTTTGCCTATGATTGGGTAAAGACCAAGAGTCCCGCCGGAGCGACCCAGTGGGTTCCCGCGAATGGTCAGGCCGCGAACGCCGTGCCGGACGCGCACGACCCGTCAAAGCGGCATGCGCCGATCATGTTCACCACAGACCTCGCGCTGAAGTTCGACCCGAGCTACCAGAAGATTGCCAAGCGCTTCGCGGAGAATCCTGAGGAATACAGGCTCGCGTTTGCCAAGGCGTGGTTCAAGTTAACCCACCGCGACCTTGGCCCGCGTTCGCGCTACGTCGGTGCTGAGGTTCCGCGCGAAGACCTGATCTGGCAGGACCCGCTTCCCAAAGTCGCCTATAAGCAAATTGACGCGAAGGATGTGGCGACGCTGAAATCCAAGATTCTCGCATCGGGACTGACTGGCCCGGAACTGGTCAGGACGGCTTGGGCCTCGGCGGTCACATTTCGCGGCACAGACATGCGCGGTGGCGCGAACGGCGCGCGCATCCGCCTTGCGCCGCAGAAGGATTGGGAGGTCAACAATCCGGCTGAACTAACCAAAGTGTTGCAGCGGCTAGAGGGCATACAGAAGGACTTCAACACTGGCGCGAAGAAGGTATCGCTCGCTGACTTGATCGTGCTGGGCGGTGGTGCCGCTATCGAACAGGCCGCGAAGAAGGCGGGGGCCAACGTGCTGGTTCCCTTCACGCCGGGGCGCACAGACGCGTCGGAAGCGCAGACCGACGTGGTGTCCTTCGCCGCGCTTGAACCGACCGCGGATGGTTTTCGCAACTATTTCCGCAAAGGTCAGCGCCTGTCGCCAGCGGAGATGTTGGTTGATCGGGCGTACATGCTGACGCTTTCCGTTCCTGAAATGACTGTTCTGGTCGGCGGTCTGCGGGTTCTGAATGCCAACGCCGGACAGGCCGGGCATGGGGTGTTCACTGATCGCCCTGGGACCTTGAGCAATGACTTCTTCGTTAACCTGCTCGATATGTCCACGAAGTGGAGCAAGTCCTCCACGTCCGAGGGCATCTACGAAGGCCTCGACCGCAAGACCGGCAAGCTCAAGTGGACGGCCACACCTGTTGATCTTGCTTTCGGGTCGAACTCCGAGCTGCGCGCTCTGGCGGAGGTCTATGCTTCGGCCGATGGACAGGAGAAGTTCGTGCGGGACTTTGTGAAGGCGTGGGCCAAGGTCATGACCCTCGACCGCTTCGACCTGTAAGAAAGAAACTGAAACGTCCGACAAACTTCAGTTTGTCGAGGTCTTTCGCCATCGCGAGACTTCGACAAACTGAAGTTTGTCGGGCTGACCTTTAACAAATTATTCCGAGAAACAGATGCTGGAACAAGGCGATCTGACATCCGCCCCGGTCGAATGGGAGAAGCCCGAATACTGGAATGAGCAGGCTTTGGATAAAGAACTGCGCCGTCAGTATGACGTGTGCAATTCGTGCCGCCTGTGTTTCAACCTTTGCCCCGGCTTCCCGAATTTGTTCGAGCATTTCGACGCCGTTGACCACGAGCCGGACAAGCTGACAAAGGCGCAGGTCGGCGAATTCGTTGATCTTTGTTACAACTGCAAACTCTGCTTCGTTAAATGCCCCTACACGCCGCCGCATAAATTCCTGATTGATATTCCCAAAGCAGTGATGCGCGCGCGCGCCATCGAAGAGAAAAAGAATGGCCTTGACCTGCGCGAAAAGATGCTGAGCAGTCCGGACGAAATTGGCCCGCTTGCCAGCAAAATCGCGCCACTGGCAAACGCCGCCAATCAAAACAAACTCAACCGCGTTTTGATGGAGAAGTTCGCGGGCATTCACCGCGACAAGATTCTGCCGAAGTTTCACGCGCAGACCTTCGAGCGGTGGTTCAAAAAGAAATTCGGCGCGTCGTCGCCAATCAGTACCGCGAACGGTAGTGAGCGGGCTGGTGATGCTCCGCTGAAAGTCGCGCTCTTCCACACCTGCATCGTCAATTACAACGAACCGAAGATCGGCAAAGCTGCCGTTGCCGTGCTGCAAAAGAATAACTGCGAAGTGGCCGATCCGGCGGGGCAAAGCTGTTGCGGCATGCCTTATCTGGACAGCGGGCGATTGGATGTTGCGCTCGATCATTTTCGCGACAACCTGAAAGTTCTGTTGCCGTACGTGCGGCAAGGTTATGACATCGTTGTGCCGGAGCCGACTTGCGGAATGATGCTGAAGAAAGAGTACATTGACCATCTGCAAGGCGAAGAGCGCGAGCAGGCCAGGGAATTGGCCAAGCGTGTTTTTGATTTGTCGGAATACTTGATCAAGCTGAAGAATGAAGGGCGCTTGAACAAGGATTTTATCGTACCCGTTGGCAAGGTCGCCTATCACCAACCTTGTCATTTGAAGTATCAAGCCATCGGCAACAAGTCCCTAGAATTGCTGCGGCTGGCCGGCGCGGAGGTCGTTTTCATTGACAAAGGCTGTTCCGGCCACGACGGCATGTGGGCGGCGAAGAAAGAGTATTTCGACATGGCACAGAAGGTCGCGAGCAAACTTCATCGCGGCGTCAACGAATCGAACGCAGACATTGTGGCGACGGATTGTTCGCTGGCAGGGTTGCAGATTCAGCAGGGGACGGGGCGCGTAACGATTCATCCAATTGAAGTGCTGGCGAAGGCGTACGGCATTGAACCGGAATAGATTGGGATAAGTATGAAGAAAGTGGAACTGGCTGACATTCTGAACATCGCCGAGTACGAAAAAGCCCGGCAGGATTTTCGCCGCCGCATTATCGAACTGAAAAAGAAACGGCGATTGTCCGTGGGGCCGAGCGTCACCTTCGTCTTTGAAAATCACGACACGGTGCTTTCGCAGATTCAGGAGATGATGCGCGCTGAACGCCTGGTGCATGACGATGCGATTCAGCATGAAATTGATACTTACAATTCGCTGCTGCCCGAACAGAATGAACTGGCCGCGACGATGTTTATCGAACTGCCAGACCAAAGCCGCATTCGCGAAGAGATCACCAAACTTCACGGCGTGAACACCGGCGAAGCGATCTATCTGCAAGTCGGCGAAGACCGTTTGCCCGGAGATTTCGCTTCCGGGCAAAGCGACGACCGTCGCATCAGCGCCGTGCAATATGTGCGCTTCCGCTTCAACGATGCGCAGCGCGCAAGCTTCATAGGCGGCGCGGAAGAGGTGAAGCTGGTGATTCATCATCCCAATTATCAGCACAGCGCCGTCATTGCCGGAGAAATCCGCCAGGACTTATCTCGCGATCTTGCTGGTGAGTAGGCCGTCATTTACTTCCACAGACTTTCAACCCGCTTCTCTAAACTCTCCCAGCAACAATCTCCTCCATCGCTTTGGTCACTGATCGAAGTCATTGCTACAATGCAGGCCGTATGAATCAAGCAGTCTCACAGACAGAATCAAAAAATCATTTACAGGCAGAATACGACGCAATTCGCAGCGGAGTCGCGGTGCTGCAAGTTCCCGCAGGCAAACTGCGTTTAAGCGGCAAGAACTCCGTGCAGTTTCTGAATGGCCTGGTCAGCAACGATGTTAAAACGCTTGCAGCAGGAGACGGCGTGCTGGCGGCTTTCCCAACGTTGCAGGGGAAGCTGTCGGCGCTTTGCCGCATTTACAGCATCTATGACGGGGGCGAGTTTCTATTGTTGGAACTAGACGCCATCAACCGCGAAAAGATTTTCAAGAACCTGAGCCGCTTCGTTCCCGCAGGAGAATTCTTCATCACGGATGCAAGTGATGAGCTCGTGTTGCTTTCTTTGCAAGGGCCGCGCGCGGCGGCATTGATTGAATCACTGACTGGCGCGCCACCAATGAATGTGGATGCCGCGACGTTGAAAATCAGCGAACGGCAGATCGCCGAAACGAAGGTCTTGATTGCAACACACAGCCGCTGCGGCGAAACCGGCTTTGATGTGTTTGTTGAAGCAGATGCCGCCGCCAAAGTGAAACAGGCGATTCTGGCTGGCGGCGCGGATTTCGGCGTACGCGAAGTTGGCCAAGCAGCCTTCGAGATTGCGCGGATTGAAGCGGGTGTGCCGCGCGAAGGTGTGGATGCGGGCGAAGAGTACATCATTCTGGAATCAGAGCTTGAAGCCGCCATCAGCTACACCAAAGGCTGTTACCTGGGGCAGGAAGTCATCGCGCGCATTCACTGGCGCGGGCAGCCCGCCAAACGGCTGCGTGGTTTGGTGATCGCCGGGAACACAGTGCCTGCGCCAAGCACGGAGCTGTTTGCCGTGGATGGCAATATGGCCGGGCGGCGCGTTGGTGAAATCACCAGTGCCGCGCTCAGCTTCGCGCTGAAACAACCCATCGCGCTTGGCTACGTACATCGGTATTATTTGAATGCCGGAACCGAGTTCAGTCTGAAACAAGATGACAAAGAGATTGGCCGCGCCACGCTGGCCGAATTGCCCTTCATCAAAAAGTAATGGAAGAACAAACAAAAGCAGAGCTGGCACAAACAGAATTGGAATGGAACGTGGAGTCTGCCGAGATAGCCTACGGCGTTATCGGCACTTATGTTGAACACACGCAGATTTCGGGCATCATCATTGCGCTGCTGGCCAGCGCGTTGGGCGAAGAGCGCGTTGCGCCAATTGTGCAGGGCGAATACTGGCAGGCGTACATGGCCAGCAAGCGCAACCTGACCAAAGCCAGGGAAGACATCGAACGGCTGACAGCATTGATCGAACAAGTGCGTGGGCACGCCGGGCCAGCAACAGAATAAATCAGACGGAGTTATTGACTATGCCAACTTACGGAACCATCACGGTTGAAGAATTGAAAGCCAGACAGGAGGCGGGCGAAAAGTTCCGCCTGATTGATGTGCGCGAACCGCATGAACATCAACACGCCAGCATTGCGGGTTCGGAATTGAAGCCGCTCGGACAAATCCCGCAATGGATGAACGAACTATCCGACAAGGACGAAGAGATTGTTCTGCATTGCCATCACGGCATGCGTTCGGATCGCGCCTGTCAGTTTCTGGCCGCGCAGGGCTTCAGTAATTTGAAGAATCTGGTCGGCGGCATTGACGACTGGTCGCTGAGAGTTGATCCCGGCGTGCCCCGTTATTAGCGGTGTGATTGAATGATGTATGATCTGCCTGAGGCATACCTGCGGGGGGCGGCGTTATTCAATGCCGGAAAGTTTTTCGAGTGTCATGAGGCGTGGGAAGAAATTTGGCTGAAGGCGGCGGGCGAGGAGCGCGAGTTTTTGCAGGCGATGATTCTGTCCGCTGCGGCACTGCATCACGTTCAGCAAGGCAATCTGAAAGGCGCGCAGAGCGTGGGCAGGCGGGCGATTGAAAAGCTAAGCCTGCTGCCGGGGAGCCTGCTGCAACTCGACACAATGGCATTTCGGTCGTCGTTGGAGCAGTACCTGTCAGCGGCGGACGCGCCACCGCCTCAGATCAAGTTTTTGTCGCACTGACAACATCAAAACGGAGAGCGATGACACAGAAGATTGGCCTGACTTTATTGTCTATCTGGGTGGGCGCGGCGGCATTTTTCAGCTTCGTCCTTGCACCAGCAGCGTTTTCGGTTTTGCCTGCGCAGCATCTGGCGGGACAGGTTGTCTCACGGACGCTCGGTATTGTGGAGATCGTTGGGATTGCGGTGGGTGCCATCCTGCTGGTGCTTTCCTTCCTGTCGCGCGGACGCAGAGGCAAGGCTTTTCCATTCGATCTGTGCGCCCTTGTGGTAATTGTGCTGGCAATGATCGGCTCCAGAATGGTTTCAGGCCGCATGCACGCCCTGCGCGTTCAAGCGGGAGAGACGCTTTATTCGCTTCCGGCCAGCGACCCGCTGCGATCTGCTTTCGATCAGCTACATCATGTTTCCGTTGGGTTGATGAGCGTGGCCATGATTGTGGCGCTGGTTCTGATTGTGCGAATGCTGTTGGGAAAGTCAGGGTTGCCTGCCAATGCTTGATCCGGAAAGACTCAGCTTTGAGTTCACGGCCGGTAGCGACAAGCCGCGCGTGGATGAGTTCGTTGCTCGCGAACTGCCCAAAATCAGTTTGACCCGCATCCGCCGATTGATTGCGGAAGGCGACGTGATGGTCAACGGCCAGGCGTCGTTGAAAGGCGTTCGCCTGGCGGCAGGTGACCAGGTCAGTGTCAAAGTCTTCACCGCTGAAAAGTCCTCTTCCACGCCCGAGCCGATCCCGCTGGAGATTTTGTTTGAAGACGAATCGCTGATTGTCGTCAACAAGCCGGTCGGGTTGTTGGTGCATCCGTCGGCCAGTGAAAAATCGGGCACATTACTCAACGGGCTGGCCTATCACTTTTGGCAAACGGCGGGTCAGGCGATTCGCCCGGGCTTGATTCATCGGCTGGATCGAAATACATCGGGCGTGATTGTACTGGCCAAAACCGCGCGCGCGCACCGCACCTTGTCCAAACACTTTCGCGAACGCTGGGTCAAGAAGTTCTATCTGGCATTGGTCGGCGGGCGTGTGGAGCGAGACAACGGCGAGATTGATGCGCCCATCGGTTGCACGGATGACCGCAACGTCTGGCCGCGCTGGCGTGTGATGGAAGAGAAAGAGGGAGGCAAATCGGCCAAGACAAAATTCAGAGTGGTTCGCCGCTTCGCCGCGCACACGCTGCTGGAACTTGAACCGCTGACCGGCCGCACTCATCAGATTCGCATTCATTGCCATCTGATGGGGCATCCGGTGGTTGGCGATCCGTTCTACAAAACATCAGTTGATCCGCTGGCCGAGGCGCGGGGGATCAAGCATCATTTGCTCCACGCTTCACGCCTGATTTTTCGCCATCCGGATGGCGGCAAAGAAATGAACCTGGAAGCCAAAATGCCGCAGATGATGCGGGAATTGATTGCGACGCTGTGATCTGATGGGCATTGCCAGCGGGCATCGCTTCAAACAGAAGCTTGCCGTCACCGGGAACGCGCTTTTACCCTCAGTTGTAGTTTGACGAAGAAAATTCATCTTACCTTGCAGCCTGCGTCCTTCCATCGGGGTGTCAGGCTGCCTGCACAGGAGGCTGCTTGATGCTTGAACCCAACAATGACCCGCGCGCCCGGCAGGCTGCGGATACATATGCCACCCAGGTTGTAGACGATCTGATGATCGAGCCGGAAGCGGCAGCCATTAAACCCGCGCTATCCACCAGATTGGGCAGGCAGGTTTCGCTGGATGTTTTTCGCGGCTTGACCATCGCCGGAATGGTGCTGGTCAATAATGCCGGCAGTTGGAACGCCGTGTATGAACCGCTGGAACACGCCAAATGGGATGGCTGGACTCCGACCGATCTGATCTTTCCATTCTTTGTCTTCATCGTTGGCACGGCCATCCCGCTGGCGTTTGAACGGCGCAAGGCGTTGGGCGGGAAGCAACAGGATTTGTATCTGAAAATCTTCCGGCGCACGGCGCTGATCTTTGCGTTGGGCCTGCTGTTGAATGCTTTCCCATACACGGCGGAAAAGCTTGTGCATCTGCGCATTCCCGGCGTGCTGCAACGCATCGCGCTTTGTTACCTTTTTGCTGCGCTGATCTTTTTGAAATCGAAGGTGCGGACGCAAGTGATCATCGCCGGTGCGCTGCTGGTCGTGTACTGGCTGGCAATGAAGCTGATCGCCGCACCAGGCTTTGCCCGCGGCGATCTGACGATGCAGGGTAGTCTGGCTTCGTGGCTTGATCGCACATTGTTGGCGGGCCATACCTACAAACAGTTTTACGATCCCGAAGGAATGTTCAGCACGATCCCGGCGATTGCCACCGCGCTGTTCGGCGTGTTGGCCGGACAATGGTTGATGCAGCGCCGCGAGTCCATGGAAAAGGTCGCTGGATTGTTTGTCGCTGGCGCGCTGTGTGTGGTGACAGGTTATGTCTGGGACTGGACATTCCCGATCAACAAGGCACTGTGGACAAGTTCTTACGTCATGTTCACCGGCGGGCTGGCGCTCGAACTGCTGGCGCTGTGTTACTGGGCGATTGATGTCAAAGGCATTCAAGCTGTCAGGCGTCTGGCGCAACCGTTCATTGTCTTCGGCGTCAATGCGCTGGCGCTGTACGTTCTGTCCAGTTTGATGTTCAAAGTGCTGCTGGCCATCAAAGCGGCAAAGCCGGACGGCACGGAAGGCACACTGCGAGATTGGATTTACGAACACGTCTATGCCACGTGGCTGTCGCCGATGAATGCTTCACTGGCGTTCGCGCTCTGTTATGTGGCGCTGTGGTGGCTGGTCATGCTGGTGCTGTACAAACGAAAGATTTTCATCAAAGTCTAAAGCTCGGTACGGAACCGGGAGCGTGAGCGACCGGCTTTTCGTCTTCATCAATTCAATACAAGCAATTCAATACAGGGAAAACTATGAAAGCAATCGTTGTTGAAAATACTGGCGGGCCGGAAGTCCTGGTCTATCGCGATGCCGATAAGCCCGCGCCAAAAGCAGGCGAAGCGTTGGTCAAGCTGGAAGCCATCGGCATCAACTACATTGATGTCTATCACCGCACTGGCTTGTATCCGCTGCCGCGTCCGTTCATCCCCGGGATGGAAGCCGCCGGTACGGTCGAAGCCGTTGGCGAAGGCGTCGCGGAAGTTTCTGTTGGCGAGCTTGTCGCTTACGCCATGCAGCCTGGCGCGTACGCTGAATACGCCGCCGTGCCCGCGGGGAAGCTGGTCAGCGTTCCCGCGGGCATCAGCGCCGAACAAGCCGCTGCCACAATGCTGCAAGGGATGACGGCGCATTATCTGGTGACTTCGGTTTATGCGTTGAAAGAGGGCGATACCGCGCTGATTCACGCGGCGGCGGGCGGTGTCGGCTTGCTGTTGATTCAACTGGCCAAGCGCATCGGCGCGCATGCCATCGGCACCGTTTCGACCGAAGCCAAAGCGCAACTTGCACGCGAGGCCGGGGCGGATGAAATCATTCAATACACCGAGCAGGATTTTGAAGCTGAGGTGCGCCGCCTGACCGATAGCAAAGGCGTGCAGGTTGTTTATGATTCCGTTGGCAAAGACACCTTTCTGAAGAGCCTGAATTCATTGGCACCGCGCGGAATGCTGGCCTTGTTCGGGCAATCGTCCGGCCCGGTTGCTTCGTTCGATCCGGCGTTGCTGGCGCAAAAAGGATCGCTGTTTCTGACACGTCCCAGCCTGGCGCAATATGCCGCGACGCGCGAAGAGCTGCTGTGGCGCGCGGGCGAATTGTTCAACCGGATCAACGCGGGCGAAATGAAGCTGCGAATTGAAAAGACCTTCCCGCTGGCCGATGCCGCCGAAGCGCATCGCCAACTGGAAGGCCGAAAGACGACAGGAAAGGTCTTGCTTTTGCCCTAACCTGGGTACGCGAGCGTCCCCGCTCGCTGGAGAAAAAAGCGCGAAGCTTCCTTTTTCCTTTCTCTTAATTCGATTTTGCGGCACTGAGCGGGATTCGTTCCGCTCGTACAGCCGCGTGATAGGCAAACGAAGCCAGCACCACCGCGCACTGCTTCAAATCCTCGGCCTTCACCCGCTCATAAGTGTCCATGTTCGTGTGATGCGTGCGCACGTCGTAGTTCACATAATCCTGCACGGGATTGAAGCCAGGCAGCCCAACGCGCGTGAAGCTTAAATGATCAGTGTTGCCGATGCCCTGAAGGATGTTGCGACGCCCATTCAAATCGCGAAAGGGTTCCAGCCAGGCGTCAAAAATGGGCCGCACCGCTTCGTTGTTTTCCAGATACCAGCCATAAATCGGCCCCGAACCCGGATCAAGATTGAAGTAGGCCGAAAACTTGTCACGTGCGGCTTTGTTGGCGTCGCCTTTCAAATACTTTTCAACGTATTTCGCCGAACCCAGCAAGCCTTCCTCTTCGCCACCCCACAACGCCATGCGGATTGTGCGTTTGGGCTGTGCGCCGATGGCTTTCAGAATGCGCATCGCTTCCATCACCACTGCTGCGCCATCCGCGTTGTCAGTTGCCCCCGTCGAAGAATGCCACGAATCCAGATGTCCGCCGATCATGACAACTTCATCGCGCAAAGCCGGATCGGTACCCGGCAATTCAGCCAGCACGTTGTACCCATTTTTGTCTTCGGTCAGAAAGCGCGTCTGCACATTGACGCGCAGCTTCACATTCAAGCCGCGCTGGATCATTCGCGCGATCATGTTGTAGTGCTCCGCGCTTAACACCACGCTCGGCAAAGCGGCGTCACCGTTGTCACGCCCCAGCACGAACAGCGTGCCGTGTTCGCCGCGATTCGGGCGTAGCACTACGCCCGCGCCCGTTTCGCGCAGCAGCCGCGCCATATTCTGCGGCGTAATGAAGGGAGCCGAACCCGCAGGTGGACGCGGCTGGCCGATGGCGACGGTTTTGTCGAACATCGTCGGCTGCGGACGGTCTTCGCGTTCGTACGAAGTCTGAATCGGCTGGCTCATGATAATTCTGCCCTTCAGACTACTGCTGGTTTGGCCGCGCATCAGTTCAATCTCTTCTAGTTTCTTATCGCCCAGAAAGATTGGCGACCCGTTTAATTCGCCCACAGTCGAAGCCGACCACGCTTCGGGATAACCGATCAGCGGCATATAGCGCGGCTCAGTCATCTCGATGGAAAATTTGTCCAGCGTCCAGCCTCGCCCAAACTCCCAGGCTTCCAGCCGCGGATTGCCGATGCCCCATTCCTTCAACTTGCCTTGCGCCCATTCGGCGGCGGTCTTGTATGCGGGTGAAGCCGTCAGGCGCGGGCCGATGTCTTCGGTAAAGTGCGTGAAAGTTTCGTGAACTTGCGAACGATTCAACCCTTCATCGCGAATCTTGGCGATCGACGCGCGGTCAACAGGTTCCTGCGCAAGCGCGGGGTAGTTGAACAGGCTGTTCCAAACGACAGCCGCTGTCAGCAGGTAACGTTTCATAGTGAGTATTCCTCTATTCTTTATTCATCGCGATGAATGCAGTGTTGCGTTGATTCCGGCAAACGTTGGAGTTCAGTCGCAGCGCGTCATATATGCCTCATTGCCGAATAGCGTAACCCTGCAATTGACGCTCACTCTCGGATTTGAGAGGATGCTTGCGCCACATTGAAAGGAGTCGCGACCATGCGCATCATCAGCAAACGAAGACTGAGAGAGTTCTGGAAAATACATCCTGCCGCGGAAGGGCCGCTGATGCACTGGTATCGCGTCACGAAAAAAACCGACTGGAAGTCGCTGGCCGATGTGCGGCAAGACTTCAGGCACGCTGACCCAGTGGGCACATGCACGGTCTTCAACATCAAAGGCAATGATTACCGCTTGATTGCCGGTGTGCGGTACGAGATGCAACGTGTCTTTGTGCTCAAGATCATGACTCACAAGCAATACGACACGGAGGATTGGAAAGATGAGTGCCACTGCTACTAAACGCCGCGCCAAATCAAGCAAACCAGCAGCAACCGCGCCGCGCATCAACAGACGAAAATATGCTGACTTGCTGGCCGAAGCGTTGCCAGCCGCCATTACCAGCGAAGAAGAATTGGAACGGCTCACGCTCATCGTGGACAGGCTTGCAGTCAAGCAACGTCTCCCGCCGGAAGAGAGCCGTTTATTGCATCTGCTCTCGACCCTGATCGAGGTTTACGAAGACGAGCATCACAACATTCCGGACGCGCCGTCACACTTGATGATTCAGGGCTTTATGCAGGAGCGCGGTTTGCGCAACAAAGACCTGGAGCAGGTGCTCGGTTCCAGCGGTGTGACTTCCGAAGTCATCAACGGCAAACGCAAACCCAGTAAGACGCAGATCAAAAATCTGGCGGAGTTCTTTCAGGTCTCGCCGGATTTTTTCATCACTTCCGCTCTTGAGTAGCTCATTGCGTTCATCAGTCCCACTATGGTTGCGCACCCCCCGGCGGCCCAGCCAACGCCGGAGGATGCAGTTCATATCCCTTCGGCGGTTCGGCCCCCAGCAGATGCCGGACGAAGTAATCCCAGCGGCGGCGCGTCATATACGGTTCATTGCCGAAACCGTGCGGGCGATTGGGGAACAGAATCAGGTCGAAATCTTTGTTCGCCTTGATCAGTTCATTGACCACCAGCAACGTGTTGTACGGCGGCACGTTGTTATCCATTGTGCCGTGCGCCAGCAGCAGCTTGCCTTTCAGGTTCTTGGCGAAGTTCTGATTGGCCTGGCTGTCGTAATTGCTGGTGCCATCCGCATTACGCGCCAGCAGGCCGCTCCACTTTTCAGCCCAGTCGTCTTCGTATTCGCGATTGTCGTGGTTTCCCGCCTGGGCTACGCCGACCTTAAAAAAGTCTGGGTAATGGAACATCGCGGCAGCCGTTGCATTGCCGCCACCTGAATGGCCGTAAATACCGGCGCGATCAATGTCTATCCAGGCGTATATTTTAGCCAACTGCTTCATTCCGGTGACCTGATCTGGAATCGTGTTGTCGCCCATGTTGCCGTAATACCCTTCGTGGAATTTCTTTGACCGCCACGGCGTTCCCATTCCGTCAATTTCGACAACGATGAAGCCAAGTTCGGCAATGGCTTGGGCGTCGGCGCGTCCGGCATTGAAGCTGCGGCCCGCGACGCTGCCGGTCTGCGGGCCGGGATAGATGTGATTGATGATCGGATATTTTTTGTTCGGATCAAGGTTGGTCGGTTTGTACATCAGCCCGTACAGATCGGTCATGCCATCGCGCGCTTTGACGGTGATGGGCTGCGGCGGTTTCCAACCTGTTGCGGTCAGGCGCGAGAGGTCGGCTTTTTCCAGCGTCACGATCAGCTTGCCATCTGCATCGCGTACAATCGCAATCGGCGGCACATCGGGTTTGGAAAAACTGTCGGTGAAGTATTGGCCCGACGGCGAAAGCGCAATGTCGTGATCGCCGTCTTCGGGTGAAAGCAGCTTGAGGCCTTTGCCATCGAAGCTGATGCGATACAGGTGGCGAAAATACGGATCGCGCCCCTTCTCTTTGCCGACGCCCAGAAAGTAGAGCAAGCGATTCTGCTCATCCACGCGCAGCAACTGCGTGACATTGCCTTCGCCGGTGGTGATCCGGCTTTTCAGCTTGCCGGTTTGCAGGTCGTACAAATAAAGCTGGCCCCAGTTGTCGCGCTGCGAAAACCAGATGACTTCATTGGACGCGGGCAGGAATCGCCAATTGACGCGGCCATTGCCGGATTCAAAGAAGGTCGCGACTTTTTCTTCCAGCACGTCGCGCACCGCGCCGGTTGCGGCATCGGTCACGCGGAGTTTGGCTTCTTTGTGATCGCGCGAACTGGAAACAAACGCCAACTGCGCGCTGTCACTACTCCATTGCACATCGGCCCAGACGCCTCCGCAGACGACGTGATCGCATAGCGTCGAACGATGCGGATCAGCAGGCATCTTCATCCGGACGACCTTTGCGGCATCAACATCCCCTCCGAGATGAATGACGACGCGTTCGATCATGAAAATTTTGTCGTCGCCGGGCAGCGGATACTTCCAGGCTTCCAGCTTCGGATGGCCGACTTGCGTGTTGACCAGATACATTTCGCCTACGCCGCGCCCGTCGTGCTGGAAGGTGGCGATCTTTTTTGAATCCGGCGACCAGGCGACGACCGGCGCATCGCTTTTGGTCCAGCCTGCATTGTTCGTGGCGTAGCCGAAATCTTTGACGCCGTCGGCCGTCAGTTGCGTTTCTTTGCCGGTTGCGGCATCGCGCACCCACAGGTTGTAATCGCGAATGAAAGCGATGCGCTTGCCATCGGGCGATGTCGCCATCGAAGGTAAACCCAATCCACCACGCTGCCCACCGCGCCCATTGCCTTCAAGTCCACCGCCGTTGCCCGCCACGCTACATTGATTGCCCTGCACATCGCAGCTAAACCGTCGCCGTTCAATACTGAAAGCTATTGTTTTGCCATCCGCCGCGAAATCAACTTGCTGGAAGGGCAGCTTGAACGCTTCGTATTTCGCGCCTGCTGCCGTTGACAGCGCCGCCGCCAGTTTGGCGTGATCGAATGCCGGGCCGCGCGTGCCGCGTGCCGGATCAACCAGGATGAATTCGCCGCCGTTTTCGGTCGTCACGCGATACCAGAATCGTCCGTCCGCCAACCAGGTTGGACGCATGCCCGCGCGCAGCACCAGCGGATTGGTGTTGTAGTTCATGAACTTTTCGGCCCGCGCGTAATCATCCGCTGTTATTACCCGCTGTTGTGCATTGCATAGAGTTGTCATCAGTAAACTCGCCAATCCGGCAACAAAGATATGGAAGGGAAGTCGGCGCAAATTCGATTGCATGATTGATCCTCCGGTTATGATCTTTTGATTTGTGAACGTCTCGCTCCTGCCGCCCGGAACTACTCGTGTTAAGTCTGGCTGGGTCGCCCAAGCGCGGAAAAATGAAGCCATCTCTCCCCTCAACAGACGCAGCTTTGAACCGGTTGATTTCAAGAAAAGACTCTTTCGGTTCCTAACTGTTGGATGACCGTTCGCCTGATCATCCAACAACGCAGCAAATGGCCGGTGTTGTCCTTGTTCGTGCTTGTCGCCAAATCCGGCTTCAGCTAGATTCACGAGTGATTCTGCGGACGCCGGAAAACGTGCCAGCAAAAACCAAAGTGGATTTCCGTCTGCCGTTGTTGGCAATTACTTCCAACCCACCCAATCCATCAGGAGTATAGACGATGACGATTCCATCTTTAATTTTGAGTCTGCTTCTCCACATTTTTCCAGCGCAAGGTACATTCGCTGTGATCGGCACCGTGCGGGATACGAATGGTCAGCGGGTGACTTCAATCCGGGTCTCTCTGTTGGATGAAAATTACCATTCAATTCGGACAGCCTTTGTGGATTCTTCGGGCCGGTTTCAATTCCGTGGACTGCGCCAGGGAGTTTATCTGGTGCGCATTGAGCCTGTCGGAACACCGTACGAAGAGCAAACCCAGCGAGTCGAGTTCCAATCCATTTCGGGAAGAGGGGGCGGGACTGAAGAACCATACTTGGTGGATTTCGTGCTCAAGCGAAAAACGACTCCGGGCGACAATCCAGCAAGGGAAGTCGTCTTTAACCAAACAATCCCCGATGCCGCGCGCGTTGAATATGAACGCGGCGCGGGATCTGTTAAAGGCGACAAGTTCGAACAGGCAGACGCCGCGCTTAAAAAGGCGATTGAACTCTTCCCGGATTATTTTCTGGCCCTTGAACTGCTCGGCACTGAATACGTCAAACGCGGTCAATTCGCGCCCGCTCTGCCACTTCTGACACACGCCATTGAGGTCAACCGCCGCGCGCCGAAGAGCCTGTACGCACTTGGCGTCGCGAACTTAAAGCTCAACCACCTGGCTGAAGCAATTGAATGGTTGAAGAAAGCGGCCAGTGAAGATTCGTCCAACCCAAACACCTACGTCATGCTCGGTCAGGCGTATGGCAACAACCGCGAGTACGATCAGTCGGCAACGGCGCTTAAGAAGGCGATTGAATTGGGCGGTAACCAGGTGGCGGAAGTGCATTTTTACCTAGCCTCCGTCTATAACAAGCAAGGCCAGTACGCGGAGGCGGTGAAAGAGTTGGAAATCTACTTGAAGGAAGGAAAAGACATTGA
Source organism: Blastocatellia bacterium (assembly GCA_038211695.1). GTDB lineage: Bacteria > Acidobacteriota > Blastocatellia > RBC074 > RBC074 > RBC074. The sequence continues at coordinate 48,112 of JBBQVH010000008.1, read as the reverse complement.
CCGCGCGAAGATCAAGACAGCGATTGAGAATTTGAAGGCGAAAGAGAAAGCCAAAAATTGATTGCCCGGATTCGTTGGGATTCAAAAAAATAGGGCTGCCCACTGGAGTGAGCAGCCCTTTTGAGTCTTCGGTCACGTTTCCCCTGACGGGATCAAATTTAGAAGATAATCCGGAACCCGAACCGAAGCTCGCGGATTCCCTGATAGGCGTTGGAGCCTTCAGCCGTGAGGCCAGACCGGCGAGTGCCGGGCAGACCATAGGTTTGATCCAGCAGATTCGTCGTCAACGGCTTCCCGTCAGCACCAAGCGTACCCGGTTTGAAGAAGTATTGCTTGACGTCAAACCCGGTAAAGAACTGCTGGTCTGAAATCACGGCGTTGCCGTTGCGGTTCAGGCGGTTGCGAACGTTCAACACCGCCGCTTGGTTGAAGAGGTTTTGGAAATTGGCGTCCATCTTAATCTTCACACGTTCCGTCAGACTGATCGTGTGGCTGATCAAGAGATCGGTTTGCGTGAAGACGTCTGAACGGCCCAGATCGCCGCGCCCGTTGTAGAAGACCGGGACAGTGACCGTGGCTTCAGAGGTGAGGGGTGTGCCGCTATAAGCCACCTGCGAAAGACCGAAGGTGGTCGTGCCCAGCTTCGATTTCAGATCGTAGTTGCCATAGAACGTGAACGCGTGCGGCCGGTCTGTGCCGAGCGGACCGTAAACATTGTTTCCCTTCGAATCGAAGTTGCCGTAAGGCAAGTCGAATGCGCGCGAGGCGCCCGGATCGGAACGGCCGTTCTCGTCCGAGTTGGCCAAGCCGGCATAGTTGCCGTACAGGCGGCTGTACGTGTAAGAGGCAAAGTAGCTGAGACCGCGCGCGAAGCCATTGCTTAGACGGCCATCCAGGCGGAATTCCAGACCGTCATATTGGCGCTTCGCTCTTGGCACCAGATATTGGTCGGCCTTGAGGTTGATAGTTTGACCGCTCAGCGATTTGAGAGTCCGATCACGCAAGCCGAAGCCGGGATTGCCCGTGATATAGATTTCGTTCCCGGTCGAATCAAGCACGCCAATATCTTCGACGGCGCGGATCAGTCGTTTGCGAGTGTAACGCGCTGAAAAGACCAGGTTCGAAGCAAACTGGTGCGTTGAGGTCACTGTGAATTCGCGCTGTTCATACGGCTTCATATCCGGGTCAACTGACAGCAGATTTCCCTGGCTGTCAATTTCCAGTGTGCGGTTGTCGTATTCGGTAATTAGTGAGCCTGCCGCGTTAGGATTCGTCTTTGAGAGTGATGCGAGCGCATTCGGATTGTCGAGCTTATAAACGTGGCTGACCCAATAATCGCCGCCGAACGAACCGCGGGCAATCTCGTATTTCATCACATCAAAATAATGGCCGTAGCTGGCGCTGACTTTCCATTTGCCTGTGCCCAGCACGTCCCACGCGAAACCCAAACGTGGTGCAATCTTGTCGCCCCAGCCGAAGCTGATGGGGTTCTGCACTTTCGCGCCTAAGTAGCTCTTCGTGTACGGCGGAAGGAACTCATTTTCGAAGCGGACGCCCAGGTTAAGGTTGATGCGCGGCGTGACCTGCCACGAATCCTGTACGTAGACGCCTTGGTTGCGGCTGTTCACAGCAGCATTGTGCCGTACGCCATCCTGCCAGATGTAATAGCCATATGTACCGCGCTGGTTAGTGATAGGAGTGCGCGTGAATGCCTCTCCCCAGAAGATGTCGAACTGGCCATTGAGAAAATCATCTTCCACGTCGTTGGACAAACGGTTCAGCGCGTAGCCACCTTTGAGCGTGTGCTGCTGACCAAAAATACGAGCGCTGTACGTTCCATCGAGGTAGATGTTGTGACGCGTCGTAATATCGCGCAGGCTTGCGAACGTGCTGCTGATGTTCGTGAAGTTCGTGTTACCTGCAAGCGCTGCCGGCACGGCCGGGCTGGTTTGCGAACTGCTTGGCGTTCGGTAAATCAAATAGGGGCCGGCTGGCAGGCCGTAGCTACCCAGCGTCGCCGTGTAGTTACCATTCAAGGTCGAGCCTTTGTCGTTAAGGTATTTGTATCCATAACGGGCGCTCAGCACCAGCTTCGAGGTCGGCGTGTAGGTGACGGACGCTGTGTATGCTGATGACGGCGTGTACCCCCCAAGCACAGATTGATCATTGGTCGGTGCGGCGACGCGGCCGTCCGCAATCGGCAGCAGGCCGTTGACTTTGGTCGGCGTCCAAATGTACGAGGTGTTGACTTGAATCTTCTGGGTCGGCGCGTAATCCAGTCGTCCGATGCCGTAATGGCGCTTGATGTTTTGCGTGTAGGTCTGGGTAGTGGACGGCGCATTCGTCGGCGTGAAGTTGATCGTGCGCTCACTGCGGATCACTTCAGGAAAGTAGCTGGTGAAAAAGTGCAGCCGCTCTTTCAGGATCGGGCCGCCCAGTGAAAATCCCGGATAGAAGGCGCGATAGTTATCTTCCTTCGCGCGGAAGAACTCCGCCACATTTGCGTTGGTTACGTTGGGTTGCCAGTACCCACGCCCTTGCGAGTTGAGTGCGGAGTTGGTGAACAGGAATGCCCCTTCGCCGTGGAAGGAATCCGTGCCGCTTTTAGTTACGACGTTGATAACGCCGCCAGTCGCGCCGCCGTATTCAGCGCCAAAGCCTCCGCTTTTGACCTGCACCTCGCGGATGAATTCGAACGGGATTGAGTCGGAGCGGCGCAGTTGGCCTTTGCGGACATCGGTCACTTCGACGCCGTCCAGAATGAAGGCGTTCTCAGCGCCGCTCGCGCCGTCCACTTGAATGCCGCCAACGCCTTCGTTGCCGCCTTTGGGTTCAGGGCGCACGCCCGGAGCCGCTTTCAAAATCGAGTGGAAGTTCCGTCCTTTGGGACTGTTGTCAATGAACTGTTCGGTCAGGTTGGTGGCCGTCCGGCTGGAGGTAACATCCAACGCCTCGGACGCGGCAGAGATGCTCACTTGCTCTGTCACAGCGCCGGTCGGAAGGGCGAGTTCCAGCGTCAGTTCCTTGCCTAGTTGGACGGAGATGCCGTCGCTCTTTACTGTCTTGAACCCATTCTGGCTGGCAGTAATGGAATAGATGCCCGCCGGGAGTTTGGGGAAGTTGTAAGCTCCTATGCTGTCGCTGGTCACCTCAATTGGTCGCACCAACGCGGGACTGGCTGCCGTCACCCGGGCACCTGGAATTGCAGCGCCCGTCTGATCTTTTACTTCGCCCCGGATGCTCCCTGTGTTTTCCTGGGAAAACGCCAGCGGCGCAGCCAATGCGAGTAATATCGTGCAACATATCAGGCTTAAGGAACCTTTCAGCACATTGCCAGGTAATGTTTTCTTCATATGGTTATCTTCCTTTCTTATTGATTTGTTCTTCGAGTTGGTAGTGAGGCTAGTTGCTCAGTGTGACTGCTTGGAGTAACGAAAAAGCTTCCACTTTTTCGAAACAAGCAAGCCGCCATTACTCCTGCATCCAGCCGTGAAACGGCGGTTGTTATTTGATGTTAGCCGGTAGTAACAAAGGACTAGCTTGAATAACCGGCCAGCCTTTGTTCACTACCTATTCGACGGACGCGCGGTTGCCATTGCAAGACACACGACTCCCCGGAATGGTTCGCAACACTCCATTCAAAGGAAACAGTTTATGTCCTCGCTTGATTTGATCTTCCCGCTAACAGAATTACAGACGGTTATCTGGTCCGATTGCAATTGTGGTTATTCTGGACAATTAGCGGGCTTTTTTATAAGCAAATCCAAAATGATTACCGAATAGCCCTCATGACTACTGTGCAACTGTCATTCCAATCAATGTTGGCGTGAACGGCTGTGTAAGCTGATAGAAGTCGTGTAATTAAAGAACTAATAGCGGATAGGTAACGCCTCTTCGTTCGGAAATCCAAACCTTAATTCAGATTTTCGGATTCAGTCCGAGGTAAGAGAGATGGGTTGAAAGTAATTTGCCGCGATTGGAATAAAAAGGATGGACCTGCAAGCAGATTGAGACGTTGGACGGTAGCGGAGAGAGGATTACGCGGGAAGATAAGCATAGAGGCTTACTAAAAACTATCATTGCCCATCACTGCTTTCCAGAAATCGGGAAGAGTATGCGCAAAGGGAGGGATTTAATATTTCGGGAGAATTTTTGACCGGGAGGCATTACAGCGCCCGGCATAAACATTCACAGCTCGCCATAAGCCGTGCTGAAATACTCATAATAGATTTCGCTGAGCGTGTCGTGGAATCCCCAGCCCGTATGGCTGGCATCACTCACAATTTGGCGACAACTCGGCTCGAACTGCTCTTGCAATTGGTGCGCAACGATATGCTTCACCGCTTTTTCATACATCCCTTCCATACTGTTGTAGAAAGGCTCGTCAATATCGCTGAATTCACGGGTGAACTGCACACCAGCCTCGACGTAAAACAACATCAAATCGGCCAAATCTGCTGTCGAATCGCTGACCTTCTTAAAGTCCGAAACCGCTTTGCGCGTGACCGACAGTCGCGCCGGAGGCAGCCCGCGCGACGGAAAGAATTCTCGCCGAATCACATCTTTGTAGTTTTCCAGCACCGCCTGCCCGCCGCCCTCGCTCAGTCTGGTCTGGTAGTACTCTTTGACCGGCGGGAATTTGTCGTACAGCATCGCAATCTCGTCAAGCAACTCTTCATGCAAGAGGCTTTTCAGATGCAGCTTCAATGTGCGTTGATTGAGTGTTGCCATTAGTGGCTCCTTGTTCATTTGCTTTGGCGGCGGGATTATAAACCCGAACGGCGGGCGCGGTTCAACGTCTCTTCGAGCCATGCGGCTTATTGGATTACATCCTTTTTTACTGATGCATAGACTCGCTTCGGCTTTACAGGCAATAGCATGGAAGAATCGCTTTTGGGCTTTGAGCTGCTAATTGATGGCATTTGATTGGGACAAGAAGAAAGGTGCCGAAAACCTTGCGAAGCACGGCGTCTCCTTTGACGAAGCGACGACCGTGTTCGACGACCCTCTGTATGTTGACTTCTATGACCCTGACCACTCGATTGGAGAATACCGTTTCATCATTATGGGAGAATTCGATTGATCAGCGCCAGAGATCTGACCCCTAAGATGTACCCGTACTCTTCCATCTCCGGGTAAGTTTCGGCGGCGTACATCGTCGTTAACACGGCAATTACCAAAATATCCAGCAACGGATGCCTTTTCGTTCGCTCGATACGCGGATCACTAATTTGCCTCAGATTGCCAATTAACTTGCTCTTCGCATCTTCTTCCATTTCCAGAACATGCCATCTGTTCTTTCTTTTGGAAAATTAAGATGCGTTGCCCCTACGTTTGGCTAGCCTTCCCATTGACACCAGCCCACACCATCTGATGAAAGGTGTCGTCCATCTCCGCAGGAGATCCGCTCATCCCGTGATCTAGCCACCAAGACATCATCGAAAGCATCGCGCCTGCGAACGCGTGTGCTAGCAAGGCTCGGCTGGTGGTTGCGTTCGCAGGTGCGGGCGACAGTTGGTTGAGCCGCTGTTCGATCCCACGGGCAAAATGTCCGTGGGCCAGTTCCATCGCTTCCTGAAAGTTGCCAGATGCGATCATTGCGTCATAGAGCTTGCCCAGGTCAGCCACGTGGGCGAACATTTCCCGCACCGGAGCCACTCGGTTTGAAACCTCAGCATTCATCGTCAGCAGGTTAGCCATATGCTGAAAGAAATCATCTGCGTCGCTCAGGAACAGATCATCTTTGTCGCGAAAGTGCGTGTAAAATGTCGAGCGGCTGACCTCGGCCAGATCCAGCACATCCTGCACGGTAATGGTGTCGAATGGCTTTTTGTGCATCAGTGTAATCAGCGCGTCACCCAGCGCGTCTCGCGTGCGTTGAATGCGACGGTCAGTTTTTCGTGCTGAATTCAATGCGTTACTGGACATATGGCTCCTGTTTGTTCGGTATCTATGAACGCGAATTGACGGCTCAGGGTTCACTCCCTACTGTGCGATGCGCGACAGACAATCGCATCAGCAGTATCGGACACGATGCTGCGAATTACCAAATTTCGCCAGGAGAGAGAACGATGGAATCGCACAATAAGACACAAGAACACCAGCTTGCCGGAAAAGAAACGCTGATTGCATTGCGAAACGTTGCAAAGAGCTATTCCACGCCAGCGGGCGTCTTTCCGGCATTGCGAGAGATTGATCTGGAAATCGGCGCGGGTGAGTTCGTTGCTTTGGTGGGAAGGTCGGGCAGCGGCAAATCCACACTGTTGAATTTGATTGGCGGCATTGATCGTCCCAGCCAGGGCGAAGTGATAGTGGCGGGCGCGGCGGTTCATCAAGTTCCTGAAAGTGCGCTGGCCCGCTGGCGCGGCAAGAACGTCGGGGTTGTGTTCCAGTTCTTTCAGTTGTTGCCCACTCTGACGATTGCGGAAAACGTCATGCTGCCGATGGATTTCTGTAACAAACAGCCTGCCAGACAACGCCGCGATTATGCACTTGGATTGCTTGAACAGATGGGGATCGCCGATCAGGCGGACAAACTGCCTTCAGCCCTTTCCGGCGGCCAGCAGCAACGGGCGGCGATTGCCCGCTCGCTGGCGAACGATCCGCCCATCGTGATTGCCGATGAACCGACAGGCAATCTGGATTCTGAAACCTCCCGCGCGGTGCTTGATCTGTTTCGCAAATTGACGGATCGCGGCACCACCGTGGTGATTGCGACGCACGAACGCGACATTTCAGGGCTGATTGACCGCACCATTGAGTTGGTGGATGGCAGATTGGCTCCCAAGTTTGCGGCTGCAACCAGCTAACCAACAGGAGGGCGAGCAATGTCCGCATATTGGCAAAAAGTGATTCGCGATTTCTGGCAAGAGCGGATGCGCACGGTTCTGGTGGTGCTGGCGATTGCCATTGGGATTTCGGCGTTTTCAACGGTGCTTTCCAGCTACGCGATTCTGACCCGCGAATTGGATCAAGGCTACCTGGCTATCAACCCAGCCTCTTTTACTTTGACGACGGATGCGATTGATGACGCATTGCTTGGGGCGATTACATCGAATCACGAAATCAGCGATGCGGAAGCTCGCAGAGTCGTGTCTGGCCGAATCAAAGCCGGGCCGGTGGAATGGCGCAATCTGACGCTTTTTGTGGTGAAGGATTACGGGAACATTCGCGTCAGCAAGCTGAACCCCGAACAAGGCGCCTGGCCTCCGGCCACCGGAGAGATTCTGATCGAAAGAGATGCGCTGCAAGTGGCGCGGGCGCACATTGGCGACACCGTGACAGTCAAGACTTCGCGCGGAAAAGAGCAAACGCTTCGTGTCAGTGGCAGCGCGCACGATGTGGGACAGGCGCAGGCCCGCATGGAAAACATAGTTTATGGCTACATCACGCTGGAGACGCTGGCGCAACTGGGAGAAGAGCCTTACCTCAATCAGTTGAAAATCCTGGTGGCCGCAAACCGGTTTGACGAGGCGCACATTCGCAGCGTTGCGGAGGACGTCAGGAAGTTGGTCGAAGCCCAGGGACATCCGATTCGCAGTTTGGATGTGCCCAAGCCTGGCAAACATCCGCACACAGATATTATGGGGTTGTTGCTGATGGCGATGGCTGGCTTCGGATTGTTTGCGCTGATTCTGAGCTCCATTCTGGTCGTCAATCTGCTGACGGCGCTGATGGCTTCGCAAGTCCGGCAGATCGGCGTGATGAAGGCGATTGGCGGAACTCGCTGGCAGATTGCGCGGATTTACTTCGCGCAATCGCTGCTGTTGGGTATTGCCGCTGTCGTTGTTGCTTTGCCAGTAGGAATGTTGGGCGGTCGCGCGTTGTGCCGGTACATGGCCGTCTTCCTGAATTTCGACATCACCAGCTTTTCTGTGCCGGTGTGGGTTTACCTGCTGGTCGCTGCCGTTGGTTTGGTTGTACCTGTGCTGGCAGCGGCTTACCCCGTTTGGAAAGGCAGCGGAATTTCGGTGCGAGAGGCGCTGGCGGATTTCGGCGTTGGGCAGAATGCTTTTGGGACAAGCCGGTTTGACCGCGCACTGGCTGGAATGGGCGGAATGGGTCGCCCGCTGCTGCTGGCCATTCGCAACAGCTTTCGGCGGCGCGCTCGTTTGGTGTTGACGCTGTTGACGCTGGCTGTCAGCGGCCTGTTTTTTATGTCGGCGCTCAATGTGCGGGCTTCGATGATCAACACGCTCGACCGTTTGTTTGCGACAAAGAAGTTCGACTTGTCAGTCAACCTGGGCACGATGTATCCGTTCGAAAAAGTCGAACGCGCCATCAGCAAAACGCCGGGCGTTCTGCGATCTGAAGGCTGGATCACAACTCAAGGAGCGCTGGCAACTGCAGGCGACGCGGCGGCCAGCCAAAGCAGTGGAGGAGGCCACTCCATCGGAAACGTGGGGGCTGGGCACGCAGGCGGCGCTGCGGCGAATGACAGTTTCAGTGTCATCGCGTTGCCAGCGGACACGACCTTGCTCAAGCCGGACATTGTCGAAGGACGCGGTCTGCTGCCCAGCGATACCGATGCGATCGTGCTGAACACAGCATTAGCCGCGAAGGGGGCCGCGAAGGGCGTTGCGAAGGCTTCGCAATTGAAGGTCGGCAACGAAGTCATGCTGCAAATGGGACCGGCGCAAAAATCCTGGAAGATTGTCGGCATTGCACGCGAGTCGTTCTCTCCGCCCGTTGCCTATGTGCTGCGGAATTACTTCGAAGAGGCTGGCGGTCATGTTGGCATGACAAACAGCGTCCGATTGGCGCTGGAGAAGACCGACCGGACTTCCATGAACAGCGTCAAAGCCAGTCTGGATCAAAACCTGGAGCAGGAAGGCGTGCGTGCGCAAAACAGCGCCAGCAAGGCCGATGGCAGGTTTGGCTTCGACCAGCACATGGTGATGATCTACGTATTTCTGATTGTTATGTCGGGCATTCTGGCCGCTGTCGGCGGCCTGGGACTGATGACCACGATGAGCCTGAATGTGCTGGAACGGCGGCGGGAGATGGGCGTGTTGCGCGCAATTGGTGCCGCGCCATCGGTCGTTTGGCTGATCGTGGCCGCCGAAGGAATCGTGATTGGTTTGTTGAGCTGGGCACTGGCCGGGCTGGCCGCCTGGCCTGTCAGCAAAGGGATCGGTGATCTGCTGATGAAGCTTATGTTCAAAAGTGATCTGGCCTTCTTTTTCGAATTGCGCGGGTTATTGATTTGGCTGGTCGTCTCGATCAGCCTGTGTGGAGTTGCCAGCTTTCTGCCCGCGTGGCACGCCTCGCGGCGACCGGTTCGAGAGGCAATTGGATACGAATAATTGGTGTGGGACGCGATCACGTCAAATGGAAAGCGACCAGGAAAATGATGAGTGCGAAGCCGGGCAAGTGACAAAGAAAGATTCTTCGTCACTTGCCCTCTATTTTGGTTCCGCAGGCTTATTGATTAGTGGCTGGGTTTCTTGCTTCGCCCGAATTTGAAATGGCGACCGACGATGGCTTTGACTAACAAATGTTCCGTGTTGTGCGTGACGCCGACGCCGACGCCGAAATTGAATTCCCAATCCGGACTCAGATTCAAATCAATCGCCGGGATGAATTGATGCTCCTGTTCGTGCAAGGGGTCAATGTTTCCGACCGGGCCAAGACCGCCGTAATATTCGATTCCCAAGGCGACTTTGGAATTTAGCTCGCGGCTGACTTTGACGTTTGGAGAAAACGCCCAGCCCATTTTTTCATTCTCCCCTTTGAATGATTTTTCCATTGTTGGGTTAAAGCTGAAGTACCATTTCTTGTATTCCTTATCCACGATCGGCCTTAGCTCAAGCGACCATGAATCCGCAGAATAATGGCGGCTTTGATAGCCGATTTCGGCGGACAGGCTCAGCCCGACTGGCAGCTTCCAGCTTTCCGGCGCGCGCACGCGCGGGCGGATGTGGCTACCAACAAAATCCAGGCCATTTCCTGAACGCGCGCTGGTGAAAAGGTAAAATCCGGTTTCAAACCATGAATTAAATCCATGCGTAACTTCCAGCGTTTCGTGCAGGGCATGGTTGGTCGGGAACATCTGGCCAACTTTCGATTTGTTTCCCTGAAAGATGAAATTGCTGTGAAGCTCGATCATCGTTCTGCCCGGTTCAATCGTTTCCGAGCCATAAACCTGAATCTCGTAGTTGTCCTGTGCGAGAGCGGAGATTGAGGCGAAACAACCTAGCAAGATTGTTGCAGGCAGCAAAAAACGTAGCTTCGGCCAGATGCGTGATGAAGTCATAGAGGATGGGTAAGGTGAAATGAGCGCAGCGAAACTTTGATTCCGCTGCGCTCTGTGTAGTGAAGCCTGAAAAGTTTGAAAGAACAGGCTCGATTGATCAGTGGCAGCATCAGTAGCAGCAGGGGGTTATTCTTTCTTTGCCACTGACTTCTTCTGCCCGATTTCTTTCAACAGTTCCTGCACCGCTGTCTCAAGCTGACGATCGCGTCCGGCCAGATTATCTTCGGGCGTATTTTCAACCAGCATGTCAGGTTGAACGCCGAAGTTTTCCATGTTGGTTCGTTTCGCATCTGCCAAAAAGACGCCGACGCCGGGCGTGCGCACGGTGGAACCGTCAATCAGCGAATAGCTGCCGGTTCCGATGACTGCGCCCATTGTTGGCGTGCCGACGGTTTTGCCCAGGCCCAGCGCGCGGAAGCCGGCGGGGAACATCTCCGCATTCGAGGCCGAGCGCCAGTTTTGCAAGACGATCTTTGGGCCGAAAAACCCGGCGAAAGGACGGCCTGTGGGTTCGGTGCCGCGCGGTTCCCAGATTTGGTATTGGCGCTGGACCAGGATGGCCAGCAACTCCTGTTCGATGTTGCCGCCGCCGTTGAAGCGTTGGTCAATGACTAGCGCTTCTTTGCTGCGGTTCTCGCGAATCTCTTTTTCGAACTTGCGCAGACTGGGTTGATCCATCGCCTGGATGTGCAGATACCCGACGCGCCCGCCGGAAAGCTTCGCCACGGTCTCGCCGCGCTGTTTGACCCAGCGGTCATAACGAAGCTGGCTATAGGCCTGCGCCGGCATCGGTTCGATGCGCGTCGTCCACGCGCCGTCTTCGGCGGGTTTGTTGTTGAAGGTGACGGCGACTTTGCGGTTCAACCGGTTGGTGCTGTTCAGCAGCGGCCAGTAATTATCGCCCGCTTTGATGGACTTGCCGTTGATCGCCAGCAGGTAATCGCCAACGCTGACCCGCACCCAGTCTTTATCCGCCGGGCCGGTTTCGTAAACGTGTGTGACGCGGTAACGGCCAGCCTGTTCGTCGCTTTCGAGTTCTAAGCCGAGATGGCCTGTTTGCACGCGAGCTTCACCACCGCCGCCAAAGCCGGGAGCCGCGCCGGTGTGCGAAGCATTCAGCTCACCGATCATCTCGTTGATGATGTTCAGCAGCTCTTGCCGGTCACCGACATCCGCGACCAACGGTTGATATTTGGCGCGCATCCCGTCCCAATCGTAGCCGTGCATCTTCGGGTCATAGAAGCGGTACTTCATTGTGCGCCAGGCGTCATCGAACATCTCTGCCCATTCGGCGGGCTTTTCGATTTTGACTTTGGCGACGAAGCTGACTCTGCGGCGAGCGCCGTCTCCGCCACTTGCTGCGCCGCCACGACCAGCTGCTGCGGCCAAGCCTGCTGTCGGAGCGCCTCCGCCCAGCGAGACGGAGTAGACGCCATCGCCTTCGCGGAAGAAGAGCGTGCGTCCGTCGCGCGTGATGCTCAGGCCAGAAAGACCGCCGCCGAAGCCGCCACGTCCACCACGTCCGCCGCCTGCGGCATCATCACCGCCTGCGCCGCCTGCCGCGATGCGGGTCAGCCGTTTGCCGTCTTCCTGAATCGAGTAAATCACAGGCGTGTTGCGCAGGTTTGAAGGTTCGCTGGTCACGAAAACAATCGTGCGGCTGTCGGGCGCGACGGTGTAGTTGAATGCGCCAAATGCCATCCGCGTGACTTGATGCGTGCGGCGCTTCAAGCCTGCCCAGTCAATGGAGACTTCTTTTGGTGGCTGATTGCGCCCGGCAGCAGCAGCAGCGGCACGGCGTGCGGCGGCATCTAATGTTAAATCAGCCTGCTCGGCAGTTTCTTCCGGTTCGTTCGGGTCTTTGTCCTGGCGTTCCAGGGCGATGACGTAAATCTGCGTTCCCGAACGATCACCGCCGCCTCCACCGCCAATGCCTTCATTGCGAATGAAGAAGAGCTTTTTGCCATCGGCGGAAAAGCGCGGATTGACATCAGCGAAGGAATTGAACGTGACTTTGCGCTCTTCGCCGCCAGCCGAAGGCAGCAGATAGATGTCGCTGTTTCGCGTTTCGTCGGATTTCGAATACGCCAGCCATTTGCCATCCGGCGACCAGACGGGGACGCTGAGGTTGCCGTAATTTGACGAGGTCAGTTCAGTCGTCTGCTTGCTGTCGAAGTTGTATTTGCGCAGCTTGTTGTCAGAAGCGGTGAAGGCCAGTTCTTTCGAGTTCGGCGACCAGGACATTGAGTTCTTCAATGTGTCCTGATCGGTGATTTTCTGCGCTTCGCCTGCGCCAGCACCTGCATCAGAGGCCGCCGCGACGTAAATCTCTTCGCGCCCGCTGCGGTCTGAAATGAAGGCGATCCATTTGCCGTCGGGCGAATAGTTCGGGTCTTTGTCACGCCATGGACTGTCGGTGATCTGGCGCAGTTCGCCCTCTTCGGTCGGCGCGGTGAAGATTTCGCCGTGAATGGTGAAGGCGATGCGGCGGCCTGATGGCGCCAAGTCGTAATCATCCACCTGCGAATTGAAATCGCGCACTTCGGCCAGGTTCTCTTGCGTTTCGGCGGCGATGTCCAGCTTGATCGGCGTGGCCTTCTTGCTGGCAATATCCAGCTTCCAAACGCCGAAGTCGTGTTCAAAGACAATCGTCTTGCCGTCGCTGCTCATCGCAGGCCAGCGCACGTCGCCGCTGTTGAAGGTCGTGATCTTTTCTGCTTTGCCGCCGGTTTCCGCCGTGCGCCAGATGTTGGTCAGGCCCGTATTTTTCTGCATGCTGTCGCGGTCGCTGACAAAATAGATGTGGCCGTCGCGGCTCCACATCGGCCACGAATCTTCACCGTCGAAATCGGTCACGTCGGTGAACTTCTTCGACGCGATGTCCATCACAGTCACATCGGTTTGGTACGCGCCGCGATAATACTTGCGCCAGTAAACCTGGCCTTTGCGATTGATGGCCAGTTTTTTGCCGTCGGGCGAATAGGTGGCCCAAACGCCCATGTCCGCTCCGGCGTTGCGCTCTTTCAGATCATCCACATTGACGGTGTAGAGCTTGCCCATGAAATCTTCGCCGCGTTGGCTGGCGAAGAGAATGGTCTTGCCGTCGGGCGACCAGCCCTGCACGCTGTCGTCGGCGGAATGAAACGTCAATTGTTTGGCCGTGCCGCCTTCGGACGGAATGACAAAAACATCCAGGTTGCCATTGCGGTCGGATGAGAACGCGATCCATTTGCCGTCGGGCGAAAAGCGCGGATAGATGTCGCGCGCTTTGTGGACAGTGATGCGTTTAATGTTTTGGCCGTTTTCGTCTGCGGTCCAGATGTCGCCCAAATAGGTAAAGGCGATTTTGCCTTGATGGTAGTGCGGGTAGCGCACCAGTTTTGCTTCGCGACCAGCGGCGGCCAGCGGCAGCACGAGCGCGCACAGAAAAGCGATAGCGGACAAGCGTTTCATAGCTCTCTCCTTGCATGGGTTGAATCGGGTTGATGGAAAGTCAGGCAGTGGCAAAGACGCAGCCGCCATTCGCGCGGTTACAGGCATGCATGGAGTTCAGGCTTCAGCCTGCAGTTTGTCTGGCAGCCTTCAGGCTGAATTGAGCACGCGAAGCCAAGCTAAAGCTTGTGTGACAAACTCCAGGCTGAAGCCTGAACTCCATGCATGTCTAGCGCGCTCTCAATAAGCTCAAGAAGCTTTGCAATTCGTTTGGCGGCGGCGCGGTGAATTCGACTCGCTCGCCGCTGGCCGGATGTGTGAAGCTCAGCCGCGCGGCGTGCAGGAAAGGCCGGTCGAGCCGGTTAATGGCAGCGCGCAGTTGCGGGGTTTTGATCGTGTTGATGCGTCCGGCGTCATAAGTTGCATCAGCCACAATCGGATGTTTGATGTGCGCCAGATGAACGCGAATCTGATGCGTGCGGCCGGTCTTGATTTCGACATCCAGCAGCGTGAAGTCATCAAAGCGTTCGGCGACACGATAAAAGCTCAATGAATACCGGCCAATGTCTTCGGGCCGAATCGCCATTCTGACGCGGTTGTGCGGATCGCGGCCAATCGCCGCTTCAATCTTTCCCTCTTCGTCTTTGACCACGCCATACGTCAGCGCCGAATAGATTTTGCGAACCTTGCGCGATTGGAATTGTTCGGCCAGATGCAGATGGGCGTGGTCAGTTTTGGCCACGACGATCAGCCCCGATGTGCCGACATCCAGCCGATGGACGATGCCGGGGCGCGAAGCTCCGCCGCGACGTGGCAACTGCAAATGCTGTTTGTTGAAATGGTGCACCAGCGCATTGGCCAGGGTGCCGCTGCTGACGCCCGCGCCCGGATGCGTCACCATTCCGGCGGGTTTGTTGATGACAATGATCTCTTCGTCTTCGTGAATAATGTCCAGCGGAATGTCTTCCGGCTTGGCCGCGATCGGCTGGGTTTCGGGCAAGGTGATCTGAATCAGTTCCCCGGCGCTGACTTCATAGGCGGGTTTGGTGATCTGCTGGTTGTTGACCAGGACTTTGCCGAATTCAATCCCCCGGCGAATCTGGGAACGGCTGGTGGAAGTGATCTGTGAAGCGAGATAGGTATCCAGGCGCGTGCCTGCTGCCTCTGAAGAAACGGTGAATGAGAGAGGGAGAGATTGAGTGACAGAGGGATAGAGGGAGGCGACTTCGATGTCATCAATTTCTCCGTCCCTCCGTCCCTCCGTCCCTCCGTCCCTCTGTCCCTCCGTCCCTCCGTCCCTCTGTCCCTCTGTCTGTTTGTCCTTGGAAGGCTCAGTCAATGTACAACTCCTTCGGGTAACGTTCGATCGGGGCGCTGGTCTTTTTGGCCAGCGCAAAAATGTTATCGCCGCGCAGTTCCGTCGAGATGTGAACCTGTTTCAGCAAATCCAGAATCGCAGGATTCGACCGCGACCAGACGTCTTCGGTTTCAAGCTCGATCACTTCAAAGCCCGCGGCGGCCAAGGCAACGCCGATTTCGTACGGCGCGTATTCGCGATTGTGCTGGTCAGCCGTTTCGCGCACGTTGTATTGTGCCAGCAGGTAGGGCGCGCAGCCGACCAACAAGCCTTCAATCGCGCGGCAACTGGCAATATTTGGTGTGGTCAAAACAAACCAGCCATCCGGTTCCAACACGCGATTGCATTCCCACAGCATATGCATCGGGTCGCTTTGCAGATGTTCAATCAGTTCGCAGCAGATGACGGCGTGAAACTGTCCGTCCTGGTAAGGGAACACGTCACGTTCGACATTAAAGTTGCGAAGTTCGAACGAATGGCTTTCAGGCGGCTGGCCATTCGCTGAATGTTTTTGCGTGACGGTTTCATGGGAACTCTTTTCGTCAGCCGCCCAGAAATCGGCGCAATGGACTTCGGCGTAGCCGCAATATTTTTTGATTGCGGGGGCGATGTGCGACAGGCTGCCCAATTCCAGCAATTGATCCGTGCTGCGCTGCGCGGGCGGGATGCGCTGCAAGGTGGAAACGAAGCGGCGCAGGTGCTGCGTGACGTAATGAAGCTCTTTGGGATCGTCCGGAAAACTAAGGATGTAATCCACGACTTCGCGTTCGTCCGGCGAGAAGCGATCCATCCCTTCGTGCGCGACTTTTTTCCAATCCAGAATCTGATGGTAAAGCGGCGTGTTGCCGTCAGATGCCTGAATCTTTGTCTGTACGTTGGTGGCGACATTCGCCAGTTTGCGGAATGACATCAGTTGCCGGTGTGATTCGTCTGCGGCTTCTTCGGTTTCGCTGTCGCTTTCTGTCTTGGATGGCTCTGTCGTTGAGTCTTGGCGTTTGGACTCTTGAATCTGTTTCAGATCGCGACGCTGTTTGTCCAGCCGCTGTTCGAACAGCTGCAGCATCACGTCGTTGCGTTCGACGATGTCGTTGGAAAACTGGCGGATCATCGCATCGGTCTTGCGTTCGTGGCGTTCCATGCGTTCGTCCGTGTGCCCGTCCAACACCGCGAAGCGTTCGTCAATCTGGCGCTCGATCTTGGCTGTGCGGTCGTCCAGCCGGTTATCCGTAGCCCGCGAACGCTCCTCGAAACGCTGCTCCATACGCTTTTCTGATGCAATCAGACGCTCATCAATGCGCGTTTCTGATTCGGCCAGGCGTTCATCAATCCGCACTTCGACCTGCGCCAGCCGCTGGTCAATTCTTTCGTCAAGCGCCTTTTCATAATTGTCCGCACGTTCGTCGGATTGTTGTTGCAGGCTGGTGAAGCGCTGGCCGGTCTGTTCGTGCAATGCGCCGAATCGTTCATCAATGCGGGCGTCAACGATGCGTTCGTAATCGTCCGCGCGGCGGTTCAATCGCGTTTCTGATTCGGCAATCTGGCCCGAAATCTCCTGCGTCAAAATTAACCGCAGATTTCGTAAGATGGACTTGAAACGGCTCATAGCTGTTGGTGGTTGATGGTTGGTGGTCGGTGACTGTCTAAGAATCACCAACCACCAGCCACCGACCACCTATCTTCTCCATTGCTGAAAAACTTCATCATAAAGACTCTGCGTTTCTCGCGCGGCGCGGTCCCACGAAAAGCATGCTGCCTGTTCCAATCCTGCCTGGCGGAAATGTTCGCGCGTTTGCGGATCGAGCAATATCGTGATTTGGCGAGCCAGCGCCCGCCAATTGTTCGGGTCGTGCGTCAATCCGGCGCTGCCGACGACTTCGGGCAAGCTCGACACATCGCTGGTCACGGTCGGCGTACCGCAGGCCATCGCTTCCAGCGGCGGCAGACCGAAGCCTTCGTACAATGACGGGTAAACAAAAACTTCCGCCGCCGAATACAGCGCAGGCAAATCTTCGTCGGCGACGTAGCCGGTGAAGCGAACCTGATCTTGCAACTTCAACTCTTCGACCAGCTTGAACACTTCGTCAAACAGCCAGCCACGCCCGCCGCACAGGACAAGTTGTGGAGTGTACTCTGTTTGCTTCAACAATTCGTCGTAGGCGCGAATCAGCATCAGCAGATTCTTGCGCGGTTCAATCGTGCCGACATGCAGCAGGTACGGCTGCCTTAGGTCGTATTTGTCCAGAACCGGCTGACATTCGTCCTTCGGCAATGGGCGCATCTCCGCACGCGCCGCTTCAAAGATCACGCGGATTTTGTCTTCGCGGATGCCCAGATGTTCGACGATTTCGCGTTTGGTGAATTCGCTGGGCGCAATGACCGCGCTCGAGCGTCGCGCCATCAATGGCATGCGCCGTCTGCCGCGTTTGACGTTGTCGTCTTCGTGCGTTTGCGGCTGCGTGAACAGCGACAAGTCATGAATCGTGACGACGGTCGGACACGTCGAAAAAACCGGAATGCAGTAATTCGTCCCATGAAAAACGTCCAGGGGAGAAATACGCAGCATTGCCGGCAACCCGGCCAGCCACCATTTGCGAAAAATTGAGCGCACAGGAAAGTACTGTTTGCTCAGATTCGACAGGGTGCCGTTACCAGATGTGCTGGATGCCTGAAAAGCGAAATCGAAGGGCGAGAGTAAGACGTACTGATGATCGGTGTGAATGTGCGCTAGCGACCTTGCCAGCGCGTCCGTATAATGCCCAATCCCTGTTTTCGCCGCGACCAGCGGGATAGCGTCAAGCGCAATTCGCATAACGGTGCAGAGATAACATCGCTCTCCTTTAATTTCAAACGATCACAATTCCAAATTCCAGATGACAACCATTTCAAAAGACAACGAACTCAGACAGATTCTTGATAATACCGCCGCCATCCAACGCGACGCGCTGAACATGACCGGCTGGTGGCACAGCATTGATTTAGGCAACGGAGCCATCACTCCCGGCGCGCATCAGATCGAAGAGCTTCGCGACAATTACGCCAAATTCCTGCTGCCGGACGATCTGTCGGGCAAGCGCGCGCTGGACATCGGCTGTTGGGATGGCTTCTACACCTTTGAAGCCGAACGGCACGGAGCCGAGGTCACATCAGTGGACTGCTGGCGGCCCGAAAAGTTTTTCGTCGCCCGGCAGGCGCTCAACTCATCCGCTGATTTTCATGAATTGAGCGTGTACGAAGTGACGAAAGAAAAGCTTGGCGCGTTCGACGTGGTCTTCTTTCTGGGCGTGCTCTATCACGTCAAACATCCACTGCTGGCGTTGGAACAGGTCTGCGAAGTAACGCGCGACGTGGCCATCATCGAAACGCATCAGATTGATAATTTATTCGAAACTCAGCATTCGGCCATGGCGGTCATGGAATTTTACGAACTGGATGAGCTGGGCGGCCAATACGACAACTGGTGGGGGCCAAACACGGAATGCCTGGTGCAGATGACTCGCGCTGCCGGTTTTGTTCGCGTCGAAGTGATGCGCAGGCAGGCTTCGCGCGTCGTCATCAAGGCATATCGCCATTGGAACGATCAACCGATCGAAGCATCACCGTCCCTGAAAATCGTGGACGTGCTGAATGCTGTCACGCTTGACCACACGCTGCCGCGCCGTGGCCGTCACGCAGTGTTTGCGCTGTCGGTTGCCGGTCTGCCCGCTGACGCCACGCGCGACACTGTGCGTGTAGAGATTGGCGGTTTTGGCGCAAAACCCGTTTATGTCGGTGCCTGGGGCGATCAAGGCAATATGCAAATCAACGTTCCCGTGCCGCCAGGATTGGAGCTTGGCAAGAACGTGGTGCGCGTTTGGAATGGCACTCAGCTTTCAAATGATTTCGAGATTGAGTTGGTCGAAGGCGGCCAGTGGTAATCGCTGAGAAGGAAGATTCATGAGTAACCGCGAGTTGCGCGAACATGTGACGCAGACCGGCGTCGAACAGAACCAGATGTTGCTGGACGGTTCGTGGTGGCACAGCATTGATCTGGGCGGCGGATTGGTCACGCCGGGCGTGCATTCGTTGGCTGAGTTGCAGAATCTGTATCGCAGCATGGAACTGCCAGATGATTTGAGTGGCAAGACGCTGCTGGATATTGGGTGCTGGGACGGCTTTTACACATTTGAAACCGAACGCCACGGCGCGCAGGTGACCGCCGTAGATTGTTGGCGTCCGGGCAATTTCTTTGCTGCCCGCGAAGCTCTGAAATCCAAAGCCGGGTTTCATGAACTGAGTGTGTATGACATTGCCAAAGAAAAGGTCGGCGCATCTGACATCGTTCTGTTCATGGGCGTGTTGTATCACCTGCGCCATCCGCTGCTGGCGCTGGAACGCGTCTGCGAGGTGACGAGCGATTTCGCCATTATTGAATCTCACGTCATTGACAAGATGCGTGCGGGCGACGAACCGGCGATGGAGTTTTACGAATTCGATGAACTGGGCGGGATGTACGACAACTGGTGGGCGCCGAATGTTGAATGCATGGCCCAGATGACCCGCTCCGCCGGATTCGCTCGTGTCGAATTGCTTTATCAGTCAGATACGCGTGCTGCCGTCAAAGCCTACAGGAAGTGGAATGACAAACCTGCCAGCATTTCTCCGTCTTTAATCATCCGCGACGTCATCAACGCCACGACCTACGATCATTATTTTCCGCGACAGGGTCGCCAGTCGTTTCTTTCGATTTGGATTGAGGGCTTGCCACGAACTGCTCGCCGCTGGGACGTGCGGGTTGAAGTCGGCGGCTTCGGAATTCATCCTGCTTATGTCGGCCCGCCGGGCGATCCTGAATTGTCTGCCCTGATGCAGATCAACGCGCCCATGCCGCCAGGATTGGAGTTGGGCAAAGCCGCCGTGCAGGTCTGGCACTCGGGCGAGTTATCAAATGCTTTTCAGATTGATTTGGTTGAAGGCGCTCAATGGTAACTGATGGGCAGGCATCTCAAATTAAATGGGAGCGCCGATGGCTCGTCGGCGCTCCCGCTGGGTTATTGATTTGAACTTTTCAGTTAACGGCTGGTTTCAAATGCCGGAAGCGCGACATCGTGTTCGAAGCGGATGCGCAGGATGGTGCCGGCGGCCAGTTTGATGTCGTTGCCCTTGGTCATTAGCACGCCGCCCAGGACGCCGCCGCCAATGCCGCCGACCACGCCGCCTATCCCACCACCCGCCGCGCCAATGATCACCCCGCCCAAGCTTCCGATGCCGCCGCCGATGCCTGCATTTTTTGCCGTTCGACTGCCGGACTTGCCGCCGCCGACTTTGCCTTCGTCACCTTTCGCGCGCATCTTTTCGTCGTTGGCATAATCATCAATCGCGGTGACGACTGTCGCGACCTTTTCAGTGCCGTAAGGCATCCGCATCTGTTCAAAGACAATCGTCATCGTCGCCTGCTTCTGTGGGCGTTTGGCCGCCTGCACCTGTGTCACGCGCCCGATGAATTCAGTGCCGCGCGGAATGGCGACGCGGCCATCGGCGGAACGCACCGGCTCGTATAGCACGGCGGTGACTTCATCGCCGACTTCGCTGATTTTGGAACTAAGCTGGGTTTGCAAAGAGAGCTTGGCCATTGCTCCCTGGGGAACGGTGATATTGGCGTTGTTCGCATTTGTCTCAGTGTTTTCAGATTGGGCAGGCTGAGCAGGTTGAGTAGTTTGTTTAGTCTGAGCCTGCGCCACGCAGCCCAGTGCAATCGCCATCGTGATGATGGGGGCGATACGCAGAGCGAGAGAATAGAGCTTCTTCATTTTTACCTCCGAAATACTGCTTTTTTTTGAGATGGGGCGATAGCGCGCAATTGAGAGAGGGTTAATTCCGCGATCATCGTTTGTGTTGTTCGCTGCGGCGGATTTCATCAATTTCGAAATCGCGCACGCGGCTGCGATCTGAACGTGACTCTTCCACTTCGCTTGCACCGGTTGCGCGACGAACCAGACGCAACGCCCCATCGCGGGATTTTTTGATTTCGCGCCGCCCGTCTTCAAACGAAATCTCAATTGCCGCGCCGCCTTCCAGCAACCGCGTCACTTCGCCATAAGAGATGCCGGAACCGAAAGCGTAGGAGATTTCATCGCCCATGCCGTAATTGGTCATTTTTGATTTGTTGTTGGAAGCTACCATTTTGATTGTCCTCCGAAGGGATTAGTAACCATAAAAGGTCTGATGAGCTATGCAGAGAATACGAAACAAACGAAAATAACGAAACAGACGGAAGATCATATCGCTTCCGCTAATTCCGCATTCTCTCTTTCTTACCTGAAGGTTCGCAACGCCGGACCATCCAGATGCGGGATTGTGTTGAAGGAATCCAGCGAGATGCGATCGCTGCCGAATGTAAACTCAGTCAGCGAACAGTTCTTCACGCGCCAGTTCAGTTGTAATGCCTGATGGGCGGGCGCTTCCAGCACGGTTTGTACAACGTGGCCGATGACGCCGCCAGAAGTGAAAACCGCGATGCGGCGGCCACTGCCTTCGGCTTTCAAAATTCGATTGAGCGCGCTTTGCACTCGCGAGCGAAATACGGTGGAAGATTCGACGCCTTCAAGCTCCAGCTCGCTGCCCGACCAGACTGAAACAACAACTTCAAACATTTTCTGAAAATGCCGGTTGCGATCTGCCGCCTGTTTGTTCTGTTGATAGCTTGTCAGCAAGCCGCGAAACTTCTCGTCGCGATCTGCCAGCGCTGGAATCAGTCTGGTGGTAATGCCGTCGGCGTCGTATTCGTTCAATTCGGGCAAGGATTGAAGCTGCGGCCAAGTCAGGCCCGCGCTGGCGAAACAGTGTCCGGCGATTTCAGCCGTCCGCCGCTGACGCACAAGAGTGCCCGAATAGATTTCGTCAAAACCGACGCTCTGCCTGAGCCAATACTGGCCAAGCGCGCGAGCTTGCAGTTCGCCAATTTCAGAAAGCCGATCCGTCTCTTTTTCAAAAGGCCGTGCCTGGCCGTGCCTGATAAATGTTAGTGTTCCCATGGTTGCTTTGTTACACTGCGAATGGTTCCTCATCAATCTGCTGGACAACGATGTTGAGTGTAGCCGAAACAGCCCATCTTCAGAAAATATTGATTGCGAGCGATGCCAACACAAAAGATATATTCCGAATACGACCGCTTTGCGTGGTTTTATAACCGTTACTGGGGGCCTGAATTCAGCGCTCCTGCGCTGGCGATCTATAACATTCTGCTCTTTCCGCACATTCCCACAGGATGCCGCCTGCTGGATTTGTGCTGCGGCACTGGGCAGATTTCAGCCGGATTGAGCGAGCGCGGTTATCGGGTCACTGGGCTGGATGGGTCGGAAGCGATGCTGCAATTCGCCCGCGAAAATGCGCCTGATGTTCCATTCATTCACGGCGACGCCCGCAGCTTCAGCCTGCCGCATAAGGTTCATTGCGTCCTGTCGGCCTTTGACAGTTTGAACCACCTGATGGAACTGGACGAATTGAAATCGGTCTTTCGCAATGTGTATGACGTGCTGGCGGATCGAGAAAGCGTCTTTCTTTTTGACCTGAACCTGGAAGACGAATCCGAACTGGCGGGCAGTTCGATTGATATGGTCGAAGACGATCACGCCTGCATCGTGCGCGGCAGTTACAATCCGCTTCAAAAGCTGAAGCAATACGAAGTAACCATGTTCCAATGGGAAGACGACGAATGGCAGCGGTCGGATTTGGCCCTGTACCAGCGGTATTACGATGTCGAAACGGTGCTGGGCGCGCTGGCTGAAGCGGGCTTCAGCCGCGTCCGCACTTATGATGCGCGCCGCGAATTCGGCTTCAACCTGAGCGACGGCAGAATGTTTTATCTGGCGAGGAGATAGTCAGTTGTCAGTTGTTAGTTGTCCGTCGTTAGCGATCCAATGCTGCAAGGGATGCAACTGACCACTGACCACTGACCACTGACCACTGACCACTGACCACTGACCACTGACACTGATGCTTACCAATCACGATTCCATCCGCGCGCTGTTTCCCGGCGCAACTGACAAAACCTTTCTCGACGCCGCCTGCGTCAGCATCGCGCCGACGGCGGCGATCGAAGCCATCACGGATTTTTTGAACGACGCAATGCTGTGTCCTGAAGCTTCGGCGACGGCGCAGCACATTGCGATGGATGTGGCGCGCGAAACGGCTCGCACGGAAGCCGCGAAACTCATCAACGCCTCAACAGATGAAATTGCGATTGTCGAAAGCACGACTGCTGGGCTGAATGCGATTGCGGCGGCAATTCCTTTTGAAGACGGCGACAACGCAGTGATGTGCGACCTGGAATTCCTGCAAGTGGCCATCCCCTTCGACAATCTGCGGCGGTTTAAGCAGATCGAACTGCGCCCGGTTCATCATCGCGGCGGCATTGTGACGGCAAAGGATTTCGCGCTTGCCTGTGATTCGCGAACAAAGGCCATCGTCGTTAGTTCAGTCCAGTGGTCGAATGGATTGAAGCTTGATCTGGCGGCGTTGAGCGATCTGGCCGCGAAGCATGACGCCTGGCTGATTGTGGACGCGATTCAGCAGCTTGGCGCGAGCGTGATTGATGTTTCAACGCTCGGCGTGGATGCGATTGTCTGCGGCGGACACAAATGGCTGAACGCGCCGTTCGGCTGCGGTTTCCTGTACGTCAACAAAAAGCGATTGGGCGAAGTCGAGCCGGTGATGCGTGGCTATCTGACGCTCGAAGACCCGGAAGGCGGCTGGGGCCGGTATTTCGCCACGCCGGAAATCACGCCGTTTCGCGAATACGGCTACGTCAGCAATGCGAAGAAGTTTGAGATGGGCGGCACGTCGAACTATCCGGGCGCGATTGGCTTGGGTGCGAGTCTGAAGTTGATCAACGAAATTGGGACGACGGCGATTGAAGGGCATATCCGCGAACTGTCGCGCGAATTGATCGAAGGCTTGAAACGCGCGGGCGCTCGCATCATCACGCCGGACGACGACAGTCTGCGCGCCGGGATCGTGACGTTCAGAATGTTCGACGAACCTGAACACGACGAACAACTGGCGGAGTTTTTACTATCACAGCGCGTCTATCTTTCGACGCGCTACACGGCGGGCATTGGCGGCACGCGCGCCTCAGTCCATTTTTTCAACCATCGCGAAGACATCGCGCGGTTGTTGGAGGCAATCAGAACATGGCCCAAAAAAGAACCTCTCGCACATCCACATCTTTGACCGCAGTCCATAATGGTCTTTCGATCACGGCGCATCGTTCCGCCGGATCGGTTTTGCTGGCGCTCAATCTGGCGGAGCGCCCGACGGATGATTTCGCCGGCTTTGCGATCAAACGAACTGATCCAAAGGGCAAATCATCTTTTTTGCTCAACCGGTTGAATTTCAAAAATGCGATTACTGCGACGACCGCGCCGGAAGACCGCGAATACACGCCTTCTGACAAAGCGCCATTTCAAAAGTTTCGTTGGGTGGACTTTCCGCCCGACTTGCCGCCGGATGCACCGGAAGGCCGTTACACCTACGAAGCGACGGCCATGCATTTCAAAAAAAGCGGCGGGCTGCAGGCGGGCGAATCTGTATCGCTGGCCTTTTCGCCCGCGCCGGAAGAGTTGGCCAAATTCGATTTCGGATTCACGCGAGGCTTTCTCTCTTCGCAGGCCTACGCCACGCGGTTCAAGAACGCGCCGATCCGCCCTGCCGGAGACAAAGACATTGATTTTTCGACCGCCGAGTTTGAAAAACGATATGAATGGCTGGGTTTCAAAGCGCGGCGGATGCTGTTCGATTTTCTGGCTGAGGCCGCCGCCGATCCGACGTTGATGGTTGACCTGTTCGCTTACGACCTGGACGAACCCGACTTCATTCGCGAACTGCAAAAGCTTGGCCCGCGATTGCGCGCCTATCTGGACGATGCGACGTTGCATACCAAATCTTCCGCTGTCGAACCGGAAGCGAAATCGCGATTGACCGCGTCGGCAGGCGCGGCCAACGTCAAATCGGGCCACTTCGGGCGCTATGCGCACAACAAGGTTTTGATCCTGAAAAAGAATGGCAAGCCTGTCAAAGTGCTGACCGGATCAACCAACTTTTCGGTGCGTGGGCTTTACGTTCAGGCGAACAACGTGCTGGTTTTCGATGACGCGAATGTGGCCGACCTTTATGAACAAGCTTTCGAGCAAGCTTTCAGCAATGCTGGCAACAACGCCAGCAAATTTCGCCAATCGCCAATTGCCGCTGGCTATTTCGACATCGCCCGGCCGGGCGTGCCGAAATTCGGCGTGGCCTTTTCTCCGCATAGCGACGAGGCCGCCTCGCTGAATCGAGTGTTTGATGCCATCGGCGGCGCACAAAGCTCCGTCATGTTCGCGATCATGGATTTGAGCGGCGGCGGAAAGGTGCTTGAAACGATCAGGAACTTGGACGCGACATCGCTGTTCTATTACGGCGTGACCGAAGACAGCGGCGGATTGAGCTTGTTCAAACCCGGCAGTAACAAAGGCCGCGCCTTGCCCTTCAGCTATCTGCAAAGCAAGACGCCGCCGCCTTTCAAGGCCGAGGTTGCAGGTGGATCAGGCCAGGTGGTGCATCACAAATTCGTCGTCACTGATTTCAATGGCGTCAGCCCAACCGTTTTCACGGGTTCGTCGAACTTTGCTGGCGGCGGCGAAAAAGACAATGGCGATAATCTGCTGGCAATCAGTGATCGCGGCATCGCCACTGCCTATGCCGTCGAAGCGGTGCGATTGCTGGATCATTATCATTTTCGCGCTTCGATGAAGAGCGCGACGAAGGTCAATCCGCTGACGCTGGACGATGGCACGGGGACGAAGCGATGGTGGGCGGATTATTACGCCGCTGGCGCCATTAAACAGCGCGATCGGTTGCTCTTCAGCAAAGTGTGATGGTTGTTGGTTGGGGGCATTGATATGAGAGCTTCTGTTTCACCTAGAATCAAGATTTGCTGCATCAACAGCACCGCTGAAGCCGAACTAGCAATTCGTTATGGCGCGTCGGCGCTGGGATTAGTTTCGGCGATGCCAAGCGGGCCGGGTGTGATTGAAGAAGACTTGATTGCTGAAATCGCTGCTCGCGTCCCACCGCCGATTGCAACTTTTCTGTTGACCAGCAAACAGGACGTTGACTCGATCATCGAACAGCAGCGCCGCTTGCGCGCCAACACCATTCAAATCGTTGACCGGTTGGAGCAGGGAAGTTATGCCGAACTGCGCGCGGCATTGCCTGGCATCGCGCTGGTGCAGGTGATTCACGTCGGCGGCGAAGAATCGGTTGACGAAGCTCTTTCGGTCGCGCCGCAGGTGGACGCGATACTGCTCGATTCAGGCAATCAGGAACTGGCCGTCAAAGAACTCGGCGGCACAGGGCGCACGCACGATTGGACGATCAGCCGGAAAATTCGCGACACCGCCAGCGTGCCGATCTTTCTAGCCGGTGGGCTGAAGCCGGAAAACGTCGTCGAAGCGGTTCGCGCGGTCGAACCTTTCGGGCTGGATTTGTGCAGCGGCGTGCGGACGGATGGGAAATTGGATGAAGCAAAGCTAGCGCGATTTTTCGAGATTGTAGCGCAGGCATGAAGGAAAGGTTTAACATTGATTCGGACGCTGACGAGAGCGTCTGACATGACTGCAAGGTGTCACGTCTATAAATCGGCTACCTGACGGACGCGGCGCGAGTTGGCAAATTGATCATCGAGAAGGATCACCAAAATGGCACGAATCACCCTAAACTCTTTCCTTGAGCTACATAAAGAAATCGAAAAACTTCATAATACAAAAACATCACCTTTGATTTATCGCGGCGTGAAAGATCAACGCTACAAGTTGACTCCTAAGGTTGGTCGCTTCAATGGCTACACATTGAGGCTTGAAAAGGAGATACTCCACTTATTCAAAATCCACGGCATGCCCTTTCTTGAACGAGAACCCGACGACGATTGGGAATGGCTGGCGATTGCCCAGCATCATGGTTTACCTACTCGATTGTTAGACTGGACATCTAATCCTCTGGTAGCCGCTTTTTTTGCTGTAGAAGGTGAGACAGAAGCTGATAGTGTTATCTACGCTATGCCTGCACCGTCCATATTAGACACGAAGGCAACAACAAATCCATTTGGCAAAAGCAGCGGAATGGATGTCCTTCAGCCCTTTCATATCAACAAAAGAATCGCAGCACAGTCGGGTATGTTCACAGTTCACTGGAAACCCGCACAGCACATAATGAGAAACACGATTGATAAGCTGGTTATCCCGAAATATCTGCGTGATGAATTTAAGGGCAGGCTCTCCACCTATGGAATACATCAGGGCACGCTTTTCCCTGATCTCGACGGCCAGGCGCGCTACATAGAATGGTTGAAGGACAGATGAGTCAAGTATGTTATTACCTGATTTTGCTCCTCTGCGAACATCAGTCGGGCGCCGACGGCGGCGCAGTGTTCATTGATCGCCTGTTTGAGGAATTCCAGTGTCTCGCGCTCTCCTCAGCAAGCATGGCATCCAACAAGGCCATTGCGCCTTCTCGATTGCCCGGCCTGATGATGACGCCAGACTTGCGCGGGCGGTCAATCGGTAACTCTTCAGCTTTAGCTTCAGGCTCTTCGGCAATTTGATTTGAATTGAACTGTTCATCGCTTTTACCTCCTCTGTTGAGTCGGCGGGATTCTACCACAGCAAACAAACAGATAACCTGCTTCAACGATCGAAACGCCGGCAAGCCTTTTCAACCTTGCCGGCGTTTCGGTTTTCGCGTTCCCGTTTTTGGCTAGAAGGTGAACTTCACGGCCAGTTGCACCTGGCGCGGGTCGCCCACGCCCTGGCGCAGAAAGCCGTCGAAGTTGAACAGCGCCACCGTTGTCAGCGGGTTGACGAGGTTTTTGTTGTTAAAGGTGTTGAACATCTCGATGCTGGGAATGAGGGCGAAACGATCGCCGCCGAAGCGGAAGCGTTTCGACAGGCTCCAATCAAACGAGAAGTATTCGTTGTCCTTGCGCGCGCTGTTACGGTTGGTCTTGGTGCGCGCGCCGGGCGTGATCGGTTGCGCGCTGCGGGCCTGAATCCGGGCGTTGCCCAGAATGCCCCACGGCAGTTCGCCGTTCAGCACGAAGTTGAACTTGTGGCGAATGTCGCGGTCGGACAAGGCGTAATCCGCTTTCAGATTGTTGAGGTCGAAATAGCGGAACGAGAACGGATCGCGTTCGTTCGAATCGTCATCCAGGTCTTTCGAAAAAACATAATTGCCTTCGAACTGGAAGCCTTTGCTGAAGCGTTTGCGCACGCCGACTGTGAAGCCACGATAAAGCGATTTGCCTAGCGAACTGGTTACCGCGACCTCGCCCAATTGCGGGCCAAAGATGCCGTTCTGGTTAGCATTGATGAAGCGCGTCAGATAGACGCCCTTCGAATGCGTGAAGTCCAGGTAGACCGATGTAGACGGCGCGATCTGCTGTTCGAATTGAACGTTGGTCGAATAGATGCGCGGGTTGCGGTAATCGCGGCTGAATACGCGCACGCCTGTGAACAGAGGGAACTGTCCCGCAGGAACTTTCGCTGGCGAAACCACATTCGGCCAGACCGGGCCGGGAACTCCCGACGCGATGATGTCCGTATTCAGAAAGATCGTCTGCTGTTGCACGCCGTTGGTCGTGATCGAACCAACCTGCGTCAGCATGTTCTGGCGCGCGTTGTAAATGCCCCAGCTTGCGCGCAAGACTGATTTGCTGTTGTTGGCAATGTCCCACGCGAACCCGACGCGTGGTTGGAACATACGGTAATCACTGTGCAGCGTACCGTCCGAAGGGAATCGCCGATCTTTCAGGAATGCGCCATACGCCGTTTGCGAAGGAGGCGTCACCACATTGGGGAAAACTTGCGCTTCCCAACGAAAGCCGTAATTCAATGTGAAGCCGCGCTTGGCCAGCCATTTGTCCTGAGCAAAGAGCGCGTACTCTTTGTTGTTGATGTTCGATGCGCCTGTCGCGTCGGTGGCTGGGCCGTCCAGCGCGGCACCCTGCAAATACAGGAACAGCGGCCCGCCGGTTGAAGTCGAACCCGCCGGGCAGTTGGCGCTGCCCGCAACGTAAGCGCCGTTCGAACAGCCCTTGATGTTCGGCCCATAACCCGCGCCCAAACTGGCGGGCGAGGCGTACCGCAGAAAGCCCGTCACGCTGTCGAAGATCGAACGGCTTTCAAAAAAACCGCGGAAGACTTGCGCGTTTTTGCTGAACGTCCAATCGCCGCCCACCTTGAAGGTGTGATTGCCGGAGACGATGGAGAAGTTGTCTTTCAACTGGAAGCGTTGGAACAACTCGTCCACATTCGGCCCCAGAAAGAATGGATTGCCAAAGCGGAAAGACGGCACGAAGCCAATCGCCGTGTCGGCTGGAATATTCGATTTGGTTGCCGAACGCGGACGGTTTTCTCGCAGGTAGGTTGCGTGGAATTCATTTAACAACGCGGCAGAGAAGGTCGTGTAAAGGTTCACGTTGACGGCGTTGATTTTGCCCGGGCCTTCCGTGCCGTTGGCCGACGTGCCGTACGTCGGCACATCAAAAGTCTCGTTCTCTTTCTTCGAACGGTTGAAGTTGTAAGAGACCGCCAGATTGTTGGCTGATGAAACATTCAAATCGAGTTTGCCCAAAAAGGCCGACGTGTTGACGGGCTTTTTGATCGGCTGGCCTTCGTCCTGCTGGCGCGACGTTTTGAAAAAGTTGAGCAATGCCAGACGCTGACAATCGGCGCTGCCGTTGATCAACGCTTCGTTGGCCTGAATGGTCGGCGTTTGCACGGAACAGGGAGCGCCGATTGGCACGCTCAGGTTGGGCCGCGTCAGATTGCCGTTGACGTGTTCGAACGCGCCGAAGAAAAAGGCGCGGTCTTTTTTGATTGGCCCGCCGATGGTGCCGCCGCTCTGTTCGCGGTGGAAATCTTTCAATGGTTGCCCATCGGAAGTGTTCGATGTCAGCGCTTCCAGACGTTGATAATGGAAGAGGCTGCCGTGCACCTGATTCGTGCCCGATTTGGTGACGACGTTGACGGTGCCGCCCGCCGAACGCCCGAATTCAGGACTGGCGCCGCTGGCGATCACCTGAAATTCCTTGATCGCATCAATCGGAATATCAATCGCGGCGCGCTGGCCCCCCGCTTGTTCCGCGAAAAAGCCGTTGTTGTAATCGCCGCCGTCCAGGCTGATGTTGTTGAAGATGCCGCGCTGGCCGTTGAAGTTGATTTCGTCGCCGTCCGGCCCCTGGGTGATGCTGACGCCGGGCGTCAGGGTCAGCAGATCTTCAAATTTTCTGCCCAGCACCGGCGTGCGATTGATGGCGAGTTCATTGATCGTCGAACTGGATTCGGTTTTGACCGTGTCCACGGTTGGCGCGGCAGTGATGGTGATGCGCTCCTGCACGGCGGACACTTTCAGGCTTAAATTCAAATTGACCGTCTGGCCGACGCTGATGGAAAGATTCTGCTGTTCGACCGTGGCGTAGCCCTGCTTTGATGCCGTCAACGTGTAGCGTCCGGGCTGCAATTGCAGGAAGACGAAGCGGCCGCTGTCATCCGTGGTTAATGTTTTCGTCAGATTGGTATCGAGGTTTTTGACTTCGACCGTTGCGCCCAGAATGACGGCGCTTGCTTCGTCCGCAACGCTGCCCTGAATGGTTCCGGTCGTGCTCTGAGATTGCGCCCAGGCGGTGGTGATTGAAGCCAGCGCGAGAAGCAAACAAAATCCCACTTGTTGGGCGATATGCCCGAAGGTTCGTTTCATACTGTGTCTCCTGTAAGGGATAAGGTTGATCGTTGATTAGGTCATCCCTGGTCCTGTGTTTGTTATTTACGCGCGCTGCTTCGGCGCACATTTTTTATTTTGATAAAGCGGAAGTATTGCTGGATTGCTTTGGGTTGACGGCGGCGATTGTAAGGAACACGAGAGGGAGTGGCAACCGGAAGGAGGGAACTATCAGTGTCGTGAAATGGTCAGACGATCATGATTTCTCGTCAGATGCTTTGACCAGCCGCGATGGCGCTTCCAGCCGCCACGCCTGTTCCAGCAGATCGCGCAGCACTTCGCGACGGACGTTTGAGAGCCGCACCAAGATCCACGGATAGTCCCGGTAATGGTCTGTGATGTAAAAGGTCTCCGGCTCCGCATTCATCAGAATGTCGCGCTTCAGCAAGTCAATCTTGACGACCAGCGAATCTCCGTCTTCACGCAGCCTTGCGATCAATTTCTTCTTCACCTTAAAGGCAGGCGTGCCGTACGACGTTCCTTCTTCCACTTCGGGCAGCGCCAGCGCCAATTGGCGCACGGTTTCAAAGGTGACAGGTGCGGGCTTTTTCATCGCGAGTGAAGTTTTCCTTTCCAGAGAATTGGCGGGCGTATGGTGACGCCTGACCCTCGTTTTCGCAATGCCGACGGTGTGCTAAGCTGCGCCGCGTTTCCCCTCTGGTTCCAGTCGTGAACGCTGAATTTCAATCCGTTTCAGGAGGTGCGGGCGATGATTGTTCCGCTCAATGAATACGATTTTCTCCGGCGCGCGCTGGCCGTTTATGGCGATCAGGAAGCCGTCGTGTCGGGCGATCTTCGTTTCACCTATAAACAATTGGGCGAGCGCGTCAATCGCTGGGCGAATCTGATGCGCTCGTTCGGTGTGCAGCAAGGCGAGCGCGTCGCCATCATTTCGCAGAACGATCATCGGATGCTCGATGGCTTTTTCGGCGCGCCGCTGGCAGGCGTCGTTTATATGCCGATCAACTTTCGACTGATCGCCGCCGACTTTGAATACATGCTGAACCACGCCGAAGCGAAAGTGCTGATTGTCGAAAACTGGCTTATTCCGACAATTGAAGCGGTGCGTTCGCAGTTGAAAAACGTCGAACAGTTCATCGCTTTTTCAGACAGCGGCGAGATTCCCGCAGGTTGGCAGAATTATGACGCGCTGCTCGACGCGGCATCGAACGAGCCGGCAGCGCCCGCCGAAGTGAACGAAAACGACATGGCCACGATCCTCTACACTTCTGGCACGACCGGCAAGCCGAAAGGCGTGATGCTAACCCATCGCAACCTTTACCTTAATGCGATGAACTCGATCATCGAATTTGGCTTGAAGCACGATGACGTTTATCTGCACACGCTGGCGATGTTCCATTGCAACGGCTGGGGTTTGCCCTACGCGGTGACGGGCGTCGGCGGCAAACACGTCGTAGTAAAAAAGTATGACCCGGCCAGCTTCTTCGATCTGGTGACGCGCGAAGGAATGACCTTCGCCTGCATGCCGCCGACGATGATCAACATGGCGTTGAATCATCCGCTGACGGATGAACAGCGCGCTGCGTTGCCGCGCAAAGGCATGCGTATCGGCACTGCCGGTTCCGCGCCGCCCAGAGCGTTGATCGAAGGAATGCAGGAGCGTTTGGGCTGGCAGGTGATTCAGATTTACGGCCTGACCGAAACCTCGCCCTTCCTGACCGTCAGCAAAGTCAAGCCGCATATGTGCGATTGGCCGACGGAAGAGAAATACCGTGTGCAGACGCGTACCGGCTACACGATGCTGGGCGTTGAGACTCGCGTGGTGGATGAAGAAGGAAAAGATGTCGCCGCAGACGGGCAGCAAGTCGGCGAAGTCATCGCCCGCAGCAATGTCGTGATGAAAGGTTACTGGCGGCAGCCCGAAGCCACCGACTCCGTGATCGTTGACGGCTGGTTCCACACCGGCGATATGGCGACGATGGACACAGAAGGCATGATCGAGATCGTTGACCGCAAGAAAGACCTGATCATTTCCGGCGGCGAAAACATCTCCTCTATCGAAGTCGAAGGCATGCTTTACAAACACCCGGCAGTGCTGGAAGCCGCCTGCATTGCCATTCCCGACGAAAAGTGGGGCGAAGTCCCGGCGGCGCTGGTGGTCTTCAAACCGGGAATGACCGCCACTGAAAGCCACATCATCCAGTTTTGCCGCGACAACCTGGCGCATTACAAATGCCCCAAATCCATCAGTTTCATTGACGCCCTGCCGCGCACGGCGACCGGCAAAATTCAGAAGAACCTGCTGCGCGACACTTACTGGAAGGGAAGAGGGAAGCGAGTTGGCTGAAGCGAACACAATCATTTCCGTTAATAATCTGCAAAAGAGCTACGGTGATGCTTCGGCGTTAAGCGGCATCAGCTTCGATGTCGAAGTGTCGGAGCTGACCGTCATCATCGGCCCGTCGGGCTGCGGCAAATCCACCTTGCTGCGCTGCCTGAATGGGCTGGAGCTGTTCGACCATGGCAGCGTGCGGATCGGCGACATCTCGCTGGAAATGAACGGCAAATCGCACCATCACTTGAATACGCAGCTTCGGCATTTGCGCGAAGAAGTCGGGATGGTCTTTCAGAGCTTCAATCTGTTTCCGCATCTGACCGTGCTCGAAAACGCAGTGCTCGCGCCAATCGTCGTCAAAAGGACGGCGCGCAAAGAGGCGGAAGAACAAGCGCGCACATTGCTGGCCAAAGTCGGGTTGAAAGATCGGATGGATTATTACCCGTCGCAGCTTTCCGGCGGCCAGCAGCAGCGGGCAGCAATTGCGCGCGCGCTGGCGATGTCGCCGAAGGTGATGCTGTACGACGAACCGACTTCGGCGCTTGATCCTTCACTGGTCGGCGAAGTGCTCGGCATCATGCGCCAGCTTGATGACGAAGGAATGACGCAAGTCGTCGTCACGCACGAAATGAAGTTCGCGCGCGACGTGGCCGACAAGGTTCTGGTTTTGAGCGATGGCGAATTGATCGAAACTGGTTCGCCTGACGTGATCTTCACCGCACCGCGCGACGAACGAACGCGCAGCTTCCTGCAACGTTACCTGTAATGAAAAAAAACGATTTGCCACAGAGGCACAGAGACACAGAGAGAATGAAAACCTGGGAGAGACTGCTTTGGTTTATTAAAGTTGCTTCTCTGTGTCTCTGTGCCTCTGTGGCAATGGCTTCCCCTGCCCAAGCTCAGGAGTTGAAATGGGGCGGTGATGCGGAAGGCGGTGCGCCTTACCTGCTGCCTGATCCAAAGAATCCGCGCCAGATCATCGGCTTTGAAATTGATCTGATGGAGGCGCTGGGCAAACAACTCAACCGCAAATCCGTCTTTGTGCAGAATCAGTGGGATGGCTTGATTCCAGGCTTGCAGCGCGGCAATTACGATCTGGCGGTCAACGGCATCGAAATCACGGATGACCGCAAACAGCAGATCAATTTTTCGATCCCGTATTACGCCTGCGGCGAACAGCTCAGCGTTCGCGTGGAAGAAAACGCAATCACTTCGCTGGCCGATCTGAAAGGCAAGGTGGTCGGCACGCTGAAGTTTTCGTTGGCGCAGCGCATTCTGGAACAGGCGCAGCGCGATCTGGGCGGCGCGCTGGACATTCGCACTTACGAGATTCAAACCACGGCGTATGCTGATCTGGCAAACGGGCGATTGCAGGCCGTGCTGATGGATTGGCCGATTGCGGTTTATTACAGCAAGCCGAATCCGAAGCTGAAATACGTTGGCGAAATTATCAGCCAGATGCAATACGGCATTGGCGTGCGGAAGGACGACGAGGTGCTGCTGAAGCAGGTCAATGACACATTGCTGACGCTGATTAAATCGGGCAAACTGCGGCGCATTTATGAAAAGTGGGGCATCTGGAACGACGATACCGACAAGCTGTTTGCAAAGATGACTGCGCCGGAACAGAAGGGCGAGGCGCTGGCTGAATTCACGCAAATCGTCACGCAGAAGCTGACCTGGCGCGAACGGTTGAAACGTTACATCAGCTATCTGCCCGCGCTGTTGTTGCAAGGCGCGCCGATGACTTTGCTGATTTCGATCCTGGGGATGGCTGTGGCAATTGCGCTGGGATTGATGCTGGCGCTGGTCAACCTGTATGCGCCGCAACCCTTCGCCTGGCTGGCGCGGGCTTATGTGGAAGTGTTTCGCGGAACGCCGCTGTTGATTCAGCTCTATCTGATCTTTTACGGACTGCCGAACATCGGCATTCGGCTGCCGCCGATTATTGCCGCAGTCGTTGGGCTGGGGCTGAACTATGCGGCGTATGAAGCCGAAAACTATCGCGCGGGCATTCAAGCCATTCCGCGCGGGCAGATGGAAGCAGCGTTGTCATTGGGTCTGACGCGCGCTCAATCGCTGCGCCACGTGATTGTCCCGCAAGCCATGCGACTGGTGATTCCGCCGGTGACCAATGATTTCATCGCGCTGTTCAAGGATTCGTCCATCGTCTCGGTCATCACAATGGTTGAACTGACGAAAGTCTATGGCCAGTTGGCGGCGACCTATTACGATTATATCGGCGCCGGAATTTTGACGGCTGCGATCTACTTTCTGATGGGCTTGCCATTCGTGCGGTTGGCGCGGTGGGCCGAAAACAGACTGGCAACCGACAAGCGAATTATAACGGCAGCGAAAAAACGCTGGCTGGGCGTGGGAGCTAAACCAGCATAAAGCTCTTTCATTCGTGCTTCGGCAATTGGCGGAGGACGCTCAAGCGAAGATACCAAGATGCAAAGGTCGGCCATTCGTCCGGCTTTGCCTGAGAACGGAATCTCACTTGATTGATCTGCTACCTTTCCTTAAACCCTTTAACACCCACTTGCATCCCTCCCCGATGACTGCATAATCTGTCGTTCACTTGTTTCAGCCCATGCCTGAAAACCAACAAAAAAGAGAACACAGAACAAGCACCAAATGAACAAACTGAAGATTTGCTATCACGGAAACTGTTTCGACGGGGCGTCGTCCGCCGCCGTCTTTTCGCGCTTTTACGAAGAGCGCGTTCACGCGGGATGGGAGCGCGGCTATCAGCCATTGATGCATCGCGCGGGCGCGCTGTTTGACGAATCGGCTTTTGATGGCGACGAAAATGCCATCGTGGATTTCAAATACTGCCCGTCAGACAAATTGACGTGGTGGTTCGATCATCACAAAAGCGCCTTCCTGACGCCGGAAGACGAAGCTCACTTCCGCGCGGATACGAACGGCCAGAAATTTGTGGATGCCGGCTATAAATCCTGCACCAAGTTTATTGCTGATGTGGCCGGACAGAAGTTCGGCTTTGACGCCTCGCCCCTGAACGAGTTGATTCATTGGGCGAATAAGATTGACGGCGCGCTGTATGAAAACGCCGCTGAGCCTGTCGAAATGAAAGCCGACGCGTTCAAGCTGGGGCTGGTCATTGAAAACACACGCGACCAGCAGGTCATCCAGCAGATCATCACCGACCTGCAATGGAAGCCAATGAGTGAAGTCGCCACGCTGCCGTACGTCATTGAACGCATCGAACCGCTGTACCAGCGTCATCTGCGTTCAATGGAAATCATCAAACAGGCTGCGCGTGTCGTCGGGCCGGTCATCTTTTTCGACGTGGTCGGCGATGACATGGAAGGCTACAGCAAATTCATTCCGTACTACCTGCACCCTGAAGTGACTTACAGCGTCAGCGTCAGCCAGTCGTCGTTCCGGTCGAAGATTTCAGTCGGATCGAACCCCTGGTCGCCGCGCCCGCGCACGCATGATCTGGCGGCAATCTGTGAACGGTATGGCGGCGGCGGGCATGCGGTAGTTGCTGCGATTTCGCTGGCGCCCGAAGAACTGGAAACGGCGCGCAAGATCGCGGCAGAAGTTGTTGAAGAGTTGCAGAAGTAATTCTGAAAATCCGAACAGTAAAATGAGAAGCACCAATTCACCGCAGAGACGCGGAGGACACAGAGGAAGCGCGGAGCATGAAAAACTCTGCGTTTTCTCTGCGTCCTCCGCGTCTCTGCGGTGAAAAGAATCATCAAGAGGTAAGACGTTTGGCAAAGAAGAAGTCAAAATCGAAGGCAATCCAATTGCTGGCAACTACAGACAAGCCGCTTCCGCCCTTACGCGAAGTGTCGCCGGAACAGCATCTGGAAATTCGTTCGACGCCGCAATCGGAATTGAACTTGTATCCGCTGGACACGTTCGAATACGAATATCCGGGCCAGCGCATCGAGATCAATTTCACGTCGGCGGAATTCACGGCGATCTGCCCGTTTTCGGACTTTCCCGATTTCGCCACGCTCTACATTCGCTACGTGCCGAACAAGCGCTGCATCGAATTGAAGTCACTGAAGCTGTACATCAACTCCTTTCGCGACGTGAAGATGTTTCACGAACACGTGGTCAATCAATTTCGAGATGATTTCGTGCGGGTCTGCGATCCACTGGAATTTCACCTCGAAGGCGATTTCAATGTGCGCGGCAACATCAAGACAGTTGTTCGTGCCAGCTACATCAAATCTGAAAACGAGACGAAGAAGGGGAAGCGAAAAGAAAAGAACTAAGCCGGAATCGCCGTCGTAGTCAGTGCCACATCACTACAAATAAACGGCAAAGGAGATCAACTCATGTTTTGTCCAAAATGCGCTGCGCAGACGGTTCCGGGGCAACGGTTCTGCCGTGGTTGCGGAACCAACATTGGCGTGATCGTGGACGCCATCGAAGGCAAACAACGTAGCCCGATAGATTTTGAAACGCTCAAAAGCGATTTGCGCGAACTGGGCACAAACTTGCGCGCCGGGTTCGAACAGTTCAAAGGCACGCACCGGCTGGACAAACAGCAAGCCGCGCAAACGCCCGCCAACATTGCGCCGCAGAACATGGCCGCCAATATCGCGCAGGAAATTCAACAATCCATCAAAAACGACATCGAACGCGGCGTCAATAAAGGGCTGCGCAAAACCCGCATTGCCAATTCGCGCAAATACAGCTTGCAGCAAGGGATGCTTTCAATCTTCGGCGGGGGAGCGGCGCTCTTTGCCTGGAACGCCCTGCTGCACAACGCCGGAACGTTGATCGCCAGCATCGAAAAGATTGTTTTACAGGAAACCGGCGCGCCAATTGAAGGATTGGCGCCAGTCATTCAAGCGTTATGGGTGCTTGCGCTGATTCCGATGGCGCGCGGCGTGGCGCATCT
Organism: Blastocatellia bacterium; assembly: GCA_038211695.1. Lineage (GTDB taxonomy): Bacteria > Acidobacteriota > Blastocatellia > RBC074 > RBC074 > RBC074. The sequence continues at coordinate 10,098 of JBBQVH010000008.1, read as the reverse complement.
AATCAACGGCATCTTCATTGTGCCGAAACAACAGGAATTGTCAGAACCGGTGGCCGAGTATCAGCCGCAGAGCTATGGCTTCTCTCCGCCATATGCAACACCACCATATGCTTCGGCGGCATATCCCACGCCGGTCTCCGCGGTTCCGCCTGCCAGCCATATTGCCGGCACGACCACGAATGAATTGAATCAGAAAGCTGGAAGCCTTTCTCAACCCAGCGTCACCGAAGAGGCGACGTTGCGGCTGGAAACGCGACCGGCGGAGTAAGTTGGCTGGAAAAAGATAACGAACATAGACAGGATTGACAGGACTTTTCAGGATGCCTCATACCCAACAATGACAGTTCTCCAAACAATCCTGAGTAATCTTGTCAATCCTGTCCAAGCCCGATTGTTTTGATACGGAAAGTTGTTATGCCCAGAATCGCCTTTGTTGCCGGAGCCTTTCATAAAACAGAAGTGGAGCAGATGTTGGCCGAAGCCGCCGCGACAGCCAACGAACTGGGATTGGAAGTAAGCGAAGTTGTGTGGGTTCCGGGCTCATTGGAAAAACCGCTGGCGCTGAAACGGCTGCTGTTGCGCAACGACATTGATGGCGCGGCGGTCTTTGGAATCATCGAACGCGGTGAAACCAAGCACGGGTTGGTGATGGGCCAGGCGGTGCTGCAATGCATCCTTCAGCTTGAATTGGAAACGATGAAGCCGGTGGGCGTAGGCATTCTTGGCCCTGAAATTCTGCCCGATCAAATCTCCTCACGCCTTTTACCCTATGCCCGCGATGCCGTCAGAGCATTGGCTCATATGTTGGCCCCCTCTTCGCAATCTCTCTCTCCGCAGTCTGCCGACGGAGCTTGATGCCGGATCTTGATTTCATACAAATCGCATTGGAACTGGCGGCACAGGGGGCAGCGCGCGTCAGCCCTAACCCACTGGTTGGCGCAGTCGTAGTCAAAGACGGCCAGATCGTCGGGCGTGGCTATCATCGCTACGACGAATTGAAACATGCCGAAGTCTGGGCGATGGAAGAAGCCGGGCCACAGGCGCGCGGGGCCACGGTGTATGTCAACCTGGAACCTTGCGCGTATCAAGGCGCGGGCAAACGCACGCCTCCTTGTGTGCAGGCGCTGCTGGACACAAACGTCCGCCGGGTGGTGGCTTCAATGCTTGATCCGAATCCGCGCGTCAACGGCAACGGATTCGCGCAATTGCGCGCGGCAGGCGTCGAAGTGGAAGTGGGATTGATGGAAGACCAGGCACAAAAGCTCAACGAAAAGTACGTCAAGCACATCACCAGCCGAATGCCGTTTGTTCATTTGAAGATGGCTTGTTCGCTGGATGGGCGCATCGCCACGCGCACGGGAGAATCGCAGTGGATCACAGGCGAAGAAGCGCGCGCCGCATCGCAATCGCTGCGGCACGAATACGACGCCATTCTGACCGGCATCGGCACTGTGTTGAAAGACGATCCCTTGCTGACCGACCGCACGCAGCAACTACGCAGGCAGCCTTTGCTTCGCGTTGTGTTGGACGCCGGATTGCGCACGCCGCTGAGATCGCGTCTGGCGCAATCCGCCAATGATTTGCCGCTGCTTGTTTTTACCACGCCGGATGCGCCTGCCGCGTCTCAGGCATCACTGGAAGCCTTGGGCGCGTCGGTGGTGCGTGTTGATTCGCAAGATGGGCGTCTGAATTTGACCGCTGTGCTGGAAGAGCTGGGACGCCGCCAGATCACTGGCTTGATCGTGGAAGGCGGTGCGGAAGTGGCAGGGTCATTCATCGAACGCCGGTTGGTGGACAAGGTGACGTTTTTCATTGCGCCAAAGATCATTGGCGGGCGCGAAGCAACCCCGGCAATTGGCGGACAGGGTATCGAACATCTGCGCGACGCGCTTCATTTGCGTGACGTGGAAGTCATTCGCCGAGGCGATGATCTGGAAGTGACAGGCTATCCTCGGCATCCTGACCGGGCGATTCAGTGAGCGGCACGTGACCGATGATTTCCAGATCGAAGCCTTCCACCGCGTGAAGCCTGGGCGGATGATTTGAAAGTAAGCGAAGTTTTCGCACGCCCAGTTCGTGCAGTATCTGCGCGCCGGTGCCGTAATCTCTGACCTCGCGCATGGCATCGTGTTTGGTCTTCTCTCTCTTTTCCTGCGCTTGTCCATCCGCCGCTTCATAGTTCTGCAATTGATCCGCCAGCCCAATGCCGCGCATCTCCTGTTTCAGATAAAGCACAACGCCGCGCCCTTCCGCCTTGATTTGCCGCAACGCCATCTGAAGCTGTGCGCCGTGGCTGTCGCGCAGGCTGCCGAAAACATCGCCCAGCACCGATTGCGTATGAACGCGAACCAGCAAAGGGTCGTCAGGCGTAATCTCTCCCATGACCATCGCCAGATGCACTTCACCGTTCAGCAGATTTTCAAAAGCGATCGCGTTGAATTCGCCATAAATAGTGGGCACCACAGCCGAGGCCATTCGCCGGACAAAGACTTCGTTTTGAATACGATGCCGGATCAGTTGCGCGACGGAGATGATCCTCAGCCGGTGTTTTTCCGCGAAGACTTCCAGTTCCGGCAATCGCGCCATCGTCCCGTCCTCGTTCATGATTTCGCAGATGACGGCGGCGGGCGTCAGACCGGCAAGGCGCGCCATATCCACGCTGGCTTCGGTCTGGCCGGGGCGCATCAACACGCCACCGCGCCGCGCGCGTAAGGGGAAAACGTGGCCGGGGCGCACCAGGTCAGATGCTTTTGAGTTTGGATTGACGGCGGTCAGGATCGTGGTCGCGCGATCCGCCGCCGAAATGCCCGTCGTCACGCCGTAGCGCGCTTCGATGGAAACCGTGAACGCTGTTCCAAAGCCTGAACCATTGTCACGTTCAGAAACCTGCAGCGGCAGCGTCAACTGGTCGCATCGCTCTTCGGTCAGCGGCAAACAGATCAGCCCGCGCCCTTCACGCGCCATAAAGTTGATGATTTCGGGCGTGATCTTTTCTGCCGCACAAACCAGATCGCCTTCGTTTTCGCGGTCTTCGTCGTCAACGATAATCACCATCCGCCCGGCGCGGACTTCCTCGATTGCTTGTTGGATCGTGGCTAAAGGCATTGTGGAAAAATTCAATCGAAATAAAGCGGCCAGCTTTGCCACCGAGGCACAGAGCCACAGAGAAAAGGAGCCACAGAGAAAAGGAGAGGGATAGAAATCATCTAATACCTTTCTTGATCTCTGTGTCTCTGTGCCTCGGTGGCAAAGTTACTTCGTCCCTACTCCTTGGACAGAACCGGCGGCTGAACATAAGCCTGCACCATTCGTTCGACGTATTTCGCGATGACGTCAACTTCCAGATTCACGATTGCGCCGGGTTCCAGCGAAGAGAGATTCGTCACCTTCCAAGTGTGCGGAATCAGCGCAATCTCAAACCAGTCCGGCCCCAGCGCCGCTACCGTCAGGCTGATGCCGTCCACGCAGACCGAGCCTTTTTCGACAATGTAACGCGCCAGTTCCGCCGGAAACCGGATGCGCATAATCCAGCCTTCACCTACTGGACGCGCTTCGGCAAATTCGCCGGTGCCGTCCACGTGGCCTTGCACAATGTGGCCGCCAAAGCGTGATGATGCAGCCATCGCCCGTTCCAGATTGACCTTTGCGCCTTCGGTTGCCTGCTTCAGACTGGTGCGGTGTAACGTCTCAGCCGACACGTCCGCCGCAAACCAATCCGCCCCGCGATCCACAACGGTCAGGCAGACGCCATTGACCGCAATGCTGTCGCCGACGTTCGCGCCCGCCAACACTTCACGCGCAGCCACTTCCAGCCGCGCGCCATCAGGCAGCTTTGAGATAGGGGTGATGCGGCGAATTGCGCCGAGTTCTTCGATGATTCCGGTAAACATAAACGTCAAGGCTGAGACTACCATCTCTTTTTCGCATGAGCTATCGCAGGCACTTTGGCATTTGGGGTTTCTCCGTCCGCGAAAGAGGTGGGGGAAATATTGTCAGCAGCTTTGGCAGGGCTTAGCGCTCATAACAAACCGATGCCCCGCCGGTTTGAAGGCGAGGCATCGGGGAAATGCCGCAGCAGATTGCTGCCCTTAATGTTGACCTTAGATCGGATTTCAGATCAGTGTAGGGCAACCTGCCGAGGTTGCCCACGCGTTCTCCATGAGTTGATTGAAGGAAGCATGGGCAACCTCGGCAGGTTGCCCTACACGCAATTGCAAACTGATCTAATGCTGGACGTGCTCTTCTTCAACCACGCGTCCGTCGAACAGATGAATCGAACGGTCGGCGCTGCGGGCAAATCGCTGGTCGTGGGTGACCATGCAGATGGTCGCGCCGTTGCGATGCAGTTCGCGCAGCAAATCCATGACTGCGTCGCCGTTGACTGAATCAAGGTTTCCGGTCGGTTCGTCGGCCAGCAGGATCAGCGGGTCGCCGACGACGGCACGGGCCACGGCCACGCGTTGTTGCTGACCGCCGGAAAGCTGCGAAGGCAGATGTTTGGCGCGATGTGCCATCCCGACTTTTTCCAATGCCGCAGTGACGCGCTGTTTGCGTTCGGTTGAGTTCATCCCACGATAGGTCAGGGGAAGTTCGACGTTTTCATAAACACTCAGATCGCCGATCAAGTTGAAGCTTTGGAAGATAAAACCGATTTCGCGGTTGCGGATGCGTGCACGGTCGCTCAAGGAAAGATCCTGCACCGGTTTGTTGTTCAGCAGGTATTCGCCCTCGCTGGGTGAATCCAGCAGGCCCAGAATCGAAAGCAGCGTGGATTTGCCGCAACCCGACGGCCCGGCAATCGAAACAAATTCGCCCTTGTTGATTTCGATGTGAATTCCCGACAGCGCGTGGGTTTCGACTTCATCGGTGTAAAAGACCTTTTTTACTGAATCCATTCGCAAGAGTGGTTCGGACATTGTTCTTCTCTCCTTTTTTTAACCACGGATGAACACGGATAAACACGGATAAACACGGATTCATTTACTTCCTCCGGTATCGGTGTTCATCGGTGTTCATCCGTGGTTTCTATTTTTGTTTAACTTCAGTTCAATCGAATGCGGGTAACATTGTCACCCAGTTGAGACGTGTCGGAGACGATTACTTTGTCGCCGGCCTTCAACCCGCTGACGACTTCGATTTCCGTGACGGAAGCGCGTCCAAGCTGAACGGTAACGGAGGAGGCATGTTGGCCATCGGCCTCATATCTGAAGAGCTTGACTGTACTCTTTTCCTGCCCGAAAGCCGGGCGCTGGATTTTAAGCACGCTCGGCAACCGTTCAAGCTCAATCGTCCCATCCACGCTCATATCGGGGCGCGCGCCAGGGGGCAATGCACCGTCCAGCGCAACATCCACAGTCACGGTTCCATTCTGCGATGCCGGATCAACGCGGACAACGCGTCCGGGCACGATGCCGTTGCGCGTGTCAATTGTGGCGGGCAAGCCGATATGAATGTCTTTGAGCTGCGTTTCGGCGATTTTGACTTCCGCCTTAAGCTTGTTCGGATTGGAAACGCGCGCCAGATTCGCGCCCGGCGTTACTTGCTGGCCGACTTCGACCGCCAGTTGCTGCAACACGCCGGTCATTCCCGCGCGGACGCGCAAGTCGCTGACCTGTTTGCGGCGCAGTTCGACCAGCGTGCGGCGCTGATCGAGCGTGGATTGGGTGACCGCCAACTGCGTTTTCATGGCTTCGGCAGTCATCGCAATACGTCTCTTTTCCAGATCGTTGCGCGTTCCCAATTCCGCCGCTCTCATCTTGGATTGCTTCAGGATGATTTTTGAAACCAGGCCGTCTTTCGCCAGCTCATCGTTGGCTTCAGCGTTCAATTGCGCTTGCTGATAGTCGGTTTCGACCGTAGCCGCCCCCGCTTTCTGATTCAGCAACTGCGTTTCCAACTCAACTTTCTTGTTGATGTATTCGGCTTCGGCGGATTTCAACTGTAATTCGGCGTCCAGCAACTGCTGTTGAAGCTCCTGATTGCTCAACTCAATAATGATCGTCGCGGGCGTCACGTTGGCGCCCGGTTGTACCAGACGCTTTTCAACTCGTCCGCTGGTCACCGCCGGAATCCAGACAATCTCTTCAGGCACCAGCGTGCCCAGCCCTCGCACGTTACGCACCATCTCGCCCTGTTTGACCGTGTCGGAGATGACAGTTGAGGCTTCGACGGTTTGTGCTGCCGGTTTCAATTTCGCCAAAAAAATGCTTACTCCGCCAATGGCGATCACTCCCAGGACGATATAAATGACGCGGCGAATCTTGCGATTGCGCACGACTGACTTATCACGAGGTTTATCCATCAATGCCTCCAAAACGAATGCCTCCAAAACGGGAGCGCGAATCCATCGCGCTCCAAAATTATGCGGAAATGATTCTTCCCCTCGACACGCTTAGCCAATTTCCGTGCCAGCCCATTGATCAAATGGGGAAAGGATAAATTGCTGCGCTGCTGAGTTTAACGCTTTGGCCGAAAAACAGAAGCTGGAAGGCTTGTCCGCTTCTGGGAATGCGACTTCCCAAAACTGAAATCGCTAGCAATAGCCCTGAGAGCACAGCGCGGCATAGCCGCAACCAAAAAGAGTGAAGGAGAGAATACGGAACAAACGAAAATAACGAAACAAACGGAAGCAGGCTTCAGGTTGAAAACTCTTTCCGTCTATTCTGTTATTTCCGTTTGTTCCGTATTCTCTCCTGACCGATCTGGCAAAAACTTGCCAAGATGACAAGAAGTTATGACTTTGCTTCGCAGTCCTTCCAGGCTGCGGGGCTTGGCGGGCGCGACCCTTTCTTTTCCAAGCTTCTTCCTCACCAGACCCGCAGCCTGGAAGGACTGCGCTCCCGGATTTGCGGTGCAAACTGACAGTTCGCGCAACATCACTTACAATGCGCAACGCATGCTTCAACTCAACAATCTGACCAAAGACTATCCGACGCCGCGCGGACGGCTGCCGATTCTCGCTGACGTGACGCTGAGCTTCGAGCGCGGTGATGCCGTCGCAATGATGGGCCCGTCAGGCAGTGGCAAAAGCACGCTGCTGTATCTGCTGGGCGCGCTGGAACCGCCAACCGCGGGTACGCTGACGCTGGATGGGCAAAATCCATTTGCGCTGAATGAAGCGCGCCTTGCCGCCTTTCGCAACGAAAAGATCGGCTTCGTTTTTCAAGACCACTGCCTGCTACCGCAATGTTCGGTGCTGGAAAACGTGCTGACGCCGACGCTGGTATCGAAAAGCAGCAAGGGCGATCCTGTCGCGCGAGCGAAAGCTCTGCTGGCCAAAGTTGGGCTGTCCGAACGCCTGGATCATCGCCCGGCTGAATTGTCCGGCGGTGAAAAGCAGCGCGTCGCGATTGCCCGCGCGCTGATCAACGAACCGCTGCTGTTGCTGGCCGACGAACCGACCGGCAACCTGGATCACGACACGGCAGAAAACGTTGCGTCCCTACTGCTGGATTTGCATCGGCAACAGCAAACAATCTTGATCGTTGTCACGCACAGCGCGGAACTGGCCGCTAAATTTCCGCTGCGGTATGAACTGATTGAACGACAACTTCGCCGCGCGTCATGAACTTTTCCACTTTAGCAAAACGCAGTCTGGCCTATTTCAAACTGACGAATCTGGCCGTCATTATGGGCGTCGCAACCGCTGTCGCCGTGCTGGCCGGGGCCTTGCTGGTCGGTGATTCCGTTCGCGCATCTTTGCGCGATCTGGCGCTGGCACGATTGGGCAAGACGGATTTGCTGATCGCTTCGCAAGATTTCTTTCGTGAACGCTTGGCCGATGACCTGAAATCGCATCAAAACTTCGCCGCCAGCTTCAATGACGCCTGCCCGCTGATCGCGATTGAGGGCCTGGTTACGCACAGCGATTCGAATGCCCGCGCGGGAGGCGTGGCTGTTTATGGCGTGGATGAGCGCTTCTGGAAATTTCACGGTTTGGCAGTGCGTCCGCCAGAAGACAACGACGTGCTGCTGAGCGCAGCGCTGGCGTCGGAACTGAACGCCAAGCCTGGCGAAACGGTCATCCTGCGCATCGAAAAGCCATCGGCCATTCCGATTGAATCTTTGCATAGCCGCAAAGAAGACCTGGGCCACACCATCCGGCTGACAATGCGCGAGGCTCTGCCAGCAGGCACGATCGGCGAATTCTCGCTTCGGCCTCAACAAGGCGCAGTTCGAGCAATCTTCCTGCCGCTGAAAAAGCTGCAACGCAACATCGAACAGGATGGCAAGGCTAATGCAATACTGGTTTCAAGGCGGAATCCAGAGTCAGGCTTGCTCACTCTTCAGAAAGCGCCTTTCGAATATATTCTTCACGCAGCATTGCACGATACCTTCACGCTTTCGGACTTGGGATTGAAACTGCGCGTGCTGGATGACGCGCAGGCCATCTCGCTCGAAAGTGATAGCGCGGTCATCAGCGACGTGCTGGCTGACAAAGCAAAAGCGGCGGCTGAAAAACTGAACTTCAAGACAGAGTCGTTTCTGACTTATCTGGCCAACTCGATTCGCGTCGGGAACAAAGAAATCCCATACTCGCTCATAACTGCTATTGATGAAACTGTGGATATGCCCATACACATGGAGGGCGTCACACAAGGTGAATTTTGGTCGTTCGTCCATAGTGGAGAGGAAAAATCCTACTTGCCTCAAATCTTTCTCAACGAATGGGCGGTTCGAGATCTCGGAGTTAAGCCGTTAAATGAAGTTTCGGTTGATTACTTTGTTTGGAAAGAAGAGGGGCGACTAACAACTGAGACGGCTAAATTCCTTTTCTATGGCAAAACACTTGGAGAAGGCCTTGCGGCAGACAGAAACCTGGCTCCCGAATACCCAGGCATTTCCAACGCCAAAAGCCTGGCGGATTGGGACCCTCCCTTCCCGGTTGACCTGAGTCGCGTTCGCAAAGTTGACGAAGATTATTGGGACAAATACCGCACTACTCCGAAAGCCTTCGTCTCACTCAAAGCTGGTCAGAAACTGTGGGGCACTCGTTGGGGCAAACTGACTTCGATTCGGATTCTTCCGGTGAAGGGGGCGGATTTGACAGCCACTCAACAAAGCTACGAACAAGAGTTGCGCGGGACGATTAATCCAATTGAGATGGGCTTGTCCGTGCAGGCGGTCAAAGCGCAAAGCCTGCAAGCCTCGCGCGGCGCGACGGACTTCGGCGAATACTTCGCCTACTTCAGTTTCTTTCTGGTCATCTCGGCGCTGCTGCTGACGACGCTGTTTTTCAAACTCGGCATTGAACAGCGGCTGCGCGAAATTGGGTTGCTGCGGGCGATTGGTTTTTCGACCAGACAGGTTCGCTCGCTTTTCCTGCGCGAAGGCTTGCTGCTGGCTGTGATTGGCAGTGTTGTTGGTTTGCTCGGCGCGGTGGCGTATGGGTGGCTGATGATGTTTGGCTTGCGCACGTGGTGGGTGGGCGCGGTGGGGACGACGCAGTTGCGGTTGCATGTTTCGCCGCAATCGCTGGCCATCGGCGCTGCTTCGGGTGTGGTGACGGCGCTAGTTTGCATTTGGCTGACGCTGCGTTCGCTGCGGAAATCGTCGCCGCGCAGCTTGCTGCTAGGGACTGGGCGACTGGGCGACTGGGCGACTGGGGGAGGAGAGACTAAGTCTCATCGTCTCCCTGTCTCCCTGTCTCCTCGTCTGTTTTCAATCCTCTTCGCCCTGCTCGGCATTGCGATGCTGGCCAGCAGTAAATTCATCGGGCAGGTCGGCGGGTTTTTCGGAGCGGGCGCGATGCTGTTGGTTGCCAGTCTATTCTTCTGGTCTTGGTGGTTGAAGAGCGACAAGCGGGCGACGATTCATGGTCAGGGCATAGTTCCAATGCTGCGAATGGGATTTCGCAACGCGGCCATTCGCCCCAGCCGCAGCGTGTTGTGCATTGCCCTGATTGCTTCAGCGGCATTCATCATTGTTTCCGTGGAAGCATTCAGACAAGAGGACCGCCGCGATAGCAAGGCTGCGTCACTTGATCCGAAATCGGGTACGGGCGGCTTTCCGCTGATCGCCGAAAGCCTGCTGCCAATTGTCCACGATCCGAATGGCACCCAAGGGCGCGAAGAACTGGGCCTGACGGATGACGGCTTC
>JBBQVH010000007.1:0-103730 GCA_038211695.1 Blastocatellia bacterium | reverse complement strand
TGAGTTGGGCAGGGGATCATTATAAATTGGGGCGCGTGTTGTTAACCCGCGCTTTGATCCTATAACGGGCGCGGTAAAACAACCCGCGCCACATTCTCATTGTCACCGTCCTCGCAGTGGAATCGGCGTCACTTTGCCGCGCGCTTCGTAAATGTCCAGCATCGAATGGAAATCGGCGGCGGACTGTAGGTTCTTCGCGCCCTCGTCTATTGCTTCCCAAAATGCTCCCCGGCACGTCAGCCAGGTGCTTTCCAGCGGCACCAGTTTCTGTTCGCGCACTTTCTGTAGAATCAGTCCGTACAAATTCTGATCGCGCTTCTTTTCAAAGTACCACGCATAACGCGGCACTTCGCGGCTGCCTGCCTCTTCGCTGAAGTTTGCCGGCGGGGCATCGGCAGCAGGATTCGCGACGCGGCTGCCTTCGACTGATTCTTTGAATTCATCGCGATATTTGTCGTTGCGCCAGTAACCAACAAACGCATGACCATTGAGCAAAAAGATGACCGGATAGATTTCGATGTATTCCAGGCACGAAGCCAGCAGCAACGTTGTGTCAATGCAGGTGCCGCGTCCGCCATCCATCACTTCCGAAGGCGGGCGCAGACGCTGCGATGCGGTGGAATAGGTCGGCGGCGGATTGATGTAGGCGATGCTGGAATCGTAAACCAGCGTCGCCCACAACGCGCGGACTTGATCATCCACAGCTTCGGCGGCAATTTCCGGCTGCTTGCCTTGCGATTCATCGAAGCTTTGATAGCCATCGAACCCCGCGTTGCCATCGTCGCGCAGCGTCATCAGGTAGCGTTGCGCCGAATCCACGATGCGGCGCACCACGGGGTCTCGCGGCAGCACGAACGACGGCAGCCAGATGCGGTCTACATCGTCGTCACGCCACTGATCCAGCGGCAGCAGCGTGGTCGTGAATGTCTGGCTGTAGATTTTGAAGTCCCCCCAGGTGACCTTGACCGCCAGCGAAGTGCGCACGCTTTCGGACAGATTGGCCCAGGCCGCATGCAGCAGCGGCACGCGAATCTTTTCGCGCAGGTCCAGCAGCGATTCTTTCAGATCGAAGGTCGCTGAATACGTCGCGCTTTGTTCGCCGACATACAGCGTAATCTCAACGCCAATCTGTTCGGCCCTGCCCTGCTTGTACTTGTTGATTTTGAAGGTGCGGAAAAGCGGGCGGTTGTTGTGCAGCGCGGAGTAATTAAATTCGGGGAATGGCTCGGCTTCGACTTGCAACATCTCCGCCGCCAGGCTTCTGTTACCCGGCATGAGCAGTTGCTCTTTCTCTTCGCTCAATCGCTTTGCCTGTGCAGACGGTGCTGTCGTGGGTGAGTAAGAGAACGATGTCGCCTTTGCCCCGCGCGCCTTGCGGGTTTGCGGTGCTGCTTGCTGTGCGATCTGCCCCGGCAACAGCGAATGATCGCTCCACAGCACGACTCCGGTGCCGTTCAGATTCGCGGGCTGGTCGCGCAAAACCTGACAGGCCGCCTGGAATGATTCCAATAGTTTCCAATCCGATTCCCAGGTTTGATAGAACGTGCTGAAGAACAGTTCGGCCAGACTGTCGTCGAACTCATCCTGAAACCCCATCGCCGCGCCCGCGCCTTCGGCCACGGCCAGCGCGCAGATGCGCGAAGCAGAGTTGTACAGGTTGCATCCGACCAGCAATGGTTTGGTCTTGCCCGCGTTCAGCAAACGGGCCAGGGCTTCGGCGCTGACAATCTCAATATCGTTCTTCTCGCCCGCCATCAGATAACCGTCGCGATTGTCGGCGGATTCCTGCGACGTCAGGCTCGACCACTGGTGTGCATCGAAGCCCGCCAGGTGAATCACGTCGGGGCTTTCCTGGCTGACGGTCTTTTCCAATAAGCCGGCAGTAAGGTCTTTGAAGAGCCGGAACTTGAGCGAATCCAGACTGGATTCGACCAGCCGGCGTTCAGTGCTGAAGTTGTATTCGCTGTTCAATTTCCCCGGCGAGCTTTCAACATACAGAACTGACGCGGGGTTGCGCTCTTCAGCCGCACGATTGCGGCGATTCAGGTGGCGCACGACCGTCAAACGGCCCGTCGGGCGAATCTTGCGCGTCGCCGCGCTAAGCAGATATTCCCAGGGGATGATGCGCGCTTCCCAGCCAATGGTTTCGCTTTCAAACGGGATGGCGACTTCGATGATACGGGCGGCGGCAATGCGTTGCAGTTCTTTTTCCGTCAGCCCCAACATCAGCAATTGCGCATAAGCGTTCTGGTCTTTTTCGTCTCGCGTCTGTTTTGCATCGGCCCAGCGGCGGCGGTTGCGCACAATCGAACGCCACTGCATCGCCGCCTTCTGCAGCTTCACGCCGCATTCCAGCGTGATTGGCGCACCGCCATCGTCCGAGCGAAAAGCGACCAGCGGCCCAGCCGGGCTGCCAGCAGAGCTTTCCACTTTTTTCTCAGATATTTTTTTCAATGAATTCGCAATCGGCGTGTCGGATCCTTTTTTCGTCGCGGGCTTACGCGCGGGCATACGTGACTCCTTTCAAAATTGCTGAGCAATCGTTACTGTGATGAAATGTGCACCCCGTAATACTTTACCCTTCCAAAGCCGGTCAAGCATTGCCATCCAGCTTCTCGCGTTTTTTCAGCGTGGAATAAGCAATCAATCCACCAACGGTCATCCCCAGCAAATCGCATTGCAGATCATTCGGCGTATCGTACGGGCCGTGAATGCGCATGCCCGGTTGCGGATGCATGTATTTGTCGTCCCACAGTTCAACGACTTCATAAAAGCCCGAGATCGTGAACATCGTCGTGATGGCAAAGAACGTCACCAAGCTAAGCGGCAACCGGTAACCAAATCGCTTCAAGCCTTCGTTCAGCAGCCAGACAATCACCGGCGCGGTCATCGCCGGAATCACCGTGTGCGTGAATTCGTCGTACTGAATATATTTGTATGTCGCGCTGTACCAGCCGAAAAGATTCCCCAATCCATCCAGCGCGACTGAGGCATACACCAGCGCAAACAGGGGAAGCGGGATTTTCACCTCAAAGCGCAGTTTGACATAAAAATAAATGGCCCCCAGCCAAGCAATGCAGATCGGCGTCGTATACCAGATGCGCAAGTACGCCATCTTCATCAGGAAGATGGTTCCCCACAGCAGCAGACCACCAACAACTATGACATCCAGCCAGATTCCAGGTTGGCGAACAGCGGGGCGTTCGATTGTTTGATTCATGATCTTCTCCAAATTGCATGGAGTTCAGCCTTCAGGCTGTTTTCGTTCCACCAGATGGATTCTATTCAAAGCCAGCAGGCTAAAGCCTGAACTCCATGCTTTTATGACAATTGAAATGAGCAGGACAAATGAAATGACCGTCATCCAGTTGCTGGCGCGGCGAATGAGCGTCGAGTGAAATTCCAGGGTCATGCGATGATCGCCAGCAGGCAGATCAACCACGATGTTTTTGACCGCGCCTTCTTGAATTGTCGCAGCATTCCCGTCCACGGTCGCCGTCCATCCGGCAAAGTTGCGCGTGCGGAATTGCAGTTGGCCGGGTTCATCCAGCCGGACGCGAAGCTGGCGAAATTCCGGCGTCCAGCATTCGATGGCGATGGCGATGCTGATTGCACCGTTGCCTGAAACAAGCTGTACGGGCGGCATCGGCGGATTGTCGCGCGGCGCGCCGTGCGGCAGTGTGGCGTAGTTGTAATGCTCCGGCTTCGGTTCAAACGCCTGCCCGCGCCACATCGGCCAGACGACATACCATGCGCTCATCGCCAGCGTGCCGAGCAGAATCAGAAGTGAAAGTGCCTTTCGCCACCAATCCGCAATCCGCAATCCGCAATCCGCAATCGCCCCGGCCAGCATTGCCGTCGCGAAACTGGTCAGCGCCAGCATCCGCCACGAAAAGACGCCGATCTCAATCTTCGGAATCAACCGCCCAAGCGGCGCGGAATATTTCGTCATCAAAAAACTGGCGAGTAACCCTGCCGCCGCCCATTGCCGCCAAGGAACGTTGTCGCGGCTACCTGCTTTTGCGAAGCGCCACAACACCGCAGCCGCAATCAAAATCGCCGCCAGATTGAATGCCCACATCCGGTCAAGGCGGACGAAAAATGAATTGCCAGCGTGGTCATAAACCTTCTGCGAAAAGTCGAAAACGTAACTGCTGTGATACGGCCAGACTCGCGCGACATCGTCGTAATTCACTAATCGTTGTTCAGCAATCGCCGGATAGAAATATGCCGCCGCGAGCATCGAACCAAAGAACAGCGACAGAATAATCCGCCCAAGCCCGCGCCACTTTCGTGCTCTGATCGCGGGCACTGCGACACACGCGCCGAACACCAGCACGAACTGATACGCCGTTGGCGGATGCGTCCACAGGAATCCACCAAAGCTTGCTGCCAGCCCCGCAAAATTCATCCATCCGGATTCTTTTCTCTGCGCTGCCACTGCGCCCTCTACGTCTCTGCGGTGAATGGCATTCTTTGTCAGAAACCGTTCCGCAAACAACAAACACAGCGGAATCCAAATGAAGCTGGTGAATTCCGACATCGCGCCGCGCTGATACTGGTTCAGCAAATGGTATGGAGCAAAAACGTAAGCCGCCATCGCGACCATCGAAGCCCAGCGCGATAGCCGCTGCCGCGCGTACCAATAAATCGCCAATGCCGAAGCCAGCATCGTCATCCAATAAAACCCCGCCCAGGTTTTCACCCAATCGCGCGCGAAAAAGTAAATCGTGGAGGTCAAGTAATAAATGCCTGGCGGATAGAAGCTGGTCGTCGGCGCGCCGTACCCGTGCGTGTTCTCGTCCCAGCGCGGATAGACAATGCCTAACGCCAAGCTTCGCTCAAAAGCGTTCATCTGGTTGTAGTGCATCCAGGCGTCGTGCGTAATCGGCATTGCGCCGCCACAACAACCTATTTTTTGATCTTCGCCAATGACAAAAAACGGCAGCACGGCCAGCGAAGTCAGCGCGACACACGCCAGCGCAATGGCCAGCGCCGTCTTCCAGCGGCGGGCGGCGGGCTTTTCGCTTTGTTCAGTTTCATCGGCAAAAGTTGTTGAGGTCATTGGGCGCAGATTCTGTCACACCGGATCAGATGAACAAAGATTCGGCAACACGGTTTAGCAATCGGCGGACCGCGCGATAAAGAGTTGCGATAGCCTTATGGAGTGCGACGGCTCGACGCCGCTTTTGTGTTCGTCCGAAACCGTCTGCGGGGAACTGGTGTTTCCAGTTGCGAACGAAAAGCTGCGCCAAGTCGCAGCACTCCACATGCTGCCGCCATTCGCCACCAAGGTCGTATGCAACTGCAAGCCGCTATCATTGGTGCAGGCTCGCGGTTTCAGTTGAAAGATTTGGCCGACATTTGTGTGGCTGAATGTGCCGAAACCTTGTGCTACATTACGCCCGCATTTCTAAAATCATCTCTACCGAGGAAATCTTTATGGACGCTTTTCGCGAGAGCATGCTGCAACTGATCACGCAGACTTCGACCAACCTGCCGCCTGACGTGCGCCGTGCGATGGCCCGCGCCATGGGCGAAGAGCAGGGCGGGCGTTCGCTGCAAGCGCTGAATGTCATTGCCACAAACATTGACATGGCCACCGACAACGAAGGCCCGATCTGCCAGGACACCGGTTGGCCGACCTTCGAGATCAAAACGCCCGTCGGCGCGAACCAGTTGGTGATGAAAAAAGAGATTCGCGCAGCCGTCGCAGAAGCGACCAAGCGCGGCAAGCTGCGCACGAACTCTGTCAATTCGCTGACCGGCGAAAACAGCAGCGACAATCTGGGGCCGGGCACACCGACGATGCACTTTGATCAGTGGGAAAGCGAAGACGAAATCGAGGTCAAACTGCTACTGAAAGGCGGTGGCTGCGAAAACAAGAACATTCAATATTCGCTCCCCGCTGAGATTCCGCATTTGGGCAAAGCCGGGCGCGATCTGGATGGCATCCGCAAATGCCTGCTCCACGCCGTCTGGCAAGCGCAAGGGCAAGGATGCAGCGCGGGCGCGCTTGGCGTTTGCATCGGCGGTGACCGCGCACAAGGTTATCTGAACGCCAAAGAACAGCTTTTCAGAACGCTTGACGACGTAAATCCCCATCCCGATTTGGCCAAGCTGGAAGACTACATTCTGCAAACATCGAACACGCTCGGCATCGGCACGATGGGCTTCGGCGGCGGCGTGACACTGATCGGTTGTAAGATCGGTGTCCTTAATCGCCTCCCGGCGAGCTTCTTCGTTTCGGTGGCCTACGATTGCTGGGCGTTCCGGCGGCTGGGCGTAGTGCTCGATACCAAAACCGGCGAGATCAAACGCTGGCTTTATCGCGACGAAAAACAACCCGAAATCAAGATGTCGCAAGGTGGCGGATTCGTCACTACCGGCAAAGAGAAAGTTCTGCGTACGCCGCTGACTGAAGAGCAAGTCCGCACCCTGGAAGTTGGCGATGTCGTGCTCATCACCGGAGAAATGTACACGGGCCGCGACGCCGTCCACGCTCATTTGATGAAGAATCCGCCGCCGGTTGATCTGAACGGTTCAGTGCTTTACCACTGCGGCCCGGTGGTTTTGAAAGACGGAGACAATTACAAAATCAAAGCGGCTGGCCCGACCACCAGCATCCGCGAAGAGCCGTATCAGGGCGAAATCATCAAACGCTACGGCGTGCGCGCAGTGATGGGCAAAGGCGGGATGGGCGCGAAAACATTGGCCGCGATGAAAGAGCACGGCGCGGTTTACCTGAACGCCATCGGGGGCGCGGCGCAGTATTACGCCAAATCCATCAACGAAGTGCTGGACGTCAACCTGCTGGAATTCGGCATCCCCGAAGCGATGTGGCACCTGCGCGTGACGGACTTCCCTGCCATTGTGACGATGGACGCACACGGCAATTCGCTGCACGCGGACGTCGAGAAGGCTTCGGCGGCGGTGCTGGCCAAGCTGGGCGAACCGGTGTTTTAATTCTGGTTTGAAGGAGGGGCTGAAATGAGCGAGTTGATTTTCCTGGTTGAAGATGCGGCCGAAGGCGGTTTTACGGCACGCGCACTGGGCCAAGCGATTTTCACCGAAGCGGATGATTTGCCGAACTTGCGCGAGCAGATTCGCGATGCGGTGCTGTGTCATTTCGATGAAGGACAGGGACCTTCCATCATTCGGCTGCATTTCGTCAGAGAGGAAGTGATGGCGACATGAAACTGCCCCGCAACCTGTCCGGCAATGACTTGGCGCAAGCGATGAAAAGGCTTGGCTACGGCATCAAGCGTCAAACCGGCAGCCATATGCGCCTGACGACAACGGAGCGTGGAGAGCATCACGTAACGGTCCCTTGCCATGATCCATTGCGCGTCGGCACGCTGTCGGCGATTCTGGCTGAGGTTGCGGAACACTTTGAGATGTCGCGGGAAGAATTGATCAAGGCGCTCTTCCAATGACAAGGGCAAAAGCCTATGAGCAAGAAACAACCTGAAGCCAGCAACTCGCCGGACATTGAACAGATCGCTGAGCAGGCGGAACAAGGCTACGACGTGTCGGAGCACTTCACCGGCCAGCATTTGGCCAAACAGTTCGTCAGCGTTGATTTTCCGCTGGAACTGCTCCAGGCCATTGATCGCGAATGCAGGCAGGTCGGCGTCATCAGACAAGCTTGGATCAAACTGGCCTGCGATGAGCGCTTGCGGCAAATTCAATTGGGCCGAGTTGCTTTCCACAATGCCGAACCTGAGAAGGCTCTCCGGGTATGATTTGCCAGTGAGAATCATTGAGCGTTTCCGGCCATCGTCACGATGGGCGCACACGGCAATTCGCTGCACGCGGATGTCGAGAAGGTTTCAGCGGCGGTGCTGGCGAAACTGGCCGAGCCTGTGTTTTGACTATCAGTTTAGGAAAGAGAGGTTTCGTTATGTCACAAACAATGTCTGAAGTGATTCCTCAAACAGTCGTTCCAATTGCGGGGCCAGACGTTTCATCAGGCGATGAACCTGATTGGGATCGAATCCTGCTCGCAGTTCACGATTTAATTACGGAGGATGATGAGCCTGTGGACAATCTATTTTCCGAAACGCAACAGCGCCTGCTGACAGAGCCGCTCTACAGTTCATGGACAACGGTCGGCCGGCCTTTCCTGGCTGCGGCGAACGTCGGCGTTTTCCAACTCATGCGTAATCCAGGCATCGTGCCAGATGTTCTTCTGAGTCTGGACGTAGAAGTGCCCAAGGATTTCTGGAGCAAGGAGCGCCGATCGTATTACATCTGGGAGTACGGTAAGGCACCCGATATTGTCGTTGAGATCGTTTCCAATAAAGAAGGCGGAGAGGACGGTCATAAGAAGGACAAGTACGCTCGGATGCGTGTGGGCTACTACGTCATATTCGATCCCCTCGGCGAGTTGATGCCTGAAATGCTGACGATCTATCGCTGGAACGATTTCAAATTCGAGCGACAGCCGTCTTCCCAATTTTCGCCACTGGGAATCGGATTGACACTATGGGAAGGCCTATATGAGGAAAAACACGATACCTGGCTGCGGTGGGTTGATGCCAACGGCCAATTAATCCTGACTGGTAAGGAGCGTGCCGACCAGGAACACGCTCGCGCCGAACAGGAACACGCTCGCGCCGAACAGGGCGAACAACTCTTGCAGCAAGAACGGCAACGCACCGAGCGTCTAGCGGAGATGCTGCGCCAGCTTGGCAAAAATCCAGACGAAATTTAGCCGGAGGTCACACACATGCTGAAAAAACTCATCGCTTGTTTTCTACTCACCATGACGCTGGCATCGTTGACGCTGGCACAAAGCCGAATCCCTACCGTTGACGATTTGCTCAACGTCAAAAGCCTGGGCGGCGCGCAGATTTCGCCCGATGGCAAATGGGTCGCCTACACCGTGACGGAGAGCGATTTCAAGCAGAACGCCTATGTCACGCAGGTGTGGCTGGCAAATGTCGCGACGGGGAAGACGCTGCAACTGACGCGCGGCGAAAAGTCTTCCAGCAATCCGCAGTGGTCATTGGACAGTCAATGGTTGGCCTTCACCGGCAATCGCGTTGGCGACAAGAATCAAATCTTCGTCATTCATCCCGATGGCGGCGAAGCAACGCAATTGACCAAGACCGAGAACGGCGTTGGCGGTTATAGCTGGTCTGAAGACGGCAAGCAGATTGCCTTCACGGCCAGCGACGCTGACAGCAAAGCGGCCAAAGAACGGCAGGATTATCTGGGCGGTTTTGAAGTCGTGCGCAAGGAATACAGCCATTCGCACCTGTGGACATTCAACGTTGAAGAAGCTTTGAAAGCGCCTGTTGCCGGAACGCAGCACACCAAAGGCAAAGAGTTCACTGTGGGTTCGTTTGCGTGGTCGCCTGATGGCAAGCTGATCGCGTTCAACGCGGCGGTCAACCCGGATTTGATTCAAGGCGGCACGTCGGACATTTACCTGCTTTCGCTCGCAGATGATTCAGTCAAAAAAATAGTCAGCCAGCCAGGCCCGGACAATAACCCAATTTTTTCGCCCGATGGCAAATGGATAGCCTTTTCGTCGGCCATGGGCAATCCAAAGTTTTTCTACGCGAATACTCGGTTGGCGGTGGTGTCAGTGGACGGCGGCACGCCGCGTTCGATTACTGATGCTTTTGACGAACAGCCGAACTTTGTTGAATGGAACGCCGACGGCATTTACTTCAGCGGCGCACAGAAAACTGCGGCGCATCTGTTCCGCGTTGATCCGGCCAATGGCAAAATCACTCGCATCAGCCAGCCTGACAATTTGATGGCCAACGGTTTCAGCTTCAGCAAAGATGGTAAACAAATTGCCTTCACCGCACCGTCGCCCACATCGCTTGGTGAAATCTACGTTTCGCCAGTCTCAAATTTTGCGCCGCGCAAGCTGACGGCAATGACGGATCAAGTCAAAGGTTTGACGCTGGCCACGCGCGAAGTCATTTCGTGGCCAAGCAAAGATGGCGCAATCATCGAAGGCATTCTGATCAAACCTGCCGACTTTGATCCCAATAAAAAGTATCCGCTGCTGTGCGTGATTCACGGCGGGCCGACAGGCGTTGATCGCCCGACGTTGCTGGACGCGCGCTATTACCCGGCGGACATCTGGGCCGCGAAAGGCGCGTTGATTCTGAAGGTAAACTATCGCGGCAGCGCCGGGTACGGCGAAAAGTTTCGGCAACTGAATGTCCGCAACCTGGGCGTGGGCGATGCGTGGGACGTGATTTCGGGCGTTGATTATTTGATCGGCAAAGGCTGGGTGGATGCTAAACGAGTCGGCTCGATGGGCTGGAGCCAGGGCGGATACATCTCGGCATTTTTGACGACTTCGTCGGATCGTTTTGCGGCTATTTCAGTCGGCGCTGGGATTTCAAACTGGGCGACTTATTACTACAACACGGACATCACGCCGTTCACCATTCAGTATCTGGACAAAGACCCGGCGAGTGATCCTGAGATTTACGCCAAGACTTCACCGATGACGTACATCAAACAGGCGAAGACGCCGACCTTGATTCAGCACGGCGAATTCGATAAACGCGTGCCGATTCCGAATGCCTACGAATTGCGGCAAGGCTTGGAAGATCGCGGCGTGCCGGTGGAGATGGTCGTTTATAAAGGCTTCGGCCACGGCATCACCAAACCGCGTGAGATGCGCGCCGTCATGCAACACAACCTGGGCTGGTTCAATCATTACATCTTCGGCGAACCGAAGCCGGACTTTGCCAAGCCGGAATTGCCGAAGAAGGAAGACGAGAAGAAAATGGCGGGCAATTGATGGAGGATTTATGAGCATTCAGGCCGCTGCTGCATTGAACACTGTCGAAAGTGAAAAGACCACGCCTGCAACCGTTCCGCTTTTCTTGCCGATAGGCATTGGTCCGGTGTTGCTGCGGTTGGAGGAAGGCCGTTTCAGTGCGGCGGATTTTGAGGTGTTTGCCGCGGAAAACCCCGATCTCAGACTGGAGATGGACAAGGAGGGTAAGATGATTGTGATGATGCCCGTTGGTTTCGCCGGATCGAAACGCAATGCCAAATTGACTGCACGCCTAGTGAATTGGGCGGACGAAGAAGGCTCTGGCATTGCGGTTGAGGCGACCGCCGGGTTCACCCTGCCGAACGGCGCAGAGCGTTCGCCCGATGCTGCCTGGATCCGCCGCGACCGCTGCGAAGCCTTGACCGCGGCGGATCTGGAAAAGTTCCTGCCTCTTTGCCCGGATTTCGTCGTCGAGTTGCGTTCCCGTACCGACCGGCTCAAGACAGTGAAGGCAAAGATGGAAGAGTACATCGAAAACGGCGCCCAACTCGGCTGGCTGATTGATCCGCTCAAAAAGAAAGTCCACATCTATCGCCCCGATGCCCCTGTCGAAATCCTCGACAATCCAACTGAGGTTTCCGGCGAACCTTTGCTGAAAGGCTTCACGCTCAAGCTCGCCGGAATTCTGGATTGATTCCCTCGCTTCAACAAAGACAGGACGAATTCAATGAAACGTTTGCTTGTTGCCCTGACCTTTACAGTTGTCTTCCTTATGCCAAACCGGTTTCATGATCCGGCAGTTGCCGAACCGAATCCGATTCCACAAACCAAGACTGTGAAGTCGCTGCGCGTGCAGGTGCTGTCCACGATGCTTGCGGGCAACTCCGACCGCGGCATTGGCGAATGGGGCTTTGCGGCGATTGTTGAAGTAGACGGGCAGCGCATTCTGTTCGACACCGGCGCGCGGCCCGACACTGTGTTGAAGAACGCCAAGGAACTTGGCGTTGATCTGGCCAATGTCAAAGATGTGATTCTCAGCCACAACCATTCCGATCACACCAATGGACTGCTGACCTTGCGCCGCGAATTTGCCAAGACGAATCCCACAGCACTGTCGCGCGCGCATGTCGGCAAAGGCATTTTCTGGAATCGCCCGGCACCTGCGTCTGCTGGCGCCGGCGATTCGAACGTGATGGTGAAGTACAAGCCGGAATATGAAGCCACGGGCGGGGCGTTCATCGAATACTCAGAACCGAAAGAAATTCTGCCCGGCCTTTGGCTGACCGGCCCCGTGCCGCGCACCTATCCCGAAAAGAATTGGAGCGGTGCCGGACGAATGAAGACGCCTGATGGCCTGCCCAATGGCCTGATTGAAGACACGCTGCCGGAAGATATGTCATTGGTGGCGGTGACGGAGAAAGGGTTGGTGGTGCTTTCGGGCTGCGGCCACGCTGGGATCATCAACACGCTGGAATATGCGCGCAAGGCAATCAAGTCCGCGCCAGTCTACGCGGCGATTGGCGGATTCCATCTGTTCGCGCTGGATGACGAAAAGCTCAACTGGACGGCGGGCAAGTTGAAAGAGTTCGGGCTGCGCCAGTTTCTGGGTGCGCATTGCACCGGCATCGAAGCCGTTTATCGCATCCGCCAGCAAGTGGGGCTGGACCGTCAAAGCTGCGTCGTCAGCGCAGTCGGTTCTTCGTTCAGTTTGGATAAGGGAATTGATGCGTTGTCGCTGGCGCGCTGAAAATCATGTTGGAGAAGACGATGAAAAAGTTCCTGTTTATTTCGTTGCTGTTGATGTTTTCGGCAAACGCATTGGCGCAAACCAAAGGCGTCTTGCTGGAAGAACTGACCTGGCAGGAGGCCGAGAAGCGGCTGAAGCCGGACACGGTCGTCGTCATTCCGCTGGGCGCTGCCGCCAAAGAACACGGCCCGCACCTGAAGCTGAAGAATGATTGGACGATGGCCGAATATTTCAAACAGCGTGTGTTGCTGGCTGCCAACGTGGTCATCGCGCCAACCATCAACTATCACTTTTATCCGGCGTTCGTGGAATATCCCGGCTCGACTTCGCTGCGGTTGGAAACGGCGCGGGATCTGACCGTGGACATCTGCCGCAGCCTGGCGCGCTTCGGCCCGCGCCGCTTTTACATTATCAACACGGGAGTTTCGACGCTGCGCGCGTTGAAGCCGGCGGCGGAGATTCTGGCGGCGGACGGAATCCTGCTGCATTACCTGGACATCACGAAAGATGTGGAAGCGGTGGTCAAGCCGCTCGAGAAACAGGAAGGCGGCACCCACGCGGATGAGATTGAAACGTCAATGATGCTTTACATTGATCCGACGGCAGTGGAGATGAAAAAGGCCATTAAGGATTACAACCCGCGCCCTGATCGCCCTGGCACTCGGCTGACGCGCGATAAGCAAGTCGCCGCGCGCGGCGAAGGCACCTATTCACCGACCGGCACGTGGGGCGACCCGACGCTGGCCACGCGCGAGAAGGGCCAGAAAGTGACTGAGGCAACCTTCGCCGTCATCCTCAAACAGATCGAGAAACTACGCCAGACAACTCCGCCCAACGCCAACGGCAAAAAATAGCATAGAGCCTGCATGCCGGGAGCGCATCGCTTCCCGCATGCAGACTTCAATCGCAAGCCACTTTGTATTCTTTTGTAGGTAGTGCACAAAAAGTAATGCTACAAGTCGAGTAAACCATCTTCACCGCAGAGGCGCAGAGGAAGCAGAGGGAGCGCAGAGGACTTGCCAAAAGGCTCTTTTCCTCTGCGAAGGCTCCGCGTTCTCTGCGCCTCTGCGGTGAACTGAGCATTACATTTTTAGCACTATCCTTTTGTCTTCCGGGGTGCACGCCAGCCAAGCCTGCACGCTGGAAGCGCTGCGTACCCAGGCCAATTTCGTTGAAAATGCGAAACCCTTCGATTAGGCTGTGCGCCCATCGCAGTTCCAGAGACCAGTACAAATTTAGGAGCACCAGTATGAGCACCCATCCAACGCCCCATCCGAGCACAATGATGAACACGCCGCTGACCATGTCTGTCTTGATGGATCGCGGCCCTGCCCTCTCTCCAAACAATGAAATCGTTTCGAAGATGCGAGATAAAATCCATCGCTATACCTATGCCGACCTGGGCAAACGCGCGCGACAGCTTGCCCATGCGCTCGCCAAGCTTGGCGTCAAACAGGGCGACCGCGTGGCCACGCTGGCCTGGAACGGGTATCGCCACCTGGAAGTTTATTACGCTGCGCCTTGCATGGGCGCGGTGCTGCATACGCTGAACCTGCGGCTTTCATCCACCGACCTGGAATACATCGTCAATCACGCCGAAGATCTGGTCATTTGTGTGGACGACGATCTGCTGCCGCTATTGGAAAAGCTGGCGGGCAAAATCCCGTCGGTCAAACATGTCATCGTCATGAACAACACAGGCAAGACGGCATCTGGTTTGGGTGCCTGCGCGAACGTTCACGATTACGAAGATTTGATTGCAGGCGAATCGCCTGAATTCACGTGGCCGGAGGTTGATGAAAACGCGCCGATGGGGTTGTGTTACACCAGCGGCACCACGGGCAATCCCAAAGGCGTGATGTACACGCACCGGTCGAACTACCTGCACACGATCACCGGCGGATTGCCCGATATGCTGGGGCTGCAACGTAATGACGTGATTATGGCTGTCGTTCCGATGTTTCACGCCAACGCCTGGGGCTTGCCCTACATTGCAACGATGCTTGGGTTGAAGCAGGTCTTTCCCGGCCCGACGATGGATGGGGCTTCTGTCTGCCAGTTGTTTCAGGATGAAAAGGTCAGCTTCACCGGTGGCGTGCCCACCATCTGGATGGGCGTGATGAACGAACTGCAAGCCAATCCCGGCAAGTACGATCTTTCCAGTTTGCGAGAGATGATCTGTGGCGGTTCGGCCCCGCCGCGCGCGATGATTGACTGGATGGAGACGAACCTCGGCATCAATTTCGTGCAGGCCTGGGGCATGACCGAAACCAGCCCGCTTGGCACCGTGACGCGATTGAAACCGAAGATGAAAGACTGGCCGCGTGAAAAACAGCTTGATGTGAAACAGCGCGCAGGCCTTTCCGCGCCGGGCTTGCAACTGCGCATCGCAGACGACGCAGGCAACGAAGTCGCGCACGATGGCACGTCAATGGGAAGGCTGTTAATTCGCGGTCCGTGGATCGCCGCGACCTACTTCAAACAAGACCCGACGCCGGACAAATTCCCTGATGGCTGGCTGGACACGGGTGACGTGGCGACGGTGGATTCGGAAGGCTATATGGCCATCGCTGACCGCTCGAAGGATTTGGTCAAAAGCGGCGGCGAATGGATTTCATCCGTGGATTTGGAGAACGCGATTATGGCGATCCCCGGTGTTGCCGAAGCCGCCGTCATCGCCGTGCTGCATCCGAAATGGGACGAGCGTCCACTGGCCTGCGTAGTCAAAAAGCCTGGCGCGGAACTAACCAAAGAGCAGATTTACGCTCACTTGCTCAAACAATTCGCGAAATGGTGGATGCCCGATGACATTCTGTTCATTGATGCAGTTCCGAAAACCAGCGTCGGCAAATTCGACAAGAAAGTCTTGCGCCAGCAGTTCGCCGATTATCAATTGCCGGTACAGTAAAGGCCGAGTCAGCAAGCGCAACCGGTAGGGAGCGATTGCATAGCGCCCGCTTCCTACTGGTCGCGGTACCGATCCGTCACTTGCCGATCATTCATCACGAATCAGCCATGCTCATAGAAAACGTCAAACTCTTCTTCAAACTCTACGTCCGGCCACTGTCGGCACTGAGCGATTCGATTGACAGGGGAAGCCTGCTGATCGGCGCGGTGCTGGTGACAGGTGTGGCATTCCTGATGGCGCTGACGGTCACAAACCGCCTTTATGAATCTTACGAAGCGGTGCCGATCATGCCGGCAGAACAACAGCTGCCCAAACTGCCCCCTCAGATGCAAGGCGACCCTGAAGCGGAGCAAGCCTATCGCGAAGCGGTAGAGGAATACGAATCGCAGATGCCGCACGCCAGACGGCTGCCGTTGCCGTTGATCGGCAATTGGGGCTGGCGACTGGTGTCGTTCAATCCAACCAGCATGTTTGCCACCGCGCTTTCGCTGGCGGCGCTATATGTGCCGGGGGCGATCCTGGCGCTGGTGCTGATCGCACGCAACGCCAGCTTCGGCGTGGCCTTCCGGCGCGATTACGGGTCGCTGCTGATCTGCACGTTGATGGCCTGGGCGGCATCGCACCTGCCATTCGCACTGGCCGGCGCGGCATTTACCAAGATGGGCACCCAAACGGGCGCGTCGGCAAATGTTTTCCTGCTGCTGTGGCTGCTGGCCAATCTCTATTTCGGGGCGCTGATGGTGGGCGCATTGCGAACGGCCTGCGGTGCCAGCGTCAAACACGCCGTGATCGTCGTCTGTCTGGTGTGGGTCGTCCTGCGCGCTGATTCGTGGCTGTTTTCGATTGCGACATGGTCGCCTTTTCTGACGTTGATCTGGGTGCTGCCGCTGGTGCTGGGCGCGGTGTACGGCGTGCGCGCGTCGCACATTCAACGGCAAAGCTTCCGCCGCTACCTGGATTCCTGCACCATCAACCCGCGCGACGCCGAAGCGCATTACCAGCTCGGCCTGCTCTATCAACAGCGACGCCAGTACGGCGAAGCCACCGCGCGGTTCAAACGCGCCCTCGAAGTTGATCCGCGCGAACCGGACGCCAACTTCGAGATGGGCAGAGTTGCCCGCGAACAGGGCCGCCTGCAAGAGGCCCTCAATCATTTCAGCATTGTTCTGGAGCACAACGACAAATACCGCCAAAGCGAAATCTGGCGCGAGATCGGGGCGACTTATCTGGAGGCGGGGATGCATGACGAAGCCTTGAACGCGCTGAAGAAATACATCGAACGCCGGCCTTACGATCCCGAAGGGCTTTACCATCTGGGCGAAACACTGCGAAATCTGGGGCGTACGGACACAGCCCGTGAGATTTATCAACAGTGCATCGAAGCGGTGAGCACAATGCCTTATTATCGTCGCAACGAAGTGGGGAAATGGAGCAGGCTGGCGCGGGCAAGAATGAAGTGACGAATTCGGCAAATAAGTTTGCCGCCATCGCGCACGCCGCAGTAGTATCTGCCTCGCAATTACGCATTCCATTCTTTCAACTAAATCAAAATCACCAGAGTGGAACAGACTTTCGTCTGTTCACGGCGACAGACAAAAGTCCATCGCCACCTTTCCAACTAATGGAGGAAGCACCATGGCAGAGAATATCAATCGCCGCCGCTTCATCACAGAAGCAAGCGCGGGTGTCGCTGGCACCGGCATATTAACAACCGGGGTGACCGCAAAATCCTATGCCCGCGTGATCGGCGCGAACGAGCGCATTCAGATGGGCATCATTGGCGCGGGCGGTCGTGGCCGCAGCGATATGGGATCGTTCAATAAATTCGGCGACCAGGTCGAATTCATTCACGTTTGCGATGTCTACGAACCGAACATCAATGCGGCATTGAAGCTGGCGCGTTCCGGCGCAAAGACGACGATGAATTATCGCGAACTGCTCAACAACAAAGACGTCGTGGCCATCCTGAACGCTACGCCTGACCACTGGCACGCCAATGTGCTGATGGACGCCGTCGCGGCAGGCAAAGACGCATACTCTGAAAAACCTTTTTCGTATTCCATCGAACAGGGCGCGAAGATGGTCAAAGCTGTCCGCGCGACGAAACAGATCGTACAAGTCGGCATGCAGCGCCGCTCATCCGAAGCCGTGCGCAGCGCGAAGAAACTGGTGGATGACGGCGTGCTGGGCGAAGTGGTGATGGCGCGCGCGCAGTGGTTTTGGAATCGCAAGCCAATGCCACAGAAAATGGAACTGGCGGGCAAGCTGGATTGGGAACGCTTTCAAGGTCCTGCCAAAAAACGCTACTCGCTGGATGAACGGCGCTTCTTTCATTGGCGCAACTTTTCCGATTACAACGGCGGCCATTTGACCGATCAGGGCACGCACTTGATGGATGTGATTCAGTGGTTCTGCAACGACGGCAAACCGCCGCGTTCGGCTGTCTGTCAGGGAATGATCACCGTTCACAAAGGCGCGGATGTGCCCGACACCTTCAGCGCGGTTTACGAATATCCAACGTTTCTGGCCACCTGGACGCTGTGTTACGGCAATTCGTACGAAGAGAGTTGGAAGATTCATCTGCAAGGCAAGAAGGCCACAATGGTGATTGATGACGACGGCTATCGCGTCTTCCCTGAACCGTGGGCGCGTCCTAACATTCCACCCAAAGCAACTCACGAATACAAAGGCGGCATTCCCACCGAACCACACGTCAAAAACTTCCTGGATTGCGTCAAGTCACGTCAGGAGCCGAACGCGCCGGTCGAAGTCGGCCACAACGCCGTCACCGGGCCGCATCTGGGCAATCTGGCATTGCGCCAGCAAAAGCGCGTCACCCTGAGCGACGACGGCACAACGGCCAAGCTCTGACCAGGCCGGTGAGCCGCTGAAACCGATTGCGCCGCAGTGATGATCACTGCGGCGCTCCCACCAATGTCTACTTTTCGCGCAGTCGCACTTCGTTTCTGTCCTCAAACGACGACACTGTGCTTGCCTGCTCTTTCCGATAAAGCTTTGTAATCGCTGACAGCCGCGTTGCCGGGATCAATTGGCACCAAGCTTGCTGCAACTTTGACGAAAAATATTAAAGCCGCCCGGATCGCGTGCCAATGTTCGAAGACGATCCACGAGCGGCTAACCGTTGGCCCTTAACAAAACGAGCTATTACTATGCTAGAAGACCTTGTCGTGGGATTGCTGTACCTGCCTTTCTTGATCGTTCCCTTCGCGTTACTGTTTTGGTATGCCTTTGCGACAAATCGTCACTCAGAAACAGAACAGGTCAAAAAGGCTCCGATGAATCATCTTGATGAAGTAAGCCAACGCCCGACGCGTTGAGTGTTCAAGCTCATCAGATTTCAACATCAATACAAAAAAAGAACGGCTCGGCGTTGGTGTGAGAACCAATGCCGAGCCGGGTTGTCTGTCATCGCGCGACTTTCAGTATCGCAGCGAATGATCGGTCAGATACTTCCAGCCTTCTTCGCCGATCAAATCCATTGAAGACAATCCATCCTGCGCGCTGCCCGGATAAACATAGGTGCCATCGCGTTCCAGCGCGCGCGGGTCCAGCGATTGCAGCCCCTGCAACAATTGTTTGAAGGTCGCCGGACGCCAATATTCCCCTTCATCCATATTTTGGATCATCTGCCGGAACGGCTGCGCCAATTGAGAATACGTCGCGCGAAAGCTGTAATCGCCCACGTCGTCGGTCACAGGTTCTTCGCGATTATCAATCAGCATGATCAGCGAAACGATCAAGTATTCCTTCTGATCCGAAAAGCGATGAATGCGATCCACTTCACCGCCCATTTCGTCACGCTCCGTGGCCATGGAAGCTTCAATCTCATTGCGCCATTGGTTGAAATTGCTGATCGCCGTGTCCGCATTGCTCTGAAAATCCCAGAAACCATATTCCCAGGCATATTGGTTTTCGATCAACAACGAAGCGACCGATTTGATGAAGCGCCGTTTCTCCTGCGCCGAATCGGTATCGTCTTCGGCTTCGACCAGCCGCGCCAGACGCGCGCGCAAATCATCGCTGCCGAATATCTGAATCACGATTTGAATGCCAAAGAAAAGCGCGTGATCGTCTTGCTTGGCGCGTCCCGACAGAAACGAACGGCGGCTGCCGTCAATTTGTCCCTGACCATCGGTACGCCGGGTAACATAAATTCCAGCAGCAAAGACCGCTGCCAGAACCAACATCACCAGCCAATAAACACTGACACCTAACAGAAGCGCGAATGAGTAACTAAAGTCTGTCATTTCGAAGTGTAGATTTACGATTGGGAATTTGAGATTTGCTTATCCGCCAAAAAAACCGCCGCCGCTGCGGCCATACGATCCCGAACGGCCTGAGCGTGTGCCGCTGACGCGGCCATTGCTGCCCATGCGCACGCTGGTGCGTCCGAAGCCGCTTGGCCTGGTTCTGCCGACGCCGGTCGCGCCTGAAGCACCGATGCGCGAAGCGCTGAACACTGTTGGGCGCGAGACGGGGCGATAGCTTGGCGCTTCGAACGACGGGCGCGAGGTCGAAGGTGGAATGGGAATATTCCGTCCGCCGCTGGGGTAATACAACTGGCGCGGTTGAGCGTAGGAGTAATGACTGTAAAACCACCAGTGCGAATATGGATAGCCGCCATAGTAATAATGACGAACCACGGTTGACGATGAGTTATTGGCCGCCGCGCCCGTCGTACCAGCCGCCGCGGTCAACGGAGCGTCATACGGTTTGAAGTCAGACATTCGCAGCAACCGCACGTTAATGCCGTTCTTCTGCCATTCAACAAAATCATCGTTGATGTCGTCCAGTTCCGCCGTCTGCGTTTGATCTTTGATCAGGTAGATGACCTGCTGAATCCCGCGTTGTTTCAACTGATCCGCTGGCGGCATCTTGGCCAGATAGCGGTTATCGAACTGCGTGTCCTGATCGGTATAAGTAGCCAGGCGGTTGCCGTCCAGCAGCATCAAGGCTGGCGCGTTCTCCGGCACTTTCGCGCGCTTCTCGTCAATCTCATGCGCGTAATAAACCATCGCGCCCAGCGTTTCGTGCGCGCGCACCACACCCAGCGGGTGCGGCCAGTTGTCAAAGACCGGAACCAGCGTCGCCACATCAGCCATCGCCGCGCCCAGCGCAACCGAAGCCGGGCCGGGCAAGTCCGAAATAATCAGCGTTTGGTTGGCATTGGGCGAAGAAGCGATTAATGACCGCAAGCCTTCGGCGCGGCCATAGGCATCGGCCATTTCGCCTGTGCGCAGCGGCTTGATCTGGCCGTTGAGCGAAACTTGCGAGAGCGATTGCACCAGCGTCGGCACAAAAAACGGCTGCCAGCGCGCGTCGCGCGGTTGATAGATCGAGATCAGGTAGTTTGGATCAAGCGCGCCCCACGTTTTGCCAACGCTGTCCGTCGCGCTCGGATTTGTGGAAAAGACCAGCGTCTTTTCGGTCGAACCGACGTTCCAGCCCTCTTTGCGCTGAAGCTCAAGTGAATCGAGCGAGACTTCAGGATCATCCTTGCCGGAGATTTTATAGACTGTCAGCCCGGCCATGCCGAGCGCCGCCGTCCACATCAATCCTTTGCCCAGCTTGCGGCGCGACAAATGTTCCGTGAACCAATTTGGAGAGTTGCTCTGTGATGAATACTTCATTGGCGATCCTGATGGGGTGCCCGCTTGATGATGCTGATGATGAGACGGTTGATCTTTGTTTTTGTGTTTCCTGGCCATAGTCAAACGCTCAATACGTCATTGGCCGCTTGCAGGTTCAAGATTGATATTTTCCACGAAGAAGATTTCACCCGCCAACGAGCGGAAGCCGAACGTGCCATAGAGAAATTTGTCCTTTGTCGTCGTCGTATCCGTCCAAATCCCCAGTTCAATTTGCTCCCCTGTTTCGTTCGACGTAATCCAATGCTGAATCGCATGTCCCGTCACCGCGAAGTTAATCGTGAAAGAGTTCTTCTGATTCAAAAACGATACTGGCACCGGTGTGCCGACTTGCTCCGGCGTGCCACCGTCCCGAACCAGATAAGTGTAAAAGCGTCGTGGCGTATGAGTCGTGGATTTCGGCCCGGCCAGATGAAACAGATAGTAATTGCGCCCTTCCTTGTCCGCTCGCACAGCCCAGGTCGCTCCTTTGCCGTCATTGAGCCAGACGGTAAAGTTCGAGTCCTTCTGAATATCACGATAGATTTTATCTTTGAGCAGGCCCAACTCCGGCCCTTCGACACGCAGTTTCTTACTGCGGTCATCGCCGATGATTTTCCAGGGCGAGGGGGCCTTCCATTGCGCTAGGGAATCGAAGAGATCCGTCACACCGGTTGAGGTCACGACGGGATCGAGTTTGAACGCGAGCGTGCGTGATCCCGGCGTAAGCATCTCTTTGCGCGACGAGGTCTGAAATCCGGTCAATTCAACGGCGATTGTGCGTTCGGCGGCACGATCTAGTTCATAATCAATCCGCACTGTACCGTCCGCATTGATCTTGCCTTGCACCGCCCCATCAATCAGCACGATCGCGCCCACCGGACCTTGAATCGTCAGCTTGGCAACGCGAGTTAGTGAGATACGCCAGTTAACAATGTCTCCGGCAGCAATTCCCTTTAATGTGTCGGTATGCTCGTTATAGTCAGGATGGCGGACGAGAAGCGAATGATCTCCCGGCTTCAAATCATTGACCGTTGCAATGCCGGTTTGATCTGCCAGCCCGCGCGGTTGCTCATCTATCAGAACCTGAGCATTGGCGGGCAGCCCATTGAGCACAAGCTTGGCGAACTGTGGAATAAGCCGTAGACGAACAACTTCATTCGACTTGAGCGGCTTCGATTTGCCGGATGCGTCGCGATACCCCGCAGAACTGGCTTCGATTTGATAAGCCTTGCCGCGTTGAAGTTGGAACTCTACCTGTCCATCCTGATCCGCTTCTTGTTTGGCCAGCACGCGGCCAGTCGCATCTTTGATAACGACCTGACCTTTGATCACCGGATCAAGTACGACCGCCAACACGCCTTTGGTCGGCTGTACAGGAAGTGAGCGAATGGTGATGCGTTCGCCGGAATTGCGTTCGCGCGGTTTTTCGATGGTTGGAACTTCTTTGATCCCCGGCTGAGCGTAGGCCGCGCCTGACA
This sequence comes from Blastocatellia bacterium, assembly GCA_038211695.1. Lineage (GTDB taxonomy): Bacteria > Acidobacteriota > Blastocatellia > RBC074 > RBC074 > RBC074. The sequence continues at coordinate 81,190 of JBBQVH010000007.1, read as the reverse complement.
AAATCAACAACAAGGTAGTACAGAGAGAGGCTTTTATGTATTGCGGGATTATTGCGCGAAAGCCAATCTGACTGATAACAACACGTAATGATTCAACTGTGAAGACAACACTCATCCGAAGTCCCTGGCGAAGCTTATGATCATTTGACATCTTGCGCACAGCGAAAGCCAATAAACTTGTTTTTCGTTGATGGGGGTTGGAAGAACCGATCTGTGGCGGTTTGTTTTTCCACGGGGATATTGTAAGCCCCGCCGCGAACCACTTTTCTGCTGACATTGGGATTGTCAGATGGGAACTTGCTACCGGGGTAGAACTTGAAATCGCTTGCCGTCCACTCCGAAACGTTACCCGCCATATCAAAAACGCCGAATGGGCTTGCGCCCGAAGAATAACTCTTCACAGCAAGCGGCTCAGAAAAGTTGTCTTCATAAGCATTGGAAGATTGCAGGTCGGACTTATTACCGTACGGGTAGAGCCGTCCATCCAGACCCCGCGCGGCATACTCCCATTCTTCTTCCGTTGGTAATCTCTTGCCTGCCCAGCGGGCGTAGGCGTTGGCATCGTCCCAACTGACATTGTAAACAGGGTCTGATGCTTTACCGGTCGGCGCGCGCCCATTCGTCCAGTGTGGAGGAGGTTGGCGTCTGGTGGTGTCTACAAATTCCTGGTACTGCGCGTTTGTCACCTCGGTCTCGTCAATGTAAAAAGGCTTGACGGTGACCTTATGAACAGGTTTTTCGTAATCGTTCCCGTCATTGCGCCCCATCATAAACTCACCGCCCGTGATTGAGATCATTCCCGGAGGAGCGCCACCAAGCTTGGGATCAGGAGTTAATGGCTTGCGAGTCAGCAGCCAGTATGAAATGCCAATGGTCAGCAATGCCAGGATGGCGATTCCCGCAATAAGTGGCAACTTCGACTTTTGCTCCTGCGCAGGTCTGTTGATCTGCGGGCGCGAGTAGCTGTTGATGCCTGCCGAATCGGTCGAAGAATAACCGCCCTCACTGTTGTTCGACGCCGAGCTTGAGTTCGATAACCGGTTTTGATCGGTGAGAACCGTATTGCCGATGCCCACCGTTGGTGCGTCGGCCAGATTGCCAGAGCGTCCGACAGCACGTCCTTCCTGCAAGACCGTCTGGCGCGTGCCGAGCATGCGTCCGGTGATCTTGGCCGCGCCGGTCTGTTCATACTCTTCGATCAATTCGGAGAATTGGCGCGCGGTCTGGTAACGGTCATCAGGATTCTTTTCAAGCGATTTCAGGACGACCTTCTCAAGCTCCGGCGAGATGCCCGGGTAGTAACTCGCCATTGGCGGGACGGTCATTTCAATGTGGCCACGGCGAATTTCATAATCCGAAGTCCCGCTACCATCGCCTTCAAACGGGACACGGCCCGTGAGCATTTCGTAGAGTACTACCCCGAGCGAATAGATGTCCGAACGATGATCAAGTTCGCGCCCGCGCGCCTGTTCGGGACTCATATATTCAGGCGTGCCGGGGTTGAAGCCCATCTGCGTGCCGCCTTTGACGCCGCGCACTTTGACGATGCCGAAGTCGGTGACTTTCACAATGTCATCCGGCGTGACCAAGATATTGGCGGGTTTCAGATCGCGATGAATGATGCCCTGGTGGCGGGCACCGGTCTTGTCCAGATAGATAAAGTGATGCGCGTAATCAATCGCGGCCAGTATCTGTTTGAAGAGCTTGAGTGCGCGGTAATCGGCGATTGGGCCCGTTTCGCGCGTAATCATTTTGCGCAGGTCACGTCCCGGCACATATTCCATCACGATGCAGGTGGTATCGCCGCTGGCAATGAAATCGTAAACCCGGACAATATGCGGGTGATCCAATTGAGACTGAACGAAAGCTTCACGCTCCAGGCGGTCACGCAGATGTTCGATCTGCTTCGGGCTGAAGTCTTCCGTGCGGATGGTTTTGATGATGACTTCGCGAGCCAGACGTGAGTGGCGCCCGAGGTACAACTCTCCCATTCCGCCTTCACCGAACGGACTGACAATTTCATAGTTCCCAATAGTGTGTCCGAGCATAAGTGCTACGATTATGGGATGCGGACTTACCTGCCTCTATCCGCAATCTACAGTCATTTGGTTGACTTCTTGAAATTCAACACGCAGTCCTGATTGAGCAAACTAATGATCAGGGTGTAATTGCCGACACGAAGGCGGTCACCATCCTGCAATTCCGCTAGATCAATTCGCTTATCATTCAAGTAGGTTCCATTAATGCTCTCAAGATCGCGGGCATAGTACTTGGCATCGCGCCGCTCAATGGCAACATGATTGCGCGAAATGTTATCAGCGTCGAGCATGACATGATTGTCAGTGCGGCGGCCAATGGTGATCTGTTCTTCGTTAAACGGCTGGGTCACACCTTCTTCCAGCCCTTTGACCACGATATGCGGATTCAACTCAATGATGGGAGGCAAGCGATGCGGGACGGTTTCCCGGCTCTTCAAAACTCCGGTTCCTGCCGCCGACGTAACCTGAACAAGCAGAATATTCTGCCCAATGCGAAGCTGGTCGCCATCTTGCAATTGTGATTGCTGCACGCGCTGACTATTGAGAAAAGTTCCGTTACGGCTAAAATCCCGCACAATATAAACTGCCCCAAATCGCACGATCTCACAATGTAGCCGCGAAACCGTCTCGCCATCAAGGACAATGTCGCAGTTTTCTCCGCGCCCGACGCAGGTGCGAGCCTTCGTCAACAGCAATCCTGTGCGTTCAGCACACAATCCTCCAACAAAGTTCAAACATAATCTGCTTTCCGGAGAATTGGTCGTAGCTCGGCCTTTGCCAAGAGAAATGGCGAGAGCAGAGTCGAACGGGCGAGTAAAATCGTGTTCCTGGCCGATCACGGTGGATTGAGTCCCAAGGTAGTAAATTGTTATTACGCAATGCGTCGAGGCGTCCGCTTAACCTGTTATTGCGCAAGCGAGCCTCTATCAAGGCAAGCCTGTGCAGACGAAGCAGCAGCTTAGCACGTCATTTATCTCTTTGGCTAGCCAACTGTATGCGGAGCTATCGGGCATCGTCTGTAAGCTTAATCATTACGTAAAAAATCGAATCTGCGGCAAAATCTTCCACGCTTTCAGGGCTAGTGAAAAGCTGGTTGACTCCCCCTGGAATCACGGCTACAATCCGCCCCGCGTTGGCAGCGAACCTCAAATACTTCCCAATGAAGTGACCTTTTCGCAGCCTCGATTCTGTCCCTGATAACCAACAGCAAGAGACCCAGTCAATTTTCGACCAATCATTGTTTGATGGTTTTACTGAGGGACGTGTAGACAGTTATCAGTTCTTGTGAACTTAGAAAGAGCATCCCCGTTGAAGTTCTCACTGGGCAACAGGGTAACAATCATTTTTTGATTTCCATTGAATTCTAAATCTGCCGGCGAGCCGAGCCTGAACCCCGATATGGTCTGACTCAATGCTGTATTGGGGTAGCGCTGATATTACTTTGGCCTTCACCTATCCAGCGCAAGTTAGGGCTGACGCCGCTTAGGGAGGAGAACAGGATGCGAGCCTCACGTCGCCGTCTTTTGTTGGGTTTTTCATATGCTTTTGTTTTGGCTGTATTGAGTTTTGGCTGCGCCGTAGAAGCCCGCGCACAGGGGATTCCGGGACTTCCCGGCAGTGCCTCTGATGCTGCGCTGGGAACTGGCGTCAGCGAAAATAAACTTGGCAGCGTACTTTTCTTCAACTATTACACCAGTGATGCACTGAGCAGTCAGGTCAATACGCGCATTAACATTACCAACGTCCATCCCACGCTTGACGTTGTCATCCACGTCTTTTTTGTTGATAGCAGCACCTGCATCATTGCCGATGCTTTTCTCTGCCTGACAGGAAATCAGACCACGACATTTCTCACGTCGGACCTTGATCCGAATGTGACTGGCTACTTAATGGCCATCGCGGTTGACTCTCAAGGGCGTCCGGTTAGCTTTAACTACCTGGCCGGAGATGAACTGGTTGTCAATCAGACTGGCCATCGTTTTGGATTAGCGGCAGTAGCGGCAGCACGCCGTGACGGTAACTTCGCATCACCGGCTAATGCTGATGGGACAACGGCAACAATGTTTTTTAACAGCTCTCAGTATGATTCGCTGCCATATACGATGGTGCTTGATAGCTTCCCCAGTCAGGTGGCGGGCGTTGGTGCGCCATTAGCCGACACGCGAATCTATGTTTACACACCGTTGCCTGATTTGGTGACTGGCAGCGCGTTTAGCGGAACGCTTTTTTTCCTGGTTCACGATGATTCCGAGCACTCATTTTCAGGACAGTTGCCGCTGAATTGCTATTTGACTCCGGACAAACAACGAATCACATCGGTTCGTACGTCACCACCACTCAACATAATCGTTCCTAGTGGACGCACGGGTTGGGCAAGCTTCTATGGTGTTGGCAGTCAGACAGTGACTTGCAACACTTCCGGCGCGACGACAAGGCTTTCCAATGTCCCTCTGATGGGCGCAACAGCGACGAAAGTCGGGTCGTTCACGGGTGGGCACAATTTACGGTACGCGACGACGTTCAATGCTCCGGGCTATTCGATCACGATCCCGCTTATTCCGCCATCATGCGGATCCACTGTTGATTATCCAACACGTGGGAGCAGTTTGTGTCCATAAAAATTTAACTGAAAAGCGGAAGGCTGCACCTCACACAATCCCTCACACACGAGCCACCGCAAGTATCATTATTGAATATCCGTAGTGAGACTGGGGCGCAATCACTCATTGTGGTTGCGCCCCAGTCTTGTTTTTCCCATCTCTTATGCCTGACCAACCTTATCCCATTTCCCGTTAAAAAAAGTGGGAAATTTATGAAACTTGATGCGACTGAAAGCGTGAACCCGTTGGAGTTCTTTTTCAAATTTTTAAAGACGCATGTACGGCCAATACAACACCGTTCACTTTATTCAGGTACTCGTGGAAGTCACAGTACAAAATGGCCCAACGGTACATTGTGCAGGCGAAGTTAAAAAAGATTGCCCTCAATCCGAAGCGATTGCCCTCTAGTAGATAGCCTCTTGGTAGTCTTAAAATTTGAATGAATCACCCTCACTTGAAGTTGTAATTTAACGGTTGGCAGACGTACGACTCCACTCACACTTATCGAACTCATACAGCGAGAGCAGTACAATATGGCAGAGTTTACTTGCAGACTGGGAACCCCTGCGGGCGAGATTGTGACGCGCACCGTCGAGGGGATGTCCGAACAGGAATTGCGGCAGCGGCTTTCGCTGGAAGGCTATCGAGTCTTCTCAGTAGAGAATTCTGGTGCGATTGGAGGCCTATTCGCACGCACGGGCAAGCCGCGATCGGTCAGAATCAAACTCGACGATTTTTTACTTTTCAACCAACAGTTGGCAGCGTTACTGCACGCTGGCCTGCCCGTCTTGCAAGCCATCCAGATGCTGCGCCAAAGATCACCGAACCCGAAACTGCGCACAGTGCTGGGCGATGTTGAAGCGCGAATTAAATCAGGCAGCGCTTTATCGGAAGCATTTGCAGCACAGGGCGATACCTTCCCGAAAATCTACACTGCGTCTATTCTTGCCGGTGAGCGGTCAGGAAATTTGGACGAAGTTCTACGTCGCTATGTTGATTTCACCAAGTCCATCGCTCAGCTTCGACGCAAAATTCGCAGTGCACTGACCTATCCAATCATCCTCCTCTGCGCGGCAGTTCTTTTAATTGTAGTGCTGACGACCTTCGTCATTCCTCAATTCTCATCACTCTATGACAATATGGGTGCGGATTTGCCGGCGATTACACGTTATGTAGTCGGCTTCTCGTCAATGGTGCGCGAAAATATCTTCTGGCTTGCTCCGGCGCTGGTGGGGCTGTTTGCTGCCATCGTTTCGTGGCGGCGGACGGAGAACGGACGGCGGACGATAGATCATTTTGTACTCAAGATTCCAATTGTCGGCGAACTGCTGAAGCAGATGACCACGGCGCAATTCTCTCGCAGCATGGCCACACTGCTGGCAGGTGGCATTACGGTGGTAGAATCATTTCAAATCGCGTTGGCCTCTATCTCCAACCGCGATTTGCTGCGCTCGACAGAGCCTGCGCTTCCCAAAGTCCGCGAAGGCAAACCGTTTACCGAAAGTCTGGCGGAAGCAGGATGGGTTCCTGAACTGGCGACCGATATGATCGGCGTCGGCGAGCGGTCCGGATCGCTTCGGGAAATGCTTGACGAAGTATCAGGCTTTTACGACGCGGAAACCGAGGTCAAGCTAAGTCAGTTGACAAGCATGATTGAGCCTGCAATTTTGTTTTTGATGGCTGGCGTCGTTGTGACGATTCTGTTGGCCATTTATCTGCCGTTGCTGCAAATGGTCAGCAGATCCGGCGCGTAAGTCTTTAATTTCGAACCTTTATCTGAAACTCAACAAAAATGGCAACTGCCGCAGAACAGATCAACCTAACTTCTGAGCGCGACACCGCCGAGCGCATCGCACAGCGGTACCGTCTTAACTTCATTCAACTCGAAAACCATCCGGTGGATTACGCATTGGTGCAGTCTCTGCCCGTGGACTTAATGCTTCGAAACAAGTTCGTCCCATTGCGGCGCGAAAACGGCCATATGGTGATCGCGATGGCCGATCCGTCAGACTTAATGCTGCTGGACGAATTGAAGGCGCAACTCCGAATTCCACTCAAGGTTGAAGTCGCCACGGCGACGGCCATTGAAGCGGTTCTGCGTAAAGGCGACTCTTCGCAGCGAGTGCTGCAGGAAGCCACTGAGGGCTTCCGCGTTTCTTTGGTTCGGGAGACCGACCAGGGCGAAGAGGTTCTAGACCTTGACCGTTTGTCGAACGACACCGAGATGTCGCCGATCATCAAACTGGTTGACACGATTGTTTTCACGGCCCTGGAAAAGCGCGCCTCTGATATTCATATGGAGACGCGCGATTCGGACATGGTTGTGCGCTACCGCATTGACGGTGCGCTTTATGAAGCTGGCGACCCAATTGACATCCGCCATCACCAGACCATCATCTCGCGTATTAAAGTCATGTCGGAGCTTGACATCGCCGAGCGCCGTGTCCCGCAAGACGGGCGCTTTCGCATGCGCATCAGAGGGCGCAATGTAGACTTCCGTGTTTCAATCATTCCGACCGTGCACGGCGAAGACGCGGTGATTCGTATTCTCGACAAGGAGCAGATCAACGAATCGTTCAAAGACCTGCGCCTTGAAGTCGTCGGCTTCGACCCGGTTTTGTTGGCCAAATTTCGCCGCTTCATTCTTGAACCGTATGGAATGGTGCTGGTGACAGGGCCGACCGGATCGGGCAAAACGACAACGCTTTATGCCGCGCTCAACGAAATTCGCAACGACGAAGATAAGATCATCACCATTGAAGACCCGGTCGAGTATCAGCTTCGCGGCGTCGCACAGATCGCCGTCAACGAAAAGAAGGGACTGACCTTCGCGCGCGGCCTGCGTTCGGTCCTGCGCCACGACCCGGACAAGATCATGGTCGGTGAAATTCGTGATAACGAAACCGCGCAGATTGCGATCAACTCTGCGCTCACCGGACATCTGGTCTTTACCACCGTCCACGCCAACAACGTAATTGACGTGATCGGGCGTTTCATCAATATGGGTGTCGAGCCATACAATTTCGTCTCGGCATTGAACTGCGTGTTGGCACAGCGGCTGGTGCGTATCATCTGCTCACGCTGCCGCGAGCAATATCAGCCAACCGATGCGGAACTGATCGAGTCGGGATTGACTCCATCGAAGTTCAAAGATCGCGTCTACTACCAGAGCGTCGGTTGCGAAGTTTGCAATCACACGGGCTATCGCGGGCGCACGGCGATTCACGAACTGCTTGATATGACCGACTCCATTCGCGAATTGATTATCGCACGCAAACCCGGATCAGAAGTCCGGCGCACCGCCATTCAGGAAGGCTTGGGTAGTTTGCGCGAATCGGCGCTGAGGCTGGTTTTCGAAGGGCAGACAACATTGCACGAGATTAACCGTGTGACATTTGTTGAAGAAATAGCATAGCTCCAAGTGTCCGGGTTCCAAGTTTCGGCGTTATCGTATAGATTTTGACTGAATAGCATTTCCCAAGGGCAAGAGCCGCCATTTCGCTTTCGCTAAAACAGGAACTGAGAATTAAATATCATTTTGAAAGCTATACATTTGGAACGCATCTGGTCGTAAGGCGTTGAATGCGCTTAGTCGCGATAAAACCGGTCGCACTAAAAAGTTCAGCCCCTTCGCCGGAATTCCACCCCTAGATCGCCTTGAAGGCCTGTAAGCTTTCGAGCTATTTCAATCACGAGTTTTTAGTTTGGCTTTGGGCCAAATTACCTTGCGCAAAAAATGGGGCAAGGCTTGCTGAGCCTGGTCCAGTCCGGAACAAGAGCTAGCTGACGCTCAACACCAAAGATAAAGAAGGTCACCATGAACACAAACACCGCGACTCGCAGACTGCTATCCCTGATTCTATCGTTCTGTCTACTCCTGCCAGGAGCAACATCTGCTTTTGCCAGCGGCAAAGGCAAGAAGAATTTCAACGAGGGCACCAAATACGAAGCCGCACTGCAATGGGACTTGGCCGCGCAAGCTTTTGCTTTGGCGGTGTCGTCCGAGCCGAACAACCCCGAATATCGGCTCCATTACCTGCGCGCGCTACAGCAAGCCTCGTTAATGTATATCAAGCGTGGTGATGTACTATCAGAACAAAACGATTATGCAGGGGCTTACACGGCGTACCGTACAGCCTACAACTACGACCAGGGGAACGAGATCGCACGGATTAAGATGGAGGGAATGCTTGCCCAACAAAAGGCCATTGCCAATGGTGTTGAGCCAGTCGCATTTAATAGCTCCGGTAATGTAAGACCTACCAGCGATATTCAAATCTATAACAAGCCGCGCAATCGCGATATCCTCCAAAATGTGGCTTTCAAAGACGCGAGCTTCAAATCAATTGCCAAGACTTTTAGCAAGCAACTCGGCCTCAATATTATTTTTGATGATTCGGTCAAGGATAGCGAAAAGGTTACCGAGGTAGACTTGACCGATGTGACATTGGCCAAGGCGTTTGACAGCATCTTGTTCATGAAGAAATTCACCTTTGAGCAGATGGATCGCCGGACGATCATCGTCTACCAGGACAACCCGACCAATAAGCCTCGTTTTGAAAAGCTGCTGGTCAAGGCTTTCTATCTGGGTAACATCAACGCCACCCAGGCGCGCAACGCGGTGACTGTGGCGCTTGGCAACGCACGCACGATACAGACGCTCGACACCAATGCTGGCGGCCCCGGCGGCGGCGGCGGCGCATCGGGCGGTAACATCCTGCTTGTTAAAGCTACGCCACAGGAACTGCAGCTCGTGCAGCAGATTCTGGAGATGGTGGACAAGAATAAAAACGAAGTCGTGCTTGATGTGGAAATCTATGAAGTCTCGCACGACAGCATGACGCAGATTGGCAATCAGATCGGCACCAAGCCGGTGGACTTTATTGCAGAGCGAACCAGCACCACCGGCACAACGACTTCGGTTACCCAGGAGGCCGTCAAGTCAGCAGGACTCAGCAACTTGGGTGGCTTTGGCTTAAATATTAGGGATTCAAACGCAAGAGCAGGAAATAGTCTTTTCAGCACAGGGCTTGGAGCAATGATCGGTTTACCGCCAACCACCATTTCCTTTCTCCAGTCGAAAGGCAATTCAAGATTGCTGAACAAGACTCAAATCCATGTTCTCGACGGCCAGGCAAACACAACTAAAGTTGGGCGTAGCGTGCCCGTGCGACTCGGCACTCAATACGGTCTCAGCGGTTATAACACGGGACAAGTGAATGGAGGAGGCGTTGGAGGCGCATTAAATGGCGCGGTGAATGGAGCACTGGGAGGGGGCCTCGGCGGTGGTTACGGCGCTGGGATTGACTCCATTCAATATCGTGATGTTGGTCTGGTGATTGAAGCAACGCCGACGATTACCAACGAAGGCTACGTTGAAGTTAAGATGAAGTTTGAGACTTCGGATGTGGCCGCTTCCGGCAGCAGTACCGATCTGACGCCAACATTCACACAGCGTTCGCTGCAAACGGTCGCGCGCATCAAAGACGGTGTGACGTCAGTCGTCGCAGGCGTCAATCAGGACAACAAGGGAGACTCACGGGCAGGCATTCCTATCCTGGGCATGATTCCGATTCTGGGCAGGCTGTTCGCCACGCCGCAGCAAACCAGCAACCAGACCGACATCGTGATCACCGTCACGCCGCATATCATCCGTTCGGCGGGTATCACGCAAAAAGATTATCTGGCGATCTACGCTGGCGGCCAAAACCAGAATGGCTCCGGCCTGGCGCCCAGCATTGAAGACGTTGTCTTCCGTGCGCAGCAGGAAGAGGAACAGGAGCGTCGTCTGATCGCGGAGAAATCACCGGGGCTTCAGCAAGAACTGCCGTTGACGCCGGATAACGGCACGCAGGGCGGGCGTGGAGTGGGTGTGAATCAAGTGGCCAATGTGCAGCCTGCCGCCAACACGAACATGCAGCCCGTAGCCAACCAGCAGCGCGGCGCTGTGCAAGCGCCAGCGACAAGAAACAACGCGCGGTCTCAATTCGACAATAACTCGCTGGTTCCTCCGGTGAATTCCGTGACATCAGGCGCACCAATCGTTCAACCGCCCCCCCAGACGCCTGAACAGACACCAACCAGCATCAGCGATATTCCGCCAAACGATCCCGCGCCCGGAACTCCCGGCAAGGAAGGCGAACTGACGGAAAGCCAGGTCATCAAGCCTGAAAATCCGGTTCAAATGGCCGTGCCAAATGCCGGTCAGGATACTCCGGAACGGCTTGAGAAGATGGCGAAGATCAAGCAGATGTACGCCGACGAGGCAAAGAAACGCACGGAAGAAGAAGCTGCTAACAAGAAGAACAAGAAGCAGCCTGAGTCTTATTCGATGCCGCTGCCGGATGGTGTTCGAGGGCCAAAGGCTCCTGTCGGCCAGGCGCTTCCCACAATGCCAGCGGCGCGCAGCAATATTAACTTCAGCCTGTCAACGCCTAACCGCCAGCAGATGGGCAAGAACTTTAACGTGACGGTCGAAGTCAACGGGCAAGGCCAGATGATGGGTGCCAGCCTCGCCATTCGATTTGACGAAAGCAAGCTGCAAGTCAAATCAGTGCGCAGCGGCAGCCTGTTCGGCGCGCAGCCCGTGTTGAGTTCCAACATCGAAAAAGGTCTACTGAATGTGTCCATTAAGAGTCCGCAAAAAGCTGGGGTGGCCGCCAATGGGCAGGTGATTGTGATCGAATTCGCCGCAGTTGCCGAAGGCTCTACCGAGATCGCTTTTAACAACGCGGACACCAAAGTCAGCTTGATCGGCAACATGAGCGTGCCCGCCAAAGGCGCCGCCGCCCAGGTTGTCATCAGCCGCGATGGAGTGGCAAGTGCAACCAATGAACGATAAATATCGCTTGTTCGTTGTCCGTTGTTTGTTGCCAATCGGCGACAGGCGCGGACAGCGAACAACGGGTAAACAGCCTGTCAGTGAATCCGGCTTCACGCTGCTCGAACTGATCATTACCCTGGCAATCATTGCCATTCTGGCGGCGGGAACAATTCCGGTGGCGCGCAATGTCATCCGGCGCGACAAAGAGATGGAGTTGCGCCGCAACCTACGCGAAGTTCGGCAAGCGATAGACCGTTACTATTTAGCCTGTGACCAGGGCCGGTTCAGCCCGTTTTATATGGCTGGGCGGCCTCGTGAAAAATACGACTGCTATCCTAAAGACCTGCAGGAAGACTTGCTTGATGGCATTCCACTGGCCAATAAACCCAATGGGGAAAAGATCAGGTTTCTGCGCCGCCTTCCCAAAGACCCAATGACGGGGAACGCCGACTGGGTGACATCGCCGTCAAGCGATGGATTGGATAACATCTTTGACGTCTCCAGCAGGCAACAGGGAATGGCGTTGGATGGCAAAACTTCTTATAAAGACTGGTAAGCAAAGACTGGTAAGCAATGAGAGCAAAATCTCGAACTGAAAATTTCAAATCGCGCGAGTCTGACAATCGCAGACACCGCATTCTCCGCCGAGCAGAGCGGGGATTCACGTTTATGGAGCTGATGATCGTAATGGTCATCATTGCAATCCTGGCAACCGTGGCGATCCCCAGATACATGGCGCATCTGCGCCGTGCGAAAGAAGTCGTCCTGCAACAAGACCTGTGGGCAATGAACCGTGCGATTGATTTTTATACGACGGATAAGGACAAACCCCCGGCAAGCCTGGAAGACGTAAAATCAGCGGGCTATTTGCGCGAAATTCCGAAAGACCCCATTTGCCCCGAATGCCCCTGGACGGAAGTGCCTGCGGTATCGGATTCAACCGACTTGAATGCCGTGGGTGGCGTCGGTGGGGTGAAGAGTAGCGCGCCCGGCGCAGACTCCTCAGGCAAGGCTTTCTCAGAATATTAAAAAGACGCTGGCGAATTCTTTACATCAATCGGCCTCTCGCTAAAACGAAGCCACAGTTTTTCATGCTATTTATGCAACAAATTCCCATCATCTCCGGTCTTTGGAATTACCTGACCGCGCCTGATCTTCCCCGCACTGCATTGTCCATCAGCGAATCACATCTGGCCATCGTCACGTTGCGCCGCAGCCGTGGTGAATTCGAGCCGCGCAATCTGGGCGTGCTGCGTTTGCCTGCGGGGCTGGTAGAGGCTGGTTTCACCGGGCCGAATGTTTCGGACGAAGCGGCGCTGCGGGAACATTTGGCCAAAACGGCGGCGCAGGCCGGGATTACTCGTCCGCGAAGCTTGAGCGTCGCGCTACCTGCCGGAAGCGCGCGCAGCCAGATCGTTTCGATGGAAGCAGTGCCTGAATCGCGCGCCGAATTGGCGCAGTTGCTTGAATGGAAGATCGAACGTTCTTTCGGCCAAAAGTCCGGCGACTTGCGGACAAGTTCCACGCGGCTGAATAGCTCCGGTGGCCGCTCTCATTGGCTGATCACGGCCATTCATTCACGAGTCCTGGAGCAATATGAGCGCATCTTCAAAGAATTGCGCTGGCCGGTCGGCCTGGTCGTTCCACAGCATCTGGGGGAAGCGCAATGGCTGATACGGCAGAAAAGCAATGAGGATCAGATTGTCGTCAGCTTGAACGAACACGGCTTCGATACGGTGATCGTACGCGGAACGGAGCCAATTCTGGTTCGTGAAGTAGAGTGTTCAGAGCAAGAGCGTGAAGATGAATTCTACCGCCTGGTCGTTTTCTATCGCGACCGCCTGGTGCCTGAAAACGAACCGATCACGCTCAGCCGCTTGTTGACCGTGGGCACGGCATCAGACCAGCGCCGGTTTCGCGATGTGCTCTCTGCGGCGCTGGAAAATCACACGGTTTCGCTTGATCCACAACAGATCGGATTGAAGGTTGATCCCAACGCGCCCTTTAATCACTTCGCTGCCGCGGGCGGCTTGGCAACTATGGCGTGGAGTTAGAGCGAAAGTATCGGATTGAGCAGCGAAATATCCCAACCTGAAAATCTTCATTTCTTACATTCGGAAGGACCATAAACGTCATTATGAACTCACACGCAAAAGCATCACGGATCAAATTATTGATCGCGCTGCTGGTCATCTCCCTGAGTGCCGCTTGCAGCAAAGATTCCGTGGTCTCGAATAATTCTGGGCAGCAAAATGCCGCCCCCACCGCTTCGCCCGCTTCCGGGGATACGGCCAATGCCGCCTCTCCACAAGCATCGGTCGCGGCGGCAATGCCGCCGAACAGCCATGCAACGCCAGTAACGGGTTCAACGCCTCCCGCCGGTCCGGCTGGCCAAACAACGCCTACCTCGCCGCTTGATCCACAAGCTGGCGAAAGGAAACAGATGATGGGAAACCTGCCCGTGACTGTCGGTCCCGCGAAACCGGCGTTGACACCCGCGCCTGACCCGTTCCCGCCACGTCCAACGCCCAGCGTCGTTGTGCAGAACGGCAAGGTCGTGCAGCAGTGGCAAGCCCCCGCAGACGCGGCAGCGATGACGAATCCGGTCAAGGATCGTCCGGATGCCGTGAAGATTGGCCACGAGTTTTACATGCAAAAATGCGTGGACTGTCACGGCAAGGAAGGCAAAGGGAACGGCTATATGGCCAAGATGGTCGCCAGACCGCCAACCAATCTGGCCAGCCAGATGGTACAGGCCAATTCCGATGGCGAATTGTTCTGGAAGGTCACCAACGGCAAATCGCCCATGCCTGCGCACCGCGTTCGCTTCGACGACGAACAACGCTGGTACATCGTTACCTATCTGCGAACATTTAAACCATAACGGCAAACCAGAACGGCCTCGACAAAAGCCGGAGTCTCAAGTAAAAAGACAGAAAGGCGATTGGTAACTCCAATTGCCTTTCTGTCTTTTTTCAACTGCGCGGAATCTAAACCGGACAGCATCGCGTAAGTTACGTTGACCACTTGCCGACAGTGAAGTGAAGCGAATGATGTAGTTTCCATTCTCTGGCAGGTGTGGTTTGAGGGCGAAGAAACACAGGAATTTTGATTGGGGTTTATTTGATCTCCTATGACGTGGGAAGAAGTAAAAGATCTGGGGCCACTTTATGCAATCGGCGCGCTCGACTTAAAAGCAGCGCAGGCCGTCGAAGACTTTCTGCGCAACGCGACTCCGCAGCAGAAAAAAGAAGTCGCCGAATGGAGTGAAGTCTCCGCCCTTCTGCCAGCGGCACTACCGCAGCCTGAAGTCCCTTCTCATCTGAAAGGCCTTTTGTTAAAACAAATCGCGACGAACGAATATACGACCTATTCGTCGCATCCCACGTCCGCCGCCAAGGTGCTTCCCTTCCAATCCAAGCGCCGTTCGACAGCGCAAGCGCCACAGTGGTTGCTGCTGGCTGCGACAATTGCGCTGGTCTTCACCAGCGCAATTTTGGCTTGGCAAAACTCCAAACTTTCCGGGCAGCTTGGCAATGTGCAAAGCCAACTGGATGATCTTCTATCCCCCTATACACGAGTCATCTCAATGGCCGGAGTCGAAGTCCCAAAAGCCAACGCGAAAGTTTTGTGGGACACCAGAACACAAACCTGGAAGGTCTTCGTTCACGACCTGCCGGCTCCGCCCAGCGATCAGGATTATCAGCTTTGGTACGTGACAAAAGACGCCAAGATCAATGCCGCTGTCTTTCGCACGGATGAAAAAGGCAATCGCGAACTCAGTCTGTCACTGCCTCCCGAAGCCTTGAACGGATTAGCTGCCACCGCCGTGACACTTGAACCAAGAGGCGGTTCCCCACAACCCACCGGCAAATTCTATTTGCTGGCTGCAATTTGAAAAACCCACGTTTTGCAGTAGACTGCCGCGCGTAACGCTCAAACCCTAACTCTTAAAATCTTAAATTCACGGGTCAAGGCCTGCTTTATCTGGCTCATCGTTGTGGCTGAATGCAGCGAGCCAATCACAGCAGCGTCTGCATCAACCCGTTCGGTGCTATCAATTTTTATGATCAAAACTTTGGAGTGGACTGATGAAGGCGTGGTGATGATTGACCAACGCCTGTTACCAATGGAAGAGGTTTATCCGGTCTATCGCAATTATGAAGAGGTCGCCTGGGCGATCAAGGAGATGGTTGTGCGCGGCGCGCCTGCCATCGGCGTTGCCGCGGCAATGGGCGTGGCGCTCGGCGCGCGCGACACCCAAACCGATGATCCGGCCCAATTCGCGCAAGCCTTTGATCACATCTGTCAGACGCTCGGCTCAACGCGCCCAACCGCCGTCAATCTGTTTTGGGCCATTGAACGGATGCGAAACCTTTACGTTGCGCTGAAAAGCGAAAATGCATCGCTTGATGAAATTCGCGCGCGGCTGATCGTTGAAGCGAAATTGATGCACGATCAGGACATCGAGATTAATCGTGCGATGGGACGCTTCGGCGCGGAGTTAATTGCCGACGGCGCGACTGTGCTGACGCATTGCAACGCCGGCGCATTGGCCACCGCCGGATACGGCACCGCACTCGGAGTCATTCGCGCGGCAGTCGAATCCGGAAAGAAGGTCGCCGTCTATGCAGACGAAACGCGCCCGTTTCTGCAGGGCGCGCGGCTGACGGCTTGGGAGTTACACAAAGACAACATTCCCGTCACGCTGATCACAGACAACATGGCAGGCCATTTTATGAAAGGCCGCAAGATTGATTGCGTCATCGTCGGCGCAGACCGCATTGCCGCCAATGGTGACGTGGCCAATAAGATCGGCACCTATTCGGTTGCGGTGCTGGCCAAGGAAAATAACATCCCGTTTTACGTGGCCGCGCCCATCTCCACGCTCGATCTGAGTTTGGAGTCGGGCGAGCTGATTCCGATTGAAGAACGTAATGAATTGGAAGTCACCCATATCAAAGGCGCACAGTTAGCCCCGGCAGGAATCAACGTTGCCAACCCGGCTTTTGACGTGACCCCAAACCGATATGTCGCAGCCATCATCACTGAGCGCGGAGTTGCCCGATCACCGTATCAGGAGAGCCTGCGGCAATTGGCAACTCGTTAATTCAACAGCGTGCATAAATCCTGGGAGCGCAGTCCTTCCAGGCTGCGGGGCTTGGCAGGCAAGCCCTTTTCTTTTCCAAGTAGTCTTTGCTCGCAAAGACCCGCAGCCTGGAAGGACTGCGCTCCCAGGAGCCACAACATCTTTTTTATTTTCGTGGGAGCAGCTATGCCTTCTAACAACTCGACCTCGCGTGTCGGCGTATATGTTGACGTCGCCAATATCAACCGCAATGGCGGTTACGGCATGGGCTACGAAGTATTGCGCGAATTCGCCTGCCGTGATGGCGCGGAAGCCATGCGCCTGAACGCCTACGTCAGCTACGACGCTGAAAAGGCCCGTCGCGATTCTTACTACTTCCATCGAACGAATAGCTTTTATTCCGTGCTGCGCGACTTCGGTTACAAGGTGATCCAAAAAGAGGTCAAGTGGTTCACTGACGAAGACGGTAACAGCGTGGCCAAAGCCAATGCAGATTTAGACCTGGCTGTGGACGCGCTGCTGCAATCGGAGAATCTGGATCGCGTGCTGCTGGTGACGGGCGATGGCGATTTTGTGCAAGTCGTTCGCGCCCTGCAAAACAAAGGTTGCCGCGTTGAAGTCGTTGCCTTCAAAAACGTCTCTCACGAATTGCGCCGCGAAGCTGATATGTTTGTCTCCGGCCATCTGATTCCTCATCTGCTGCCAATTGATCGCGGGCCGGAAGAAAACATTTGGGGAGAAACCGATCATCGAGTGCGCGGCATCTGCTATTACCACAAGAACGATTTCGGCTTTATGCGTTACCTCAAACGCATAGATCAACACTTATGGCTGACCGACGCCAAGCACCCGGATTCGCCGTATGGCACGGCGTGGTTTCACGACACCAGTCTGCCTCCCACCTCCAATGGATCCACTAACTATGATCTGCCCAGCCGCAGATATGTTTTTGAGTTCAAGCTGATTCGCGCCGAGCAAGACAAAGGGCTACGAGCCGTGGACATTCAACTCATGGCCGAGTTGTGATCCTATCGCGGCACGCTCCCCATCAAGTATCTGTTCATCACACGGGCAGATGCGTATAATCCCACGCGGTGTGGCGGTGTGCCGATGTAATTAGCTCCGGGTGGCCGCGAACTTCACTCCCCATCAATTTATCCTCGCGTACTTCCGTGAAACCAAGCGTGCCCCTTCAACAGGCTAAACTGGCCCAAACCGGCGTTCGAACATGATGAAGCAATCCTCTCCCCAAATTCGCGCTGGCGTTTCGGCGCTCCTGATGGGCTTGGCAACGTGGCTTGGCGTTTTTGGCTTGTTGGCGTGGCCAGGGCAAAACGCGCGCTCAAATGTTCCCGCCTCCGCACAATCGTCATTGACAGCCAATTTGAGTCAATTGCCGCTCCGATTTGAAGCCAATCGCGGACAGACGCACGAATCGGTTCGCTTCGTCTCGCGCGGACAAGGCTACACGATTTATCTGGGCACCTCGGAAACACGATTTGAACTGCGCGGCAATAAAACAAACAATGGAACAGAGGAGCGTTCAGCCCTTGCCCTGAACTTAATCGGCGCATCGAACAAATCCATCACGGAAGGAATCGAGCCGCTTTCAGCGCGCAGTAACTATTTCATCGGCAACGATCCTGACAGCTGGCAAACAGATATTCCGACCTATGCTCGGGTGCGGCAACGCGGCGTTTACACAGGCATTGACGCTGTCTTTTACGGTACCCAGCATCAACTCGAATATGATTTCATCGTCGCGCCGCACGCCGATCCGCAACAGATCAAACTCGCTTTCGACGGAGCCGATCAGATTCACATCACAGAAAACGGCGATTTGCTGCTGGCGATCAATGGCCGGCAACTCTGCATGCACAAGCCGATTGTTTACCAGGAAACAATCGGTGCACGGCGCGAAATTTCAGCCGAGTTTGTCATCGGGGTCAGGGGGGATGACAGCGCGGTTGGCTTCCGGCTGGGTGAATACGATCTCAATCTGCCGTTGGTGATTGATCCGGTGGTGGATTATTCAACCTACTTCGGCGGCAGCGGCACGGACATTGGCTACGGCATTGCGGTGGATTCGCAAGGCGCTGTGTACCTGACCGGCCAAACCGCGTCGCTCAACTTCCCGCTGAAAAATGCTTACGCGACAATGCTGATGGGCGCGAATGATGCGTTTGTCATGAAGCTCAGCCCGAATGGATCAAGCGTCATCTTCTCGACCTACATCGGCGGGCGCAATCCCGGAGATAAAGGATCGGGAATCGCCGTGGACAAAGCGGGCAACATTTACTTTGCAGGCGAAACCAATTCCACCAGCTTCCCAACGGTCAACGCCGCACAGCCAACCTTTCGCGGCAACGTGGATGTCTTCATCGCCAAATTCAATATTGAAGGCAATACGTTGCTCTATTCGACCTACCTGGGCGGCAGCTTCTTCGACGCGGCCTTCGGTATCGCGGTGGATCGCTTTGACAATGCCTACGTTACAGGGCGCACCGAATCGGCGAACTTCCCAACCAAAAACCCGATGCAAGCGGCCTTGCGCGGCCAGCGCGATGCGTTCGTCGCCAAGTTCACGCCCGACGGCGCGCTGGTGTATTCGACCTATCTGGGCGGCGACCTGCCGCCCGGAGCCAGCCGAGATGACGAATCCGGTTACGGCATCGCGGTGGATTCGCTGCAAAATGTCTATCTCACCGGCTTCACATCCACGCCAAGCTTTCCCATCGTGGGCGCAGTCCAAAGCAATTTCGCCGGCGTCGAGGACGCTTTCGTGGCAAAGATCAATGCCGCAGGATCGGCGCTGATCTATTCAACCTTCCTGGGCGGCAACCGCGCCGACGAAGCGCGATCAATCGCCGTGGATTCGCTCGGCAACGCGTACGTCACCGGTTACACCTTCTCGATTGACTTTCCAACCGCCAACGCTTTGCAACGGCAATA
Source organism: Blastocatellia bacterium (assembly GCA_038211695.1). GTDB lineage: Bacteria > Acidobacteriota > Blastocatellia > RBC074 > RBC074 > RBC074. The sequence goes on along the minus strand of JBBQVH010000007.1, from coordinate 61,687 downwards.
CGGTGGCAACGTGGATGCGTTTGTCACCAAGATCAACGCGGCAGGCACGGCGCTGCTCTACTCAACCTTTCTGGGTGGCAACGGCACGGAAAATACGGGCTTGGTTTCCGACAACATCCCTGTCGGCGGCATCGCCGTGGATAACCTGGGCAATGCTTACGTCACGGGGAAAACCGAATCAGAGAACTTCCCCGTCGTGCGCCCCGTGCAGTCTTCCCTGCGCGGCGACAATGATATCTTCATCGCCAAGATTGATCCGGCGGGCGCATCGCTGATCTATTCCACCTATCTGGGCAGCACATTCACCGGCGAGAATGGATTCGACGAACGCGGACTGGACATCGCGGTGGATAATTTCGGCAGCGCTTACGTCACCGGTCAGGTCTTGAAGAACGACTTTTTGACCGTTCTGCCGGAGCAGGCAATTTTTGGCGGCGGATTAAGCGACGCCTTCGTCTGCAAAATCTCAACGCCGGACATCATCACGATTGCGCCTGTTTCCGCCGCCAGCTTCACTGGGCCATCGCTGGCGCCCGAAGAGATCGTCGCCGTCTTCGGCGCGAATCTGGCCAGCGGAACCCAAATCGCGCAGACCGTTCCGCTTCCCACTTCCCTGCTCGGCTCCAGTGTGAAGGTGAAAGACAAGACCAACACCGAACGCACGTCATCACTGTTTTTTGTCTCACCCGGCCAGGTCAATTTTCAGATTCCCGCAGGCACTGCCGAAGGCAAAGCCACCGTCACAGTAACCAGCATGACTGCCGACGGCCAAACCATGCAGACCAGCGCCACAGTGCTGATCGAAAAGACAGCGCCCGGACTGTTTGCCGCCAACGCCAACGGAAAAGACGTTGCCGCAGCCGTTCTGGTGCGCGTCAAATCAGACGGTTCGCAAACCTTCGAACCGGTTGCACAACTGAACGCCCAGAATTTACTGGTTCCCGTACCGATTGATTTTGGCCCGAACTTGGGAAATGCCAGCGACCAGCTTTTTCTGGTGCTGTTCGGCACAGGCTGGCGCAACCGCAGCGCATTGGAGAAAGTCACCGCGCAAGTCGGCGGCGTGAATGCCCATGTCTCGTTTGCAGGTGCGCAGGGCAGTTTCGTTGGTGAAGACCAACTCAATCTTCAATTACCGCGCAGTCTGGCGGGCAGCGGTGAAACGATTGTCGCCGTGACGGTGGATGGACAGTTGGCAAATTTGGTGACGGTAGCATTTCGATAATCAATCGTCTTTTGGTTTTCAGACTGAAAACAAATGCCATCCTAAGCCAGCCCCGTTGCTTGACAGCCCTTCCTGCCTTGATTACTTTCTCGCCGCTTCCACACTGCATCACGACAACACCATCAACTATATGCAACCAATCCACTCCTTCATTGACGCGAAAAGCGAAAGCTACCGTTCGAACTACGCTACGAACCTGGCAAGCGTTGAGCGGTTGAAAGAGGAACTCAAGAAATCCACGCTCGGCGGCGGCGAACAGTACACGAAACGCCACGTGGCGCGCGGCAAGCTGTTGCCGCGCGAACGCATTGAGAAGCTGCTGGATGAAGGCTCTTATTTTTTAGAGATCGCGCCACTGGCCGGCGTCGCAATGGAGAACGAGTTCGTCGGCGCAGGTGTGATTGGCGGCGTCGGGCTGGTTTCTGGCCGCCAATGCTTCATCATCGCCAACGAGGCCACGGTCAAAGGCGGCTCGGTAAGCGAAATCGGCGCACGCAAAAATGCGCGATTGGCTGAAGTCGTGGCGGCCAATCATCTGCCGTCAATTTCACTGGTCGAATCCGCCGGGGCTGACTTGCCGGTGCAGCACAAAATCTTCGTGCCGGGCGGCGCTGGCTTTAAGGAAATCACGCGAAGATCGAAGGCGCGCATTCCCAGCATCTCGGTCGTCTTTGGCAATTCAACCGCAGGCGGCGCGTATCTGCCCGGAATGTCCGATTACGTCGTGATGGTCAAAAAACAGGCGCAGGTCTTTTTGGGCGGCCCGCCGCTGGTGAAGATGGCGACCGGCGAAATTGTGGACGAAGAGAGTTTGGGCGGCGCTGAGATGCATTCGAAGATTTCCGGCCTGTCTGATTATCTGGCCGAAAACGAACTGGACAGCCTGCGCATCGCCCGCCAGATTGTCGCGCATTTGCAACCAAGCATCTCGCCACATCGCGAAGCCAGCGAAGAGCCGCACTATCCCGCCGATGAATTGCTGGGCATCGCTTCGCCTGACGTGCGCGTGCCCTTCGATGTCAAAGAAGTGATCGCTCGCATCGCTGACGGTTCCCGCTTCGAAGAATTCAAATCGCGCTACGGCGCAACGCTCATCACCGGCTGGGCGCGCATTCACGGCTTTCTGGTGGGCATTCTGGGCAACAACGGCGTGCTGCTGTCTGAATCCGCAGCCAAAGGCGCGCAGTTCATCGCGCTCTGCAATCAACAAAACATCCCGCTCATCTTTCTGCAAAACATCACGGGCTTTATGGTCGGGCGCAGCTACGAAGAACAAGGCATCATCCGCAATGGCGCAAAGCTGATCAACGCCGTCTCGAATTCAACCGTGCCTGCAATCACCGTGATGATCGGCAGCAGTTACGGCGCGGGCAATTACGCCATGTGCGGTCGAGCCTACGATCCGCGGTTTCTCTTCACCTGGCCTAATCACCGCATCGCCGTGATGGGCGGGCCGCAACTGGCCGGCGTCATGGACATCATCAAACGCGATGCCGCCGCTCGCGCTGGCGTCCCCATTGACGAAGCCAAGCAGGCGATGGCCAAACAGATGCTGGAAGCGCAGATCGAGAAAGAATCCGATCCGTATTTCGCGACGGCAAGGCTGTGGGATGATGGCATCATTGACCCTCGCGAAACGCGTACTGTGCTGGCGATTGCGCTGATGGCCGCTTATCAAAAACCGTTTGAAGGTACGATGGAATGGGGCGTGTTCAGGCACTGACTGATGGTTAAAACACATGGCCTGTTTGAGGCATCAGTTTTTAGGTTACAGGTTTTGGGTTTCAGTAGGAGGTAATGATGGCTGAAGGTAAAGACGAAATTAGGAGCTACCGTGATTTGAAAGTCTGGCAGAAAGCAATGGAATTGCTTGTCGAATGTTACAAGCTGACTGAAAAGCTGCCGAAGAGCGAAAGTTACGGCCTGATCGCCGACATCAGAAAAGCAGCGACTCATGTGCCTGCCTACATTGCCGACGGGCAAGGAAGAGAAGCTCTTGGTGAATATATTCAACGGCTTTCGTGGTCTGAAGGATCACTGAAGATGCTGGAAACATACTGGACTGCCGTTGAGATGTTGAAATATCTGCCGCCGGAAGAGATTGAACCAATCTTTAATCGCTGCACCGAAGTAGGAAAAATGCTGAGCGGATTGATGCGAAGCTTGAGAGGCGGACGGCACTGAAACCTAAAACCCAGCACCTGACACCCGATCTATACCAATCATGACCGAAAGAGTATTTTGCAAAATCCTGATCGCCAATCGCGGTGAGATTGCCTTGCGCGTCATGCGCACTTGCCGCGCAATGGGCATTGCTACCGTCGCTGTTTATTCCGACGCTGATGCCAATGCGTCTCACGTCCGCTTCGCCGATGAAGCGGTTTACATTGGCGCGGCACCAGCCAAAGACTCTTATCTGGACGCCGAAAAGATTATTGAAGCGGCGAAGTTGACCGGCGCAAATGCGATTCATCCCGGCTATGGTTTCTTGTCGGAAAATGCCGAGTTCGCTGAAGCCTGCGCGGCTGCGGATATTGTCTTCATCGGCCCAGCACCGGATGCCATTCGCAAAATGGGATTGAAAAGCCCGGCGCGAAAGCTTGCGGCAGCAGCAGGCGCGCCCGTTGTGGCCGGCTACGACGGCGAAGGGCAGGCGGACGAAACGTTGCGCGCGGAAATCCTGAAAATTGGCTTCCCGGTTTTGATCAAGGCTTCGGCAGGCGGCGGCGGCAAAGGGATGCGCGTTGTACAGTCCGAAAGCGAAATCGCCGAAGCCATCGAATCGGCGCGGCGCGAAGCGGAGAAAGCATTCGGCAATGGCGTGCTGCTGCTGGAAAAATTCATCGAACACGCCCGGCACGTCGAGATACAGATTTTTGGCGATGCGCACGGCAATCTAGTTCATCTGTTCGAGCGCGACTGTTCGCTGCAACGCCGCCATCAAAAGATTATTGAAGAAAGCCCGTCGCCTGCGGTTAGCGCGGAACTTCGCACGCGCATGTGCGAAGCAGCGATCAACATTGGACGAGCCATTGGCTACACAAATGCCGGGACAGTCGAATTTATTCTCGCGCCAGATGGTGAGTTCTACTTTATCGAAGTCAACACGCGGTTGCAGGTCGAACATCCGGTGACGGAAGCCATCACTGGTTTGGATTTGGTCAAGCTACAAATTGAGATTGCCGAAGGCAAGCCGCTGCCGTTTGTGCAGGAAGAGTTGAAAGCATCAGGCCATGCCATCGAAGCGCGGCTTTATGCCGAAGACCCAGCGGGCGGCTTTCTCCCGGCCACTGGCACGATTCACGATTGGCATTTGCCCGAACACATCCGGGGCTTGCGCGTTGATGCGGGCGTCGAACGCGGAAGCGAGGTCGGCATTCATTATGATCCCATGCTGGCAAAGTTGATTGTTCACGCTGCTGACCGGCAGACAGCGATTCGCACACTCAGCCAGGCGTTGCGACAGGCTTCGATTCAAGGGGTGCCGTCCAACCAGGAATTTCTGATTCGGGTGATTGAACACGAAGGATTCCGCAACGGCGAAGCGCATACAGGCTTCATCGCGGAACATCTTGGTGAATTGGTTGGCAACGTTGACGAACAACTTGACCGGGCATCGTTGATTGCCGCTGCGCTTTATCTGCAAAAAAGGTGGCAAGCAGCCAGTCCCCTGCTCTCAGAAATTCCGCCGGGCTATCGCAACAACCCCTACCGCAATCCCTCGATCAAACTGCAATCCGGCGAGCAGCAGACGGAAGTCTCGTGGAGACACATCGCTGGGGACAGATTCGAAGTCCAGGCAATGGGCGCGAGTGTGATTGTTGAGATTGTGGATTGTGAGCTAGGCCAGCTTCGCCAGCTTCATATGATGGTGGATGGCGTGCAGCGAGCATTCCGCATTACCGAAACTGACGACCGGCTGTATGTGCATTCATCGCTGGGTTCACGCACGATCATTCGCCTGCCTCGCCACCCGCTGCCGCAATCGGCAACGGAAGCGGGCGCGGCCAGTTCGCCCATGCCCGGACAGGTCTTGAAGATTCTGGTCCGTGAAGGGCAGCACGTCACCGCCGGAGAAGCGTTGCTGATTTTGGAAGCGATGAAGATGGAACAAACGATTCGCGCCGCTGCTGACGGCGTGGTCGAGGCGATCAAAGTCACCACCGGCCAGATCGTTTCGCCAGGCGATGTGCTGGTGCAAATCGTGGCCGATGAAAACTCATAACCCCAAAAGGAAGGAATCAAAAATGAAGCATTCGGAAGCATTTGAAAAACTCTGCGAAGACGCTCGCTCGCGCGTCCGCGAAATCACCGCCGCCGAAGTCAAACAGAAATTGGATGCGGGCGAGGCTTTTCACTTCATTGACGTGCGCGAAGACCACGAATTTGCGCAAGACCACGCCGCCGGAGCAAAGCATCTGGGGCGCGGCATCATCGAACGCGACATCGAAAAGATCGTCCCCGATAAATCAGCGGAGGTCGTGTTGTATTGCGGCGGCGGGTACCGGTCGGCTCTGGCAGGAGATAACCTACAAAAGATGGATTACACCAACGTGCTTTCGATGGCGGGCGGCATCAAGGCATGGCGCGAGGCGGAATTCCCATTGGAATGAGATCGAAAAGCAAAAGGCAGAAATGGGGAGAAGTAACTCTTCCCATTTCTGCCTTTTGCGATTTGTCTCTTGTCCCGGTCTGACTAAAAGATCGTGACCTTAACCGACAGATATTTTTTCGGATTCTGCCGGAAGTCGTAAATCAGCTTGGTGACTTCACCCGACAGGGTGTTGATATTGTTGTAAAGCTTTTCGTCCTTCAGCAGCAATCCGGCGGTTCCCTCACCTTTTTCCAGCCTTGCCGCAATGCCTTTCAGCGTCGTGACCGTGTCGCGGGCATCGGCATACAGCTTTTCGTCATTGACCAATTTGCCCAGATTGCCTTCGCCGCTTTCAACCTTCTTGATCGTGTTATCCAACCGGGTAGAGATTTGATCAACTTTGGCAACCAGTTGGTTCGCGCGATTATAAAGCTCTTCATCCTTGAGCAGTTTGCCCAACGTGCCTTTACCGCTGTTGAGCTGAGTGTTGATCTGTTCTGAAATGCCGCGAAGCTGATTTATTGTTTCCGTCGCCTGATTATATAAAGCTGGATCATTTATCAGACGGCTAACCGAGCCTTCGCCTTCGCGAATTGACGCCAGCAGCTTTTCCGCCTGTCGCACGGTCGTATCCAAATTGACATACAGGGTTTCATCATTCAGAAAGCGTCCTGCGGTGCCTTTGCCCGTGCGTAGATCGCCAATCATCTCATTCACATTTTTGGAGATGTCATTGACGTTCCCCATTGCGGTCTGCGCCGTATTCAAAATATCGCCCATGCTCTTTTGCGCCACACTGGGAATTTTATCGCCATTGTTGATCGCATTGCCGGTGCGCGTGCCTGGCGAAATATCAATCACGTTATCTCCCAGCACCCCTGCCGTCTTGAGCGTGGCGACCGAATCGCTGCGAATGCGCTCCACGGCGGCACGACCATCAATCTTCCCATCAATCGCCATGTAAATTTCAATATTGTTCGGAGCGTTCGCAGAGCTGGGGATTTGATCGCTGAATTTGATGTCGCTGACACTGCCGATCTTTTTCCCGGAAAGGCGCACTTCCGCGCCTTTCCGTAATCCATCCACACTATTCATGTCCGTGCGAACGGTGGCCGTTTTGCCAAAGCCAGGGAGCTTTAAATCACCGCTGACGGCAAAAATCACTAAAACCAGAATCGCCAGCGCAAGCAGTACCAGCAATCCAACGCGCAATCCAGCTAATCCTACAGGTTTATTTTGCGGCATAAATTCTCTCCCAAAGGCATGGAGTTCAGGCTTTAGGCTGAACTCCATGCACGATTATCGTTTATGAAGAAACTTCTGGATGTAAGGATCTTCAGACACCCGCATCTGTTCGTCACTTCCGCTGAAGATGACATCGCCATCTTTGAGCATAATAAACTTGGTATTGATCAAACACAGCGTGTCGCCTTCGTGTTCGAAGCGCAAGTTGCCGAAATCGTCACGCAGAACGTATTCGCTGGAAAGCACGTCAATGTCTTCCAGCCGATGCGTAACGTAAATGGAAGAGACTTCTTCCAGATCGCGCAGCTTCAATGCCAATTCGCAGATCGTCCGCGCGGTAATGGGATCAAGCCCGGCGGTCGGTTCGTCGTACAAGATAATGCGCGGATTACCAACCAGTGCGCGGGCAATGCCCACGCGCCGGCGCATGCCGCCTGAAAGCTCATTCGGCATCTTGTTGATCGCGTCATCCAGATCAACGAAGTGAAGCATGCGTTTGACGACAGGTTCAATCTGATCTTCCGGCAATCGCTGTTCGCGCAACCGGTAGGCCACGTTGTCATACACCGACAGGCTGTCAAAAAGCGCGCCTTCCTGAAAAACCATTCCGATCTTGCGGCGCACCTGCATCATCTCTTCTTCTTTGTTGTCGGTAATGTCTTCGCCGTCAATAAAGATCTGGCCGGAGTCAGGTTTGAGCAAGCCCAGCGCCAGACGAAGCAACGTGGATTTGCCGGTGCCCGAACCGCCCATGACGACCTTCGATTCGCCATACCGCACACCGAAGCTGACGCGATCCAGGATGACGTTGTCGCCGAAGGCCAGCGATACTTCACGAAACTCTATGGCATATGGATTAGATGGCATAGTGATCAAATCTCGATCCGGCCCCGATCCGGTTACCTCGGTTCAAGCAACAGCGTGATGATGATCTTCGAAAGCAGGAAATCCGCGGCGATGACCAGGATCGAAGCATTGACCACCGACTGTGTGGTTGAACGCCCCACGCCGACGGTACCGCCTGTCGTGCTCATGCCTTTGTGACAACCGACCAGCGCAATAATGAAACCGAATACAGTTGGCTTGATCAGTCCACCGATAATTTCGTTGTAGTTGATCGCTTCCATCACCGAAGACATAAAAGTTGACGACGGCTGGTGCAACATTGACAGTGCGATCAGTAATCCGCCCAAAATCCCAACGAAGTCGCAGATAACGGTCAGCGCCGGCGCTGCAATGACCAGCGCAATGATTCGCGGCGTGACCAGCTTTTTGACCGGATCAGTGCCCAGCGCGCGCATCGCGTCAATCTGTTCGCTGACCAGCATCGAACCGAGTTCCGCCGCAATGCCTGATCCGACACGTCCGGCCAGCATCAGACATGTCAGCACTGGTCCCAGTTCACGAATCAAACTGGCCGCGACCAACTGCCCGGTCACGCTCTGCACGCCGAACTTTTGCAGCGTACTAGCGGAATTAAGCGCCAGTACCATGCCAGTAAAGGTTCCGGTCAAAAGAATAATGGCCAAGCTGCCAAAGCCCAGAACGTCCATTTGCTGGATGATCTCGCGCCCATAACGCGGCGATTTGAGAAGGCCCCGCATCACGCGCCCTACGAGCAAAGTAAGTTCTTGAAGTTGAATAAGACCGCGGGTGATTGGATTCATCGAAAAGTGCCAGCCGGTTTCAGGTTCCCTTGCAATACGTCCTTTTGACGCACAAATAGCTGTCGGATTCGCTTATCTTCAACTCAGTTCAACTCAATAATGATGGTTCCGAAATGCTTGTTGAAAGGACGACTTATGATGCGGTTTTTGATTTCTCAGGTCAAGCCGTGCTTGAAAACAGAGACCCAACAGCATCGCAAGCGCCTACGCTTGCCATCTTCGTCCGACATCACGCAGACCGTGCCTACATCAAACTCCGTACAAGGCCGTAGCTGAGAATTGGAAGTCAGGCATTGACCGACGCCGATTCACAGCTACGTTTTTATTTTGCACGATCAAGCTGTAGTTCAGACATACGGATTGTTTAGATAGGGTACGTACATCTTTTCATTCACTCAGAACAAGGACTCCAGCCCAAATCTGTAAGAGTTTCATTACGTATAATTAAGCATCATCACTCAACATGATTCTGCTATTGGTATAGTCATTGCTAAAGCAATTTCAGGTAACGAAACGACAGACTCTCTCCCCATAGGGTGAGACTTAACCAAAAGGAGGCAAACTATGTTGTGGACAGTTTTGGCAGTTCTTATCGTGTTATGGCTGTTGGGCTTTATTGGCGGTGTCGGTGGTAGTTTGATTCACGCGTTGTTGGTGATTGCAGCAGTGGTGCTGGTGATTCAGCTTTTCACGGGCCGTCGTGCTGTGGTTTGAGCCAGGCCAAATTACAAAAATCCTCGTTACCTTTGGAATAACTTCTTCAGGTAACGAGGATTTTTCTATTTCACGATCCTTACTTTACAAGCTCTGATGCTCCGTAATAAATCCCGTTGAATAACAGTTTAAAAGTTCCGTGGGGCTGTGCTCGAAACAAAATTTCGGGGCCAATCAGAAACAGCTTACCCTTTCCGAAGCTGGCATCAACAACAGCGACGCCATCCTGCAAATACTTCTGCCCCCAGGCCCAGCCACTACGCAAAGGTTGCGCGCTATCAAACCACGCCACGGGTTTCAGTCCTTTCAACGCAGCTTCCGGCTTCAGTCGAAAAACCGGACTATTATCAAAAAAGACATCCAGTTTTTCCGGCAGGCCATACGCCAATGGATTTGTGTTATCCACACTGACCTGTAACAGCGAGCCGGGGATGTAGTATTTGTCGCGGTTCAAGGGACGCTCGTCTCCGCTGCCCGTCTTTTCCGTCAACGCACTGGCCATCGGCAAATTCAAATGGTAACCAAGATTGGTCGAAGTGCCGATGGTCAGAACGGTTCCGCCTGCTTCGATGAAGGACTTCAGTTGCGGCACCGTTTTGCCGGCACTGACATTGCCCAGCCAGCCGCGAAACTCGGCGGGTATCTCTTCTGCTTTTGGCGTTCGCCCAAATCCGGGTTCATCGCCCACTGCTGGCCCGCCGCCAGCGCGAGCATCACGCGCCGGAATCGCGCCGGTAACAAAAATAATCACATCAAACTTATCGGCCAGATTGCCCGCATCCAAGGTCTGCGGATAAACGACCGTAAAAGGAAATTCGAACTGTTCCAGAATCCAGCGCGTCCATCCCGACGGCATCGAACCGCCGTAACGATCCCACAACGCGATGCGCGGTTGTTTGAGCTTGAACATTTCCACCTGCGGTTTATAGGTCATCCCGCCAAAGCTCAGTCCCAACTCAGTCGCAATCTTTTGCAGCCGCGCGGCTGTTCCCGGCTTTGCAGTAATGAAGATCGTGCCCGGCGGCAGCATTTTATCTGCGGCCTTCAGCGGTTGAGTGCTCCGGTATACGTCTTCGCCGTCTTTCAGCAATCGGTTGATCGCGATAAACGAATCATTGGCTTGCGGGCTTAAGACATACGTCACCATGTTCGATGCCAGCGGTACCTTGCCAGCCGTTGGTTTGGCAAAGCCTTTGATCTTCTCAAACGGCCCGTCAAAGCCTTCGAGAATACGGTCAAACTTCACGCCCATCTGCATGGCCAGCGTCCAGCCTGCGTTGTCATATGGCGGAATCGGAGGGCCGCCCGGATATTGAAAATCATTCGGGTGATCTTGCGGTTCGAACATGTCCAGCACGTGCGGGCGAAATGCCTGCGCGGCTTTGACGACATACGACCCAGCCGGATAGGACTTGCCGTTGACCGTGAAGTCGGCGGTCGCACGATGAATCGTGATGCCATTTTTGATCAACGCATTGACGAACTTGGTCGCGGTCGGAAAGTCAGGCTGGTTCCACGGCCCCGCAGAAATGATGTATCCGCGCGGGTCGCGGCGTTCCGGCGTCCGCAGCATCTCGTAGTATTTCAGCGGCGTCGGAGCACCGAATCCGCCACGGCCTCCGCCCCCGCCGCCTGCATCCGGCTCACTATCGCCGCGCCCGCCCTGTCCGCGCTGCGCCTGCTGGCTTTGACGCTCCTTATCCAGCGCGGCTTGCGCTTCGGCAATTTCGTGCGGCGTCACGGTCCAGCTATCACGATTGCCGCGCTCGATTGAGTTCCGTCCCATCTGATAAATGTTGAACAGGAAGCCTTCGCGATGCTTGGACGCAATGTCCAACACTGCCCAATTGGCGGTAATCGAATAATCAATGGATTGGCGGAAGTGCCATTTCTGCGGCGCAATCGGCGAAGGTAGGTCAGCGCGCGGCAACTGATTGCGCAATACCAGCGGGATCTCCATTGGCGTCGGGCTGCCAATGGTTTCGGTCAACAAGCCAATCATGTTGTGAAAGTAAACCGTCGTGCGCAATCCGCCGTTCCACCACGTGGAATAACTGGAACCGGAGCGCATCGTCACGCCGGGTTTACTTTCGGCCAGAAAGCGCGTGTGCATCGAAGCCGCCACCAGATCAATGCCGATTGGCACCAGCGGGTCAAAGTTGTAATTGAACGGATCGCGAAACGGCGGCGCAAACATCACCGTGCCCGCAGGCCCCGTCTGGTGATGGTTGTAGACAATCTGCGGAAACCATTCGTGATAGAAGACGTGGTTGACGGCTGTAGTCTCCGGCTGCGTGGACATATAAAAATCGCGATTGTCGTCGTGCCCGATGTACTTTTGATACAGGCGAGGGATGCTTTGATAGTTGCGTTTGGCCGTGTCCTGTTCGCGCATATACCAGTTTGAAACCAATTCCATTCCATCGGGATTGACCAGACAGCAAAGGATGATCACGTCATTCAGCAGCCGCTGCGTTTCTTCGTCAGTGCGGCTATTCAATTGCCAGATGGTTTCGATCAGTTGATGCGCGCCCAAAACTTCGGTTGCGTGCAATCCGCCATCAATCCAGACCACGGCCTTGCCTTCTTTGGCCAATGCGCGCGCCTGCTCATCGGTCAAGCCTTCGGCGTGCGCCAACCGCGCGGCAATCTCTTTGTACCGGTCAAGCTTCTTGAAGTTGTCCGGCGCGGTGATGATTGCCGTGTACATCGTGCGGCCTTCGGCGGATTTGCCCATTTCGACCAGCTTCATCCGGTCGGATTCCGCATCCAGCTTTTTGATGTAGGCCTCGTACTGCGTGTAGTTCGCCAGTTGGTAATCGTCGCCGATGTTGAATCCGAAATGGTCTTTAGGATTCGTCAGTTTGCTTTGAGCAACCGCAGTTGCAACGGCCAGCGCGCAAAACAGCAGCGCCGTCAGCCAGCGGCTAAACGTAATCTTTCGCATAAGCGTTCCTCTTGCCTCTTGTATGTTGATTTGTTGGTGCGGAATTCGGCGCGACTATAAAGCCAGCCGGAAGAATCTGACAAGACGGAAGACGCTGGCAGGACGGGGATGGTTACGGCGGGATTATGGGATGAAGGGACGGAGGGATAGAGGGAACGAAAGAAAAAAGTCTCCCTCCGTCCCTCTACCCCTCCGTCTCTCTTCTGCTACTTGATCGTAACGGTCACCGCGTTCGCGGATCGGCCATCTACGATCAGATTGGCCGTCACTTCGCCGCGGCCTTTCAGAATGCGCGGCAATTCGGCATTGATCTGATCAAGCCCGGCAAAATCATTCTGCGGCCCGGCATAAGATACCGTTGCGTCCGTGCCACCGGCTTGAACGCTGACGGCGGTCAAGGCAGTACGCCCACGAATGCCCGTGCCATACAGCAGCAAAAAGATGCGATCTGTATCAGCACCGAAATCAATCGGCACGGGCACGACTGCATTCTGCGTCGCATCGAAGCGTGAAAGCGGTTCGAAGATTTGCGTGCCATCCGCTTTGACGCGCAACACAACCGCCGCTGCCAAACCTTTGCCCGTGGCATTGGCGGTAAACAACGTTGGCGCCACAGCGGTCAGCGTCACGACGCTATCGGCGACTGAAACGCCATCCACCGAAACGCTGACGATGGAGGTACCGGCTGGAGCGGTCGAAGGCATTAAGAAGTTAATCTGGCTCGGCGAAACAAAGAATAACGGTGCCGCGCGCGTGGTGCCGGTTGCAGGGTCAAGCACGCCCACTGTCGTTCCGCCAATACTGGTCGGCAGCGGCTGCGTGGTTGCCACCTGTGTGCTCTTGGCCAGATTTGAACCGAAAATTGTGCCGATGGAATTGGGCGCGAGCGATGCGCCGAAGCTTGCCGCTGAAACAATGGCAGTGCGGCCTAACTGGCGAATCGGAACGGTGACACCAGCAATGCTGATACTTCCCGTTCGGCCCGCCGCATCGGTGTTCGCCGCGACTGAATAATTCAGCACGAATTTGCCCGCGCCGTTTCCACTGGCCGGATTGGTCATCGTGATCCAAGCGGCGCCCGGCACTGCCGTCCACGCGCATGCGCCGGACGTGGTTAGCGTGTTCCCCGTGGCCGTACCCGTCGAAGAGATGGTGTGGCCGGTGCGGCTGAGCGAAAAGTTGCACGCGATAACTGAGAGACTGGCTTCATTCGATGCGCCGCCGCCGGGCGCGGGCGTTGCTACTGAAATCGTCTTGCTTCCAGCGGCGGTCAGATCACTGGCCGGAATCGTCGCATCAAGCTGCGTGCTGCTGACGAATGTCGTCGGGCGATTTTCGCCATTCACGCGAACGACCGATTGCGACGTGAAGTTTGTTCCGAAAACGCTGACTGTCACCTGCGCTGCTGATCCAGCCGCAGCCGCGTTTGGGGTAATGTTGGCAATCGTCGGCGTTGGGTTGTTAGCCGTGATGTTAAACATCAGCCCTGCCGAATCACCGCCCGCCTGATTGAATACCGTCACGCTTGCCGTGCCCGCCGCCGCTACATCCGCCGCCGTAATCTGCGCCGTTAGTTGCCCGGCATTGACGTAAGTCGTCACGCGATCGCTACCGTTCCAGCGCACAACTGAACCCGGCAATAAACTATTGCCCTGCACCGTCAGCGTGAACGCCGCGCTGCCGGGCGCAACCGCGCTGGGGCTGAGCGCATTGGGCGAAGCCGTCGCAACCGTGCCGAAGGTGTTGCCCAACTCAACGCGCAGAATCAGGTTGAGTGGCGCATTTGATGCGTTCTGAAGCGGAGTAAAACTCGCACCGTTATTGGTCGAAATGAACGAACGGCGCTGTTGCCGCCCACTGCGGTCGCCGCCAACCAACACGCTGGGGCTGGAAGATTGCACGCCAACATACAGGTCGCCCGCATTCACAGTCGGCGGGTTGGGAATTAGGATTTCAGTCAACCGCCCCGAAGCCAAAGCCGGAATCGTGATGGTGCGATCAACAATCAAAGTCGGATTGGCAGGCGGCAGTCCCATGCGATTTGCGTCAACAAAAGCTACTACGCGCAATTGCTGGCCGACCGGCGAAGTGCCGTCGCTGGGCGCGGGCAGTTGTACGCGCAGCGCCTGGAACGTGGACGGATAGCGCGAAGGCGTGAAGCGATTGACGACCATCGCGCCGTTCAGTGGCAGCACTTCTTCGCGCGTGTTGTCGTCCACCGAAAGCAGTTCAGTGATTGCCGCGCCTGAATTGATCTTGTAGCCGAAATAGCTGAGCGCCGTCAGGTCAGCGGCAGTGACTGTTTCGCGCAAGCCATTGCTGGCGGTCGGGTCCATCACGCCAATGTACTGCCCGGTCTGTACGTCGTCTTTCCAGTGGCTGGCCTGCTGGCCATCGCCGCCAGTGCCCGATGTTGTGGCCGTTGACATGGCCAGAACGGCATCGCCAACAAAGAAGCTTTGTTCGCCTCCGGCAATCTGAATGCGCTGATTGCTGGTAACCGAACCCAGCGTCAACACGCCTGGGCGAAACCTGAAAATATCCCAGATGGAGGGAGCAAGCGTGCTGGTTGGAGTAAGCTCCTTGTTGCCGGTATTTGAAATAAAGCCAAGCGCGTGGCCGATTTCGTGCAAAGCAGCCGCCTCGAAATCAATCTTGCCCGCATCTACTCCGTCGCTGGGATCGAAGTCGAAAGTGAAAGCGGAGTTGAACCCAATGGCTGGCGGAGGGCCAAACTGCGCTTCGGCGACTGGATCGGCCACAGGCGCCAGCGCACCCAGAGCGCGCAAAACGGGAGTTTCAGCGCCTACGGTCTGCGTTGTCCCCAGATCGGTCGGCAAGCTGCTTGCGGGCAGCGCGCTGAAAACCTGCACTTGACGGGCATCCGCCGATTTCGAGATCAAGACACTGCGGACTGCCGCGTACTGATTGCTGACGAGAAGCTGTTGATCAGCCGTCGCGCCAATGATGTCCGCCGACGGATATGTCTGGCCGAAAAATGTCGGCCCGAAATCCACGTCAATAATGATGGTGATCGGCGTTTGAATGATTGCTTCCCATTTGGCAGCGGCGCGCAAAAATGCCTGTTTGGCAGCCGGGAACGTTTCCAGTTGCTGCGTCCCGCGCAAGGTGATTTTTAACCCTTGCTGTTCAGCGGCATTCAAGCGCCCATCTGAAATCGAACGCAGATCAACCTGACGGGCGGCGGGACGCAAGTTTGTGGTTTCGGCCTCTGTCATTTTGCGGCAGGTTCTGCCATCAACAGATTGCACAATCACAAACCCACCGTCAGAAATTCGCTCTGCTTTATCAAGCGAAATCTCCGACCGGCCCGGCCCGCTCTGCGCGTGTTGCGGCGGCGAAATAACGAAACTGAATAGGACGAAAAAAAGAGACAAGTAGACAAACATTCTGCGGCGACTGTTCATGAAAAAAACCTCCGAATATTGACTGGCGAGCTTGTTTGGTAATGCCAGGCAGGAAATTTGAGTTACTTCAAAGTGGAATGGAACGACGCGCATTTTGGCCGAAGGCGAATGGCAACTGCAAGCGGCGACATTCTCTCACCGCATCGCGTTGGCAAACGCGGCCAGGCCTTCTTCCCAAGCGGGCAGCAAAATCTGTGGCTCCTGGATGGTCGTCAGCACTGAATAGCGGGGACGTGTCGCCGGTCGCGGATATTCCGAAGTTGCGCATGGCTGCACTTCGGTTTTCACATCAAAAAGCTGGTACAAGCGCCGCGTCAGTTCAAACCAGCTTGTGCCGCCGCTGCCCGCCAGGTGATACGCGCCGTACGCGCCGGTTTCAATTAACTGCCCAATGGCGGCGGCCAGATGCGGCGCGTATGTCGGCGAACCGTATTGATCGCTGACCACACGAACGAATTCACGGTCATGTTGAAGCGCCTGCGCCAGCATCGTCTTCGGGAAGTTTTTGCCGCTGGCGGGTTGGTGATGATAAAGCCACGCAGTGCGCACAATGTAATGCCGGGGGTTGAGCGACGCAACGGCCTGTTCGCCCGCCAGCTTGCTTTTGCCGTAAACCGAAAGCGGATTGGTCTGGTCGTATTCGTGATAGGGCTTTTCGCCCAGCCCATCGAACACATAATCAGTCGAAACGTGAACCAGCGGCAGGTTCAAATCAGACGTTGCAACGGCCAGATTGCGCGGCGCGACGGTATTCAGTTTGTACGCGCCTGCCACATCGCTTTCCGCGCCATCCACGTTGGTATAGGCCGCCGCGTTGATCACAATATCCGGGCGATGCGCACGGATGGCTTCGCGCACGTCATTGAACTGCGTGATGTCGAACTGCGCACGCGTCAACGCGATGACTTTGTGGTCAGCCAACGCCGTTTGCAGCGCACAGCCGAGTTGACCTCCCGCACCTGTGATCAGAACTTTCATGGCATTTCCTTCAAAATTAGCCACCCGTGAACACGAATTGATTCTGACGATCTGTGTTCATCTGTGTTCATCTGTGGTTTCACTTGTCTTCAAACCACGGCAGCACGTCCATCAGTTGCTGCAGCGGCTTGGCGGCCAGATCTTTCTTCGACAGGATGGGCGCGCCGATTTCTCCCAGCGGCCAGGTCACGCCGATTTCAGGATCGTCCCACAGCACACTGATTTCGGATGACGGGTCGTAAAAGTCCGTGCATTTGTATTCGACCTGGGCCAGTTCGCTGATCACGGCGAAGCCGTGAATAAACCCCGGTGGCACATAAATCTGGCGATGATTGTCCGCCGACAGCCACGCGCCCACCCATTCGCCAAAGTGTGGCGAACCGCGCCGCACGTCCACGGCCACGTCAAAGATTTCGCCTTCGATAACGCGAACCAGCTTGCCCTGCGGACGATTGACCTGCGCGTGCAGTCCGCGTACCGTGCCGCGTTGCGAACGCGAATGGTTGTCCTGCACGAAGGTCAATTCAATTCCCGCCTCGCGATATTTCTGTTGGTTGTAGCTTTCCAGAAAGAAGCCGCGCTCATCACGGAAGACTTGCGGTTCAAGCAAGACAACTCCGGGAATTTCTGTTTGGGTGATCTTCATAACAATCTCTGATTTCTCGCGCGGCACAAGAAAGATAATGATGAATTCACCGCAGAGGCGCGGAGAACGCTGAGCTTTCGCAGAGAAGAAAAGAGGCTCAAACTTTCCAATACAATCTCTCTGCGTTTTGCTCAGCGGCCTCTGTGTCTCTGCGGTGAACTAGGTTTGCGAATCAGTAGCGGCACTTTTTTACGCGCCACCAACTCTGCTTGCGCCACTAACCCGGTCGCTACCGCTCTCGGTTCTGATTCTCTTGTTCCAGCATTCGCAGCAGGTATTGCCCGTACTCGTTCTTCTTCATCGGCGTGGCGATGCGAGCCACTTCTTCTGCCGTCATCCAGCCTTCGCGGTAGGCGATCTCTTCCAAACACGACACCATCAACCCTTGCCGCTCCTGCAACACCTGAATAAAGCTGGATGCCTGCTGCAACGATTCGTGCGTGCCGGTGTCCAGCCACGCGATGCCGCGCCCCAGCTTTTCAACGTGAAGCTCGCTCCATTCCAGATAGACTTTGTTCACATCTGTAATTTCCAGTTCGCCGCGCGGCGATGGCTTCAAGTTGGCAGCAACGTCCAGCACGCGGTTATCGTAAAAGTACAATCCCGTCACCGCCCAATGCGAACGCGGATTCGCGGGTTTCTCTTCCAGACTGATCGCGCGCCCGTCGCCATCGAATTCAACCACGCCGTAGCGTTCGGGATCGCGGACTTGATAGGCAAAAACCGTCGCTCCGTCTTTGCGCTCGAACGCGCGCCGCAAATCTTCCGGCAACCCGTGGCCATAAAAAATATTGTCCCCCAGTACCAACGCCACATTGTCGCGCCCGACAAACTCTTTGCCGATGATGAATGCCTGCGCCAAGCCATCAGGACTCGGCTGCACGGCGTAATTGAGATCAATGCCGTACTGCTTGCCATCGCCCAGCAAGCGCTGAAACTGCGCCTGATCCTGCGGCGTGGTAATGACCAGAATCTCGCGAATCCCCGCCAGCATTAGCGTCGAGAGCGGGTAATAGATCATCGGCTTGTCATAAATCGGCAGCAACTGTTTGCTGACCGACATCGTGATCGGATAAAGCCGCGTGCCGGAACCTCCAGCGAGGATGATGCCTTTCATTGTTTGTTACCGTTATTCACTTTTATTCACTTTCTATCTTGTGCTGAACAGGAACGTCCTAAGCAACACTACAAAAACTGCTATGGATAAACTGACAAGCAACCACTTGGTAAAGCTAATTGTTCGCAATTTTCCGCGAGACGGTTTCATCAGAAAATAGAACAGGATCGCGAATACAAAAACAGGTAGACCATATGCCGCCCAACTGGGAATCCTGTGAATGAGAATAGCTGGGATGTAGTAAATCGCTGCCATTCCCCCGATCAATATGTACTCCGTATCCAAAACATATTTCCAGAAACCATACTTCACTCGCGGAGGTATCCAATAGGACGGTATAAACACAATTGATCCAGCGAGAATTATCGCAAGGGGCGGGGGGACACCGGATTCACGTAAAGCTACCTGCCCTACGCTGTACAAGATCAAGGGAACAAAACGCCACCAACTGTCTTTTCCCTCTTTTTGTTTTACCTCTTCTTGTTGCATTGCCTCTTCAGCGTGAGATCGTTACCAATTGACAGCCTGCCGCGTGCCGGAGGCTCCGGCCAGGATGATGCCTTTCATTTCGCCCCCATTCCTAATCGCTCGCGCTCGTATTTCCCTGCCAGCACTGTTTCGCACCATGGACGATTCTCGAAATACCAGCGAATGGTCGTGGCCAAGCCCGATTCAAAATCATAAGCCGGTTGCCAGCCCAACTCTGCGCGAATCTTCGACGCGTCAATGGCGTAGCGTTTGTCATGCCCAGGGCGGTCAGTGACGAAGACTCTCAAGTCCTGATAACTGGTCTTGCCCAAAGCTTTCAGCGCGGGGTTTTCAGCGGCGGGCAGGACGTTTTCGACTTCGGCGCAGATGCGGTCAACGATCTGCAGGTTGGTGCGTTCGTTGTCGCCGCCGATGTTGTACTTCTCGCCGGGCGTGCCGTTTTGCAGCGCCAGCAGAATGCCCGAACAATGATCTTCGACATACAGCCAATCGCGGATATTGCCGCCGTCGCCGTAAATCGGCAGCGGCTTTCCATCCATCGCATTGATCACCATCAACGGAATCAGCTTTTCGGGAAATTGCAGTGGGCCGTAGTTGTTCGAACAGTTGGTGATGATCGTCGGCAGGCCGAAGGTTTCGTGCCAGGCGCGCACCAGATGATCAGCCGAAGCCTTTGACGCCGCGTACGGCGAGTTCGGCGCATACGGCGTCGTTTCAGAAAACAAGCCCGTCGCGCCCAATGTCCCGTACACCTCGTCGGTGGACACGTGCAGAAAGCGAAAAGCGCGTTGTTCCGCTTCGGGTAACTTGGCCGTGTATTTCCGCGCGGTTTCTAGCAGGACAAAGGTGCCCGTGATGTTGGTTTCAATAAAGGGCGAGGGATCATCAATCGAACGATCCACGTGCGATTCCGCCGCGAAGTTGACGACCGCAGTCGGCTGATGTTCGTTGAAGACCGACTGCATCTGGTTTTGGTTGGCGATATCGCCTTCGACGAACTCGACGCGCGGGTCTTTCATCGGGGCTTCCAAACTTGCCAGATTGCCCGCGTAAGTCAGTTTGTCCACAATCACCAACCGGGCATCCGTTTTGCTGAGCGCGTACCGGACGAAGTTTGCGCCGATGAATCCGGCTCCGCCGGTCACGATGATGGTCTGCATTCGGTCAAAATCTCCTTGGGAATCCTGGGTACGCCCGCGTCCTCGCGGGCGGTCTGCACTAAACGCTTGCCCGCGAGGACGCGGGCGTACCTACCTGAAGCAAAGCGGCGATAAATTACACTTCGCACCAACGATTGTACAGCAGGCTTTTCCACGCGGCTGGCTCGGCTTATCGCGTGGTTGGCTTGTTTGATTTTTGCCATCAACAGCCAGTTTTGACCGCTTTGGACTCGTTTGCTAATATCCGCCCCTCATTTTTGTGCCATCACTTTTGCCCTGCACAAAATCCATCTAGTTCAAATCGAAAGGTTCATCAGTATCTAATGGCAGCACCCAGCATGGAAAAGATTGTCAGCCTGTCCAAAAGGCGCGGCTTCATCTTTGCAAATTCGGAAATTTATGGCGGCATCGGCTCGACCTGGGATTACGGCCCGTTGGGCGTTGAATTGAAAAACAACGTCATGCGCGCCTGGTGGCGTTCGGTCGTGTATGACCGCGACGATATGGAAGGCCTGGACGCTGCGATTTTGATGAACCGATTGGTCTGGCGCTATTCCGGCCACGAAGCCACTTTCAGCGATCCATTAGTGGACTGCCTTGACTGCCGCAAACGCAGCCGCGCCGATCATCTGCAAGATGGCAAATGCCCAAGCTGTGGTTCAGCCAATCTGACCGATCCGCGCAATTTCAACCTGATGTTCAAAACAACCGTCGGCCCGGTCGAAAGCGACGAAAACATCGCCTACCTGCGGCCAGAAACCGCGCAAGGCATCTTCGTCAACTTTAACAACGTGCAACAGGCGATGCGGCGCAAATTGCCCTTCGGCATTGCGCAAATCGGCAAAGCATTCCGCAACGAAATCACGCCCGGCAATTTCACTTTCCGCACGCGCGAATTCGAGCAGATGGAGATCGAATTCTTCTGCAAGCCGCCGCAGTTTTTACAGCCCGGCGAAAAGAACGACGAAGAGCTTCATCAGGAATGGGTCGAACAGCGCTTCAATTGGTACATCACTCTCGGACTTGATCCCGCCAAGTTGATGAAGCGAGAACAAGCCAAAGAAGAGCTGGCGCATTACGCCAAAGCGACCGTGGACATTGAATACAAGTTCCCCGGCTCGCTCGGCTTCAGCGAACTTGAAGGCATTGCCAACCGGCAGGATTACGATCTGTCCGCCCACAGCCGCGACATTCCCGAAGCGGATTTGCAGCGATTGAAGCTGACCGCCAATGCCGACAGCACAGGCAAGCTGGATTACTTCGACGATCAATTCGTTGATCCGGCGACGGGCAAGAAGGGCGCGAAATATATTCCTTACGTGATTGAACCGTCGGCAGGCGCAACACGCGCAACGCTGGCCTTCCTGTGCGAAGCCTACAACGAAGAACTGGTCGGCGAGCCGAAGCCTGAAGAGATCGCAGTCTTGCGCGAAGCCAACGCCGCCGCGCTGAAAAGCATTGGCAAGAAAATTGGCGAGGCGGAGAAGGCTACGGCAAAAGGCGAACCCGTTATGCCAACCGCCGAACAATTGAAGACAATTCAAGCTGCGCTGGAAGCTGCCGACGCCGGTTTGCCGCAGACACTGCTGGACGTGGAAGACGCCTGCAATCTGCCCGGCGCAGATCGCGTTGAACTGCTGAAGAAAGTCCGGCAGATCATCGGCAAGCTCAGTGACGAATACACCCGCGTCGTGTTGAAGCTTCATCCGCAGCTTGCCCCGATCAAGGTCGCCGTTTTCCCGCTGAAAAAGAACGAGCCGCGCATCGTCGAAGTCGCCAAAAAGATCAAACGCGACATGCAACCCGTGATGCGTGCCGTGTACGACGACACGGCGGCCATTGGCAAACTCTATCGCCGCCAGGACGAGATCGGCACGCCGTTTTGCATCACGGTGGATTACGACACCCTGGGCGAAGGCAAAGACCCCGCGCATGCATCGCTCACTGGCACCGTCACCGTTCGCGACCGCGACACGATGCAGCAAGTTCGTGTGAAGATTTCAGATTTATCAGCTTACCTGATCCAAAAGCTAAGCTAGAAAAAAACTCTCCCCGATTTACCCAAAGGAGAAAGTGGTGAAACAGCAAAGAGGTTTTATTGTCGTTCTCATCGGCATGGTTTCATTTTTATTACTGGCTTCGGTGATTGGCTTTTCGTTGGTTAAAGTGACAGCTAAGGCTCAACCCAAAACTACTGCGGCGACGTTCAGCTTGGCTGGTGAGGTCAGAGGGGAATGCATAGGCTGCAAGCCGCCTCTTTCATGCCCGCCGTTTCCAGGTGTGACGATTACGTTCACTCGTGTATCAGGCACAGGCGTCGTGCCGCCGCCTGTGCAAACCGATGCTGATGGCAAATGGAGCCAAATCGGTTTTGAAGAAGGAACGACTTATCGTGTGACTCCAGGTGAGATTCAAGGTAAAAGCTTCAGCCCTCTTTTTTCGGATCGGATCAAGGCTGACGCCGGTGCTGATTTCATTGTCTATTCTTCTTACAGCGTATCCGGTCGCGTTGTGCTTAATGGCATAGGAATGGATGGAGTTACTATTCATGTAAATGGCCCTGAGCCAGGAGGTGGCCCTTGTTACCCAAGGTATTATCCAACGCATTTCACTGGGCAAACCGATGCGAATGGCAATTGGACTGTGCCTGGAATTAAAGCAGGCATCGTCCCTTATGTGATCTACCCGACCAAGCCTGGTTACGTGTTCACTCCGTGCCCTTTATTTTTGTCGAGTTTGGACCAGTCGAATTTTGAAGCCTCGCCAGTCAGCCTTGCTGTCGTCTCATCGGCAGACTTTAACTACCGCCCCGGCTTTTGCAGTTATCCAACCGTGGCTCAAGAAGCCATTGTTACGGCATTCGGCTCGAACCTCTCGGCAACAACGCAGGTGGCAACCACTCAACCGCTACCGACAGAGTTGGCCGGAACCAGCATCAAGATCAAAGACGAGGCTGGCGTGGAACGTGATGCGCCGCTCTTTTTCGTTTCGCCGAATCAAATCAACTTTCAAGTCCCGCCCGGCGTCAGCGCTCAATCCACTTTTCCCACGGCTTCCATCAAAATTATGCGCAACGGAGCGGTGGTTAAAGAGGGCAATCTGAGCATCACTGATTTTCAACCGGCCTTCTTTACCGCAGATGCATCAGGCAAGGGATTGCCCGCGGCGGTTCTTTACCGGCTGAAAGCTAACGGCACGGACAGTTATGAACCTATCAGCAGATTCGATCCTGTTCAAAACAAGCTTGTCGCCGTTCCGATCGAATTTGGCGATGAATCGGAGCAGGACTTTCTGGTGCTGTTTGGAACAGGCGGCAAGACATCTCTTGGTAGTTATCAAGTCACGATTGGTGGGACGCCGGCTGAAGTTACCTACGTCGGGCCGCAAATAAGCTTCGTTGGCCTGATCCAGACTAACGTGCGGCTGCCGCGCAGCTTGATCGGACGCGGCCAGGTCGAGGTCAGGCTGTTAGCAGCCGGCAGAGAAGCAAATCCCGTCACCATCAATATTCACTGATTCACTCAACTTATGAACCTCCTCCAAGCAATCATTCTCGGCATTATTCAAGGCCTCACCGAATTCATTCCCGTCAGCAGCAGCGGTCATTTGATCGTCGCTGAAAAACTGATGGGGCTGGACGCCACAATGTCGCCGCAGCAGATCACGGCTTTTGTGGCGGTGATGCAGTTGGGCACCCTGGCGGCTGTCATCATTTATTTCATCCATGACATTCTGAGCATCTCGCTCGGCTGGATTCAGGGCAGTATGATGTGGCTGCAAGGGCAGCGCGGCTATACGGCGCGCAAGGCATCTCGGATGGGTTGGATGATCATCATCGGGACCTTGCCGATTGCGACCATTGGTTTGCTGGCCAAGAAAATTATCGAAGGTAATTTGACCAAAAGCCTCTGGGTCATCGGCACCAGTATGGTCGTTTGGGCGTTGATTTTGTGGCTGGCGGAACAGGTGGGCAATCGTCGGCGCGAGATGGAGCACGCCGGGATGCGCGAAGCATTGGTCGTTGGCTTTGCGCAAGTCTTCGCCTTGATTCCGGGATCGTCTCGTTCAGGCACGACGATCGCCGGAGCGCTGTTTGCCGGAATGACGCGTGAAGCCGCCGCGCGCTTTTCCTTTCTGCTTTCAATTCCTGCCGTTGCCGCCAGTGGCATTCTGGAAATGCGCGAAGCCCGCCATCTCCTGACCGATGCAAGCGTCGTCAACCTGATTGTTGCGACTGTCGTTTCCGCCGTCGTTGGATATGGCAGCATTGCTTTTCTGCTCAACTACCTGAAACGGCACTCAACCTATGCCTTCATCGGGTACCGATTGATCGCTGGAGCCATCGTCCTGTTTATGGCTTTCAAAGGACGCTAAAACATCGAGTCAGTACCGCGAGCGGTAGCGAGCGTGGAACCCACAATAGCGGATTCGGAAAGTCCGCTCGCTACCGCTCGCGGTACTGACTCAGTTTCTGAATCACTTCTCTCGAAATGAATACAGCTTGGCCGGACGATGCGCGCCATCGCTGCGCGATTCGTTCAGTTCGTGAATCTGGCCTTGCGCCAGGATTTTCTTGCGGAAGTTTCGTTTGTCCACTGGCTTTTGCAGAATGATCTCATACACGCGCTGAAGTTCGGACAGCGTGAATTTCTTCGGCAGCAGTTCATATCCCACCGTCGTCCATTCGATCTTGTTCCGCAGCCGCCACACCGCGTATTCCAGAATCTTCTTGTGATCGAACGCCAGTTTCGCTCCTGACTTTTGGCCAAAAACTGAATGCCATTCAGCCTCAACGGCATCTGAAGCCGCGCGAATCCGCTGCCGCCCGGCGTCCACCAACGCGAAGTAAGAGACGCTGATGACACGCCCACGCGGATCGCGTTTCGGTTCCCCAAATGTGTAAAGCTGTTCCAGGTAGACATTGGTTACGCCAGCCTCTTCTTTCAATTCCCGCGCGGCGGCCTTTTCCAACGATTCGTCAATCTCGACGAATCCGCCCGGCAGCGCCCAGCGGCCTTTGAATGGCTCGCCGCCGCGACGGATCAGCAGAACTTTCAGGTCGTTATCAGCAATGGTAAAGATCACCAGATCAACGGTGACTGATGGGTGCGGATATTCGTAGGTATAACTCATTCGAGCTTTGGGTATCTCCCTTTTGAATTTCACATCTTAAATTTCAAACTTGAAAGTAGCTGCTCTGATCTCTTCGCCGCCTGGTAACCGCTCAGGCCTCTTCGCCGCGTCGCGGCGGCTGACCTTAGCCGTCGGTGAAACCAATTGGTATCTATACAAATCTGATGTGTGCGGTCTTTGCCCTGAAAGGGCAGTAGTTAATAGCCGTGGACAACGTCCACAGATGCGTTCGCCATTCGTTCCGACCCTGAAAGGGTCGAAGTTCAACGATCAGTGCGACCCTTTCAGGGTCGGAATACTGCCCAACATCTTCCGGGGACGATGTCCCCGGCTATTGAATCCAGCCCTTTCAGGGCAGTTAGATGCTTAACGAACTTGTGTAGATACCAATGGGTGAAACCCACGGTAGGCGGGTAAAGCAATCCCGCGCCGCGTCAGCGGTGCCTGAATTCAAACGTCGCTGACGCGACGTGAAGGCGCTTCCCTCGTGTCCCGTGGGCTTCACCCACGGCTAAATTCAGATGCCGCTACGCGGCAGAGGGCTGAGCAGTTACGCTCGAAATTGGTTACGCGGCTGCCGGTGTTTCAGCCAATCCATTCAACACAGCCTTGGTCGTCGTGAATTGAACTCCGGCGGTGCGCATCTCTTCCATCGTTTGGGTTGTGGTATCCGTCGCCACGCCGCGAATGGCATCTTCCACCAGCAACACGCGAGCACCAGCGGCAGCCAGCCCCAGCCCGCACGCACGCACGCAATAATCGGTCGCCACGCCAAATACGACACAGGTCTGATTCTTGAATGCTCCTGCTTGCCGCAAACCATCCAGCCAGGCGTTTGAGAAAAGATCGAAGACTTTCTTTTTGACGATGTAATGATTGCCTGCGGGCAGTTGCGCCAGCGGCTCGGCTTCGGCATCCACGGGAATTTCCCGATGAGGCAGATTCGGTAAGTCAGCAAAAACGCGTTCAGCGCCGCGCGTACCGTCCAGACAATGCGGCGGGAAGATTTGAAATTCAGGGTCGCCGGGTTCGTGCGCGCAACGCGACGAAATGGTTGTGATGCGATGTTCCCCAGCCGCGCGCAGCAAGCGTTCCAGATTCGGTTTCATTGCTTCGGCGTCCGGCACGGCCAGCGCGCCATCCGCGTCCATAAAATCATGCTGCGTATCTACATCAAAAAAAACCATGACTTTCCTTTTTCATTTATTCGCTATTCGTTCAAAGGTTCGATAGTCGCGCTCAGTGAAAAGTACAAAGACAGCCAGTTCAATCGAGCTTGACGGATTGGCCGCCGCATACTCGCGCGCCGCGCCAATCATCACTTCGGCGCATTCATCCACCGGAAAGCCCGCGACTCCTGTAGCCAATGCCGGAAAGGCGATTGACCGTAAAGCCAGTTCTTCGGCACGGCGCAAACTGTTTGTCGTCGCGTTGCGTATTATTTCCGCGCTTGAACCTGTGCCCGGCTTCTTGGGAACCAGCGCGTCTTCTTTGGTGTATCCCATCGCCGCCGCGTGAATGACAAATTTATTCGGCAACGCACCCGCTGTTGTCACTGCCGCTTCGCCCAGGCGAATAGGCGCCTGTTTGCGCCCCTCTTGATCAATGATGTCGCCGCCTTTGCGATGAATTGCGCCAGCCACGCCGGAGCCAAGAACCAGATCAGTGTTCGCGGCATTGACGATGGCATCAATGTCCGGCTGTTCGGTAATGTCGCCTTGTCGAATTTCGATTCGCATCTGAAAGCCTCCTCATTCAGCCGCGCTCAAGCTGTTTCATCAACTGCATCCGCTGTTGAAAAAGACCCTCGCTAAATCGCACCGGATAGTTTTGGGCGTCGCGGATGGTTTTGTAACGAAGCGGCAGCCCCGCCAATTGCCGTTTCGCGTGTTGTTGAACCTGATCGAGCGCCGGAGGCGATTCGAGCATTTCGCCACCGAGCATTATCAGTTTCAGCAGAGCTTCACCGCGCTGATCTGTTTCACCGGCCATTGCAATAATATCGCCGGTAAAATCCCCAGTGCGATCCGAGTTGCGCCAGACTTGTTTGCGATACGGATAAGTCGCTTTCTCGCGGCTCAGCTTCATTTTGGGTTCGATGCGATCCGGGAACTCGACCTCGACCAGTTTGTAAACGCCGCCCAGCGCGGGCGCATCGCGCGAAGTGGAAAGCTCCGTGCCGACGCCGAACACGTCCACCGGCGCGCCAGCGGCCAGCAGTTCAGCAATCTTGAATTCATCCAGATCATTGCTGGCCAGAATGCGCGTTTCTTTCATCCCAGCTTCGTCCAAAATCGCGCGCACCTGTTTGGCCAGCGCGCCGATGTCGCCGCTGTCCAGCCGCACGCCGCGCAGTTGCAAGCCGAACTCTGTTGCCAGTCGCGCCGCTTGCAAGGTGTCGTAGGTATCCAGCAACAGCGTCGTGCTTTCGGGGAACACTTTATGGTAAGCGCGAAACGCGTCCATCTCCTGCTCAAACGCCAGCGTCCACGAATGGCCCGCCGTGCCGTAAACAGGCAGGTCGAACAGGTGTCCCGCTTCAACGTTCGAAGTACCGATGCAGCCGCCAATAAAGGCCGCACGCGCCGCATAGACCGCCGCGCCCATCCCATGCGCTCGCCGTGCGCCAAACTCGATCACGCCACGCCCTTGTGCTGCTTCAACAATGCGCGCGGCTTTGCTGGCAATCATCGTCTGGAAGTTGATGGTTGAAAGCAGGAACGTTTCGACGATTTGCGCTTCGATCAACGGCGCGGTGACGCGCAACAATGGTTCGCCCGCAAAAGCCACAGTCCCTTCTGGCATCGCCCACACTTCGCCGCTGAAACGAAAATCCGCCAGGTAGTCGAAAAACTCCGGCGCAACGTTCGCGAAGACCGGCAAACGCCGCAGGTATTCAATCTCTTCCTGATTGAAGTTGACCGTGCGCAGGTAGCTCAATGCCTGCTCCAGTCCGGCAACAATCAGATAAGACCGGTTCGGCGGCAGCCGCCGGATGAACATTTCGAAGCTCGCCCGTTCGTGCCGGCCATTTGCGTAATAGCCCGCCGCCATCGTCAACTGATATAGATCCGTCGCCAACCCCGACAGTCGCGGCGCGGTGTGCGAGATTTTTACCTGGTCAAGATTACCTGTGGTCATCCTTGCCTCACTTAGTGTAGAAAGTACACGAAGCATAAGCGGCAGGACAAGAACCTGTCAACCGGCAATTTTTGAGGAGACTTTTCAGGCGAGTGAGCGAAAGTGCCGAGGTGGTCTGATGAAAGACTATCAACAAGCCAATGTGCAATCGTTGTCAGCCGCGATCCAGTTGCCGGTCTGCAATTGCACAACCGCGCGGCATCCTTTGCAAAAAGCGTTGTGGCCGCACGCGCCGCAATGTCCCTCGACTTGATTAAGTTCGCGCCGCACGCGCTCAAAGGCATCGCCCGACTGCCAGATTTCGCGGAAGGATTGATGAACCACGTTGCCTGCGTTGAACTCTTCGCCGTGCAGATGCGAGCAGGGAGTAACGTCGCCGTTCCATTTGACCGTCGCAAACCGCTCGCCCATCGCGCATCCCGCCACACTGTGCGCCCACAATTTCTCGGCAGGCCACCCGTGAAAAAGAAACGAGAACGCGCAATCCACCGTCAGGTTTGTGTTTAAGAAGAGCGGCTCAAGTTCAGGCAACATCACGGCAAGGCGCGATGAATCTTTGGCCGAAAGCGCATTGCGTTCGTACCAACGCTCATTGCCCGGCGCGGGCTTTGGGCGAATCAGATTGATGGTCGCCGCGCCTTGATTGCACGCCCAACGCAACAATTCAGGAAGGCGACTGAGGTTTGGTCGCGTGACAATCAAGTTGAAGCCGAAGCGCACGCCGCGCGACCGCAGCAGCGTCGCCTTCTCTTCGAGCAGCGCCGCATTGACAGACACTGCGTCATTCAACGACATCCGCAGTTCGCCCAAGTAACCAGCGACTTCATCAAGCAACGCCTCCGAGATCAGCCAGCCGTTGGTCGTCACATTCGGCACGATGCCGCGCTCGCGGGCGTAGCGCACAACGGGCGCGAACTTCGGCGACATCAACGGCTCGCCTCCGCCCAGCGCCAACTGGAACACGCCCATCTCCGCCCACTCGTCAATCAAAGACCG
This sequence comes from Blastocatellia bacterium, assembly GCA_038211695.1. Taxonomy (GTDB): domain Bacteria; phylum Acidobacteriota; class Blastocatellia; order RBC074; family RBC074; genus RBC074. Next base: position 32,207 of record JBBQVH010000007.1, on the reverse strand, counting down.
AATACGATCGAGCGACAAACCGCCCGCGTCCTCTTCGTGCAGCCCGACGTAGCAAGACGGGCAACGCAGATTGCAGACATTATTGAGTTGCAGGTGGACGCTCTCGGGCGCGGGAGCCGTTGATTGCAGATGCTAGGCTGTAGATTGCGAATCGGCTGTGGAAGCGAGCGTAGCGCCGTTTTCAATCAGGAATCCTTGCGCCGCCAGTTCACACAGCAGGATGTCTATCTCAGCCAAAGTGAAGTTGCGCCCGAACTGTGCGGTCAACTGCACCCGCAACGCGCGCGCGGTTTGCGGCTTAGCGAGCAGCGTCAAGGCCGCCCACGCTTCGGCGTCCAATTCGACAGTGGTCACAGTCTCCGGCAGAAAGGCCGCTCCTCCATCGGGCGTGCGGCGCAAACGAGTCTGTGGGTTGAGTTGCCAAGTTCGCATCCCGTTTCTCCCTCAAATGACTTCCAGAATGGCCGCCAGCTTCTTCGCCACTCCCGACTTCGCGCCTTTGATTTTGCCCTCGACGCAATAGGCGTGCATCACATCCAGCGCAGCGGTTTTCCCGGCGTAAAGCTCCTCGCGCAGCTTCAGCCCCAACTCAGCCAACTCCTCACTCGTGTCTTCGCCGAACTCATCGTAAGACGCGCCATAATCCTGATGCCATCCATCGAAGCACAAACAGATGCGCTTGCCCTGTTTTTCAAACGTCAGGCTCGCTTCTTCCTCAACCTCGTATTCATCGAAGTTGACCTCCGGCAGCTTCTCCGCCTCGAGCATCACCGACAGCGTCCACCAGTCGTAAGACTCGCGCACCTCAACGTCGTAATGCTGCAAAAACTTTTTCCGCCGGTCATTGCCCAGATCGGCATAATCGCCGTGGTAAGTGATCTCTGCCTTACGGCTGCCCACATCCACGTGGCTGCTCAGCTTGCTCACCACCGCGCGCGATTCCTTGCTGATCGGCTTGGCGGCGTAGAAAAGATAGTTGGTCGAACTGTGATCGGCGATAAATTGTTGTCGCGTGCTGATGATTTGCATCTCATACCTTCCTATAGCCATTTTTACTTGCCCGCTCCAATCAGGGCGGGCAACACCGGCTTGATCATTCAATACATTGTCTCACTCTTGACCAACGCGCGGCACTTCTCCATCTGTTGCGCCACGCCAAAGTCTGATGGTGTTATCCGCACTGCCCGAAACCAGCGTCCGACCATCCGGCGCAAAGACTAAAAAGTTGATGCGGCCAGTGTGCCCAGTTAGGACGGCGACCTCTTGCATCGTTGCCACATTCCAAAGCCGGATGGTGCCATCATCACCACCAGAAGCCAGTGTCCGACCATCGGGTGCCAAGGTCACCAAATCATTAGGTCTAACGTAAGTTCGAAGATGAATGGTCCTTGCCTGTCTAGTCACCACGCTCCAGAGGCTAACACCTTCATAAGTGCGCGAAGCCAAAGTCTGACCATCCGGCGTAAAGGCTACGGAAGAGACGGAGTCTTCGTCACCCGTGAGCGTAGTGACCATCTGCTTCGTCACCACATTCCAGAGCCGGATGCTCTTCTCCCCGCCACTCGCAGCAAGTGTCCGACCGTCCGGCGCGAAGGCTACAGAATAGATGTCAACGGCTTGTTTCGCAGTTGCGGCGGTCTCTTGTCCTGACGCGGGATTCCAGAATTTGATGGTCTTGTCATTACTACCCGAAGCGAGCATTTGGCCATCGGGCGCAAAAGCGACGGAAGTGACAGAGTCAGTGTGTCCTTGGAGCGTGGCGACTTCTCCCGATACGATATTCCATAGCTTGATTGTCTTGTCATCACTACCCGAAGCGAGCGTTCGGCCATCCAATGCAAAAGACAGGGAGTTGACCCTAGCAGTATGGCCCTTGAGTGTGGTGAGCGTCTGTCCCGTCGTCGCATTCCATAGCCTAATAGTGCCATCGTCACTGCCAAAAGCGAGTGTTTGACCATTCGGTGAAATATCCAGGAAGACAACGCGACCGAGGTCTTTCGTAAAGCTATCTACCGTCTGATTCGTCGCCATATACCAACGCCTGATCGTGCTGTCTTCACTGCCCGAGATCAGCGTTCTGCCATCGGGCGCGAAGGCCAAGGAGATAACAGGACTAGTGTGGCCCTTGAATGTGGCGACAACTTTTCTCGTCGCCACACTCCAGAGCCTGATGATTCCATCATATCCGCCTGAAGCTAGCGTCCGCCCATCTGGCGCAAAGGCTAAAGAGATACTGTTACCCCCTTCAAATGTGGCGACTGGTTGCTTTGTTAACATGTTCCAAAGCCAGATGGCACGGCCACCCGAAGCCAGCGTCCGGCCATCCGGCGCGAAGGCCAAAGAGTCAGCATCTGGAATGTACCACTTGGTGGTCATCTGTCTTGTGGCCACGTTCCAGAGTTGAATGGTATGCGTAAACGGAACAGACTTCCCGTGAAGGATATCCTCCTCAATTCTTCCTGCAATCCCATAGAACCCAGTATCAATGGTTGAAGCTAACGTCTGGCCATCCGGCGCAAAGGCCAAGGAACGAATAGAATCATGCTGATCTCCTTCGAGTGCGGCGACCTCTTGCCCTACCTGCACATTCCAAAGCCTAACGGTGCTTCCACCATTACTCGAAGCGAGCATCCAGCCATCCGGCGCAAAGGCTGCGGAGGCAGCGCGAGCAGTGGTATTGGTCTCCGTGAGCGTGATCCCTTGCTCCGTCGCCAGACTCCAGAGATGAATGCCGCTCCAACTTGAAGCGATTGTCCGGCCATCAGGCGCTAAGGCTATTGGTAAATCGTGATGTCCCAGCAGGCCATTGGAGCGGAGTCGCCAAAGGCGATACCATTCAAAGCCGCGCAGGTCCTTCTGACCTGCACGAGGAATAGTTGCATTAAGTAACTCATCTGTTCTGGCAAAGTTATTAGTATCAAAATTCTGCTGCGCAAGAATCATTTGAGCGATGTATGCCTGCCGTGAGGCTAGGTTTCGCTGCTCTTCAGCTACAGCCGTTTGCTCTTTGGCTGTTGCGCTCTCCTGCCTCGCAATTGAAGCAGCAATTAAAACCACAATAAATAAAATAGATAATCCAACTAAGAAATATACCTGACGCTTGCTCGTTTTCCTTTCCGTCTGAACTAGAGCTTCTGCCGCTTCCAATTCGCGCCGCTGGCCATCTTCAATGTCCTTCTTCTCTTGCTCCTGCCAAGCCAAGCTTCGGTCGAGAAACTCTCTTTCCAGCGCATTCAGTACTCGCTCATTCTGCTCACGCCATTCAATTGCTTGTGCCAGCCACGCCCCGCGATACAAACCGCTCTCGTCCTTGCCCATTCGTTCCCAGTCTTGCGCGGCTTCGGTCAAGCGCCGATGCAGTCGCCATCCTGCACGATCGTCTTCGATCCAGCTTCGCAATTTCGGCCAGCCTTGAATCAGCGCCTCGTGCGACACATCAACCCAGCGTTCGTCCGTTTGCTTATCCTTGCTGGTTGTCAGCAAGCGCGCATCAGCCATCTCTTTCACCACGTTTTCGACGGCCTCGCTTTCATCCGGACGCGTGATGAGTTCGCTCATCGTGGCTCGTCGCCGCGTGTCTTCCGTGCCTTCGCCGAATTGGGTCAGACGAATCATGATGCGGCGCACAATGGCTTGCTGTTCCGGCGTCAAAGGTTCGTAAGTGGAATCCGCGCGTTTGGCGATGGCGCCTTCGACCTTGCCGCTTTCGCGGTAGGCTTCGAGCGTCAGCATTCCACCGCGCCGCAGTTTCCACAGTTCCAACAGCGCGTGTTCGAGTAGCGGCAGCGCGCCGGGGCGAGCATTTACGTCGTCGAGAATGGTAGCGACCAATCCAGCTTCAAACTCCAACCCGACGCGCCACGCTGGTTCTTCAATCGCCTGGCGCAAGCCGTCCGAATCCATCGGACTGACGAGGAATTGCTGTTCGGCCAGGCGCGCGGCAAGTTCCGGGTACGCCGCGCACTTCTGATAAAAATCGGCGCGCATGGTCAGCAGCACAACGCAACGGCCATCGGGCACGAATCCGGCGTAAAGCAGGTTAGCGAGAAATTGCGCGCGTTCGTGATCGTCGCGACAGAGCGTGAAGACCTCTTCAAATTGATCTACAACGAAAATGATGCGCTCAGCCGCCGGGCGACCAGCCAACTCCCGCATCCCATAGAGATGAAACTCGCGTTCGTCGGACTCCATCTCATCAGCCATTTTGCCCATCGCTGTTGGCGAACCAAGATTGGAAAGGCCACCGGCCAAAGCTTGTAGCGGGTGAGTGGTAGGCGTGAAGAGTTGAATCGGCCATGTGTCGCTGCCCGGCAGTTGCCCTCGGCGCAGGGCGGGAATCAGGCCGGCGCGTACCAGTGAAGATTTGCCACTGCCCGATGGGCCGAGCACGGCCAGAAAGCGCGTGCCTTTCAGTTTCTCGACCAATCGCTGGATGTCGCCGTCGCGCCCGAAGAAGTATTCGGCGTGTGCTTCGTCAAAAGTTTGCAGGCCGCGGTAGGGGCAGATGTCGTTGCGCGGTTCGATGGCGCGTTCGGGGCCAAGCGGCACGCCTTTGATGGCGTTGATGAGTGATTGGAAGGCGCGGGTGTCATCAATGCCTTTGCGCAGGTCAACCCATGTACGCACGCTCAGAAACGTCGGTATCATGCTTGGGGCGAATGGTTCGGGCAGGCCGGGTAGTAGAACTGGGAAAAGGCGAATGGAGCGGTCGTTGACTGCGCGGGAAAGATACGATTTATATTCCAAGTCCTGCCAATTGCCGATGTCGTGCGGGCCGATAAAGACTGCACAGGCCAGCGAGGCTTGCAGCGCCGCCGCCAACTCTTCGGGCGAATCGTTGCCGGGGATGAGCCTCCATTTGTCTAACCACGGCTCAAACCCAGCGTGCTTCAGCTTTTCGGCGATGCGCTCAATGACGGGCTTGTCTTGACTGTTGTGTGAAAGGAAGACGTCATACCGCGCAGCGGCTGAATCCTTGACTGAGTGCTGTATGGGGAATGATGGCTCTGACAATCGCTCCTCCTTGACCTTGGGCAATATTTGTTTCGGATTGCGCGACGTGGCGCGTTGTTGGAATCGTCATTTGAACCTGACGCTCAATGAAAATCCAGTTAAAGTCGAACGAGATCAACATAACGTGTTCCGTCGCTTCGCCTGAAGGTTCTTTAGCCGCGCTGTTCGTCAGCAGTCTGTGGGCGGTTACGACTCGGCCTGACAAATAGGCTTGAACCAAATCAGGGGCGATGGCGTAAGCTGTCATTGCCGGATGACCCGGCAATCCCATCAACGCAATATTCGTGGAGGAAGTGAAATGGCCAACAGCATCTTTGATCAACTGCGTGACGCGGCAAAGCGGACAGCGCAGGAGTTAGATGAAAAGTACGATCTAAAAAACAAGTTTGAGCAGGGCGTCAACACTGCCAACCAAGTTGTCGGCGACACCGCACGCAAAGCCGGTGAGACGGTCAATCAAGCCACCGCGACCGCGCGCGAGCGATTCAATAAATTCGACGAAGAGCACAAGGTAACCGACAACCTGCGTGACACTGCGGCAAAAGCGGAAGAGGTTATCAAACAAGGCGCGCAAGTCGCACAGACAAGTGCCGAACAATTTTCCCAAGCCACGGAAGAGACCGCGCGCGAAGTTTTCGGCAGCGCGAAGACTTATTACAAACGCGCCGAGCAGGCTTACAACACGGGCACGGCTGGCGCGCGAATGGCCGATGCGGCAGTCAGTGGGTACGGGAAAGCCCGTGTCTGGGTGAAGGAGAATCCGGGCAAGACCGCCGCCGTGACGTTCTCGATGATCGCGGGAATTCGCGCGGGTTCGGCATTGCCTTCACTTGGCGCAACGATTCTGGGCGCGGGCGCGTCCGGCCACTGGTTCTTTCACAGCGCGCTGCCTGTCGTCGGCATTCGCAAACTGACTGAGAAATACAACGACTATTTGAAAGAACAGGAAAAGATGTTGGCCGAAGGCAAGCTGGATGAAGCTGAGCGCGGACGGATCGAATTTCAGCGCGATATGACCAAGTATGTCGGCGCGCCGCTTTTGGGCGCATTCAGCGTGGCGGCGGGCGCTTCGATGATCGGAGCGGCTTTTTCGGGCGCGACCGTGACAGGCTTTCCGATCAGTCTGATTCTGGGCGGGAATCCTTTGCTGAGCGGGATATGGTTCTTTGCCAATGGAGTCGTTTGCATCAGCGAAGGCTACAAGTTCTTTATGATTGCGCTGGCCGACCAGGAAGAAGTTGCGCGCGTCGTGCTGGAAATCAAAGGCCTGCTGCCGGCATAAGCTGCCCGCATAAATTGAAAAATAGACAGGATTCACAAGATGAAACAGGATTGAGCTTCATCTTGAAACATCCCGTGAATCCTGTCTATTTTTGGCCGATGTTTTCTTTGATCAGCTTTGCCAACGTCTCAGCCTGTCCGCGAATCGTCGCCTCATCTTGTCCTTCAATCATCACGCGCGCCAGATTCTCAGTGCCGGAATAGCGCACCAATAATCTTCCCTTCCCGGCCAATTCGCTTTCAATTTTATTCATTGCGTCTTTGACGGAAGCGATGGAATCAAGCGGCGGTTTGCGCGCGACGCGAATGTTGAGGAGGACCTGCGGGTAGCGCGTGAAGCCGCTTTCCAGATCACTCAAGGTTCGTTTTGATTCAGCCATAACGCGCAAAACTTCCAGCGCGGTGATCATCCCGTCACCGGCCAGGCTGATTTCAGGGAAGATCACGTGGCCAGACTGTTCGCCGCCGACACTGCCGCCATTCTTCAACAATTCATCCAACACGTTCTTGTCACCAACCGCCGTTCTGACCAGCGTGATGTTTCGATTAGCCAGAGCCACTTCCAAACCCATATTGCTCATTACGGTGGCAACGACGCGGTTGCCCGCCAGCTTGCCCTGCGCGGCCCAGTATTCGGCCATGACAAAAAGAACTTGATCGCCATCCACCAATTGCCCGCGTTCATCCACCATCAGCAACCGATCCGCATCGCCGTCAAACGCCAGACCGGCGTCTGCCTTCGCCTCCAGAACGGCCTGTTGCAAGATTTCGGGATGCAGCGAACCGCAATTCAGATTGATGTTGCGCCCATTCGGTTCGGCGTTGAGGATCGTTAGTTCCCCGCCAAGCGCGGCAAACAGCTTCGGCGCAAGCTCAGAAGACGCGCCGTTCGCGCAATCAATCACCAGTTTCAATCCGTTCAGATTCAGCCCCGCTCCAATCTCGTCGCGCAGAAAGTGCAGGTACTTCTCTTTCAAACTCGTGTCGGTGTAGACCATTGCATCAACGATGGGTGGCCAGGCCTTTAGGCTTTGGGCACCCTCTGCGTGAAATGCTTCCAGGTCCCTTTCGATCGCCTGTTCGGCAGCGTCATCCAGCTTCTGGCCGGAAGGCGCGAAAATTTTGATGCCGTTGTCGTGGTATGGATTGTGCGAGGCTGAGATGACCACGCCCGCATCGGCATTGAGCGCTCGCGTGACATAGGCCACTCCCGGCGTGGTGATAAAACCGGCGGACTTGACGTCGGCTTTGGCAGTGATCGCGCCGCGTGCAACAGCAGCCTCGATCCAATCGCCGGATTCGCGCGTATCGCGGCCAATGATGATCTGCGGCGCACGCCCCAGCCTCGCCGTCAATTCTATTGCCAGCGAATAACCAATCCGTTCGATTGTCGGTTCATCCAGCGGCGATTCCCCCGCATACCCGCGAATTCCATCCGTCCCAAAAAATTTCCCCATATTACCTTTCCAGTTTCACCTCTTTTGGCCCAAAAAATTTCCCCATATTACTTTTTCAACTTCACTTCTTTCGGAAATATATTGCGCACTTCGATGCGCCTGGCGAGCGCCTCCGGCAACACCATCGCTGGCTGTGCAATCCCTGTATCGCCATTCCCAGTTGCCCAGTCAACCTTGCTTAATTCAACTCGCATATCTTTCGCCTGCAAGGGTTCGATCAACGACCGTGGGCCATACAGTTCGGCCTCGACGGTTTTGGTCAACAGGCGTCCGCCCGGCGATGGATGATCCCCATTGCCTGGCCAGTTGATAGAAATGCCTGTCAGGCGTTTGACCTGGCGCGTTTCGCCGACCGCGATGGAAAGTTTGATCAGGCTGTTTGTTAAGACGCGCAACGAACGGTGCGGAGTTTCCACATCCACCGTGGATTGAAAATCCTTGTCGTGTCCGCTCAGATTGACGGTCTCGGTCAACACAAAGCTGACTTTGTTGAGTTGTGACTGTGGCCCTTCCAGTTCAACCTCTGCTGGTTCGACGGTGGCATAATACAGTTCCAGACCGGCTGGGAGCTGCCCCATAAACTGCGCTTTGACGGCAACGCGCTTTTTCATCTTCGGTTCAAGCAGCAATCGAATGCTGGCCGGTTCGATCTGGATCACCCTGATGCTGTTGTCCGGCAAGGTTACGTCGTCGGCATGCAGTTGCACCACACGTTCCCCAGGCTCTTTGTGCGACAGATCGGCAATGACGGAAAGCTGGCTGGGCATCAAGTTGCGCACAATGTCACGCGGCCCGCGCACCCTTACGCTGACCGTTTGTTCGACGTCGCCACTGATTTCAACATTCGAACTCTGGCCTCGGTATTCCAGCGGGACATTGAACAGTTTGACATCGCTGACCGGCTGGCGCGAAACGATGAAGAGCAAAATTGCCAGGGCCAAAGACAGCACTTTCAACCCCTTGTGTTCGACGTGAAAGCGGCGCAAACGCTGCCACAAACGCGCGGGCGAAACCAGCCGCAGAAGTTCATCGGCAAGATCGGAGGATTTCATAACGTGGTTTCCTCCTGCATGTCGTCGTTCGGTGCGGCGTCGTTCGGCAGATAGACGGATTGGCGGCCACGTTTACGCGCTGAAACCAGTTCGTCAATTTCGCGTTCGCGCTCGCGCTCTTCCGTCTCCAACTCATCAGACTCTTCCTCGCTACGCCAGGGTTCCATTCCTTCCTGGATCAGACGGCGCAAGCCGGGACCGTCCAGGTTACGCTTCAGCTTGCCTTCAACCGCGAAAGAGATGACTCCGGTTTCTTCAGACACAATGACGGCAAAAGAATCGCTGTCTTCGGTCACGCCGATGGCTGACCGGTGCCGCGTGCCCAATTCGCGCGAAATCATCGGATTCTGCGTCAGCGGCAGAAAGCAGCAAGCCGCCGCCACACGGTTATTGCTGATAATGACCGCGCCGTCGTGCAGCGTTGTATTCTTATCAAAGATCGTCACCAGCAGGTCATAACTGATGCGCGCGTCCAAACGGATGCCGCTCTCAATGTAGGTCTTCAACCCGACTTCCCGTTCGAAAATAATCAGCGCGCCAAGCTTTTCCGAAGCCAGTGACGTGGCGGCTAAGACCACTTCGTCATACCATTCCTGCCCGAACGGATTCCGGGCACGTTGTTTCTGACGGGCAAAAGGCAGGCGAATATTGTTGCCCAACCTGGTCAGCGCCGCGCGAATCTCCTGCTGAAAAAGCACTATCACGGCAAAGCCCACATAAAAGGCCGCATTGCGCAAAACCCATTGCACTGTGCTCAACCCGAACTGCCTGGAAACCCCATACAAAACCGCCACCAGAACCAGCCCAACGCCCATCTGAACCGCACGAGTCCCTCGCACCAACCTGAGCAATTCATAGATCAGGACGGCGACAATCAAAATATCGATCAAATGTCTGAGTTCAAGCACTCGCCAGCCCCAGACGATAAATGACCACCAATCGTGCATACTTTCTGCTGAATCAATTTTAGGGTTTACCCTGCCACAGGCTCTGCGCCCGCATTGAAAGTTCAGGGTTCTCATTTGTGATCTAAACGATAAGAAAAACCGCCGACCGGGTTTGGCGCTAAGAATAGCACAAGCCCCCGGAAGTTCCCGCCGTGAAGCTGGAAGGTCTGCGGTTGTCCTGCCAGAGGGGGTTTGCTACACTGCCGCCCGTGCGCCACCCCCGGCTTTGCACTCGAAAGCCGATGATTCAAGTAACCCAGCATTCAATCAAATGGAAAATTTTGCTGAAGTCCATTATTTGGCGCTAGCTACATTAAGCTAGTTGCCCCCACTGTCCCGTTCGCGGTCAGCGTAACCTAGCCGTGCCGGAGTATAGAGGCACCAGGACGGGCTTTAAGAAAGGGATTGAAAATGAAGAAGAGTTTTCTCGTCTTTACGACATCGTGGGTAATGTTTTTTCTCGTCATCTGTGTGGGAACTTCTTTGACGGCCCAGGCAAAATCGAAACGGGCGTCATCGTCAAAAAAGCAAGCCGTTGGTAAAAAGCAAGCCGTTGGGAAGCAAGTAGGCAGGAAACAGGCGGCCAGCAAGACAAATCGAGCTAGCAAGAACGCTTCCAGAAGAGGCGCGAACAAAATCGCCGCTAAACCCTCTGCCAAGGGCCAAAAGGCTCAGGCCGAAGTCCAATCTGGCCGGCGCGGCAAGTTCGGCAAACTTGTCCGTGAAGAAGTTGTCGCCGACAACTCGCGCGCCAGCAAAAACAGTCGCAATGGCCGACTCTCTCGTGCCGAATCATCCATCAATAACAAACAGGCTGAAACCTTGCTGCGCAAACGCGGCAAATTGACGAAGGCCGAACGCCGGACGCTGGCCTCGTATGGTTCATCGCGCCGCGCGCGCGCGCGTGCACTGCAACTGGCACGGTTGCGTGCTGTCCGCGCGCACGACGATGCGCTGCATAACATCACCGCGTCCAACATCACGAAAGACAACAGCGCGGGCGAAGATTTAGAGATTCGCCACGCCGCGATCGCAGCCCTGGAGGGACGTTCGGGAACGGTGGTTGTAATGGACCCGAACACCGGGCGTGTTTACACCATCGTCAATCAACAGATGGCGCTGAGTTCTCCGGTCAAGCCCTGTTCGACAGTCAAAATGATCACCAGTCTGGCTGCGTTGCATGAAAGCGTCTTTGATCCCAATCAGGATATGCGCTCTGCCAAGTATGGAACCCTGAACCTGACCGACGCCATTGCGCATTCGGACAATTCGTTCTTCGATGTGTTGGGCCGGTTATTGGGTTATGACCGTGTGATGAAGTACGCCGGCAATTTTGGTTTTGGCCAGAAGACGGGCATCAACTATCCGGGCGAAAGCAATGGCTTTTTACCGGAAGAAGAATCCGGACGAATGTGCAGCTTCGGTGACGGTTTCGGCGTCACGGCAATCCAGCTTGCGACCTTTACGGCGGCGATTGCCAACGGTGGCACGCTGTATACGCCTCACGTCCCACGCACCGTCGAGGAAGCCGAAAACTTCCTGCCGGAAGTGAAGCACAAAATTCAGATGTCGCCGGAAGACCGCCTGCGCCTGATGACCGGCATGATCGGCGCCGTCAATTACGGCACCGCCAAGCGCGCTTTCAACCCCTTGGTACAAGTTGCGGGCAAGACCGGAACCTGTACTGGCAACAGCGACAAGCTGAGACTTTTCACGTCGTTTTCGAGCGTGGACAATCCCCGGCTGGTCATCACGGTGATCACCACCGATTCAAAGCTTGGCGGCAACCACGCCAGTGAAATCGCCGGAAAAGTGTACGCTGCCATCACGCCGCGCTTCTACCGCGAGAGGACGATGATGTCTTCTTCCTCCACCAACACAGACGCCCCTGCTTCGGTCAGTAAGGTGACCAGCAATCAACAGCAATAAAGCGGCTGAAGATCAAGATCAAAGTGTCCAAATCAAAAGGGCGAGCGTGGATGATCCGCGCTCGCCCTTTTGATTTGCCAGGTGACTGGTTGTTGCCGACTGCCTTACTGAAACTTCAACGCCTGTAATTCGATGGTCACGTCTTTGATGTCGTTTTCGGAAATTTTGGAAGGCGCATCAAGCTTGACGCTGACCGGCAAAGTTTCTCCCGGCTTGAGAGGTTCCAGCCGGGCGCGGGGAATCGGAATGCTGATTCGCTGCGAGATGGTTTTATCATCCAACGACAGCATTTTGCCGACAATTTCCAGCCCTGTGATTGGGCGGTCGCCACGATTGTGGATTTTGGCGCGCACATCAATCTGAAACATCCCGATCATGTTGTCATACACTCTTTTGTCGTCGGGAGTGATTTCAATCTCAACCTTGCTCTTGTATGCCTCAAACTCTGCATCACCAGCACGCACGGCTCCCTGTAGCGTGGGTGATTCCTGCGGTCTCGATTTCGCAAACAAAACAATAAGCACCGCCAGCAACAGCACGAACGCCGTGCCGCCCCACAGAATCGCACGCCCACGCGATTGAGCCACAGTCTTTTCAGTTTTCAACACATTCTCAAACATAGCTGACCTCAATTGTTGAATTCCCAATCGGAAGAAATGCTCATCATTCTCCGCTGACCATCATTCGATCAATCTTGATGGTCGGCGCGGCGATCTTGCCGCGAAAGCGCAGATCATTTCCGACCATCTCGACACCTTTCAGCATCTCTTTGAAGTTTCCGGCAATGGTGACTTCTTCGACCGGAAAGGAGAGTTTGCCGTCTTCAATCCACCACCCGGAAGCGCCGCGAGAATAATCGCCCGTCACCGGATTGAAACCGAAGCCGATCATCTCCGTCACGTAAAAGCCTTCTTTAACAGACGCGATCACCTCGTCCGGCGAGTAGACTCCGGGGGCGAGGAAAAAGTTGCCGATGCCAACGCTGGGCGCGCCGGTCAATCCGCGCGCGGCATTGCCCGTCGAATTCAGCTTCAGCTTGCGCGCGGTGTAACCATCCAGCAGGTAACTTTTCAGCACGCCATCTTCAATCACAACTGTGCGCCGCGTCGGCAGCCCTTCGCCATCAAATGGCCTGGACCCCACCGCGCCGCGCATCGTCCCGTCATCCACAATCGTCACCAGTGGAGAAGCGATCTGCTCGCCAAGCTGGCCAACCAGGAACGACGATCGGCGGAAGATTGCGCCGCCTTCGACCGCGCCAAAAAAATCGCTCAGCAGTTCTTCGGTTGCGCCATCTTCAAAAACAATCGGCACTTCCTTGGTCGCGACTTTTCGCCCGCCCAGCTTGCGCAGCGCACGACGGGCGGCTTCGCGCCCGATCTCTTCCGGCGAATCCAGCGCGGCCAGGATACGCTGCCCGTGTCCCCAGAATCCGACCTGCATCTGCTCGCCATCTTTGGCAATCGGCGCAGTGACCACGCCGCAACGCGTGCCTTTGTATTCACCGGCGAAACCTGCACTGCTCACCAGCAGCGTCCGGCCAATCGTAGTCGAACAACTTCCGCCTTCAGAGTTGATGATACGCGGATCGAAACTGCGCGCGGCGTCTTCGGCAGCGCGTGCCATCTCAATCTTGCGTTCAGGGGAAAGTTCAACAACCGCCGGGTCGAACAAGCCCAGATCAGGGATATTCGTTGCCAGTTCTTCGCGCCCGGGCAGCACGGCGGCTTCATCCACCGAAGTCCGCCTGGCCATTTCGACGGCATTGGCAATCAGCTCTTCGACACCTCCCGCGCTAACATCAGAAGTCGAACACGATGCCTGACGCCCTTCGTACAATACGCGCAAGCCCACGCCGCGCGACGCCGCTTCCTGAAGCTTTTCAATCTCGCCGAGCCGAACTTCGACAGAAAATTCTGTCGTTTCCATCGCCACGGCTTCAGCATCGGTCGCGCCACGCTTGATCGCTTGGCGAGTGATGTCGTGAAGCAGGTCGGTTGAAAGATTCATTACTTCGTCCCCCCGACCGTCATTTCAGAAATCTTGATCGTCGGCATTCCGACGCCGACCGGCACGCCCTGCCCGTCCTTGCCGCAGGTGCCCATTCCTTCATCAAGCGCCAAGTCGTTCGCCACCGCCGTCACTTTTGTCAGTGCGACCGGGCCGTTGCCAATCAACGTTGCGCCTTTGACGGGCGAAGTCACTTTGCCGTCTTCGATCAGGTAAGCTTCGCTGGCTGAAAAGACGAACTTGCCGTTGGTGATGTCCACCTGCCCGCCGCCGAATTGCACGGCATACAGGCCGCGCTTGACTGATTTGATGATGTCTTCCGGCGCGCTTTCGCCGCTCAGCATAAAGGTATTGGTCATGCGCGGCATCGGCATATGGCGGTAACTTTCACGGCGGCCATTGCCTGTCAGTGCGGCCCCGGTCAATCGAGTGCTCAACGTGTCCTGCATATACCCGCGCAGGATGCCGTTTTCGATCAGCACGGTTCGCCCGGTCGGATTGCCTTCGTCGTCAATATTCAGCGAACCTCGCCGATTCGGAATCGCACCTTCATCCACAACCGTGCAAAGTTCGCTGGCCACCTTCTGCCCCATCATTCCTGAAAACGCCGAGGTCCCTTTGCGGTTGAAGTCAGCTTCCAGTCCGTGCCCGACGGCTTCGTGCAACAGGATGCCCGGCCAGCCTGAACCCAGCACGACTTCCATTGAACCCGCCGGAGCCTCCGTCGCTTCGAGCAGCAGAATCGCCTGGCGCGCGGCTTCGCTGGCATAGCGTTCAATAATCGCGTCGTTGAAATAATCAATTCCGACGCGCCCGCCACCGCCCGACGTGCCCGATTGCAGGTTGCCGTCATCGTCGGCGATGCACATCACGCGCATCCGAACCAGCGGCTGCACGTCTCCAATCAGCTTCCCTTCGGACGTGGCGACTAAGATGACTTTGAATTCATCCACCAGCCCGGCCTGCACTTCGCGGATGCGGGGATCAAAATTGCGCGACGTACGATCAATCTGATTGAGCAATTCAATCTTGCGCTCAAGCGGTTCGTCTCCTACGAGGTTCGCCACCGGATACAGATCGTGCTGCGGCTGACCAGCAGTAACGTTGACCGAATTCACCTGTGCGTTGCTGTTGGCAATGTGCGCGGCAGTTACAGCAGCCTTTCGAATTGCGTCCTCCGCGATCTCGTCACAGTAGGCAAAGCCTGTCCGTTCGCCCGAAATCACGCGCACGCCGACGCCTTGCCGCACTGCGCGATTGGCAGATTTGATAATCTGCTCTTCCATCCCCAAATTGCTCAGGACGTTGTATTCAAAGTAAAGGTCAGCGTACTCGCCGCCTTTCGATAGCGCCGAACCAAGAAGCGATTCGATCTGCGGAATTGTGATGTTGAATTTGTCAGTGAAAAACTTAATCGGTTCAATCATTGGAATCCTTTTGAATCTAGCTTCTTTCGCCCAAATGCAGCGCCGCGATGCCGCCGGATAAGTTGTGGTAATTCACGTTTGCGTAACCAACCGAATGCATCATTGCGGCCAGCCGTTTTTGATCGGGGAAGTTGCGGACGGATTTTGGCAAATAGGTGTATGCCCCTTTTGAGCCGGAAACGAGCATGCCGATACGGGGCAGGATGTTATGAAAATAAAACTCAAACAATTGGCGGAAGACTGGAATGATCGGCCTTGAAAATTCCAGGATCGCTGCGCGTCCGCCGGGTTTCAGCACACGGAAGATTTCAGCCAGCCCACCTTCGATGTCTTCCAGATTGCGCAGACCGAACGCCACCGTCACGGCATCAAAGCTGGCGTCGGCAAATGGCAAATGCAATGCGTCGCCTTCCGCCAGGGCGGCGTTGTGCGCGGCTTGCGTGGCAATCTTTTGGTTGCCGATGACCAGCATCGGATGGCAGAAATCGCAGCCAATGACACGCACATGTGATTCAAGTTCCAGCGTCAAGTCAGCCGTGCCACAGCACAAATCAAGCGCAATAGCATCTGGTCGGTCAAGCACATCTTTCAGCTTCTTGACCGTAAAGCGCCGCCAGACCTTGTCAATGTTGATTGAAAGCAGATGATTCAGCCGGTCGTAGCTGGGCGCGATCTCGGCAAACATCGCGCGGACGGCGTCTCGTTTGCCAGCATTCAACCCAGGATTTGGTAGCCCAGGATTTGGTAGTTCGGGGTTTGGGAGAGGAGTGGCCGATTCAGTTTCGATAGTTGCAGGCATAAAAACAGATCATCAATTCCAAATCTCATGTCTTGAGATTCGGCCAGTTCACAAGCCGGGCTTGCCGGAGTTGAGTGCGTCATTAACTTTGCCGGCAACGACAACCGTCAACGCGTTGGCGTCAAACAATCGCTTGGCGACACGCTGCACATCGGCAGCGGAAATCTTCCCGATCAGGCCAGCAACCTCAGTCGGAAAGTTGCGCGGCAACAGGAACATCTCAATCTCGCGCAAGTTGAATTCGATTGATCGCGCGGCATATTCGCCTGCCAGGGATGATTTGGCCACCGCAACTTCTGCTTCAGAAATTGGCGCGGTTGCCAGCGCGGCGAAAGTCTCAGTCGCGCGGCGAGAAAATTCCGCAGCTTTATCGCCGGGAACAGATGCCGAAAAGAAAACAGGACCGGACAGGATGCGCGGGTCGGCTTTGACAGAAAGCGTTGCTGAAGTGGCGTCAGTGTCGCGTTTCAGACGATTGGCCAACACGCGCGCCATCACGTCAGTCGTCAGATAATCCGTATCGCTACGTTTAACGCCAATCAGCCCGCCGCGAAGTTCGACGTTGCCTGGATCAGGCAAGTCTACTTTGACCAACTTCAATTTTGAGGTCTGGGTCGGCTGGCGAAAAGTTGCAGGCACAATCTGGCCTTTTGCCCAACCGCCAAACAATACTTTGAACACTTGCATCACACGTTCGTGCGGGATGTTACCCGCGATGATCGCAGAGGCGTTGTTGGCGATATAAAACTTGCGGACAATATCGTACACATCGCCCTGCGTGATGGCGGCGATGGTCTTCTCATTCCCTTCGATATTGTGTCCGTAAGGATGCACACCATAGATTGCATTCAAAAACGCTTCGTTGGCCTGTTGGGCAGCGGCTGGTTTGTGCGCTTTTAGTTCGTCCAGTTGCGACTGCTGCGCTTTTTTGAAAGCGTCAGGGCGAATGGTTTCCACCACCAGCAAACGCGCAACGAGTTCAAATGCCGCGCCGAAGTTATTCGCGGGAGTTTCGATGTGAAACCACGTCGTGTCCCACGTCACGCCCCAATCAATCTTTGCGCCGAGCGAAGCCAGTTCCTCTTTGATTCGCGGATTAACAGCCATCAGGGAATCCTGCGTCAGTGCGGCCAAGCCGGTCTTCCCAATCAGGTCAAACATCGCGCCGCCGCGAATCACCAGATCGCATTTGACGATGGCGTCGCTCTGCCGGTCGAGCGTGATCAGTTGCAATCCGTTGAGCAGGTTGTCGCGGCGCACGCTGCTGTAGGGCGTGACTTGCGTGGCTTCAGGCACGGCGGGATTCGTCTTGTTTTTCTTTTGCGCGCTGACTGGCAGAACGCTGAACAACAGGGCACAACTCAGCAAGGGCGTATACAGCTTTGAAAATTGCATAGTGATTCGTTCCAGATGGATTTGTTTATCGTTGGATGAAAAGTGTAGTCGCCGCTGCGGGCGACCGTCAACCAGCACACACGGGATCGCTTACAGACTTACAGACTTACAGACTTACAGACTTACAAACCTTTGAACGAACATCTTGCCCAGCGTTGCAAAGTGATCAGCCAGGAGAGGACGAAATAGTAAACCGGAAACGTCAGCGACGCCCATATCAGCAGCTTCAGCCGTTGTGGATCAGCAAAGGCTTCGGCGACGATCAAAATCAATAAGACCATCCAGCCCGCCAGCAGCCAGTTGGTCAATCGGCTGAAGCGCCCTTTGTAAGAAGTGTAGAGATAAAGCGATGGCACGAATGTCAGCAGCGAGAGCACGATGATCAATGCCAGCGACAGCCAGACAGGCAGCCGCAGCCAGTAAAGGTAGATCGCGACAACATTCCAGTAAGACGGAAAGCCGAGAAAGAAATGATCTTCGGTTTTGGCATCGGCTTGCGAAAAACCGTAGGCGCTGGCCAGCAGCGGCAGTAATAACCAGCAGTTCAGACGCTCCGGTAAAACGCCCGCGCGCCAGATGAACAGCAGCGGCAAGAAGGTGTAGTTAAGGAAATCAACGATGTTATCAAGCGTGCGTCCATCAAATCCGGGCAGCACATCTTTCACTCGCCACGCCCGCGCCAGCGTGCCATCGCTTGCGTCAATGAACGTAGCAACGATCATCAACGGGATCACCCAGCGAAAGCCTTCGTCACCGCCACGCACAATGAAGAAAGCCATTCCGGCGGCAGCAACCAGACCGAGCGCGGTGTAGAGATGAACACCCCAAGCCAGAATTTTCTCTTTACTCATCGTGTGTTGGTTAAGGTTTATGGAAGGCGTCCGGCCAGTCGCCAGAATGGACGTGCTTCCCGCAGCAGCTTGTCATTTATTTTCAGCGCAACAACTGTGGCGCGGCCAATCGCCGTTCGTCCCAGCAGACGTCTCCAGTCATGACTCCAACGAAAATTTTCCGGCCAATCATCGGTGCGGGGATTGAAGAGTCTGACAACTATTCCTGTTTCGGGATCAACGCTTTCGGTGTGATTGCTCTTGGCGATGTTGCAATGCGAACAGGCGAAGCACAAATTGTCGGCGGTTGTTTGTCCCCCAGTCGATAACGGAAGGATGTGATCAAGATGAAAGGCTTGCCCAATGATGTCTTGTGGGGCGCGGCAATACTCACAACGTTTGCCCGCCCGTAGCGCAACCAACCCTGCCAACGATGGAGGTATTCTGGCGGTTATCACCGAGTTGCCTTCCGCGTCGTTCCATTCTGTTTAGTGGCGGGAGATTTTAATGCGGCTTGAACGCGTTTCTTCACCGGCTTGCCGCTTTCATCAAACAACTCTGGCCGCGTCGCGCGCGCCAGTGACTTGGAGTTTTTGAGCATCAACTCATCGGCTTTTGCGCCAAGCCGCTCAAGCTCCAGTCGCTCAGCTCGCGTCAATTGGCGATCGTTGTTTTTATCCATCAATTCCTGCAATCGTGCATGGCTGGCTGGGGTGAGTCGTTGAAAATAAACAATCGTCAAATCCTCTTCCGCCATCGCAGCTAAAACCTGCTCGGCCAATTGCCGTTGTAGATTGACCGGTAGTTGCTCGACGGCAGCCAGCGCAACTTTCAATGCTTGATTGTTTTGTACCATAACGATTCCTCTCTTGATTGACCTCAGATTGCGGCGACAGATTATCACAACGGTTTTGGCCGATCCCACTTCGCCGTCAGCCGCGACACCGCTGGCAACAGCACACAGCCAACTGCTGCTGCCAGCGTCTTGAAGGGAAAGAGCAATACGCCTGTCTGCGCGTCGTACCAGACCGCCGGATTACTGGTGAAAAGCTCAGGGTAAGGAATGAAGTGCGGCAAATTGAACAACGGCTCGCCCCCTCCCAGTCGCAGCACGAGCGAAACGCAGAAAGCCACGATTGAACCGGTGCGATTCGCCTTTGGATCAAACAGCGCAAATACCAATTGCGGAAAGAGCAGGACAAAGATCAAATCGCTGGTGAAGAACCAGAGCGCCTGCACGCTTTGGACTTTTAACGCCATTATTACCGCGCAAGCACCCAGCAGAACGATTGAAGCCCGAATGATCCGCTTCATCTGCTTGACTGAAAGCTGCGGCCACAACAGCCGGTAGCAGCAATTCCAACTGAACATCGAAGCCGCCGACAAGATGGACGAACTGAAACTGGAAGTCACCGCGCCAACGATTGCACCCAGTCCGAGCAATGCGACCACCGGCGGCGTGACGTATTGCAGCAACATCGGCAAAGTCTGCGACGGTTGCTCCTGAAGCTGGCGCAGCAGATCAGCCGGCCAGTTGTATTTGAATGCCGCAACGCCCAACAGCAGCGGCGGAATCGTCAACGCAATGGTCAACACACCGGCAAACAACGAATGCAGTTGCGCTTTGCGCGGCGTCTGACAAGACAGCACACGCTGGAAATAGCAATTCCACGGGATGCCGCCCAGCACCAGCATGAGGCTGACATCCCACCAACCTATGATTGATTGCGAAGTCCAGAATTCGCCATGCGGCCGTAGTGGCGGAAAGAAGCCTCCGCGGTCAGCGCGCGCCGCCAGATAATGCGACCAACTCGCCTCAAGCCCGCCAGCAGCATGAAAAACAAATGGCATCGCGACGGCCAAACCCAGCACGACCAATCCAAGCTGAAACGCGTCGGTATAGGCGACAGACCACATCCCGCCAATCATCGTGTAGGCAATGATGACTACTGCCGACAGCAAAATCGCCGTCACCAGCTTCATGTTCAGCAGCACGCCGAAGGTCGAACCAATGGCCGCCAGCAGTTCCGCGCTCCAAAAGACTTCGCCGAGCATTGCTGGCACAAATAGCACTACCGCCCAATGTTTGCCAAAGCGCGTTTCGAACGGATCAATCAGCGTGGTGAATTCAAGCTGCCGCATCCGCCGCGCGAAAAACAGTCCGCCCAAAATCAAACTGATGCCGAAACAAAGGCCGCCCTGCATGGCTAATGATAATGACGATTTGAACGCGCCTTCAGCCGTGCCCAGCAGATAGCCGCCATCTACCCAGGTCGCCGTCATCGTCAGCGTTGCGATCCAGACAGGCATTGAGCGCCCGGCTAACAGCAGATCGGCGGGCGTGCCGTCTTTAACTTTGCGCGCAGCCAGCCAACCGACCAGCAGGAAGGAGGCATACATGACGATGATTGCGGTGAGAGCCATAGAGAGAAAATCTGGGAGCGCAGTGCTTCCAGCCTGCGGGTCTTGTGAGGAAAATCGTTTGAAAAGGAAAAGGCGAATCGCCGAGGCACGCAGACAAGGATGCACTGCGCTCCCAGGTTTATTGCCGGTTCTGTTTTGGATCAAGCCATTCGCGCAATCCGTCGCCGACGAAGTTAAACGCCAGCACGGTCAGCATCACCGCCAGGCCGGGAAAGATCAGCAGGTGCGGTGCGACGCGCAGAAAGCTGCGCGCATCGTTCAACATCACGCCCCAGCTTGATGTTGGTGGCTGAACGCCCAGCCCCAGAAAACTCAGGCTGGCTTCCGACAGCACCGCGCCCGCCATGCCCAAACTGGCTTGCACAATTAATGGCTGAATCGCATTCGGTAGGATATGACGAAAGAGGATGCGCAGATCGCCCGCGCCGAGCGCGCGCGCGGCAGTGGCGAAATCATATTCGCGGACTTTCAACACCTGCCCGCGCATCAACCGGGCATAACCGACCCAGCCGATCACCGACAGCGCCAGAATCAGATTCCGAATGCTCGGCCCCAGAAACGCGACCATCGCAATCGCCAACAGAATGCTGGGGAACGACAGGAAAACATTGAACAGGAATCCCGATAGGAACCGATCCACCCACCCGCCGTAATAGCCGGACACCGCGCCGATGATCATTCCAAGAAAAGCCGAGATCAGCACCACAGCCACGCCGACCTGCATCGAGATACGCGCCCCGAAAATCACGCGCGACATTACATCACGGCCAAGATCATCTATCCCAAACAGGTTCGCGCGCGTCGGCTTCAGCCGTTCTTCGAGCGGCGCGTTGTCCGTGAATTGTTTTTGCTCAAACGGACTATGCGGGGCAATTAACGGCGCGAAGATCGCGACGAAAAAGAATACTGCAATGATGACCGTTCCTATTTTGCCAAGACGATTCATATTTTCTCTACGGCCTGCTTCAAGGCGTCCAGCCGTCGTCGGTCTAAAAAACCTATTCAACTTTGATTCGCGGATCGAGCAGCCGATAGGCAAAATCGGTCAGCAGGTTCGCAATGATGTACGTCAGCGCGATCATCAAAATGCAACCCTGCACCATCGGATAATCGCGCGCATTGATTGAATCAATCGTCAGCCGTCCCAGCCCCGGCCAACTGAAGATCATCTCGGTGATGATCGCACCGGCCAACAACACGCCAAACTGCAGGCCGAGCACCGTCACAACTGGAATCAAGCCGTTCTTCAAAACGTGTTTGTAGATCACCTGCCGTTCGTTCAGCCCTTTCGCCCGTGCCGTGCGAACGTAATCTTCGTGCAGCTCTTCGATCACGCTTGAACGCACCATTCGCGTCAGGATGGCTGCCAGCGGCGCGCCCAGCGTCACCGCAGGCAGAATCAAATACTCCAATCCATAACGGCCCGACACGGGCAGCAAGTCGAGCTTGATCGCAAACAGGTAGATCATCAGCGGCCCCAGCACAAAACCTGGCGTGCTGATGCCGAGCAGGGCCGCAACCGACGCAATGTTGTCGGTCAACTTGCCCTGATTCTTCCCGGCGGTAACTCCAAGCGGAATCGCAATCGCGATGGCAACAATCAGTCCGGCAAGCGCTAGTTCAATTGTCGCGGGATAACGCGTGAAGATTTTTTCGAAGACTTTGTCTGTTGGGTTGAGCAGGCTGACTCCGAGATCGCCTCGCACTACGCCGCGCCAGTAGTTGCCATATTGCGTGGCAAGGGGCAGGTCGAGTCCAAGCTTATGCTTGAGTTCATTGACCTGCGCTTCTGTTGCATTGTCGCCCAGCGCGTTGCGCACCGGATCGCCAGGCACAATGTGGATGAGCAGAAACACCAGCGTCACGACCGCCCACACGACGGGCAGCACAAGCAGCAACCGCTTTGCCAGCACAAGCAGAATGTTTCGCATGCGGCGGATAATAGCCGGAGTTGGGAGCTTAAGACAGGTTGCGTGGAAAATTCGAGTTTGAAGTTTTGAGCCAAAAGGAATCTTTCAAACTCAAAACTTCACATCCGAGATCGCTCAAACATATGTGACTTGATTGGAGTAAGACTCATTCACACCATCGTCCGGTTCTGCGTAACTGACTGCGCCAATCCAGGTCGGCCAATCACTCGCGGTCGCCACATATTGCCCGATCAGCCAAACTTCTGAGTTGTCTGGCGCGATTGCGGCTCCATTGAAATTGCTCCATTCGCACGAAGCTGAAGCCGAGCTGCGCAGCAACAATTCACTGGCCTGCAGCATTCCGGGTTCGTCAGTGGCTTGGCGGCCTGTGAATCGAAGCGAGGGTGGCTCGTGTTCATTCGCACTGTTGAAGACCATCAACATATTCCCTTCGCCATCCACCATTACTGCCGGACAGAAGTAATGATCCTGCGGCGTGCCGTAAATGCCCTGCTGCGTGATACAGCCAGCGCGCGGGTTGATCTGAAGCCAGTGAATGGCTGCGGTGTTTGCCGCATCACTTTGACTGGCGGGCCGACTGGCGGGCCAACTGGCCGCGACCGTATGTGCCATCCATAACAGCCCGTGGCGGAACACAACATTGACCAACCTGGCATCACCAATGCCAATCTCAACTTGCTGTTCAGTCTGCCTGGCGTCCGGCGGTAAATGATATTCCGCTGTGGAAATGAAGCGGCGCGCCAATGTCGGGGCCTGGCGCATTGGATAAGTAATCGTCCATTGCGTCATCCCTTGTCCATCCGGCGTTGCATTAACCAAATACTGAGCGCCAGCGGCTCGCAGGTTAAGCGCCGGTTGCAGGCCGAATGCCAGCGAACCATCGGCATTGCGCAGTTGCCAGAAATCCCATCCGTGCAGAACACCGCCGGTCTGCATCTCTTTGGTGTTCAATACGCGCAGCTTCGCGTAGGCAAACTCGCCCGATGCGCTAAACATATTGGCCGTCAGATAAAACTGCTCATTGTCCACTGCCAGCCCCAGCCCTTCCGGCCAATATGCGGTCTTGCCCACGCCGTTGCCGTCCGCGTCAAGCGCCCATATCCACCAGTCCCCCAACGGATCACTGCTCTGTGAAGACGCCAGCAGAAACCATGAACGCTGCGCGTCAAAGCTGCGCGCGCAGACCACCATCAGCCAGGTCCCACGAAACTGGTCGTAGATCACTTTTGGACTGAAGATCAGCGCGTCTTCCACCAGTCGTGCAAAAAGGTCAGACATTGTACGCCGCAAAAGCTGCCGCCCCATCTTGTCAAACACAGCGAATGTTGCATTCACCGTGGCGATTAAATGATCTGGCCCAGCCGCAATCTGACTGTCCGGCGGTGTCCAATTGGTGTCGTCCAGCCCAGCAAAGTCCGCCATTAGACACGGAAAGGCCCGACGGGCTGCACTGCCATCATTTGCCGGATCAATTTGCAGAAGTTCCGGCGTGATTGTGAGGGCCGGAATAATAGAAGAAGCTTTCGATTTGAGTCTGGAAAAGCCTTCAATATTAACTTCGCGTCCGTTGGGCACTGGATGCGGAGTCTGTAATCGCGATTCCCGCTTGGCTCGCATTTCACGAAAGCCTATGTTCACACCGGCAGAGGAAGGCAATGCCCTCATTCCCTTCGCCTCCCGAGTATTGATGATCTCCTGATGTTCAAAAATCCTTCCCATTTTTTCTCCTGACTGACGATAGGTGTGGGAACGCAGCAGGGGTCGGGAGACAAAAATTCGCAATAACAAGAAGATGCCAAACTTACAGCAAAGCGCTTTTGCTTGCAGCAAGTCTGCTCTTTCAGATCAATCGGCAGATCAATTGGCAGATCAATGGATAGGTCAGTGGGTAGAGCAGTGGGGTGGCGATTTCGCGACTCACTTGGGTTGGGCACACTCCATTCTTCGCAAAGAGAGGAGCAGGCATCGCCATCGCTCTTTTATCCTAAATTATTTTCAGTGATCTGTTTCTTGATATACTTCTTTATGAGGACTGCGGCAATGATAGGGATCACCCGGACAATGTCAAGCTGAGGATTGGGTAGGTTTTCTGAAGCCGCACCTTCAGTGGATGTTGTTCAAGGAGTCAACCGTAGTCTTCGATTGTTGACAGCGTGCATCCCAAAACAACACTTAAGAACACGAACACGAGTAATAATTTCTCTGCGTGTGGCAGATTTTACGTCACCCCTGGTTTGCCTTTAGCATTTGGTAACTTCCCCTTCTACACATTATCCCATTGCAAGTCAGTTGATTATCCGGCGTTCCGTAATCGCTTTGGAATTTATCCGAGAGTATCAGAGTATCTAAGCGAGGGTGGAGCAACTTCTGGCACCGAGGTTGCGTCTGAGGGCCGCGATAGAGAAAAACGAAATCATCAAGTAGTTTGAGAAAGAATTTTTGAGATTTACTGTTGTGATCTTGCAGGAGTTGGATTTTAAAACCGGGGGAGAATGACAATGGTTAAGAAGACGACTGAGACAAACCTGACAACTGGAGCCGAAGAGATGATGGCTGTAAACAACACAGCCGAAATCACCACGCCAACCGAAACGCCGACAGTCTCGATTGGCCATACGCGCCAACAAGCCAGGGTAAATTCGGTAATTCACGAATGGCTGACTGACATGTGGCTGCTGACCACGGGTGAAGACTTTGGCGAGGATTTCACATTGACCAGGAAACAGAGCGGGCGTCCTTTGGCAATCGTTTGTGACGGCCAAATGAGATTGATGGAATCCCGCCCATTTGCGCTGGATGCATTACGCACTGTCGGTATCGAGATGTCGTAGCTGCCGGTATCAGTAAACACAAAAATAAGGCTTGGGAATTTCAGATTGAATTCCCAAGCCTTATTTTTTCGCGCAGCCAAGTAAGCTATTTCTTTGCCAAGGTATGAACATATGCGACGATCTGCCAGATTTGCTCGTTAGTAACGCGCCTGGCAGGCGGCATTGTTTGCTTCCCTTCCTTCTTCACACCGTTTTTGACAATCAGAAAAAGCTTCCCATCGGCAGCAACAGCCGCGTCCTCTCTCGTCAGGTCGGATGGCTTGATTGCTAAAGAGCCTCCGGCAATTCCCTCACCTTTGCCATCGTCTCCATGACACATGATGCAATGAACAGAGTAAAGAGATTTCCCTGCGGTCACGGCTGCCGCCTCTGACAATGGATTCTTTGTTTGCTCGGTTACCATTGCGCCTGTTAAAGAGGCTGTTTCATTTGAAGGCTTACCGGAGCAGGCTGCGACCAGAACAACAGTGAAAACTGTCAGCGCCAGACGATGCGCTCTAAAAGGCCGTCCATAATAAATGCCCAAAGAATTTTTCATCTCATCTCCTGTTGATTGATCTTGTCACTGCCATAAGTCTCGCCCTTGCGATTTGTATGTCAATTGGCGCGTTTTGTGAAGCCGGTGTGGTCTTGGTCAGAGCGCCTCCAGCTTTTCATGCCTGCCCTGATATGCGATGATGCGCTTCGGCTATCCAAGCTGATTGATGGGGTTGGTTGAATGAATGCCTCATTCGAATCGTTCGTTTTGCCCTATCACTTTCCCCCCTGAATTTGCTTCGTCCTTTAAAAAATCGCGATTCCTGCATTTATCCGAAAGCCTGAGGTGGTTTTATGCGTTGTCCGAAGTGTCAGACTGATGTTCCTGAGGGTCACTTTTATTGTCCCAACTGTCGCGCCTCAATTTATGGCTATTTGCCAGAAGACGGGATGGCAATGGGCGGAAAACTCGAACGAGCTGGCAGGCGACTGCTGGATTTGTTACTGCTCCTGGCTCTGATTGGCGGCGGTATTGTCCTGGCACGAGCCATCAAATGGAAAGAGCTTCTCAATAGCTTTAACTCTTCTGCTGAAGTTTCACCATCGGCGAAACCGGAGCAATCATCACCCAGCAAGCCAACAAAACGTCGCGTGACCAATACTTCTACACAATCACAGATAGAGTCCGGGAGCATCACCAAACCGCCTTCTACTGAAGTCTTGCCCGATCCAAAGTTGAATATCGAAAAACCATCCTCTAAGAGTGAAACTCAACCACCTTCTAAACCAACCGCGACACCCACGCCACCTAAACCTGATTCGCAATAATCGAAAGAACTATGAGTTCGAGCGCCGCTCACGCTCGAACTGCCGTGTTGAGTCTTCGACGATGCTTTGATAAGAAGCAGGCGCTTCGCTCAAGGCGCGATTGGTTGTGCTCGTTGGTGTGAAAACTGGCGGTGCAGGCGAGACGATAGATTTCGTTGAAGGCTTACTCGCGGGCTTAATCAGACCAATCAGGTAACGACAGATCAGCACCAACGTTGCAAAGCCAGCCAGGCAAAACATTATCGGCGCAGGTCCGTGGTTATCTCTGGAAAATAATTCTACCGTTCCAAGTGTGATGACAATGATCCCGATAATGCCACTCAAGGCAGCGGTTGCAAAAACAAGATTGGGCGAGACTTGAGAAGCAGGTGCGCCGCCGCCGGTCATCTCGCTGACAATCTCGCGCGCGCGGTCAATTGCCAGCAGATTTGTGCCGCAGCGTGTGCAGAATTTCTGGCTTTTCGCATTCTCTGTTCCGCAGTTTGGGCAAAACATTTTCGCGCTCTCCTGATGGTTGGTGTTAGGTTGTCGTTGATTGGCTTGGAGTGTAGCACCACGTTTTCTCGCTCTCAATCAACTCTTCTTCAAGGTAACAGCTTTACGGAGATTGACCAGACTCAGTTTCAGGAATCAACTGGTCTTGATCACTGGCGCCTCACACGTCGTTGGCACAACAACAACAGTCAAGTTTGCCGAAGCAGGCGCGGCAGACTTATCGAACGAACCGCGCGCAGCTTTGACTGTTGCCGAAACAGTCGAGCGCGCAGGCGCAAATGCCTTGTTTGTGCAGGAAGACGTTTCGCGCGCCCAGCAGGCGCAGACATTGATCTGGCAAACAAATGATCGTTTCGGAAGGCTTGATGTGGTCGCCGAAGACCGCACAATTACTGCGCGTGACAATGCACAGTAAGACAAGATGAATAAGGGAGAATAGGCAACAGAAAGCACGAAAGGGAACTGATGCCCCCTCACAAGTCATCAATTCCCTTTCGTGTATTGGCGAATAGCCACTCTATGCGATGCGATTACCAAGACCGATTTGCGAATGTTATAAACTCGCATTTGTTTCGGTCTTCCTCACACTAGCTGGCAACTGACACGCAACCAGGCCGAAAAAGTTCCCAAAGGACTTAACAGAAAATCTTTCTCTTCTATAGTTGCCTTTACAGGTAATACTCACCGTCGGCTCTTTCTCAGCCGCGCGTTCTGCAAAACCTCCCCCGTATGAATTGGCGTCGCATGGTTAAGCACCGTGTGATTCAGCGTGATCAAAAGCTGATCGTCGCGCCCGCGAAATTTCCCTTTCAGTGGTTGGTCGCCTGTTTGCTCAACAACTTTCTCTCGCACCATATTCCAAAACTGTTTTTGCGTAATCCAATACTCGGTTCCGTCATTACAAATGATCAAAGCTGTTTTCTTTACTCGCATAATCAGCACCATCCATTCGATACGTAAATAATCCGTCAATTTCATTTTGTACCCACGAGAGTTTAATGAAAGCAGCAAGGGCAATCAGTCAAATGTTATTGTCAGAAGGGAGGAGAATTCGCTTTTCTTTGAAGCAGATTCATTGTGTCACGCGCAAACTGAGAAGGGCAAGGAAACAATCAGGACATCAGAGCAGCGGGCTTGTGGCCTGTTCTTAAAGACTCGTGCCACAAGCCCGCACTGAATTAATTCAACTCACTTTTGCGCAGCTTGATGTATGGCTCAATGTCACGCATCAACTGCGTGAACTCTTCAAGCCGCAGCGATTGTGGCCCGTCTGACCAAGCCTCTTCCGGCTTCGGATGCACCTCGGCCATCAGCCCATCCGCGCCCACGGCAACAGACGCCTTGGCCAGCGGGTTCACCAGGCTGCGTTTACCCGTTGCATGGCTCGGGTCAACAATGACCGGCAAGTGGGTGAGTTCGCCTAACAACGGAACGGCAGCGAGATCAAGCGTATTGCGAGTCATAGTTTCGAATGTGCGAATGCCTCGTTCGCACAGAATAACGTTCGGATTACCGTGGGCAACGATGTATTCGGCTGAAAGCAGGAACTCTTTGATCGTTGCCGATAATCCGCGTTTGAGCATCACGGGCTTATTGATTTCGCCTAGCTTTTTGAGCAGCGCGAAGTTTTGCATGTTGCGCGTGCCAACCTGCAAGACATCGGCGTATTCAGCAACGATGTCAACGTCTCCCGTATCAAGCACTTCGGTAATGACGGCAAGGCCGGTAAGCTCGCGTGCTTCGGCCAGCAATTTCAACCCATCTTCAGCCATTCCCTGAAAATCGTATGGAGATGTGCGCGGTTTGTATGCGCCACCGCGTAACAGATGCGCACCGGATTTGGCAACAGACACAGCGGTGGTCAGCAACTGTTCGCGGCCTTCGACTGAGCACGGCCCGGCCATCACCACAAATCCACCGTCGCCAACGGCCACGTTGCCGATCTTGATCACAGACTTCTGCTTCTTGACTTCTTTGCTGACCAGCTTAAACGGCTGCAGAATCGGGAAAGCGTCTTCGACACCATCGGCAGACTTTAGCGAGCCGATATGTTCCTTCTTGTCGCCTGGCCCAACGGCCGCGATGACGGTTCGCTCTGCGCCGCGAATGACATGAGGCGCGTAGCCGAACTCGCGCACGCGGTCACATATATGATCAATCTGTGCGTCCGTAGCTCCTAATTGCATAGCGATAATCATTGTTCAAATGCTCCTGAAAGGGTTTGGGTTGGTGTTTGGGTTGGGAGCGATCAAATTTTCATCCATCACTCGCCAGTGTCTTTCGGCGCGCGCCGATAACATCCGAGCACCTTGATGCTCGTGGCAAATTCCGCCAGATGCGCCAGTGCATTCCGCACCTGGGGCTTGGCAGTATTGCCGATAAAGTCCAGATAGAAACTGTATTCCCACGGACGGCCAACAAGTGGCCGCGATTCGATCTTGGTCAAATCAATCTCGCGTAGCGCAAATACTGCCATCGCGCGAAAGAGCGCCCCCGTTCGGTGTTCCAGTGCAAAGACGATGGAAGTCTTGTCTGCATCCAACGCCGGCTCATTTATTCCTATATCGCGTTCGAGTAATAAAAAGCGCGTGAAGTTTTGCCGGTCATCTTCAATTCCCGAAATCAGAATTCGCGCGCCATACACGTCTGCGGCGGCGGCGCTGGCAATGGCGGCTGCCCCGCCTTCATGGCTCTCCATCAGCATCTTGACGCTGCCCGCCGTGTCATAAGCTGCCACAGGCCTCATTTCGGGATGCTTGGCAAAGAAATGCAGGCATTGCCCCAGCGCCACCGGATGTGAATAGACGCGTTCGATTGACTCAAGAGTCGTCTCTGCAGGCGCGATTAGATTGTGAACAATGCACAGATTTGTTTCGCCCACGATCCGCAAGTTGTGTTTGAGCAGCAGGTCGTAGTTTTGAAAGACCGAACCGAAGAGCGAATTTTCAATTGGCGCCAGACAGTAATCGCTTCCGCCGTTTTCGACCGATGCGAACATCTGCTCGAAGGTTTCACACGGTATCAGCGTGATTGCGTCACCAAGCAACTTGCGCGCTGCCTGGCTGCTGAATGCCCCCATCTCGCCTTGAAAAGCGACTCGCGAGTTTCTTTTTTCTCTGTTCATAAAAATCAAAAAGCCCCTCGTTCGGTGTAGAACGAGGGGCCCTTGTTTCAGGTGTTCCGTTGCGCTTGGCTTCAGGCTAACGAACTCCCAACCCCTCCGGAGCGGCTAAAGTAAAAATAAAAGCCAAATCCAAAAGAGAAAGTCCGGGCAAACCAATTCGCGGCGACCATGTTTTTTGCGCCGCAATTGAGAGTCTGCTTTGTCATCGGCCAGAGCGTCATATCATTTTGAAAATTTGATAAAGAAGATTTATGGACGGGCGGCATTATGCCCATGGCCGGTTCATCCGTCAAGCCGGTTCATCCGTCAATAAAGAGTCAATAAAGATACGTTATCGAATCGGCTCTTTTTGGATCGGCAGCGTCTCAGGCGGAAAATACTTCAGATTCAGATATGCCTTCACTTCCGCCGCCCATTCACGAACACTCTGATAATCAGCCTTGCTTTTCAGCCGCAAATCGCCCGCCATTCCCACGGCATCAAGTCCGAGCCGATTGGCGATGTAGAGCGCGCGCGGCAGATGATAGCCTTGCGACACCAGCACAGCGCGTTCCAATCCGAACACCTCCTTTGCGCGCAAACAGGTTTCGTAAGTTGAACGCCCGGCGTAATCCACAACCACGTCTTTGGCTGCCACAGCATGCGTAACCAAATACTCCTGCATGGCCTTCGGCTCGTTGTAGCTTGGATGGCGGTTGTCGCCGGAGACCAGAATACGATCCACTTTGTGCGCACGATAGAGTTCGATGGCCGTATCCACGCGGTCTTCCAGAACGGGGGAAAGATCCCGATTTCCGTAAACACTGGCGCCGAACACGATGGCCACACGCGGATGCTCCCAACGGCTCGTATCGAGTTCGTTGATGTTGGTGATGATCCGACTGTCGTAGCTGTGAACCTGGAAATGAACAAAAGCGAAAATTACAGCGGCAGCAATCGGAAGCAGCAGTAGGAGCGAGCGGCCTCGTCTTATCATCATCAGCAATTTTGGATCAGCAATTTAGGGGCACCAGCAGTTCGAGCGAAGTTTTTCAGACGCTGGCTATCAAACTATTTCCCTGCTGAAACTGTCAAGTCATCAAAGGTTTTGCTTCGTAAAATCCCAAAACATGCGCAGTCCGCTCGCCTTTTCTGGCCGCCCTATGCTATCTTCCCGCTCTTCAATCATACGCAATTTTTTCAATAGGAGGAGTATCCAATGGCTAAAAAGTGTCAAGTGACCGGCAAGAAGCCGATGTCAGGCAACAATGTTTCCCACGCGAACAATCGCACAAAGCGCCGTTTTGAGCCGAACTTGCAATGGCATCGGTTCTGGATTCCAAGCGAAAAGCGCTGGGTGCGCTTGCGCGTTACAGCTCGCGGGATCAAAACGATTGACAAGCTCGGCATTGAAAAAGTGCTGGCTAATATCCGTGCCCAGGGCGAAGCTGTTTAGTTCACAGCCTTGCCAATCATCGTGTAGGAGGGAGCCTCACGGCTCCCGTCCTCCCACACCACCGGACGTGCGGGTCCGCATCCGGCGGTTCACGTAGAAAATTGAAGTTCCGCAGTTGATCCAGCAGTGAGATGAGTCCCAGCCGATCAAAGTAGGATTTCGGGAACGCTTCATTCATCTGCCAATCCTCGTTTCATCAAGTTCTTCGCTCGGGTAAAAGACCGCTTCCAGTGCCGCCACAGCAGGCAGCGCAGTTTCCGCCGCAACCAGCCGTCCGGTTCTTCAAAGACGGGTGTAATTTCGTCCTGATGTAGCGATAAATGTAATATCTGCAATAAAATCGGCCCTCCATAAACGAGAGACTATCTCGTTTGTAGCTTATCGAGAGCATCAGGAGGACCGAAGATGAAAGCTAGCATAGGCGTCAACGCCGTGACAAACGAATTGACCATCACAATTCAAGGCGCTAACTGGGAAGCGATTCGGGACGCAGGTTTCTGTGAAGGCGAAGCAAGCGTTCGT
>JBBQVH010000006.1:0-104010 GCA_038211695.1 Blastocatellia bacterium | reverse complement strand
CCGGACGACGGACGTGACAGGAGTGGCGCAGTTGCCGGAAGGGACGGAGATGATCATGCCCGGCGACAACATCGCGATGGAGATCGAATTGATCGCTCCGATCGCGATGGAAAAAGGCTTGCGCTTCGCGATCCGCGAAGGCGGCCGGACGGTCGGCGCAGGCACCGTTTCAGACATCATCGAATAGCTTTTCGCCGCTATGGCGAGGATTGAAATATGTTGAACGATAAAATCAGAATTCGCCTGAAAGCTTACGATTATCGCGTGCTGGATCAGTCCACGGCGGAAATCGTCGAGACGGCCAAGCGCACGGGTGCGCGCGTCGCGGGACCGATTCCGCTGCCAACGGTGAAGAACAAAATCACCGTTTTGAAATCGCCACACGTTGATAAGAAATCGCGTGAGCAATTCGAGATTCGCACCCACAAGCGTCTGATGGATATTCTAGATCCGACGCCGCAAACGATGGATGCGCTGATGAAGCTTGATCTGCCTGCTGGTGTTGACGCCGAAATTAAAGCTTTCGGTCGCGACCGCAGATAACAAATAGTGGTTGGTGATGGGTGATTGGCGGTTATGGCAGGATTGTTTGACCACTGATTGCAAGCCACAAACTGCTGACCACCAGGATTCAAAAATGGTGAACGGAATTATCGGTAAAAAGCTGGGAATGACCCAGATTTTCGCGCCGGACGGGACGGTAACCCCCGTGACGGTAATTAAAGCTGGCCCTTGCGTGGTTGTGCAGCGCAAGACCGTCTCGACGGACGGTTACGAAGCAGTGCAACTTGGCTTGGTGGAGGACAAGAGTCCGAAAAACACCAATAAGCCAATGAAAGGCCACTTTGCCAAAGCGGGGATTCCACCGACCAAGATTCTGCGCGAGTTCCGCCTGGAACAGAGCAATGAAGAGGTGAACGTCGGAGATCAGGTGCTGATCAATCAGTTTGCGGAAAATGACGTCATTGATGTGATTGGGACCAGCAAAGGACGTGGATTCGCCGGTGTCGTCAAACGTCACGGCTTCCACGGCGGACGCAAATCGCATGGTTCGATGTTCCACCGGGCGCCAGGTTCAATCGGTGCTTCGGCCTATCCTTCGCGCGTTATCAAAGGCACGAAGATGCCAGGCCACATGGGCGTCGAGCGCAAGACGATTAAGAATCTGAAGATCGTGAAGATCAATGCGGAAGACAATCTGATTTTGGTCAAAGGCGCTGTGCCAGGGCCGACAGGCGCTTACGTGATGATCAAGAAAAAAGAGACTGACTAGGCCCGTGGGGCAATTTCGCTGAATTCATTCGCCGGAATTGCAACACATAATTTATTGAGAGGGCAGCGATGCCAACCGTTGAAGTCAAAAATTTGAAAAATGAAAGTGTCGATGAGTTGGAGCTGAAAGATGAAATCTTTGGCGCGCCGCTCAACGAAGCTTTGATCTATTTTGCGGTCAATAACTATTTGACCAACCAGCGCCAAGGCACGGTCGCCACCAAAACGCGCGGCGAAGTGCGGGGAAGCGGCAAGAAACTCTGGAAACAGAAAGGCACCGGGCGCGCCCGGATCGCCAGCTTGCGTTCGCCACTTTGGAAAGGCGGTGGAAACGTCCACGGCCCGCAGCCCCGCGACTGGAAATCCGAAATGCCAAAGAAGATGAAGCGCGGTGCGCTGAAATCTGCTTTGTCTGAACGGCTGCGCGAAGGCAACCTGTTTGTCATTGAGCAGTTCGATCTGGACGACCATAAAACGAAAAGCTTCACCGCTCTTGCGGGCGTGTTCGGTTGGGGGAAGAAGACGTTGATCGTCGAAACCACGCCGCAACGCAACCTGGTTCTTTCATCGCGCAACGTCCCCGGCATCAAGCTGGCGGCGGACGTCAACGTGAACATCTATGACGTGCTTTACCACGACAAGATCGTTTTCACGCGCGACGCGATCAACGCTTTGCAGGAGAAGCTGAGCAAGTAGCACAACGCCGCACAATACTTGGGCAGTTGAGGAACGAATTATGAAGACGATTTGGGACGTGCTGAAAGCGCCAGTCATCACGGAAAAGGCGCTCTGGTTGAAAGAGACGAGCACGCACGATATCCGCGACAGCAAGAACAAAAAGACGATCAAGCGCGATCGCCAGGTGCTTGCATTCCGCGTTGCCGGCGATGCGACAAAGCACGCGATCAAGAATGCGGTTGAGGCGATCTTCAAGGTCAAGGTTGATCAGGTGCGAGTGCTCAATTATCACGGCAAATCGGTTCGCCGGGGCCGCACCGTCGGGCGTAAACCCGATTGGAGAAAAGCCTACGTCACATTGACGCCAGGCAATAACGTTGATTACGCGGATTCGATTTAGTTTTGGTTGTCGGCGATTGGGCTGAGTTCTTTAACCAGCCACCGACTACGAGGATAGAAGATGGGAATCAAGAAGCTATCACCAACCAGTCCGGCGCGGCGCTATCAGACTTATCTGACGAATGACGAGTTGACGACGGATAAACCGTACAAGCCGTTACTGGATACCAAAAAGCGCACCAGTGGGCGCAATAATCATGGACAAATAACCATCCGCCATCGTGGCGGTGGACACAAGCGCCACTATCGCATCATTGACTTCAAGCGCGACAAGGTCGGCATTCCGGGCAAGGTCGCAACGATTGAGTATGACCCGAACCGGTCGGCGCGTATCGCGCTGGTCAACTATGCCGATGGCGAGAAGCGGTACATCATCGCCGCTGCCGGATTGCAGGTTGGCCAGGAGATTCTTTCCGGCCCCGAAGCGGACATCCTGACGGGCAATGCGCTGCCGATTAAAAACATTCCTCTCGGTACTCAGGTTCATAATATTGAATTGAAGCCCGGCAAAGGCGGCCAGATGGCCCGCAGCGCAGGCAGCTTCGCGCAATTGGTGGCCAAAGAGGGTGGGATTGCGCAGCTACGCTTGCCTTCGGGCGAAATTCGCTTGGTGACGGTTGATTGCATGGCGACCGTCGGTCAGGTCGGCAACTCCGAGCATGAAAATGTTTCCCTGGGCAAAGCCGGACGCAACCGCTGGAAAGGCATTCGCCCGACTGTGCGCGGCGTGGCGATGAACCCGGTTGACCATCCCCACGGCGGTGGTGAAGGCAAAACGTCAGGCGGACGCAATCCGGTTACTCCCTGGGGGAAACCGACACGTGGTTACAAGACTCGCAACAACAAGCGCACGGATCAGTTCATCGTCAAACGGAGAACTAAGTAATCTCGGAACTGTGATCTGAGAGTAGAGATAAAGCTATGGCACGTTCAGTCAAAAAAGGCCCGTTTATTGACAAGCATCTGTGGAAGGCCATTGAGCGGATGAACGCGGCGAACGAAAAGAAAGTCCACAAGACTTGGTCTCGTCGCTCGACGCTGACGCCCGAAATGGTCGGCCACACGTTGGCGGTTCACAACGGCAAAAAATTCATCCCGGTCTACGTCACTGAGAACATGGTTGGACATAAACTCGGTGAATTCGCGCCGACGCGCACTTTCAAAGGGCACGCGGACAAGGCGGAAAAGGGAGCGACCAGGAAGTAGGAGACAGGGAGGACGGTCAGCCAACTTTGATTGGCTTACTGCACGCTCATCTCAAACAGAGGTCTGGTCAAACAGAGGTCTGGAAAAATGGAAGCAATTGCGAAAGCTACAAACGTCAAGATGTCGTCGCAGAAGGCGAAGTTGGTCATGGATTTGATTCGCGGCCTTGGTTACGGCGATGCTCGCGAACTTCTTCGTTTTACCAACAAACGGGCTGCGGGCTTGATCTACAAAGTTCTCGAATCAGCGCGCGCCAATGCCGAACAGTTGGCGGAGAAGGAAAACGTGATGGTAGATGTGGATGAGTTGTGGGTGAAGGCTTGTTATGCTGACACCGGAGTCACGAAGCATCGCCGCCGCGTGCGTCCTGCGCCGATGGGACGCGCCTATCGCGAGCGCCGCCACTACAGCCACCTGACGGTGGTCGTGACCACCGAAAAGCGCGCGAGCAAAAAAGCCGGTAAGACGAAAAGCGAGACGGCTAGTAAGTAGGATTTGGCAGATTTCGGCAACGGAGAAACTATGGGTCAGAAAGTACATCCTTACGGCTTCCGGCTTGGCTACAACCGCAGTTGGCATTCGCGTTGGTTCGCGAAGAAAGACTTCGGCAAGCTGCTGCTGGAAGACCTGAAGTTGAAAAAGGAACTGAAGAAGCGCTTCTCACAGGCGGGCGTTTCGCAGGTGGATATTGATCGTGCGGCCAATCGTCTGCGAATCATCATCTACACTTCGCGTCCGGGCATTATCATTGGACGGAAGGGCGCGGAGATTGACAAGCTCAAACAGGAGATGAGCCGCCGCACCAAGCGCGACATCCTGATTGACATTCGCGAGATTCATAAGCCGGAACTCAACGCCCAACTGCAGGCCGAAAAGATCGCGCAGCAACTGGAAAAGCGCATTGCTTTCCGCCGTGCGATGCGCAAGTCGGTCGAAGAGGCCATGCGTTTTGGCGCTCAGGGCATCAAGGTGCGTGTGTCAGGCCGCTTGAATGGCGCTGAAATCGCACGCTCTGAATGGACGCTACAAGGCCGTCTGCCGCTGCATACGCTGCGCGCGGACATTGACTACGGCTTTGCCGAAGCCAACACGACGTTTGGTGTGATCGGCATCAAGACCTGGATTTATCGCGGCGACATTATGGATCCGCGCGAAGCGATGATGAAGAAGTAGGCCGATTGCGGATTGCGGATTGCGGATTGCGGATTGATGAAATTCGCGTCGGCATTCGGCAATCACGGAGCGGTCAGTCACGACGATTGGCCAATCCGCAATCCGCAATCCTCAATCCGCAATCGAACAATGGCTGAATATAAAATTCCCAAGAAGGTCAAATATCGCAAACAGCAACGCGGCCGTCGCGCAGGTGCTGCCAAGCGCGGGACCAATATCGCATTCGGCGAATTTGCGCTGAAGGCGGTGGAAGTCGCGTGGATAACTGGGCGTCAGATCGAAGCCGGCCGTATCGCCATCACCCGTTTCGTCAAACGTGGCGGCAAACTCTGGATTCGCATCTTCCCCGACAAGCCGATTACCAAAAAGCCTGCTGAAACCCGTATGGGCAAAGGCAAGGGCGCCCCGGAAGGCTGGGTTTCAGTGGTCAAGCCAGGCCGGATCATCTTCGAGATGGAAGGCGTGGACGAAGCGACGGCCAAGCGCGCGATGGAACTGGCTGCGGCGAAGTTGCCGATCAAGACCAAGTTCGTTTCGCGTAAAGATCAGGAAGGAGGCGCGCTGTGAGGCATAAACTGGATAAAACGCGTGAGACTTCAAGCGAAGAATTAATTACGAGGCTGGCGGCGATCAAAGAATCCCTATTCCGTCAGAATTTTAAAAAGGCGCTCGGCAACACCGACACGGTTGCGCAGATTCGGCAAGACAGAAAAGAAATCGCGCAGATCAAAACCATTCTGCGTGGCCGCACGCTTGGCACTGAGAAATAATTGAATCAACGCCGCGACCCGAGAACGGTGCGGCCAATGTGAAGCGAGTATGGAAGAAGAGATCAAAGACAATCAGGAAGCGCAGGCCGCTGGCGAAACCGCACCGGCGGGTGAAGTTGCCGCCGAGACGACCACTGCCGCTCAGGCAGAGAAGGCGCGTGGCCGTCGCACGGAAAAGATCGGCGTCGTCACCAGCGACAAGATGCAACAGACAGTGGTCGTTCGCGTAGACCGTTTGGTCAAGCATCCCGTCTACAAACGGTATGTGCGCAAACGCGCGAAGTTTATGGCGCATAACGAAATTGAAGGCGTCACCACCGGCGATCAGGTTCGCATCGTCGAAACCCGCCCGCTTTCGGCGCGCAAGCGTTGGCGCGTGGTTGAAGTGTTACGCAAGGCAAGCAAGTAGATACTGTCTGGTTGACCGGCCATCAGATTTGCCATCAGATTTGATTGTCGGTCAACAGTGAAGGAGGCTAGCAATGGCATTACAAATGCGATCTATGTTACAGGTCGCTGACAACTCCGGCGCAAAGAAGATCGCGATGATCCTGCCGCTTGGCGGCAATATTGGCAGCCGCGCCAGCGTGGGAGATGTGATCAAAGCTTCGGTGAAGGAAGCTTCGCCGGATGGCACCGTGAAGAAGAAACAGGTGGTCAACGCCGTGATCGTCCGCACACGGAAGGAAGTTCGCCGCAAGGACGGAACTTACATCCGCTTCGACGAAAATGCAGCGGTGATTATCAAACCCGACGGCGATCCGGTAGGCACTCGCGTCTTTGGGCCTGTCGCGCGCGAACTGCGCGAAAAGGGCTTTATGAAGATCGTCAGCCTTGCTCCTGAAGTCATCTGAGGGTAGCGAAATAATCAGGAGCCAGAGAGGAAACGAATTATGCCAGTCAAAATGAAGATCAAGAAAAATGATCGGGTGATCGTCATCTGCGGGCGCGACAAAGGCAAAAAAGGCCGCGTCCTTGAGGTGATAAGCAAAGAACGCAAAGTGCTGGTTGAAGGCGTCAACATGCTCAAGCATTTCGAGCGTCCAAATCGCCAGAAAGGCGTTGCTGGCGGCATTGTCCCCCGCGAAGCGCCGCTTGATGTCTCGAATGTCATGTTGCTCGACAACGACGTGCCGACACGCGTCGGCTACCAAATTTTGCAAGACGGCCGCAAGGTGCGCATCTCGAAGAGAAGCGGCGCGGCACTCGAATAAACGTAAGTTCAAATTTCAGGATTGAGATTTGAAGTCCGAGAGTTAAGTTATGTCACGACTGAGAGAAAAATACCTGAAGGAAGTGACTCCGGCGTTGGCCAAAGAGTTTAGCTACACCAACCCGATGAGCGTTCCGAAACTGGAGAAGATCGTCATCAACGTCGGTTTGGGCGAAGCCATTGCGAATGCCAAAGCGCTTGACGCTGCCGTTGGCGACTTGATGATCATCACGGGACAAAAGCCTGTGGTGACCAAAGCGAAGAAGTCCATCGCGGCGTTCAAACTGCGCGAAGGGATGAACATCGGTGCGATGGTGACGCTGCGCGGCGACCGGATGTATGAATTCCTGGACCGCTTCGTCAGCCTGGCGCTGCCGCGCGTGCGCGACTTCCGCGGCATTTCGCAGAAGGCCTTCGACGGGCGCGGCAATTACACAGTTGGTCTGAAAGATCAGTTGATCTTCCCGGAAATTGATTTCGGCAAGATTGATAAGGCCCGCGGGATGAATGTTTGCATCGTCACGACGGCCAAGACAGATGAAGAGGCGCGCTCGCTGCTGCGCCATTTGGGAATGCCGTTCCGGCAAAACTAGAGACCCAGGGGAACTATGGCGAAGACTTCAAAGATCGTTCAAGCGAACCGTAAACCGAAGTTCAAGGTACGCGGCTACAATCGTTGCAAGCGTTGCGGGCGCCCGCGCGCTTACCTGCGCAAATTCAACGTCTGCCGCATCTGCTTCCGCCAGTTGGCGCTGCAAGGGGACATCCCAGGCGTGACAAAATCGAGTTGGTAACGGCGATCGAACTTCGAGTGGAGTGAAAAATGATAGTTGATCCGATTTCAGATATGTTGACGCGGATGCGCAATGCAATCAGTGCGCGTCATACCAAAGTGGATGTACCGGCCTCGCGCCTGAAGATCGAAGTGGCGCGCATTCTCAAAGAGGAAGGCTACATCACCAATTACAGCATCAAGACCAGCGAAGACAGTCATGCACGCACCCTGCGTATCTTTTTGCGCTACGGCCCGAAAGGGGAAAGCGTGATCAGCAAGTTGAAGCGCATTTCGCGCCCAAGTCTGCGCGTATACGTGCCGAGCGACGAAGTTCCGAAAGTGCTTGGCGGATTGGGCATCAACATCCTGACCACATCGCAGGGCGTGATGACCGGCAAACAAGCGCGCAGGTCGAAGGTCGGCGGCGAAGTCTTGTGCAGCGTTTACTAACTGTTTGTAGTACCGGCTTTAGCCGGAAGCCGCCTGAAGGCGACACTACGAACGCAAGCAGACGAGAAAAGTTATGTCACGAGTAGGCAAAAAACCAATCGAAGTACCGAAGGACGTGAAGATCAATCTCACGGATTCGACCGTTGAAGTGCAGGGGCCGAAAGGCAAATTAACAACGGCCATTCCGACTGGCGTCACTCTCAAACTGGAAGACGGCAAACTGATTGCCGAGCGCCAGGACGACGATCACGCCGCGATTCACGGCACGGCGCGCGCGCTGATTGCCAACGCTGTCAAAGGCGTGTCGCAGGGCTTCACGCAAGAGATGGACATTGTCGGCGTCGGTTACAAAGCCGACCTGAGAGGCCGCAGCATCAATTTTGCGCTTGGTTACTCTCATCAAATCGAGTTCGTGCTGCCGGAAGGCATCTCGGCCAAGGTCGAGAAGGCGGCGCGCACAATTACACAGTACCAGACGACAGTCACGCTGTCGGGAATTGATCGGGAATTGCTGGGACAAACGGCGGCGAATATGCACCACCTACGCACACCAGATGCATACAAAGGCAAAGGTGTTCGTTATGCGGATCGTCCGATGAAGCTGAAGCCCGGCAAGACTGGCAAGTAGACGATACATAGCATAAAGAACAAGGGCCGAACGAAGGGACCCCAACAAATGGACTGGTTCATCGTTTGGCGAGAACTAAAAGAATCGTTATGGCAAAAAGATCAAGACAAGATATGCGGCGCGCGGTTCATACCCGCATTCGGAAAAAAGTGGCGGGCACGTCGGAGCGCCCACGGTTGGCGATTTTTCGCAGCCTCAATCACATCTACGCACAGGTGATTGATGACAAAAGCGGGGTCACACTCTGCTCGGCATCAAGCATTGAAAAAAGCGCAGGTGTCGCCAAGGGCGGCAACATTGACGCCGCGAAGGTGATTGGGAAGTTGATTGCGGAGCGTGCCAAAGAGAAGGGCGTTAACACCGTGGTGTTTGATCGCGGCGGGTGCCTGTATCACGGTCGTGTCAAATCGTTGGCCGAAGCCGCCCGCGAAGCGGGTCTGCAATTCTAGCAACAAGCTCGAAGAGAATTC
Organism: Blastocatellia bacterium; assembly: GCA_038211695.1. Taxonomy (GTDB): domain Bacteria; phylum Acidobacteriota; class Blastocatellia; order RBC074; family RBC074; genus RBC074. Next base: position 94,976 of record JBBQVH010000006.1, on the reverse strand, counting down.
GGAGAACAGTTATCTATGGACAGAATCAACGCAGACGGGCTTGATTTGAAAGATCAGGTGATCTCGATCAACCGTGTCACCAAGGTGGTTAAAGGCGGCAAGAACATGTCGTTTGCCGCGCTGGTTGTCATTGGCAATCAGCAGGGAATCGTTGGCTTCGGTGCGGGCAAAGCGAAAGAAGTTCCCAATGCCATTCGCAAAGCGATCGAGGCGGCCAAACGCAACTTGATTCGGGTTCCGCTGGTCGGCACCACTTTGCCGCATCCGCTGATCGGCAGATTTGGTGCCGGCAGAGTGATGCTCAAACCAGCCGTTGAAGGTACCGGCGTCATTGCCGGCGGCCCTGTTCGTGCCGTCATGAACGCGGTCGGCGTCAGTAACATTCTGACCAAGAGCCTGGGTTCGAACAATCCGCACAATGTCATTCGAGCCACGTTTGACGCGCTCTCGAATATGAGAAGCCGGGAAGAGGTCGCACGTCTGCGGGGCCGCACTGTGGAGGAGTTGTAAAGATGGAGAGCGAAAATAAGATCAAGGTTCAGTGGTATCGCAGCGCGATTGCTGCTCCTGAAAAACATAAGGTCATTGTGCGCAGCCTGGGGCTGACCAAGCTCAACCAGATTGTTGTGCGCCCTGATAATGATTCCGTGCGTGGAATGGTGGCAAAAATTCCGCACCTGCTGCGAATTGTTGAATAGCTTGCGGATTGCTGATGAATTGATTGTCAGGTTGGCAATCGCCGCTCTGGAATTTGCAACTGTAGAGTTTGAGGTCTGAAAAGTTATGGCTATCGGCTTGAACAATCTGAAAGCGCCCGAAGGCGCAACTCATAAGAAAAAGCGTGTTGGGCGCGGCCCGGGATCAGGTTTGGGGAAAACATCCGGTCGCGGCAACAAAGGACAGAAGTCGCGCTCTGGTTATTCGGCCAAGCGTGGTTTTGAAGGTGGCCAGATGCCACTCCACCGCCGCTTACCGAAACGTGGATTCACCAACATCTTCAAACGCGTGTGGGCAGAAGTGAATTTGGTACGTCTTGAAGAGTTGTTTGACGCAGACGCCACAGTCACCGTTGATGCGTTGGTCGAAAGCGGACTGGTTCGCAAGTCGCTGCGTGATTCAGTCGCCGTTCTTGGCAAGGGCGAACTGAGCAAAGGCTTAACCATTAGCGCCCATCGCTTTAGCGAGTCGGCCAAAAAGAAGATCGAAGCAGCGGGCGGCAAAGCGGAAGTCATTGCGCCAAAGACTGGCAAGTAAAGTTTCAGGCTCCTAAGGGGTAGTTATGTTCGAGTCATTCATCAACGCAATCCGCAATCTGTTCAATGTCCCCGAACTGCGCAGGCGTGTGCTTTTTACGCTTGGGATGCTGGGGGTATACCGCGCTGGCATTCACATCTCCATTCCGGGATTGGACCAGGAAGCCGTTAAGCAGTTCTGGAGTCAGGGCGGCGGTGGATTGTTCGGCGCACTCGACCTGTTTTCGGGAGGCAACTTCCGGCGGTTCTCAATCTTTGCGCTCGGCATCATGCCCTACATCACTTCTTCGATCATCTTGCAGTTGATGACTTCTGTTTATCCTGCGTTGAAGAAGATTCAGGAAGAAGGCGAACTGGGGCGGCGCAAAATCAATCAATATACGCGCTACCTGACAGTCATACTTTGCGCTGTTCAAGGCGTCAGCCTGGCATATTGGCTTCAGCGTCAAACGGCGGGCGGCGGCGGATTTCCGCTTCCCTTGGTTCCCGGTGGTGGAATTGGGTTCGCTCTGGTAGCCATGCTCACGATGACGGCAGGCACGGTCTTCGTGATGTGGATTGGCGAACAGATTACTGAGCGAGGCATCGGCAATGGAATCAGCCTGTTGATCTTTGCTGGTATTGTCGTTGGTGTGCCAAACGCCATTCGGCAACTATGGGAGCGAGTGAAAGACCCCGGCTCAGCGGTGGTCGTCATTATCCTTCTTGTCGTAATGGTGCTGGTTACGGCGGCAATCGTTTTCTTTGAACGCGGCACGCGGAAAATTCCCACGAATCACACCAGGCGGATGGTGGGCAACAAAATGGTTGCGACGCAATCTTCCCACTTGCCGCTAAAGGTCAACATTGCGGGTGTCATTCCGGTGATCTTTGCTTCCTCGGTGCTGGCAATTCCACAAAGTTTGGCAACCTTCGGTCAATGGAAATGGTTACAGGGCGTAAATACGGCACTCAGTAGCGGGCATCCTGTATATGAATTGTTGTTCATTGCGGGGATCGTTCTCTTCGCTTTCTTCTACGTTTCGATTGTTTTCAACGCTGATGAGGTTGCTGAAAATTTGCGGAAGCAGGGAGCGTTCATCCCCGGCATTCGTCCTGGCAAGCGCACGGGTGATTATCTCAACTCGATTTTGGTGCGGTTAACGACGGTGGGGGCCATCTACTTGGTGATTGTCTGCTTGATCCCACAAATCATGATTAGTGGTTTCAAGGTTCAGTATCTTCCGTTGATTGGCCCCTGGTTGGACAGCGTCATTCAAAACATTCCGGGATTAAGCTGGATTCTGACAGGCTTGGGGATTACGTTTTATTTTGGCGGGACCAGTCTTTTGATCGTCGTCGGTGTCGCGATGGACACGATTAGTCAGGTCGAAGCTCAGTTGGTTATGCGTCATTACGATGGGTTTTTAGGGCCACGTGGCGGACGGTTGCGCGGACGCCGCGCGACCTAACGAATTTTTCGGATTTCGCGAGGCAGGAACTCACCACATATGTCGAGGATTATCGTGATGATTGGGCCGCCGGGCGCGGGAAAAGGCACGCAATCCCGCCTGCTTTCCGAGCGGTACAACTATCCGCAAATTTCGACGGGTGACATTCTGCGCGAAATGGCGCAGGCAGAGACGGTGCTGGGGCGAGAAATCAAGGAGACCCTGGCTGCCGGTAAATTGGTCAGCGATGGAATTCTTGCCGAAGTAATCCTGGTGCGTACATCGTTGCCGGATTGCGAAGACGGGTACATTCTCGACGGGTACCCGCGTACGGTGAACCAGGCCCATCTGCTGGAAGAGTTGGCGGAGACGCAGGAGAAAGATGTTTTTCTTGTCCGGGTAATGGTTCACGAAGAGTCGCTCATCAAACGGCTCACGGGACGATGGACTTGTCCCCAATGCGGCGAGATTTATAACGTCAACTACCGGTCGCCAAAACTAGCTGGGATTTGTGATCTGGATGGGGCGGCGCTCAAACAACGCAGTGATGATAATTTGGAATCTGTCACGCGTCGTTTTGAAGAATATAAAGCTTCGACTGCGCCATTGATCGGTTACTACCGTCAAAGTGGGCGATTGGTCGAGATTGATGGCGAAGGACAAGTGAAGGATGTGTTCGAAAAGCTTTGTTCTGTGATTGAAGATGTCGCCAAACGGTGAAACCGGCCCAAAGGTAAAATGGTTATTCGGAAATCGCGGGATGAATTGGATAAGATGCGGCGAGCGGGGCTAATCGTCGCCGAGACATTACGTGAGTTGCGGGGGATGGTTGAACCGGGCATTACGACGCGTCAATTGGATGCTCATGCCGAGAAGAGGATTCGTTCCGCTGGAGCCTATCCGACCTTCAAACATTACCGCAAATTCCCGGCTTCAATCTGCGCTTCGGTGAATGATGAAGTTGTCCATGGCATTCCGTCAGATCGGAAGCTGAATGAAGGTGACATTATCAAGATTGATTGTGGAGCGACTTTGGATGGTTATGTTGGTGATGCCGCGATCACGATTCCAGTCGGAAAAATCTTGCCCGAGATTGAAAAACTGCTGGAAGTCACGCGCGCTTCTCTCTTTCGCGCAATGGAAAAAATGGTTTCAGGCAATCGTTTGTATGATGTCTCTTATGCCGTTCAAGAGTATGTTGAAGAGAACGGATATTCCATCGTGCGCGACTTTTGTGGGCATGGAGTTGGGCAGCAAATGCACGAAGACCCACAAGTCCCCAATTATGGCCGCCCTGGCACGGGGCCTAAGCTGAAAGATGGATGGGTGCTGGCGATTGAGCCGATGGTAAATTTCGGGACTCACGAAGTGAAAGTGCTTGAGGATGGATGGACAGTGAAAACGAAAGACGGTAAGGCGTCCTCTCACTTTGAACACACAATCGCAGTTACGGAAGACGGGCCGGTTGTCATGACGGCACTCGAAGATGGTACGCTGGTCTTGTAAATAGTGGCCGCCTTGCAAAAACGAAGTGCGCGACTATAATGCCAGTTTCGCAATTTAGCCATAGAACTTATAGCAATGAACTGAAGAAGGTATGTCCAAAGAAGATGCAATAGAAGTACAGGCGACAGTGTTGGAAACGCTCCCTAACGCCATGTTCAAAGTCGAATTGGACAATAAGCATCAAGTCCTGGCGCATATCTCAGGCCGGATGCGAAAGAACTTCATTAAGATTTTGCCGGGCGATAAGGTACTTGTTGAACTCTCTCCATATGACCTGACGCGCGGGCGCATCGTATATCGCTTCAAGTAAGCGCATCCACAAACTGACTCTTAACTGTAAAGAAAAAGCGAAAGAGGCTGAAATGAAAGTCAGAGCATCCGTCAAAAAGATTTGTGACAAGTGTAAAGTCATTCACCGGCACGGCGTTGTTCGTGTCATTTGTGTGAACCCAAAGCATAAGCAGAGGCAAGGATAGTTTTTAGAATCTCAATCTCAATCATATAGATTGAAACAGGATGGAGAAAGTCAATGGCTCGTGTAGCAGGCGTAGATTTACCACCACAGAAGCGCGCTCAAATTGGTTTGACCTATATTTACGGTATTGGCAAATCGCGTGCAACCAGCATCTTGGGCGAGGCCGATGTGGATGTGAATAAGAAAATTCGCGACCTCAGCGAAGAAGAGTTGATCCGCATTCGCACCATTGTTGATCAGGGTGGGGACGTCGAAGGCGACCTGCGAAAGCGGATTCAGTTGGATATCAAGCGATTGATGGATATCGGCTGTTATCGTGGCTTGCGCCATCGTCGTGGCCTGCCTGTGCGTGGACAGCGCACCAGCACGAATGCCCGCACCCGCAAGGGGCCTCGCCGCGCTACGGTTGCGAAGAAGAAGGTCGCAGGTAAGAAGTAAGAACCGCGCAGCCGGTGATTGAGGATCAGAAAACCAATCACCGATGCCAATCACCAATGACATAAATCATGGCAAAGCAGCAACAGACCGCAGGCAAAAAGAAGGTTTTCAAAAAGAAAGAGAAGAAGAATATCCCGCAGGGGATTGTCCATATCCAGGCGACGTTCAATAACACGTTGGTGAGCATCACCGACCTGCAGGGAAATTTAGTTTCTCAATCGTCGTCAGGCGCAATGGGCTTTCGCGGTTCACGCAAAGGGACGCCGTTTGCGGCGCAGCAAGCTGCCAATAAGGCGGCAGGCATTGCACGCGATTCCGGCATGCGCGGCTGTGAGGTTCGTGTCAAAGGGCCTGGTTCCGGACGCGAATCTGCTGTCCGGGCGATTCAGGCTGCGGGAATTGAGATTAAGCTGATTCGTGACGTGACGCCGGTGCCGCATAATGGCTGCCGGCCGCCGAAGCGTCGTCGCGTTTAGCACCTCAAGTCTATTAATTATGGCGGCGCGTTAAGCAAACAGGCAAGTTGTCCACGCTGCCTTGGAAGTTGTTTTGAAGGATTAACGGAGGAAACATTGGCAAGAGATAGAGGCAAACAATGTCGCCTGTGTCGGCGCGAAGGGATGAAGCTTTATCTCAAAGGCGAGAAGTGCTACAAGCCCTCGTGCCCGATCGAAAAGCGCGGAACCAATCCGCCGGGCCAACATGGTCCGAATACCAGGCGTAAAACGGTCGGCGGTTATGGTGAGCAATTGCGCGAAAAGCAGCGTGTGAAACGCATCTACAACCTGCTTGAAACGCAATTCCGTAACTACTTTGAGAAAGCAGCGGGCCAGAAAGGTGTCACTGGCGAGAATCTATTGGCGCTGCTGGAGCGCCGCTTAGATAACGTCATCTATCGCCTTGGCTTTGCGATGTCGCGCCGCCAGGCTCGTCAATTTGTGCGTCATGGCCACGTTCAGGTCAACGGCCGCAAAGTTGATATCCCATCGTTCCAGGTCAAGATCGGTGACGAAGTCGCTGTTCGGGAAAAGAGCACGGACAATACTCATATTCAAGGCTCTTTCCAGACCTCTGGCGGCCGTGGCCGTCCGGGATGGCTGGATATCGTCAACGCGGATAAGTTGGTGGGACGTGTGTCAGCCTTGCCGCGCCGCGAAGACGTTGATCCCGAGATCAGAGAGCAGCTCATTGTTGAGTTGTATAGTAAGTAGTCGTGTCCGCAGCTTGTCGGCACGACTACAGGCTTCCCGCCGCAAGACGTGATTGGGGCGAGAGGGTAGTGATGCCAGGAAGTGAAACGCTGACGGCAAGCTGTGCGGTGCGTGTTGTTGGGTTTGTAAAAGTTGGAGAGAAAAGATCAGCATGTGGACAGGATTTCAGAAACCGAAGCGTTTGACATGCGAAACCATGACGGATCGCTACGGCCGTTTCTCAGCCCAGCCTTTCGAGCGCGGTTTCGGTACGACCATTGGCAATTCATTACGCCGCGCATTGCTTTCATCCATTGAAGGCGCGGCCATAACGGCAGTACGCATCGAAGGCGTATTGCATGAATTCTCCTCGATTCCGGGCGTGGTTGAGGATGCGACAGACATCATCCTTAACCTGAAGCAGATTCCGTTTAAGCTGCATTCAGGTGAAGCGAAGACGATCCGCATTTCGCGTTCTGAACCGGGTGAGATGACTTCTGCCGATATTGAAGCAGACGAAGATGTGGAAATTCTCGATTCAACGATTCACATTGCCACCGTCAGTGAAGGTGGCAATTTGAACATTGAATTGAGGCTCAAAAAGGGACGCGGTTATGTCTCTGCTGACCGCAACTTCGATGACGATCTGCCAGTCGGCTATATCCCTGTTGACTCAGTTCATACGCCGGTCACGAAAGTCAATTTTCATGTCGAAGCGGCGCGATTGGGACAGGACACTGATTACGACAAGCTTCTGCTCGAAGTCTGGACGAACGGCAGTATCTCGCCAGAACACGGCATTGGTCTGGCGGCGAAGTTGATCAAGGATCATATGACGATCTTCATCAATTTCGAAGAAGAGGTCGAACAGCCGGTCGAGTCCGTCGTCAGCAGCAGCAGCAGCAGTGTAGGTCGGCCATCACAGCCCTTTAACGAGCATCTGGATAAGTCTGTGGATGAGCTTGAGCTATCTGTTCGCTCGTACAATTGCCTGAAGAATTCCGACATCAAGACAATTCGCGACTTGGTTCAGAAGAGTGAAGCCGAGATGCTCAAGACTAAAAACTTCGGGCGTAAATCGCTCAACGAAATCAAAGATATTCTGCAAACCATGGGCTTGGGATTGGGAATGAAGTTCGACGAGAACGGCGCAATGGTCAAAGGACCGGATCTATAATCCCGGCGGTCTTGCGGATCAAAAAGAAGAAGTTAAGCTGAGGAAAAGAGAGTCATGAGACACCTTGTTGCACACAGAAAATTGGGCCGCACGTCATCGCACAGGAAAGCGTTGCTGCGGAACCTATGTACGTCACTCGTCCTTCACGAGCGGGTGATCACCACCTTGCCAAAAGCCAAAGAGTTGCGTCCTTATGTTGAAAAAGTCGTGACGCTGGGGCGGCGCGCTCATACTGCTGGTCAGGCGGGGAGTACACAGGCCTCCGTTCATGCCATCCGCCAGGCGGCGAAGTCATTCTTTGCAGGCAATACCAGCAATGACAGCAAACAACACAATCAAGACGCTGAGCGTACAGCCGGTGTCGCGGCATTGCGCAAATTGACCAGTGAACTGGCCCAGCGGTTTGCTGATCGCCCGGGCGGTTATACGCGCATTTACAAGCTCGGGCCGCGTAAAGGCGATGGCGCGGAGATGGCCTTGATTGAGTTCATTGGCAGTGAAAACAAGAAGGCTGTCGAAGATAAATCTGAAAAAGCAGACAAGAAGTAGAGTCATCGCCAAGGTGGTTTCTCGCACCTTTGTCTTAAGCCTCAACCGTGCGAGGAATCACGCGGTTGAGGCTTTTGCTTTCTCCCCAAATCATAAAACCCCGTCCGACCAGATTGCTTATGAAAAAGACCGAGCGGAGGCCGAAAGGCACGACAAGCACGGAGACGGATGCCCCGAAAGCTGAAGTAACCAAAAGAAGGACTGCCGCCAATTCCGCAGATGAGCTAAGCCTGTCGGAGATCAAGCAGTTGATCGAACTGATCTCTGAAAAGCAGTTCAATGAATTTGAGCTTGAGCGTGGCAGTTTCCGGTTGCGACTCTCAAAGGGCTTGGAGAAGGCTTCAGCCGGACACTTGGCTGAAGCGGCGATGATTGCGCCAGTAGCATCTGTGCCTGTTGCCGCTCCATTGATTACGCCAGCTTCACTTTCAGTGACTGCGCCCGCTCCTTCCGTTCCGCCGGAAGAGAACCTGCATATTCTCACCTCGCCGATTGTCGGTACGTTTTATCGTTCTCCTTCGCCAACCGCTGCTTTATTCGTCAATGTCGGCGATTCAGTTGAAGTGGGTAAAGTGGTCTGTATCATCGAAGCAATGAAGCTGATGAATGAGATTCAATCCGATGCGAGCGGTACCATCGCCAAAATCTTTGTCGAAAATGGCCAGCCGATTGAATTCGGTCAACCCTTGTTTGGAATCAAGAAGTAGCTTTCAGTAATCAGTGGTCAGGGGGCATTCAACTGCCACGAACCACTGCCCACTGTTTATATGTTCAAAAAGATTCTTATCGCCAACCGAGGCGAGATTGCCTGCCGCGTTATTTGGGCGTGCCAAGAGCTGGGCATCAAGACCGTTGCCGTACATTCCATTGCCGACCGTGACAGCCTGCATGTGCGATTTGCCGACGAAGCTGTTTGCATCGGCCCGGCGCCTTCCGCGCAAAGCTACCTGAACATTCCGCAGATCATCGCCGCCGCCGAAATTACCAACGTTGACGCGATCCATCCGGGCTACGGTTTCCTTTCTGAAAATGCGCACTTCGCCGAAGTTTGCAAGGAATGCAACATCACCTTCATCGGGCCGACGCCTGACGTGATCCGAAAGATGGGGGACAAGGCCGAAGCCAAGGCCACGATGCGAGCCGCCGGGGTTCCGGTCACGCCAGGCAGCGACGGGTTGCTGGAAGACGAAGAGGACGCCATTCGCGAAGCCGAGCGCATCCGCTATCCCGTGTTAATCAAAGCGACCGCAGGTGGTGGCGGACGTGGCATGCGAATCGCCAATAGCCGTGACGAATTAGTTCATGCCTACCAGACGGCGCGCGCTGAAGCGGAAGTTGTCTTCAAAAACAGTGGCGTCTATATTGAAAAGTACATCGAAAATCCGCGCCACATCGAAATTCAGGTGCTTGCCGATACTCACGGAAATGTCATTCATCTGGGCGAGCGTGAATGCTCCATCCAGCGCCGCCACCAAAAGCTGATTGAAGAATCGCCTTCGCCCGCCGTCAGCTACGAATTGCGCCAGGAGATGGGGCGCGTTGCCGTCGAAGCCTGCCAGCGTATCGGTTACAGCAATGCCGGTACGATTGAGTTCTTGTTGGATGAAGACGGCAGCTTCTACTTTATGGAGATGAACACGCGCATCCAGGTTGAACATCCTGTGACTGAACTGGTGACTATCTCTGATCTGGTCGCTGCCCAAATTCGCATTGCGGCGGGCGAGCCGCTAAAAGAAAAACAGGAAGACCTGCTCTTTGTCGGTCACGCCATTGAATGCCGCATCAACGCCGAAGACCCTGACACCTTCACGCCGAGTCCTGGGCGCATCACGACGTTAAACTTACCGAATGGCCCTGGCGTCCGCGTTGATACGGCCATTTATGACGGCTATTTTGTCCCGCCGCACTACGATTCGCTGATTGCCAAAATCATTGTCCACAGCCGGACGCGCGAACGAGCCATCGCTCGCATGCGCCGCGCATTGCAATCCACCGTGATCGAAGGCATTAAAACAACCATCCCTGTCCACCTGAAAATCCTGAACGATCCAGACTTTATTGCAGGCAACATTACGACGCGGTTTATGGATCGGTTTTTGAAGTAAGAAGTAACAAGGTTATAACTTGTCGAGTGGACTGCGAACGCCCAGCCCGCCACGATTCAAGACGTGCGTGTAAATCATGGTTGTTCGCAGGTCCGAATGGCCGAGCAGTTCCTGCACCGTGCGAATATCGTAGCCTGCTTGCAGCAAGTGCGTGGCGAAGGTTGTGGCAACTGACGTGCTTATGAATCTCCGCTCCACGTGGGTTTGTTCCGTGGGTAAGTCAGTCCGGGCAGTCGGATCAGCTTGCGGACTTGATCAAGGAGCATGGGCGGCTTGCGGGGCCGTGGCGTTTGGCGTATTGGCTGGCAGCGGTTGCGGTGCTGAAGTGTCTGGCGCATGGACTGGCATCGGTTGGCCTCCTTGCTGTGAGAGAAAACTGGAAAAATCTCAGATCGGATTGTCACAAGCGGCGGCGCGCGATTATACTGCGCGCCGTCTTACAGCAATGGCTCACAGCACCGTCACTCGCAGAAATTATTCGCCGCACGTAGGAGGGCCACTTGCCATGCAAGCCCGCAGAACATTGGCGCCCGGCCAGAACGGCAACAAGAAGCTTTGCGAAGAATATGGAAAGCTTCTCTATGTGCGTTGTCGTTACGATGCCGAGCGCCAGAGGCGCCCCCTGGATTCCTCCCGTCAAAATGCTGCCGACGCGATGGTTGGCGTGCGCGTCGCTTTTCAAGAAGCGGAGATGCAGCGCAACGTTAAACAAGCGGGCGGAAAGTGGAATCCCCAACGGCGACTGTGGGAGATGCGCTATGACCAAGCGGTCGCGATAGGGCTGGAAGACCGCATTGAAGAATCAAAAGTTTCTATTAGTAGAAACCTCAGCAGTCCGCTTAATAAAAATAGTTCGGCCGCTTCGCGCAGTGCAGGCAGCATTCGGCACGCTTTTCGGGATAAGGCTATTGTCGGCCGATAAGTACACAATGGGTGAGAAACTATTCGGAATTCCTTTAGTTGTGTGGAGCCTACTGTGCTTCGGTATAGCCGTGATTTGGATCTATGTGTGGCCCAGCGATCGCGTCGTTGAATCGCTAGGCGCCCGGTATCTGATTCTTCGATGGTCGCACTTCGTGGTTTGGGTACTTCTCGGTCTAGCGGCTCTTGTGGCCGGCCTCAATGTAGCGGGCGGGGCCAAGATGGCAAAAGCAGTCGCCCTCGTTTCGTTGGCAGTGTACTTGATTTTCCTCGGGGCACTGGCAATGAGTAGGCGAGTTGGCTGACCACTTCAACGGTCCAGTCGGTATAGGCGTTCGAGAGAACGAAAGGGGTCGAATGGACAGTGGCGGCCAATGAGCGCATCGCGACGAAGCGCTTGATCCAAGAAGCCGAATGACCGCGGACTCACATGGTTGCCAAAGGCGCAGCCGAACTAGCCGTTGCACCGGAGCCGGTGCAACAGGTGTTTGCCGTTGATCCAAGGCCGTAGCGCCAGCCCGGTGAACCTGATCGTTGTTAGGCCGCATATGCAAAGAGATGTCGCCACGCCCTGTGAATACATCGCCGCAGTGCCCGACGGGCAGCGCGTCCTCTTTGATCATCTGCGCGCCTTGATTCAAGAGTCTGCGCCAAACCTCAGAGAAGGTATTCGGTGGGGAATGCTGTGCTACGAAGATACTGGCGCACTATTTGCGCTGGCGGCGCAGAAAAACTACGTCGGGCTGTACGTTATGGCAACCGACGCCCTGAAGGACATGGCCGCAGACCTGGCGAAAATCGATCACGGTAAAGGCTGCCTCCGATTCAAGAAACTAGAAGGAGTGCCGACCGAAACCATCAAGAAGCTCTTGGTTCATGCTCACGGACTCCACGAGCGTGAATGCCGAAAGACATGAAGCTGGCTTGGTTCCCCTTTGCAACGCCAGCGCGAGGAGTTATGCAAAGAAATAACCTGTCAAACAATTGGAAAGCCCTGGTAATGCGAAATAGTGCGTGTGATTGATGATGCCTAAGACCTACGCAATGAGGTTAGTTCCTGCTTTGCCTGAGCGGCTTCTCTGAAACTTGCGCCTCCCAGTTGCAGCGCCCGTTCGTAGGATAGCCGCGCGTGCTGAGTGTCGCCGTTATCGCGCAGGGCGCGCGCCATGTGCAGGTGATAGTTCGGGCTATTGGGCTTGCGCTCAATCGCTTTGCGGAATTGTTCGATGGCCACGTCGAACTGCCGTTTTTTGTAGTAAGCGTATCCAAGCGTGTCGAAGAAGCCAGCTTCGGGCGTGATGCCAATGGCGGCACGCGCGTGGTCAGTGGCCTTATCCAGATTGCCTTTGCCTTTGTCGGCGTACAGCCACGCCAGATTGTTTAGGCCAATAGCCGCGCCAATGGAGCGTTGGTCGAAGCTGAGCATCTGTTCGTAATTATTGACCGCTTCGTCAATGTTGCCTCGGCCCTCTTCCAGCATTCCGATGAACAAATGGGCTTGCGCGATTTGCTGTGAATTTGTCGGGCGCAGGCGGATCAACTGTTTCAGTTCAGTGACGGCTTGTTCGGTCTTCTGCTGCGAGCTTTGGTAGAAGTCGCTGAGCAGAAAGTAGGCGTTCAGATAGCTCGGATCAGTTTGCAGGATGTCGCGCAGCGTAGCTTCCGCATTGGCCGAATCGCCTTGGGCGATGAAAACACGCGCCCTGAGTTCCTGTAACTGCAACCGGCGAGGCTGGTCTGCGGCCAGACGGTTCAGGCGCGTGTGCGCAGTCTGGTAATTTTTCTGTTGCAGGTAAACGTTGACCAGGGTCGTCACTGCCGACAGGCTGCTGGGCGCCAGATCAGCAGCGCGTTCGGCTTCGCGTTGCGCACTGGGCAGGTCGCCACGCAGCAAATGGATCGCGGCCAGATTGATGTGAGGTTCGGGATTGCGCTTATCCAACTGGCTGGCGCGGTCCAGATCGGTTTGAGCTTCGGGGAAATGGCGCAATTGAATGCGGGAAACGGCGCGCGAGATGTAAGCTTTGCTTTCCCATTCGGGCAGCGTGTCTTCGGGAATGCGGGCGGCGCGCAACGCTGTGTCGTTCGATTTCAACTGCGCAATGGTTTCGATGATTTCGGTTGAAGTTCTCTCAGCTTCGGCGGCTTTATTCTGGCTCAGGTGAATCCGCACCTGCATCAGCAAGCCCATCGGATTGCGCGGGTAAAAACTTAGCAGGCGATTAACGAACAATCGCGCCTGCGTGGCATCGTTGTTTTGCAGATGTGCGTCGGCTGCGTAATACAACGCGGCTGGCATGGAAGGTTCCAACCGTAAGACCTGATCCAGATCGCTCACGGCTTCGCGGTATTGGCCATTCAACGTGCGCAATCGGCCTCGCATCAACAGCGCGTCGGTATCCTGCGGGCTTTCTTTCAGCGCCGCTTCGACGTTTTTTGTCGCGGCGTTTGCGTCGCCCAATTCCAGCAGCAACTCCGCCAATCGCGAATACCCACGCAGATATTTCGGGTCGTCTTTCAGCAATTGTTGGTACTCGCTGACGGCCTGGTAAACGCGGCCCGTGCGCGCATGCAAGTCAATGATTTGTGCGCGGCCAGTAGTCTTGTCAGGGTCAAGTTCAACCAACTGCGTCAGATACTTTTCTGCCTCTTCGTAACGTTCCTGCGTTTCGTAATACCGGCGCAGGGCAACCAGCAACAGCTTGTCTTTTGGATCGGCCTTGTTCGCCATCAGCAGTTGTTGTTCAGCTTCGGCCTGGCGTTTGTTGGCGAACAGGAAATCGCCGTAGGCCAGTCGCACGCCCACCGTGTTCGGGTTCTTTTCAATCAACTGGCGAAAGATTTGTTCGGCTTGTGCGTGGAAGCCTTGCGCCTGTGCGGCGTCAGATTTAGCGCGGCGTTCGTAATAGCGCGCTTGGTGCAAGTAGGTTTCAACGCGTGTTGGATCAAGGCTGATAGCCTTTTGAAATTCTGCTTGGGCATCATCCCATCGCTTTTGTGCGGCCCGCACTTCGGCCATCAACACGCGGCCTTCGATGTGGTTGGGATTCTTCCGTACAACATCATTGGCCAATCGCTCGGCCTCTTTCGTGCCTTCTTCACTTTCGTATTGTGCCAGCAAACTGCCCACCCGTACGCGGGCGTCAAGATTGTTCGGATCAATCCGCATCGCTTCGTAATAGGCTTCCGCGGCTTCCTGCACATAACCCAGCGCCAGCGCCGCTTCGCCCAATCCGAACTGAGCATCGGGCATCTTCTTGTCAATTTTCAGCGCGCTGCGGAATTCAATGCGGGCTTCGGCGTAGAGTTTTTCACTCAAATACTCTTTGCCGCGAGTGACGTGCTGCAGCTTTTCTTTTTCCGGTGACGTGCAGGAAGAGAAAAGCGCGACAGCGAAGATTGGCAGTAGAAGGACTGTTGCCTTCAGCCTGAGATAACGAGGGGAAATTTTCATTACTGCTTTCAGTGGTTGGTGAAGAAGTTATTTGCTTTTGATGACACGCATCGCAAGTGTAGCCCAGCAAGTTGAAGCCGGGCAAGAAGCCGTTATAATCGCCGGGCTATGAACGCATCAAGAAACATTGAACAGAAAGTGAACGTGGCGCTGATCCAGATGAGTTGCAGCGCCGATCCGCATGAGAATCTGGAAAAAGTTTTATCGCGTATTGATGAGGCTGCCCAACAGGGCGCGCAAATCGTCTCGACGCAGGAACTGTTCAGGTCGCGCTACTTTTGCCAGACGGAAGAGCACGTGAACTTCGATCTGGCCGAAGCGATTCCAGGACCCAGCACCGAAGCATTGGCGAAGTTGGCCGCAGCACGAGGTATCGTCATCGTCGGTTCATTATTCGAACGGCGCGCGCCGGGGTTGTATCACAACACGGCGGTGGTGATTGACGCTGATGGCCAACTGTTGGGCAAGTACCGCAAGATGCACATCCCAGACGACCCATTGTTTTACGAAAAGTTTTACTTCACGCCAGGCGATCTGGGCTTCAAAGCCTTCGACACGAAGTTTGGGAAAATTGGCGTGTTGATCTGCTGGGATCAGTGGTACCCGGAAGGCGCACGGCTCACCAGCCTGGCTGGCGCGCAGATTCTGTTTTATCCCACCGCCATCGGCTGGCAGCCGCCCGAAAAAGCAGAGTACGGTGAACGCCAGCATTCTTCGTGGGAAACCATTCAACGCTCCCACGCCATCGCCAATGGCGTCTATGTTGCTGTCGCCAACCGCGTCGGCCACGAACCTACGCCACAAGGCCACCCCGGCGAAGGGATCGAATTCTGGGGACAGAGCTTCATGGCCGATCCATCTGGCCAAATTATGGCAAAAGGCAGCGTTAGCGAAGAGCAAATCCTGATGGCCGAAGTAGATTTCCGAAAGCTGGATATTCAACGCACGCACTGGCCATTCCTGCGCGACCGGCGCATTGATGCTTACCAGGACATCACCAAACGACTGATTGACTGAAAAAACATCCACGAAGCCACACAAAGAAACACGAAGAAGATCGCAGCCCTCTTCGTGAATCTTCGTGTGGCTTCGTGGGTTTTGAGTTAAAGATGACTGAGATGATTCAAACTCCACGCGAACTCGGCTATCACATGCCCGCCGAATGGGAAGCCCACGAAGCCACGTGGCTGTCGTGGCCGCACAAAGAAGCCAGTTGGCCGGGTCGCTTTGAACCCGTGCCAGCGGTGTTTGTTGAACTCACCAAACACCTGAGTGAATCCGAACTGGTTCGCATCAATGTTGCCGATGAAGCTTTCGCCGAACGCGTGCGAAAGCTTTTATCGGCAGGCGGCGTGAATCTGAGCCAAGTGCGGTTTCATTTCAATCCGACCGATGATGCCTGGTGCCGCGATCACGGGCCGATCTATGTGGTAAGGAACCGCGACCGTCAGGGAGCGGCTGGGCTTGAACGCGCGATCAACGATTGGGGTTACAACGCCTGGGGTGGCAAGTATCTGCCTTGCGACAATGACGACGTCGTGCCGACGCGCATTGCCGAAGAGATGGGTGAAGTCCTCTTCAAACCGGACATCGTGATGGAAGGCGGTTCGATTGATGTAAACGGGCGAGGTACTTTGATTACGACCGAAGCCTGCCTGCTGAATCCCAACCGCAACCCGCAGCTCAATCAAGCGCAGATCGAACAGTACCTGAAAGAGTATCTGGGCGTGACCGCCATTCTATGGCTGGGCGATGGAATCGTCGGCGACGACACGGATGGCCACGTGGACGACCTGACGCGCTTCGTTTCATCGGACACGGTTGTGACTGTAATTGAAGACGACCCGCTGGATGAGAACTACGCACTGCTGAAAGAGAACTACGAACGCTTGCTGACAATGAGGAATCAGGACGACAACCCGCTGCGGGTTGTCACGCTTCCGATGCCCGGCGTTCACTACATTGATGAACAGCGCGTGCCGATGAGCTATGCCAACTTTTATATCGCCAATGAATCCGTCCTGGTTCCCACCTATCGCCACGCGAACGACAAGCAGGCGTGTGAGATTCTGCAATCGCTTTTCCCGGATCGCCGAGTGATTGGGATTGACTGTACTGATCTGATTTGGGGACTCGGTTCCATTCATTGTGTGACGCAGCAACAACCTGCGATTTGTTAGTCGTGACTTCACAGGAGGCTTGCTGCACAATGCCGCTTCCACGCAAACCTATCCATCAACAATCTATTCACGGAGGCTTTTCGATGATGCGAAAAGTGACGTTCGTTTTTCCAGTGCTCGTTGGTCTTCTGCTGTTGGCCTGCTGTGTTCTGTTCACGCCGAAACTAAATGCGCAGAAAAAATCTGCGTCTGCACCGGCGGCAAAGCCCGCGATAAAAATTGACGATGCCGCGCTCAAGGATGCCGATGCTCGCAAGGGCGATTGGATCACGCACGGGCGCGATTATGCCGAAACGCGTTTCAGCCCGCTCAAACAGATCAATGACGCGACGGTCAAAGACTTGGGTTTGGCGTGGTCGTTCGACACGAACACCAATCGCGGCTTGGAAGCGACGCCGATCATTGTGGACGGCGTGATGTACGCGACGGGCAGTTGGAGCGTTGTCTTTGCGCTTGACGCGCGGACGGGCAAGCAGCTTTGGAAGTGGGATCCGCAAGTCGCGCACAGCTACGGGCCGAAAGCCTGTTGCGATGTGGTCAATCGCGGCGTTGCTGTCTACAAAGGCAATGTCTACGTCGGGACGTTGGACGGGCGCTTGGCGGCGCTGAATGCAGCGTCGGGCAAAGTAGTTTGGGAAGTTGTGACGGTGGATCAATCGAAGCAGTACACGATCACCGGCGCGCCGCGCGTGGTCAAAGGCAAAGTCGTGATCGGCAATGGCGGCGCAGAATATGGCATGCGCGGTTATGTTTCGGCTTACGACGCCGGGACGGGCAAACTGGCATGGCGCTTTTACACCGTGCCGGGCGACCCAAAAGAAACTGTTTCCGCCGCGATGAAACCGGCGATGGACGCGGCCGCAAAGACCTGGACGGGCGAATGGTGGAAGCTGGGCGGTGGCGGCACCGTGTGGGATTCGCTGGCCTACGATCCTGAGCTTGATTTGCTGTACGTTGGCACGGGCAACGGTTCGCCGTGGAATCAGAACGTGCGCTCGCCCGGCGGTGGCGACAATCTGTATTTGTCTTCGATTCTGGCAATCAAACCGGACACTGGGGCGCTGGCCTGGCATTATCAAACGACGCCGGGCGATATGTGGGACTACACGGCCACGCAGCACATGATTCTGGCCGACCTGACGATCAATGGCCAGAAACGAAAAGTGCTGATGCAGGCGCCGAAGAACGGATTCTTTTACGTGCTGGATCGCAAGACTGGCGAACTGATTTCAGCCGAACCCTACGCGACGGTGACGTGGGCAAAAGGCATAGACAAAAAGACAGGCCGCCCCATCGAAAATCCGGAGAGCCGCTATAAGGACAAGTCTTCGACGCAATTGCCCGGCCCGCTGGGTGCGCACAACTGGCAGCCGATGTCATTCAATCCGCAAACCGGACTGGTCTATATCCCGGCGCAAGAGATTGGCTTTATTTACGGGCAGGAGCCGAACTTCAAATACAAAGACCTTGGCTGGAACACAGGCGTGGATTTCTCGCTGGTCAAAGATGCTCCAACAGCGTTGCCGACGGGACACCTGCTGGCGTGGGACCCTGTCGCACAGAAAGAGCGCTGGCGTGTGCCGTACGTTGTCATATGGAATGGCGGCACACTGACCACGGCAGGCAATCTGGTCTTTCAAGGGACGGCGGACGGGCGCTTTGTTGCCTACAGTGCGGACAAGGGCGCGAAGTTGTGGGAAGTCAATGTCGGCACGGGCATCATTGCTTCGCCGGTGACCTACGAAATGGACGGCGTGCAGTATGTTTCAATTATGGTTGGTTGGGGCGGCTCGTTTCCGTTGACGGGCGGCAGTCTGGGCTTGCCCACGCCGCCCGGACGATTGCTGACCTTCGCGTTGAACGGCAAACAGCAGGCACCGGTTGTTGTCGCTGTGCAACCGGCTGTGCCACCCGCGCCGATTCAATCGAATGCTTCGCCGGAGATGATTGCCAGCGGCGCAAATATGTTTGCGCAGTATTGTGCCGTCTGTCACGGCATTGCGGCGCTGGGCGGCGGCGGCGTGCTGCCGGATTTGAAGTATTCTTCGGCGGCAACGCTAAATAGCCTGCAAAAGATCGTGCTCGATGGCGCATTGCTAAGCGAGGGCATGCCGTCATTCAAACAATCGCTGAAGCCTGAAGACGTAGATGCGATTCGGGCTTTTATTATCAGTCAAAGAAATGGGCTGACGGCGAAGAAGTAGCTTTGGATAGGCAGGCAGCGAATTCTGAATCAAGTCGTAAGTGCTGATTTCAGCGCAAGCAACTGATCGCGGGAAAATCGTTGAACGGTTGTTTCGGCGAGTTGCTGTGCGAACCCCAGTGCGTCATCGCAGATTCGATTGATCAGTCGAATTCTAAATGCTTCCTGTGCATCAATGCGGCCGCCGGTAATCAACAGCCGTCGCGCTTCATCTATGCCGATCAGCCGAGGCAACCTTTGCGTGCCGCCCCAGCCAGTGATGATGCCGCGTTGCGCTCCGGGATGTTGAAAGCTGGAACGCAGCGTCGCATACCGCAGATCGCAGCTTAGCGCGATGTCTAGTCCGCCGCCCAGACAGTACCCGTCAATTGCCGCAATCGTTACCGGAGCCGCTTCACCAAGCGATGCAAGCAATGCCTGCCCCCGTCGCGAAAAATCATATGCGGTGGTCGGAGTAAGCGCCGCGACTTCCTTCAAATCCGCTCCCGCTGAAAATACACCGTCCGCGCCGGTGACAATCAACACGCAGAGATTATCGCGTTCACGCAATTTTTCGAGTATCGCGGCCAGTTCGGCCATTGTCGCTTGTGTCAGGCGGTTCAGTTGCACGGGGCGGTTGAAGGTGATGACGGCGATTGCCCCGCGGTCTTCCAGGAGAATTGGCAAAAGGATTGGAGGGGAATTGTCAGTCACGTGGCTTCACGTTTTCACGGATAAATTTGATGATGTCCTGGGTGGATGCGCCAGGCAGAAAGACTGCGCTGACGCCGGCTTCTTTCAACTTTGAGACATCGTCTTCGGGGATAATGCCGCCGCCGAAGAGCAGCACGTCGTCCATTCCGTGTCCGCGCATCAGTTCCAGCACACGCGGGAAGATGGTCATGTGCGCGCCGGACAGGATCGAAAGGCCAACGATATTCACGTCCTCTTGTAGTGCGGCGTTGACAATCTGTTCGGGCGTTTGGCGCAGGCCAGTGTAAATGACTTCCATTCCGGCATCGCGCAGGGCGCGGGCAATGACTTTGACGCCGCGATCGTGGCCATCGAGTCCGGGTTTAGCGAGTAAAACTCTGACTTTGGTTTCTGACATAGTGGTTGGTAGTTAGCGGTCAGTTGTTGGTTGGAGTGATGCCACGCGCCAGCAACTGACCACTGATAAATGACTGTGGTCTTACTGTTCTTTCTTGCCCGTGAAGTTGACGGTTGGCAAACCTTCCGCGTTGACTTGGCCCTTCATCGCATCGCCATCCAGCTTGCCAGTAAACTCCGCCACGACAGTCCTGCCGTTGGTGTCGCCCTTAACCTTGAAGCTGACATCGTTGCCTTTGACCGATCCGCCAGTGATGACTGCCGGGCCGAGCGGAGTATCAAGCGTGCCGCCGAGTTCCACTCCGTTTATTTTGATGACAGCTTTGAACTGCATTTTGCTGTCGGGAGTGTCGGCGGTGATGTTCCAGGTTCCGGCGATGTTTCCCATCGCAGAAGCATTATTGCCGCCCGTCGCCGGGGCAGGCGATTTCACCGGCTTGCCTTCAGCGTCATAGACCTCAACCGGGCCATAGGCTTTGAGCGCGTCGGCAATCTTCTTGCCATCGCCGACAGCCACGATTTGCAGCTTGCCCAGGTCCAGATACTTTTGGGCGACGCGCTGCGCGTCTTCGGACGTGACGGCAGCAATCTTTTGCGGGTAAGTGTCCCAGTAATCAGCGGGCAGGCTATACAGCTTCGACGTGATGGCGTTCTGCAAGACCGATTGCGGGAACTCAAGCTGCAATGCCCAGCCGCCAATGATCGTACGTTTGGCGCGGTCAAATTCATCCGCCGGGACTCGCTCATCGCGAATGCGTTTGAATTCGTAAAACATCTCTTTCATTGAACCGTCAGTCACATCGGTGCGCACCTGCGTGCTGGCGTTGAACGTGCCACGATATTTGTTCGATGACACATTGCTGTACGCACCGTAGGTGTAGCCCTTGTCTTCGCGCAAATTCATAAACAGCCGCGCGCTGGGGCCGCCGCCCACCACCTGGTTCATGACTTCCAGCGCGAAGTAATCAGGATCAGTGCGCTCAATCGTCAATGTTCCCGCCATCAGATTGGTTTGTACCGACCCGGGGCGGTCAATCAGATAGATTTTGGCCGCGCCTGTGTCCGCAACTTTGGGGATTTCTGTTTTGGGCACGTCGCCTTGCTTCCACGCGGCGAATGCCTTTTCCAGCTTCGCCACAACTTCCGCCGGTTTGACATCGCCGACGATGGCGAAGATGGCGTTGTTCGGTTTGTAATTCGCAGTGTGGAATTTTTGCAGCACTTCGGGCGTCAGGCGTCCGATCTGTTCGGCGTTCAGCGCGGCGCGCGATGCCGGATGCGAACCGTACATCACTTTCTGAAACATCTCGTTGGACAGAAAGCCGGGGTTTGAACGCTGCAACCGGATCGAAGCGATGTTGCGGCTTTTCAGTTTGTTGAACTCATCCGCCGGGAAACTCGGATTCAGGATGACATCGGCAAACAGCGCCATAATCGGATCGAAGTTGTCTTTCAGCCCTGAAGCTGCCACCGTGCTGGTCAGCGACGACAAACCGGCATTGGCAAATAACGTCGCGCCCAGCCCATCAACTTCTTCAGAAATCTTCTTGCTATCGCGCGTCTTTGTTCCTTCGCGCATCATCGTTGCGGTGTATTGCGCCGCGCCAACCTGAGCCGCCGAATCGGCCAAACCGCCGCTCAAGATGACCATCTGCATGTTGAATTGCGGTAGCTTGTGATCTTCCAGCACCAGCACCTGCAGGCCGTTGCTCAATTTGGTTTCGTAAGGCTTGGGAAGTTTGACCTTCAGGATTTCTTTATTGACCGGAGCCTTGCCCTTAATCACAGTGCCTTTGGAAGAAGGGCGTTGGGCCGCTGCGCCCGGCGTCTGTGCGACGGACCACGTTCCCAACAGGGCTACTATGCCAATCGTCAACAACATCGGATTGAATTTCAAAATTGCTCTTTTCATTTTTGGCTCTCCTTTCTGTTATTGCTGCCCGGTGGTTCCGCCCATGCTTTTCGGTTTAGGCAGAGCGATGCCGACGGTACGCTTGGCGGGTTGCAGATACTTCTGGGCAACGCGTTGCACGTCCTCTTTAGTCACGGCCATCAGTTTGGCCAGACGGGTGTTGGCCATATTCGGGTCGTTGTACGCGGTTGCGCCCTCGACGATATTGATGGCCAGACCGAGCGAGCTTTGGCGTGATCCGATGGCTGCGCGTTTGGCGAATGCCTTGGCTTTCTCCAACTCCCAATCGGCAATCGGTTCCTGTTGCAGCTTGGCGATCTCCTCGTAAATTACGGCTTCGACATCTTCAGCCTTTTTGCCGGGGGAGATGTTGGCGGAAAACTGAAAGGAACCAGGGCCACGCCGCGTGTTGGCGAAGGCGTTGGCCGAAAGCGCCAGTTGTCGCTCCTTGACCAGCTTTTGATACAGCCGCGAACTTTGGCCGCCGCCTAACACCGTGCCCAGCACTTGCAGTGCGTAGGCGTCGGGCGTGTTCCCGATGACGCCTTTGTATCCAATGCTGAGCAGCGCCAGTTGCGCCAGCGGGTCATCCATCGTGAAGCGGCGTTCGGCGGTCTGTTCCGGTTCGGTGGGATCAACCTTGGCGGGCGTCGGTTGTGCCGGGATGGATTCAAAATTCTTCTTGATCTTTTCCAGCGCTTCGGCGGATTTGAAATCGCCGACCAGCGCCAGCGTGGCATTGTTCGGCGCGTAATAGATGCGGAAGAAGTCTTTGACGTCTTCGACGCTGGCCGCGTTCAGGTCTTCCATTGAACCGATGACCGAATGTTTATAGATGAAGTTGTCGAACATCATCTCGTCGAACTTCTCGCGAAACTTGCCATACGCTTGATTGTCCAGCCCTAACCTGCGCTCTTCCTGCACGGCGTTGCGCTGGTTGTCCAGGCTGTCTTTGGTGATGTCCAGGCCGCGCATGCGATCGGCTTCCAGAAACAGCGACAGATCAATCTGGTTGGCAGGCAAGGTTTCAAAGTAGAGCGTCCGCTCTTCGTTGGTTGTGCCGTTCAGGTTCCCGCCGTTGTTGAAGACCAGCATCATGTATTCGCCTCTGCCGACCTCGCCGGAACCTTGAAACATCATGTGTTCGAACAGATGCGCGAACCCCGTGCGCCCGGTGCGTTCATTGCGCGAACCGACATCGTAAATCAGCGCTAGTGAAACCACCGGCGCGCTGTGATCTTCAACCAGAAACACGCGTAGCCCATTTTTCAGTTTGGACTCTTTGAAGTTGATGGGGGGAATGTTGGCGGCAGACGAAGATTGAGCCGCCGATTTGGCTTTGCTCGGCGCACCTTGAACAGGCTGAGCATATGCCGTGGCATTGAGCGCGACGCTTGATAAGGCAAGCGCCGCAATTCGCACCGTAGGCAACAGCAAGCGCCAGAAACGGTTTTCTATTTTCATGACAGGACTCCTTTCCGGTTAACCAGAGATGGTCATTGAAGAGCGCGTTCGCTCGTTGTTTGTGATTATTACTTGTTCAGGATTTTCCGAAATGGATAGTAGCAAGAGAACAGGCCGTAAAGCCAGTATTCATGCCTGGAATCGTCTGCTGTTCTGTCGTAATCGAAGAGAGTCGGCGCTTGCGACAGCGCGGCCGGTTTTTGCTTGCGACAGCGCGCGGCTCAGGGCTATAGTCTGCCCGCGGTTCTCGCGTTCGGTGACACTTTCTAATTTCAGCATCCGGTTTTCCAATTTCAAGAGCAGGAGATGTTTAAGATGCGCGCACGTTTTACGCTCAGCACTCGCATCGTCGGGGTTGCTATTGCCATCGCCTTTGCCGTGGGTGCGATCATCGCGGTAAATCAGTCGGGACAACTTTTGGCTGCGGCTGGCGGCACGAATGCGACTGTCGTCAGCGTGAACGCCGCCAGCTTTGCCGGGCCGCTGGCGCCGGGAGCCATTGCCGCTGCCTTTGGAACCGATCTGGCAACGCGATTGGAATCCGCGCAGACGTTGCCGCTGCCAACCACGCTGGCGGGGACCAGCGTGCGCATCACCGACAGCCGAAACGTCGAACATGCCGCGCAACTCTTTTTTGTATCGCCGGGGCAGATCAACTACCTGATCCCCGAACAGGCTGCGATGGGCGCGGCGCAGGTTGTGATTACCAATGCAAACGGCACGGTGTCGCGCGGAGATTTGCAACTGGCCGATTCATCGCCGGCGATCTTTTCTTTGTCATACACCGGTCGCGGACTGCCGGTTGCACTGACCACGTTCGATGGCGCGGTTTATGAAGGCGTCGCCAACGCGGACGGCACGGCCAAACCAGTCAACACGGGCAGTTCATGGCGGCCAAATTATCTGTTGCTGTTTGGCACGGGCTTGCGCAGTGCGGCCAATCTGCGTGTGCGCATTGGTGGTGCTGAGGTCACGCCGTTATACGCTGGAGCACAAGGTTCATTCGCCGGACTGGATCAGATCAACGTCGTGCTGCCGCCAGGAATGCCGGGCGGCGTCACCGACATCACGCTGATGGCGGAAGGCCGCGTCAGCAACACCGTGCAAGTGCGAATGGCCGGGGAGGCCGCGCCATCGCAAAGCGCCCTGACCGAAGACGACGTGCGCAGGCTTATTTCGCAAGCCGTCGGCAAAGCGCAGGAAATCGGATTGCGCGTCACAGTTGCGGTTGCCGATCACGAAGGCAATGTGCTGGGCGTTTTCAAAATGACCGGCGCGCGCAGTGACATCAAAGTTGGCGCGACCAATCTGCAAACCGGTCAAGTGCTCAAACCCGCCGATCCCGACGGCCTGAATGAATTCGTCATCCCGCTGCGTAACCCGGATGGCAGCTTCGTCGCGCCTGCGGGCGCGTTGCGCGATGGGGCTGCGCTGGCGGCAATTTCAAAGGCCGGAACGTCGGCCTTCTTCAGCACGCAGGGCAATGCCTTCACCACGCGCACGGCCAGCTTCATCATTCAGGAACACCTGCCGCCGCTGATTCAATTTCAAGCGGGCGGGCCGCTGTTCGGCGTGCAGTTTTCGCAATTGCCATGTTCTGATATCAAGATTCCCAATCTGCCCTTGGGATTGTCGGGCGATCCCGGCAGCGCGCCGATCTATAAAAACGGCGTCGCGGCGGGTGGCGTCGGCATAGAAGGCGACGGCTTGTATTCGATAGATATTGACGCTTCCGATCAGGATCAATCGCCGGAAGAAATCATTGCTGTGGCCGCCTCTCTTGGTTATGAAGCGCCAGCGGCGATTCGCGGAGATCAGATCGTGGTGGATGGCATTCGCCTGCCTTACGTCAACGCGGCGCAGACGGGCGGTCAGGCTCCTGCGTTCGGCAGCTTGCCGGGTGTGGTCCTAACGGATTTTCCCATACGCGCTGCTGCGGCATCACGTTTCTCGCCGCTGACCCTGGGTGGCGTGCCTGGGCGCATAGATTCACGCTTCTTTCCATTCAAAGACGGCGTGGTTGCGGGCAGCCAGCGTCTGATCACCGCAGACGTCAACACGATCATCACGCAAGCAGCGCAACAGGCATACAAAACACGCGCAGCTATCCGCCAGCCTTTGGGTTCACCCGCTGAAGTTAATATCGCCG
This sequence comes from Blastocatellia bacterium, assembly GCA_038211695.1. Lineage (GTDB taxonomy): Bacteria > Acidobacteriota > Blastocatellia > RBC074 > RBC074 > RBC074. The sequence continues at coordinate 69,481 of JBBQVH010000006.1, read as the reverse complement.
TGGTTGATCTGAACGGGACTGTGTTGGGACTGTTCAGCACACAGGACGCGCCTATATTTGGCTTCGATGTCTGCGCGCAGAAAGGACGCACGGCGGCCTTCTTCAGCAGCGCAACAGCCGGAGCGCAACTGCGTGCTGCTGAAGGCGGCAGGTTCGCCAAGTTCGTGGATGCTGCATTGGCGGACGGCCTTAAGATGGATGGTTCAATAGCCTTCAGCGACCGGGCCAATGGCGCGCTGAGCCGCCCGTTTTTCCCTGACGGAATTGATGGCTCGGCCAACGGGCCATTCTCGAAACCGATCAACGTCTGGAGTCCTTTCAATAACGGCTTGCAAATCGCGCTGGTCAGAAGCGCGCTGGTAAATGTGTTAAGCGGCAAACCGGTAACCAGTTGTTCGGCGATTCCTGCTCTGCCAAATGGATATCAAATCTTTGCGGGCAGCGTCCCGCTTTATAAAAATGGTGTGCTGGTGGGCGCCATCGGCATCAGCGGCGACGGCATTGATCAGGACGACATTGTTGCTTCGGCGGGCAGCGTGGGTTTTGAAGCGCCTGAAGCCATTCGCGCCGATCAGTTCTTTGTGCGCGGTGTGCGGTTGCCATACGTCAAATTCCCGCGCCATCCGAACCTGTAACCCATGAAGCGACTCCTCGTTATTCTTTTCATCGTCACTGTTGGTTTGACCGGACGCACATATGTCACCGGCGCGCAGAAGAATCGTCCGGCAACCCCGTCGAAGTTTTCCAAATTCACCCACAAATCGCACGCTGGCCAGGTTAAAAGTTTAATCAGCAAGACGCAGACGATGGATTTGAGCTGCGCCTACTGCCACGGCACGGCGGCGAAAGACAAGCTCGGCAAAGACCAACACGATCTGGAAGCCATCGGCTATCCCAGTCACAAAGACGGCGCGAAAGTGGCCAGGACACATTCGTCCTGCACCGAATGCCATTCGTTCACCGGTTCCCTGATGCAGCGCGAGATGTGCGCCATCTGCCACGAAAAATTGACGATTGATTCGAAAGTGATGGCCACGAACATCCGTCGTTTCCCCAACCCGGATGCCAGCTCGGCCAGTAATGCCAGTAAGGACGGACGCGGCGTTTCGCAGTTTTACGATACCTTCTCGCATGGCAGCCACGTGGATTACTACGAGCAGTACGCGACTTCGACGCCGCTGAAAGACCGCGTCAAGTTCTTCGACGCCAAAGCCGACGCAAAGGCGAACAAAGGCCTGGATAAAACTAAATTTGAATGCGCCGCCTGTCACACCAAAAACGATGCGCCTGCGATTGTGGCCAAACTCAACTTCGCCGCAGGCGTGAAGATGAGCGCGCCTTCGCATCCCGAATGCTTCATCTGCCACTTCGATCCCAAGGTCGTTTCGCCGCCCAAGCCCGGCAAGCCAGATCCGAAAAACACATTCGCCACGAACTGCATCGGCTGTCACACGGACACGGCCAAACCGCCGAAAGCGGATCGCCCCGTCGCGGGTTCTGAATTGGCCGTGCATTGGTTTGTGCGGCAGATCATCAACACGGAACTCAATCCGGCGAAAGCAGGCGTGAAATCGCCGCTCCCCTTCAGCCACAAAACGCACGAAGACGCGATTGGCAAAAGCGTGGGCGACTGCCTGTCCTGTCACGCGACGGCCAAGACGGCAGCGACGTTCAAGGACTTTTATCTGGAAGACCGCAAGACCAGAGAGAAACAACCTCTTCCTTTCAGTTGTGTGGATTGCCACAAGAAAGAGATGCAGACGAAGATCGAAGGCGCGGTGACCATCGAAACGGCAAAATGTAACTACTGCCATGCGCTGCCCACAATAAAAGGGTTTGGCGCAAAAGGCGTGGCAATGCCGCCGCCAAGCCATTTCGGCAAGAAGGCGCTGCAACCAACGCCAACGCCCGCGCCGAAGCAATAACGAGAAAATGGCGGAAAGGCCATTTGTGATAATCTTTAAGCATTATGACGACTATTCAGCTTTCAATAGACGAATCGTTACTGACAGAGGTTGACCGCATCACTCAATCTTTGGCGATGACACGAGTTGATTTCTTTCGCCAGGGGCTGAAACTCGCTTTGCAAAAATACGAAATCAAGTTGCTCGAAAAGCAACACGAAGAAAGCTATGCAAGGCTGCCGATGTTGCCGGAAGAAATTGATGAGTGGGAATCCGAACGAGTTTGGGAGGAGCCGTGAAACAAGGTGATATTTACTGATATGACTTTCAATACCCTGACAAACGTCGCCCGGTTTTGATTTTGACGAGGAGTTCGGCGATTCCGTTTCTCACCGGCGTGGCCATCGCGCCGATCACCAGCAGGATTCGCGGCAATCGCACGGAAGTTTTCTTGACTCCTGAAAAAGACGGAGTACTGGTTGAAAGCGCGGTCACGATTGACAACCTCCAGACAGTTCAAAAATCCAATCTCGACTCTTATTTGACCAGCCTTTCGGCGGAGCGAATGCGCGAGGTGCGCAAGGCAATGGAATTCGCTTTTGACTTCGCGGCTATGGCTTGAGGCAGACCTGGTTTATGACGACTAACAGAATCAAATTTGCTTTTGTTTGTTGTAGCCTGATCGTAATCTTTGCTGCGTGGCGTCCGCTTACCGCAGTTGGCCAGCAACATCTGAAACAAACACCCGTTGCTCCATCCGCCGCGTCGCAAGCGCCCGTTAATTACGAACGCTTCACGCATCAATCGCACGCGGGCGTGGTCAAAGTGCCGGGCACCAATCAGGCGCATGACTTGAAGTGCGATTCTTGCCACGACCAGCGCGATTTGATGAAAAACCTGGTGCCGACGACAGAGCGCAACAAGCAACTGCGGCTGAAATTTCCCGGCCACAAGGCTTGTGTCGAATGCCACATTCAGCAGTTCACTGCCAAACCGCAGCAGACCTGCAACATCTGCCACGAAACAAAGCAGGGGCAGACGATCGGATTGTCGGCCCGTCCGCCGCAGCGTGACTTCGCGCGACGTTATGATTTCAATGCGTTCTTCGATGCGCGGCAGCACGAACTGCACATCAAATACAATTTGCCGAACGGGAAACAGACCGATTGCAACTTCTGCCACGCGCAGACTGCCAAACCCGCTGTGCTGAACATCGCGTCGCATCCGGAATGTTATGCCTGCCATTCGCCGAATAGCGGCGACGCAAAAGCGGCGCTGAAATCAGGCTGCGTTGTCTGCCACACGCAGACCGCGACAAACGTGCAGCCGTTTTCGGCGAAGTACACCAGCCGCGCGTATGGCGCGCTGTTCACGCACAAAGAGCACGTCGGTTACACCAAGGGCACCAAAGGCGATTGCTACGAATGCCACACGATCAACGGCGCCTACAATCAAGCTTCGCCTGCTTCCCTGAAGGTGAAACAGCACGTCACGCCTGACCAGCGCGGCGGCAAAGGCTGTTTCAGTTGCCACGATGGCGGCACGCACTTGGGCCGCACAGTGTTCAGCGGCGAACCCGGCAGCTCAGGCGGCGGTTCCTGCAACCGCTGCCACACGCGCGAAGATTTCAAAGTGTTTCTCTCATCAGGCCGCTAGTAGACAGTTTCGGAAGTCTTTCCCCATTTCCAGGTTTATTTTCCTTTCCCACATTTTCCTGTCCGATGCTTACTGCTCGGACAGGAAAATGTGGGAAAGGAAAATAAGAACAGGGGTGCGAAACTTCTGAAGTCTTCCACTAGGCGGTCAACAAATCCACTAACAACCGATTCGGAGAATCCAGTTATGAAGATCGCTGCCCTGATTTCCATCATCGCCATTTTGTCTTTCGCCACATTCGTGTCTGGCTGGCCCAGCAGCGCGCAGGTCGAACCCGCCGACATCGTCTTCAAAAACGGCAACGTTTACACCGTCAATGAAGAGAAGCCCCGGGCCGAAGCCATTGCCGTCAAATATGGCCGCATCGTCTTTGTCGGCTCGAACGAAGCCGTCAAGAAGTATGAAGGCAAGAAGGTTACGCGAGTGGTGGATTTGAAAGGCACGACGGTTGTGCCGGGGCTGGCCGATGCGCACTACCATTTTTCCGGCGTGGGCTTTCGCGAGATGAATCTGAATCTGGAAGGCGTCGCCAGCCTGGAAGACTTTCTGGCCAAGATCAAAGCGCGTGTGGACAAGGCCAAACCCGGCGAATGGGTGACGGGACGCGGCTGGATCGAAACGTTCTGGAAACCGCAGGCATTTCCGACGCGCTGGGATTTGGACCGGATTGCGCCGAACAATCCGGTCTTCCTGACGCGCGCCGATGGCCACGGCGCAGTGGTCAACAGCGCGGCGCTCAAACTCGCGAATGTTGACAAGAACACCGAAAGCCCGTTCGGCGGCGAGATTATGCAGGACAAACAGCGCGGCGAACCGAACGGCATGCTGTTGGATCGCGCGCAGGCTTTGGTGTCTCGTCATATTCCTTCCGCCACCAAAGCCGACTTTGAACAGGCATTGTTGTTGGCCGATAAACGCAGCATCGGGCTTGGCTGGACACAGGTGCAGGACGCGGGCGTCGGCTGGGATCAGATCGAAATGGTCAAGAAGCTGTACGGCGAACAGAAGCTGAGGATTCGGCTGTACGAAGCGATTGCCGGCCCCGGCGCGGGCGCCCAGCGATTGCTGCGCGAAGGCGCGCAGATTGGCCTCTACGATGGGCGATTGACTGTTCGCGCAATCAAGGTGGTCAGTGATGGCGCGCTCGGATCGAAGGGCGCGGCACTGATCGAAAATTACGCCGACCACGACACCAATGGCTTTTTGACTGTCAAAGAAGAAGAGGTCTTGCCGATGCTGAAAGAGGCGTTGCGCAAAACCATTCAGGTTGAAACCCACGCCATCGGCGACCGCGCCAATCGTACGATTCTTGACTGGTACGAGAAGGCGTTCAATGAAACGCCGATGATCGAACGAATGGATCGCACGTCGCCGCGTTGGCGCGTCGAACACGCGCAGATCATCAGCCCGGCGGACATTCCGCGCTTTGCCAAACTCGGCATCATCCCTTCGATGCAGCCGTCGCACGCCATCGGCGATCTGCACTTTGCATCCAGCCGTCTGGGGCAGAAGCGGCTGGAAGGCGCGTATGCGTGGCAAACCCTGATCAAATCCGGCTGCATCATTCCTGGCGGTTCGGACGCGCCAGTGGAACGCGGCGAACCGATGATCGAATTTTATGCTGCCGTTGCGCGCAAAGATCAAAAAGGCTTCACGGGCGAAGGCTGGCATCCTGAAGAGAAGGTGACGCGCGAACAGGCGCTGAAGATGTTCACCGCCTGGGCTGCCTATGCTGCGTTTGAAGAGAAAGTGCGCGGTTCGATTGAAGTGGGCAAGTGGGCTGATTTGACAGTGCTTTCAGCCGACATTATGGAGATTCCCGAAGCCGAAATTTTAAAGACGCGCTGCGTGATGACCGTCATCAACGGCGAAGTTGTGTTTGAAGTCAGCGCCCCGGCAAAGCGTTGATGGCTACCTTGTCGCATCATCACATCGCGGCTTAAGATGCCGGCATACGGAGGTTGATTATGATCGCTACGCTGCGTTGGACATCCGCTGACCTGAAGTCGCTGCCGGACAATGGCAACCGCTACGAAATCATTGACGGAGAACTTTATGTGTCAACAGCCCCTCGTTACGAACATCAAAATGCCTGCGGAGGAGTCTTCAGGCTGCTCGACGAGTGGTCTCGTCAAACCAGACTGGGCAAACCCATTCTTAACCCTGGTGTAATTTTCTCCGATGATAATGATGTGGTTCCCGACGTGGTCTGGATCAGCCGCGAGCGCCGCGATTTGATTTTGCGAGCGGATGGCCATTTCCACGGCGCGCCGGAACTGGTCGTCGAAGTGCTCTCCTTCACCGGTTCCAACGAAAAGCGCGACCGTGACGACAAGCTCAACCTTTATTCGCGGCGCGGCGTCAAAGAGTACTGGATTGTGAACTGGATGCTGCGCGAGGTCGAAATCTACCGGCGCAAGCGGCTCGGCTTGAAATTGGCTGTGACGGTGGGAGCTTCCGACGATCTGACTTCGCCATTGCTGCCGGGCTTCCACCACAAGGTGCGGGAAATCTTTGACGATTATTTGGCCGGCAGTACTTCTCGCGCCGCGAAGAACGACTCTCGCAACGGCAAATGAGCCGAAGCCACTCAAATGAAGCCGCCGCTATTCACTTTCCCATTTCCTTCAGCTTGAAAACATCAAACCAGATTCGTCCATACACCGCGCAGGGCGGGTCGCCACAGGGCTGCCGCCCGATGCGGACAGTCACGGCTTCAGTCCTGGCGTTGGTCGTGAACTTGATTTCCTGAGGCTTCCAGCTTTCCGTGCCATTGGACAGGGGCAGGGCCGCACGAAAGCGATTCGCATCGGCGGCGTCAACAATTTCAACGGCCAGCAAGCTCAGGCTCTTCAATTCGTCAGTTCTGACGGAATAACTGAACAGGTAATTCGTGGATGGTTTTGCGGGGACTGTTTGTGACGCGGCGGTGAAGGGAAGATTGTCCGTCACATTGAAACTGAGAAGCAGAGATTGCCTGCCTGCATTTGGCCCTTTGCGATCGGGCGAGACTTTAAGGCCGCCAACCGGCTGAATGATCCAGGTCAGAAAAGGCACAGTGGAATTGAGCGTCAGCGGCGTTTCAAAATCGCCATTGGCCAGCAACGAACCCGTATCAGGTGTCGGGCGATCACCAATGGGGACGGAAGACCAGACCTCATAGGCGGCTGCCATCTGCCTGGCATTGAAAAAAGCAGTTGATACTTGTTGCGTATCGGCCTCGCTGCGCTTCGGTGTTTCGCGCCAGACGGCCAGGGCGTCAGCGAACCGGTTACGGGCGATCAGCAGGGCGATCAATTGCGCCCTCGATTCGCTGGCCGGAGCAACTGCTGAAGCAATCGCGCGTCCATCTGCTTGCCCGTCTTTTTGAAACGCATCCCAGGCATAATCGAAAACCAGAGGCAGCGCCGATGGCCTTGCGTCCAATGCCTGACGGAATTCAGTGAACGCCGCGTCGCGTTCGCCTGCGCGCAGCAGTTGATTGGCCAATGCCCATCGCGGATCGAAATGCCGCGGCGCCAGATTGACCGCGTGTTGCAATGCCACTTTGGCTTCGGTTGTCGCACCGCCGCGATCCAGCGCGCGTCCCAGCGTCATCCACGCGCGATAATCTTCCGGAGTCATCGCCGCCGCTGCACGCAGTTCAGCCATCGCTGTTGCCAGCCGCTCTTCACTCTGCTCTTCATTGGCTGCCGCCAGATAAGCTCCGCCGCGTCCCAGATGCATGCGTGGATCGCGGACAGAGTAGCTTGCTGCTGTATCAGCGCCCTCCAGCCGCGCCTGTGGTGACAAGTTCAGATTGCGTTCGACAAACGTCATAACGCTATCGCCGATGGCTGCCCGTACCGTTATCCACGACAACGTTCCGAACACAGTGACTGCTGCCAATACAAACAGGATGCGAAGTGGAATAAGGCGAAGAGAGATTGTCTTCATGGCGGCGCAGACTACCGAATCCAATGCCGGACGGCAAGCTCGCCCGGCCGATTGAACTCCAACAAAGGCTTAAAGTTGAACCGATTGACAGCCTTCAAGACCTTCGGCGATACTTACTTCACCCATTCGGGAAATCATTTTTAAGCACTTGGAACAGAGTTGGCTGCGAATATGCATGGGTTGCAACTCTGGCGCGATCTCCCCCGCTTACGTGCTCGTTGGAATTGAACCTGGGTAACGGTTGGTTGAAGAGAGCAAATGAAACGTCTGGTAATGCGGATCAGTGCCCGTCCCCCTCTTGCGGAAATGCCGCAAAACTTCATCCGACTCAATCCAACTTTGGGGCCCACTTTGGGGTAGTGCGCTGCGTAGATTGTGGCCAATCCGGCCTTTCTGTCGCAGTGCAAGCGAAAGGAGTTTTATGATTCGGAGAATTGAGAAGTTTTTGCTGTGTTGTTTGCTGATCGGGCTGATTGCTGCCGTTCCGGTTTTTGCGCAACAACAAGTGCCACCGGCAGCGCAACCGGCAAAACCGGCGATCACCAAACAGCCTGCGGCCATTCAGCCAGTTGCCAATCAAGACGCGGTGAAAACGTCCGCGCAACAATCCACTGTACAGACAATTCCATCGGCGGCGGCTTCAGACGACCAAGCCTATCGTATTGGCCCGGGCGATCTGATTGACATACGTGTTTTCGGACGGCCCGAACTGACGCGCGAAACCCGTGTGGATAGTTACGGACGCATCCGGCTGCCTTTCATCGAAGAGATGCAGGCGGGCTGTTTAACCGAAACGCAACTGGCCACTGCCATCACTGATAGGTACAAAAAATATCTACGCGACCCGCAGGTGGATGTGCTGATCAAGGATTATCGCAGCCAGCCGGTCGCCGTCATTGGCGCGGTTGCCCAACCCGGCAGATTTCAGTTGCAACGCCGCGTGCGGCTGCTGGAACTGGTGACGTTTGCTGGCGGCCCCAGTCTTCAAGCAGGCAGCACAATTCGTATCATTCACAGCGTTGACCATGAATCCTGCACAGGCGCAGTAAAGGAACAATCCGCACAGCAGGCGAATATTGCTGAAGCCGGTGCGGCCGGTTCGGCCGGTTCGGCGGCCGGTTCGAATGATACGTCGCTGCAATTTTCTGCCATTAAGCTTCGCGATTTGCTGGCCGGAAATCCGAACGCGAATCCATACATTCAACCGGGCGACATCATCAGCATCCCGGAAGCCGATCAGTTCTTTGTCACCGGTTCGGTCGTCAAACCCGGCGCATATGCCTTGAATAACAAGATGACGCTGACCCAGGCGATTGCGCTGGCCGGCGGCATCAATCTGGAAGGCGCCAAGAATCGCATTCGTCTGGTTCGCCCCGTTCCCGGCACCGAACAGCGCAAAGAGACCACCTACAACATTGACGACATCCTGAAGCGCAAGACGGAAGACATCGCGTTGATGCCGAACGATATTATTGAAGTGCCCGGCTCAACGGCGCGTGTCGCGCAGCGCAACCTGCTCGGCGTCAGCATCAGTATGCTCAGCGCGCTGCCGTTCTTTATTCTTCGATGAGGCTTCGATAAAAACATTCGATAAAAATTTCGTCCCCGGCGGCGGTCCCAACCGTCGCTAATCACCCAGCGCTCACTGACAATCATGCAGGAAGAGAACAAAAACAAATTGATGTCCCCCGAAGAAGCGGCGGCGATGATGGATTTGCGGCGCGATTACGTTTACGGACGCGGCGTGACCGTCGAAAACGACGAGACGCATCTGCGCGATTATTGGCGCATCGTCCGCCGCCGATTGTGGATTCCCATTGGCATTGTCATTGTGACGGTGACACTGGCGACGATCTATAACTTGCGGCTGCCTTCGATCTATGAAGGCGTGACTGAGGTTGATCTGGAGCGCGAAGATCGCACCGTCAACTTGAAAGATTTTCAGATCAACATGGGCGGCGGCGATGATTCGCAGTACATCAACACGCAGTTGCAGATCATGAAAAGTCCCAGAGTCGCCTACTTGGTCGCGAAATCTCTGGACCTGGAACACAACAGCGAATTCGCGCCCGGCTTGCATTCAGGCACGCTGAGTTCCCAGACACTGGAAGCCACCAACGGAGAGAGTGACGAAGCCGCCGAGATGGAGCGGTTGACCGCCTGGACTGACACCTTGGTTGGGAGCATTGAAATCAAACCCGTGCGCGAAACGCGCCTGGTCGAAATTCACTATCGTCATACCAACAAGGAGTTGGCGCGTAAGATCGCCGATACCTGGGCCGAATCCTTCATTGCGAACAACCTCAAAAGCCGCTACGACGCCAACAAGGAGTCCGGCAAGTTTCTGGAAAAGAGCATCGCTGATTACAAATTGCGAGTAAAAGAGGCGGATGAGCGGCTCTTGAATTACCGCCGCGATCATCAGATTTTAGACTTTGGCGAAAAAGAGAATACGGTTTCCGAACGGTTGGTGGCTCTCAACCAACTGTTGCTACAGGCCGAAACCGAACGCAAAACCGCGCAACTGGCTTACGATATGAGCCGTGGCGTCGCCGATGTAACCACGCTTCCTGAAATCCAGCGTGACCCGATTGCGCAGGAACTAACCAAAAAGATCACCGAACTGCGGCAACAACGCGAACAGTTACTGGTCGAATTCACGCCTGAATGGCCGGATGTGAAGAAGGTCGAGCAACAGCTTTCCCGGCTCGAAGGTGAATTGCGCGCATCTCACCAGCGTGTCGTCAGCACAATTGACAACCAATACCGCACCGCCACGGCCAAAGAAGAAGGTTTGCAAAAAGCCTTCGCCCAGCAACGCGCCGAAACCTTGCATCAGAACGAAGGCGCGATCACAGCCAAGATGCTGCAAAAAGAGGTTGATACCAATAATCAAATGCTGACCAACTTGATGAGTAGCCAGCAGGGTGTAGAAATCTCGGCTGCCAGCATGCTCAGAAGCAATAACATTCGCATCACCAAGCTGTCGCCGAAGCCCAACTTGCCAGTTGCGCCGAAGCGAACGCAGAACATTATGCTGGCCGCGCTGCTGGCTTTAATTGGCGGCATCGGTTTGGTGTTATTCCTGGATTACATCAATAACAAGATTGAGTCGGTCGAAGATATTGATCGTTATATGAAGCTGCCTGCGCTGGGCGTTATTCCCGTACTACAGGGTGGCAAGGCCAGGCGGTTGACTTCCGGCAAGGCCGGAAAAGAGTTGGTGCCTGCGGGAAATAACAGCCAGGTGATTCTGACGCAACTTGATGCTACTTCTCCTGTTGCCGAAAGCTACCGCCAGCTTCGCACTGCGTTACTACTTTCTTCCGCAGGGCACGCGCCGCGTACGTTGCTGTTTACCAGCAGCCAGCCTGCTGAAGGCAAGACCACGACCAGCGTCAACACAGCCATCTCGCTGGCCCAAACCGGCGCCGCCGTGCTGATCGTGGATGCTGATCTGCGCCGCCCCCGCGTTCACAAGGTTTTTGGGCTGAAGAACAACGCGGGTCTGAGCAATTACCTGGCGGGCGAAGGCGAACTAGCTTCCTTAATTCAAATCGCGATGCCGAATCTGTACGTGCTGCCGGTGGGGCCGCTGCCGCCCAATCCGGCTGAGTTACTTGGTTCGGCAAAGATGAAGACCGTAGTCGAGACGCTCTCGACCAACTTTGATTACGTCGTGATTGATTCGCCACCGGTGTCATCCTTTGCGGACAGCTTGATTTTATCTTCGCTGGTCGAAGGCGTCATCATTGTGGTCAAAGGCGGCGTTACTCCGCGCGAGATGGCGCAACGCACCAAAGCGCATCTGCAATCGGTCGGCGCGAAAATACTGGGCGTGGTAATCAATCAGATTAAGTTACAGCCACATGATTATTACTATTACTCGACCTACTACAGCCGTTATTACTACGGCAATGGCGACGGCGACGAGGAGGGCGAAAAGGCAAGAGCGTAATCCAAGGTTGCGCGCTGCCGCCCGGCGCTACGTCGTGATAAGTCCTATTGCAGTACTCCCCTCTTAATTTCGCAACGTTTGCGGGAAAACTTGACGCTGCCTCGACACGAGGTTTCCTTTACGGTTGATTTGTTTGACGGGACAAGTGTGCCCGCCACCTCGATTCAACACGCTTCACGAATTAACTCTCCACTCTCAGATTTGACGTTTTTGTATGTGCGGCATCTTCGGCATCGTTAGTGCCAAATCGCAAAGTGATTTGATCGAACCGCTGGCGCGCGCTTCCCAGGCTCTGGCGCATCGCGGCCCCGACGATGAAGGCGTTGAATTCATCTCGAACGACGGTGATGGTTTGACAGTCGCCTTCTCTCATCGCCGCCTCTCGATCCTGGATCTTTCGCCTGCCGGGCACCAGCCCATGCACGATCAGACAACCGGCAATTGGATTACATACAACGGTGAAGTCTTCAACTTCCGCGACGTCCGTCGCGAGTTGGAGCTTCAGGGTCTGACGTTCGATTCGGAAAGCGATACTGAGGTACTGCTCAAAGGCTATGGTCTGTTGGGACAGAAAGCCATTTCGGACTGGCGAGGGATGTTTGCGTTTGGTTTCTGGGATGCGCGGCAACGCCGGCTTACCTTGGTGCGCGACCGCCTGGGCATCAAGCCGCTGTATTACTATCACGATGGCAATTCGTTTCTCTTTGCTTCTGAAATTCGCACGTTACTGGCAACCGGATTAGTTCCACGCCAGATGTCGCGCGCGGCAATTGATAGTTACCTGGCATTTGGTTCGGTGCAACAGCCGCTAACAATCATCGAAAATGTTTATGCCGTTCTTCCCGGCCACACGCTGACATTCACGGACGGCCGCATTCACACGGAATCGTATTGGCAACTGCGAGCTGATTCGTCTGGCAATGTGATTCGCGATCCGCAGGAGCTAGTAACAGAAATACGAGAATTGTTACTCGAATCGGTACGCTTACGCCTGGTTTCCGACGTACCGGTCGGGGTGTTTTTAAGCGGAGGCATAGATTCCAGCGCGGTTGTTTCTCTGATGCGGCAAGCGACGAACAGCGAGATAAGGTCGTTTTCCATTTGCTTCAAAGAACAGGATTTCAACGAACAACTGTATGCTGAACAAGTCGCCACGCAATTCCAGACAACGCACAAATCCATACTGATTACCCAAGACGAAGCATTGGCCACGCTGCCTGGTGCGCTTGGCGCGATGGATCAGCCTTCGATTGATGGCGTGAACACATATCTGATTTCAAAGGCTGTCGCGCAATCGGGTTTGAAAGTTGCTGTCTCAGGCTTGGGTGGGGATGAAGTGTTCGCCGGTTATGGATTCTTTCGCACCATCGCCCGCGACGAACAGCTTCGTCGGCAAGTGAAAAACGTTCCGCTCAGCTTGCGGAGGGCCGCTGCTGTAGCGATCAATTCTGTCGCCACAAGTCCGCGCGCAACCAAGTTCGGGGCGCTGCTGCAAAGTGATCAGCTTTCAGAACATGCCGTCCAACTTCATCGGCAGCTTTTTACTGGCAATCAGCGAAGCCAATTGCTCGGATCAACGAACGCGCGATCAATAGACCGGCAAAAGTTTGAGGCTTGGACAATGTATCGTCTGGCGGCTTCTTCTGCGGATGACCCCATCAATCAGGCCTCGATGCTGGAACTGGGCGGCTACATGACGGACACGCTTTTGCGCGACACCGATACGATGAGTATGGCGCATGGATTGGAAGTGCGCGTTCCGTTAATTGATCACAGGTTGGTCGAACGAATGCTTCAAATTCCAGGCGAAATGAAATTAAAGACTGGCAAACAGAAATGGTTGTTAGTCGAAGCCATAGAGAATTTACCCACGGAAGTAACTGACCGCCGCAAGCGAGGTTTCGAACTACCTTTCAAGCATTGGCTACAAGGAGCATTACGCGAGCAAATTGAAGACTCGCTTCATTCCTCCCGCTTGGCCGGAATCATAAACCCTGATACTGCGCGTTCTATCTGGCGCGATTTCCTGGCAGGGAATACCACCTGGTCGCGTGTCTGGAGCTTGCATGTGCTGGAAGAATGGGCCGCTCGCAACCTGTGTGTTATTCCGGTTTCAAAATGAGTTCAATCGAATTGGCTAAAAAAGAGCAGTTGGGTGGAATTCAGCCAGGGCAGGACGCCGAACACCTGCCGCCCCACATTGTGATTGAGCCTCGCCGGTTGCTGGGAAAAGCGGACTTGGTTGAGTTGTGGCGTTATCGCGAGCTTTTCTATTTCCTGACTCTGCGTGATGTCAAAGTCCGGTACAAACAAACTGTATTAGGGGCGGCCTGGGCTGTGCTTCAACCGCTGTTTAATATGCTGATCTTCACGCTTATTTTTGGACGGCTGGCCAAACTGCCTTCCGATAACATTCCTTATCCACTTTTCGCCTTTGCCGGATTATTGCCCTGGACGTTTTTTTCAAATGCCGTCGGAGCAGCGGGCAGCAGTCTGGTGGGGAATTCGCATTTGGTAACAAAGGTCTACTTTCCGCGGTTGATTATTCCTGCGGCTTCGGTTCTAGCGGTGTTGGTGGATTTTGCTTTTTCTTTTGGCTTGATGGTTGTGTTGATGGCAATTTATCGAGTTCCCCTGACAATCAATCTGTTGATGCTGCCATACCTTGTGCTGGTGACAGTAACCTTTGCTTTTGCCGTGGGAACCTGGCTGGCGGCGTTACAGGTGAAATACCGCGATGTTCGTTACGTGATTCCGTTTCTGATCCAGTTCTGGATGTTCGCGACGCCGATCATTTATCCCACCAGCATGCTGCCTCAGCAACTCCGTCCGCTCTTTGCCCTAAATCCGATGGCAGGACTGATCGAAGCATATCGTGTTGCGTTGCTCGGTGGCATTAACCATTCAACCTTTAACATATCTTCGTTATTACTGGTGGGGGGGATTACGCTGACATTGCTAATCTTCAGCGCCTATAGCTTCCGGCGGATGGAAAAAATGTTTGCGGATGTTATTTAAAAAATAGATTTGTGATGTTACCCAAGTTCGCGATTAAAGCCGAAAAAGTTTCCAAGCTTTACCATCTGGGGGCAGGCAATGGGGCGGATCGCACCCTGCGCGATGTTCTGGCAACTTCTGTTCGTCGCTTCAAGCCGGGATCAAAAGAACTGAAGGCCAAAACTGATTCCCAGTTCTGGGCACTTGAAAATGTCAGCTTTGAAATTCAGCCGGGCGAGATTGTCGGCGTCATCGGACGTAACGGTGCAGGTAAAAGCACGTTATTGAAAATCCTGTCGCGCATTACGGAACCAACGGGCGGCAGGGCGGAGCTTTTTGGCCGTATCGGCAGCTTGCTGGAAGTCGGTACAGGCTTTCACCCGGAATTGAGCGGCAGAGAGAACATCTTTTTAAACGGTTCGATTCTGGGGATGGCGAATCGCGAGATCGCGCGCAAGTTTGACGAGATTGTGGCTTTTGCAGAGATCGAACAATTTATTGATACGCCGGTTAAACGTTACAGCAGCGGCATGTATGTCCGTCTGGCATTTGCCGTCGCGGCCCATCTGGAACCGGAGATTTTGTTGGTTGACGAAGTGTTGGCTGTTGGAGACGCCGCCTTTCAAAAAAAATGCATGGGGAAGATGAACGAGGTCTCCAAGGCTGGTCGAACGATTTTGTTTGTTAGTCATAACACCGCCGCGCTGTTGGGACTCTGTACTCGCGGATTGTTACTTGAATGTGGGAAGCTAACCGTTGATGGAGAGATTGAATCGGTTGTGCATTCTTATCTGAAAAGCTTACGCGCGAATGCATTGAATGATTTGTCAAGCTTTCCCAATCGGGAAGGGAAAGGCCGAGTGCGCGTAACCAGCGTCGCGTTTGAAGATAAATCAGGGAACCAAATCGAAAACGGTATTTCAGGGCAGCCGTTGGTTATTAAACTCAATTACCGGTCAACTGATTCAAAGCCGTTGCCGAACTGCCGCGCTTCCATCGCTTTTTACGATAACCTGGGCCAGACGCTTTTTAACTGTTCCAGTGAACTGGTAATTCGCGACCCCGTGACACTTTCGTCAGAAGGGAGTATTCGCTGCGTGATTCCGCAATTGCCGTTAAGTCAGAACCATTATCTGCTCAGTTTGTTTTTGGAAGTGAACCGCGAAATTGAAGACTGGGTTCAACAGGGAGTTGAATTGCCCGTGGTAGATGGTGATTTTTATGGTACAGGCAGGCTCTACCCCGATGGGTGGCGCGGCAAAGGCGTGCTGGTCAATCACCAATGGATCATGACCAGCTAGTGAAGGTAATGATGGAACCCGTATCGGCAAGTAATCCGTCCCCACTCCTGCCCGCCGAATATAGGACGGATTGGATGTGGCAACTACAGGCAGCGCCACAAAATATTCCGACTGCGGACATGCAGTACCTGCCCAAAATCAGCGTCATTACTCCATCTTTTAACCAGGGCAAGTTTATCGAGCGAACCATCCGCTCAGTGTTACTGCAAAACTATCCTTCCTTGGAGTACATCATTATTGATGGCGGAAGTACGGATAACACGGTTGAGGTAATTAAACAGTACGAAAGTAGTCTGGCGTATTGGGTCAGCGAGCCGGATCGCGGGCAAAGTCATGCGATCAATAAAGGTTTCTCAGTCGCTACGGGGCAAATATTGTGCTGGCTCAATAGCGATGATTTTTATCTACCTGATTCGTTGAATACCGTTGGTCATATGTTGGCAGATGGTAAAGATATTTATGCGATCGTCGGACATTGTTTGAAAGTGTATGAAGATGGCCAGCCGCCTGTTTTGCTGGAAGGGCAGTTTCACAGCCGCCAGCGGTTGCTGGAATTCTGGAAGGGATACCAGATGCATCAACCTGCCATTTTTTGGCGCAGAGAGGTATTCGAAAAAGTCGGCTGGCTGAACGAATACCTCCATTTAATTATGGACTTTGATTACTGGGCGCGGATCGCGGAACATTTTGATTTCACGACTGTCAATCAAACGCTGGCCTGCTGCTGTTACCACGCAGAAGCAAAGACAGGGGATGAATACGTGGGATACCACAAGGATTTGAACATGTATCGTTATCGTTACTGGGGCAGCGCCTTGTCGCCGCAGTTCTGGTCGCTGTTCGCTTCCAGATTCAAGTATCAGACTTCATTGTCGGCCCGCCATTGGTTGGGCCGCGTAAGGACTCAACTGAAAGCCGCCTGATTCCAAATTGGCGTTGGTCTGCTTGAAACAACAACCGGCAGTTTCAGTCGTGGTTCCTGTTTATAACGGCGCGGACATAATCGCGCAAACCGTCGAATGTCTTTTACAGCAAAGTTATTCGCCCGCCGAAATCATTATTGTGAATGATGGGTCAATAGATCAAACGGCAGAAGTTCTGAGTACCTTCGGCCAAAAGATTACGGCCATTGCCAAATCGAATGGTGGCCCTGCTTCAGCCAGAAATATGGGGATGAAACGTGCAACGGCGGATTTGATCGCATTCACCGATAGCGACTGTTTGCCAGATCAGAAATGGCTTGCACGTTTGGTGGCTGGGTTTGGCAATGATTCAATCGCGGGAGTCGGCGGCAGAATCGAGAGCGCTGGAACAGGAATGATTGGGGAATATATTGATTTTGTTGGTTTTCTGAATCCGCAGTCTAATCAGCAAGGTGAAATACCATATTTGATTACCGCGAATGCCTGTTTCAAACGGGACGTATTGTTGCAGGCGGGCGGATTTAGCGAGCGGTTTCGTAGGCCAGGCGGGGAAGAGCCAGAACTCTGTTGGAGAATCAGGCAGCTTGGATACCGTTTTTCATTTGCCCAGGACGCATTGGTTTTACACCATCACCGGCAAACAGTTTACAGCTTTATCAAAACTCTGCTGAATTACGGGGAGGGCACTTATATTCTGGGCCAGTCGGTTCCTGATTACCGGCTTCAGTCACCTGGGCGGTTACTTGCGCAAAAGATATTGAATATACGCTCTGTTATTCACCGGATCGAAAGTGACAAGGGAAAGATCGGCTTGAAGAAGGCGATAATGTTTTCCTTGCTTGATTATCTGAAAGACATGGCATTTTCATTGGGCTATCTGCGCGGAGCATATCGTGGGGCCTAAAGTCAGTGTCATTATCCCGGCATATAACGCTGAAGAATATATTGCCGAAACGCTGCAAAGTGTTTTCGAACAGACTTACTCAAACTATGAAGTCATTGTCGTTGATGATGGATCGAAAGATGGTACGTTGCCGCTTTTACAGAGCTATGCTTCGAAGGTAAAAGTTTTCAGCAAAGACAATGGCGGTCCTGCTTCGGCCAGGAACGTCGCGATAAACAATTCCGACGGGGAATTGATCGCGTTTCTGGACAGCGATGATCTGTGGTTCAGGGAAAAGCTTGAAACACAGATTCGATTCCTTGGCGATCATCCCGATTTAGGGCTGGTTTATACCGAAGCGCTGATGGCCAGGCAAAGCGGTGACGAATGGAACATAGAGCGCAAGATAGGGTTTACTGAAGCGCCGACCTTCTGCAAATTACTTTATGGAGACTTCATTCCAAACTCGACGGTAATTATTCGCCGTTCGTGCATTGAACAGGTTGGATTGCTGAACGAAAGCAGAGAACTGATTGCGGCGGAAGATTATGAATACTGGCTGCGGATTGCCAAATTATTTCCCATCGCCGGAATCTCACAGCCGTTGGCTTATTACCGCGTCCGTAATGAAAGCCTAGTTGGAGATGGCAATGATATTGACCGGGGGTTGACGCTGGCAACCGCAGTCCTTCGTAGTTTGGAGAGCATTTACCCTGCGATGTGGGCAGAATGCGGCGTTGATCGGAATCTGTTACTGGCAAAGCTACACGTCCGGGCCGGGTTTGCCTGGAAAAATAACGGAAGGTGGAGCAAGTCTTTAACCAAATATTCCGACGCATTGAAGCATAGTTTTACGCCCAGAGTATTTCGCTGGATTATTGCCGCGACTATCTTGAAGCGTTGGTCATAGACCGTGAACCGAAAAGTGAGAATTACGTTCGTTCTGCCGATGTATTTGAATGTGCCGTCTGGCGGATTTAAGGTTGTTTACGAATACGCCAATCGGTTACATCGCCGCGGTCATCAAATCACCGTCATTCACCCGCGAAATGTAATTGAAAAAACTGAGTGGATGGAAAAACTTAAAGCAGAATTATGGCAATACAAAATAAGATCAGAAAATCGTCCGCTGCTTTCCTGGTTTGAATCGGACGCTGGCGTTAATCTGACACTGGTTCCTGACTTGCGAGAACAATTTATTCCTGACGGCGATGTTATTTTTGCCACCGCTTATGAAACGGCCTTTCCTGTTTCTGCATTTTCACCAAGTAAGGGCCGGAAGTTATATCTGATTCAATCTTATGAAACATGGAGCGGGGAAGAACCTGATGTTCGATCTACCTGGACGCTGCCATTGCACAAGATAGTTATCTCCCGCCATCTGCTGAAGCAAGCCGTTGATTTGGGAGAAGCCGGGCGAACTTCCTACATCCCTATCGGTCTTGATCTTTCAGTGTTCGAGTTGATAAAGCCGCAATCGGAAAGAGCGCCACGGATTGGAATGTTGGCACATCCGAGCAAAGCCAAAGGGCTGAACGATGGAATCCAGGCATTACAAATCGTGAAGCAGCAAATGCCTGACGTTCAGGCGGTGTTATTCGGAACCGAACCAAAAAGTACCGAAATACCAAGCTGGGTTGAATACACACAGCGCCCATCGCCACAGCAGTTAGTCGAACTGTACAACTCTTGCCGGGTTTTCCTGAACCCAAGCTGGACAGAAGGATGGGGATTGCCTGCGGCAGAAGCGATGGCTTGCGGATGCGCACTGGTATCGGCGGAGAACGGTGGTGTAAATGAGTTTGCCGCCGATGAAGAAAATGCCTTGATTGCTCCCATTCAGCGTCCTGAGCTGCTGGCGGAAAAGATACTGCGACTGTTATCGGATGATGCCTTAAGAACTAAGATTGCCCAGTTGGGGAACCAGAACATACAAGAATTTACCTGGGAACGCGCAGTAGATTCGCTGGAGCAGGTACTTTTCCGGCAGGCGGGTAAGCAATGAGCGAACAACCGCCTGTCTCAGTTATTGTGCTGAACTATAATGGGGCGCAATGGATTGATCGTTGCTTGCAATCACTGGCCGAGACCCGCTACCAGAACTTCAAAGTTATTCTGGTAGATAATGCCTCTACGGACGGCAGCGCAGAGATTGTCCGGAATAACTTTCCGGATGTGGAGCTTGTTATGAATTCTGATAACGCAGGCTTTTCTGAAGGGAATAACATCGGGGTCAAAAAAGCTCTGGCGGATGGCGCAAAGTACGTTGTCTTGCTTAATCCGGATACAATCGTAAAGCCGGAATGGCTGGGTGAATTAATCGAAGCCGGAGAAGCATGTGCGGAAGCTGGCATCCTGGGTGCTGTGCAACTCGGTTATGACAAAGATGAGTTCAATAGCTGGACGATCAATGCCCTGGCAACGCATCTGGACGAACTGGCTGATCCGGAACGGGCACGATTGCAAATACCTGTGGAATGGGTTGAGGGAGCCTGTTTTGCGGTGAAGCGTCAGGTGTTCGATGCGATTGGGTTTCTAGATCCGCTTTATACTGCATTTTATGAAGAGATTGATTTTTGCCGCCGAGCGGCCTGTTGTGGGTTTCAAACGGTCATCGTTCCCCGCAGCCGGATCCACCATCATCGTGGAGGGATATGGAAATCCAGTGCGCAGATGAGCCGCCGCCGAAACTATCTGTGCGACCGCAGCCAATTCATTTATAACCTGACTGAGCCGCGTCGCTCCCTGTTTCGTAATGCGGGCTGGTACCTGGTTACACTAGGTACAAAAACCAAAGAAGTAATTAAGGGAAAAGAAATAGCTCGTTGTTGGGACCTGTTAAAGATGCAATTTGATCTGCTGGGGCATGGTACCTTGATTCTGAATAAATGGCGCAAGGATCGTACGCGATATGGGAACGTTGGCTGACATAAACACACTTGAAGTATCGGTCATTATTCCTTCTCGCAATCGGCGGCCTGACCTGGCTGGTTGTTTGTCAGCATTGGCCGCACAGGATTTTCCGAAGGAGAAATTCGAGGTCATTGTTTGTGATGATGGTTCGACCGAGAGTCTGGCTGAAGTTGTTGAAGATGCAAAACGTACCGGCCTGCAAGTCCGATACGCGCGGCAGGCACCAAAAGGGCCGGCAGCAGCCAGAAACCTTGGCATTCAAAATGCGCAGGCCGGGATTGTTGCAATGACGGACAGCGATACGCTGCCGGAGAAAACATGGCTGAGGAAACTTTACGAGGCATTACAGCAAAACCCCAATGCTGTAGGCGTCGAAGGAAAAGTGTATGCGGAAAACGAAGAGGAGTTCGGGCCGTTGGGCGAAGGGCCGGCAAATAAATCCGGTGGTGTTTACCTGACCTGTAACTGTGCCTATCGCCGGGATGCGCTAATCGAAGTTGGCGGGTTTGACGAAAGCTTTCCTTACCCGGCCTATGAAGACACAGAACTGGCTGCGCGCATGATCCAAATTGGAAAGATTGTCTGGCAGCCAGAAGCCATTGTTTTCCATCCGCAGCGCCCCCTGACCTTAAAAGCGGTCCTCAAAAAATTGAAGCATTGGGAGTATGTATTATTGATGGGGTACCGGTATGGTTATCTGGCTTGGCCCAGATACCCGGTGAATCATCCTCGGTTGCGCGTCGTCGCGCTGTCCATCGCGGCATTGCCGCTCTCAAAATTTAAGACGGCCGCGCAATGGGTAACAGTTAAACCAGCCATCGCGATGACGTTACTGGTTTATGGCCTGGCGGAAAGTCTGGGCGCGTTGTTTTGGGTAACACCCAAAATTCTGCTTACTCGATACCGGGACAAAATTATCCGGCGGCGATACCTTGATGCAGCATAGCACCCCGAAAACCGTTTACCCGTCGGTTCACATCATTCTCTTAACGTATCAAATGCGTGAAGTTGTCGAACGGTGTTTATGCTCGCTGGAAAGGCTGACGTATCCAAACCGGCGAATCATCGTGGTAGATAACAATTCCAATGACGGTATCGAACAGGTAATGAAAAGCCGATTCCCTGAAGTGACTACGTTTCAAACCGGGCAAAATCTCGGTTACACAGGAGGTAATAACTATGGGATTCGGTTCGCGATGGACAATGGTTCGGATTACATATTAATACTGAACCCGGACACCATTCTGGCAAATCCCCGGTTTATCGAAGAGATGGTGGATTATGCTGAGACGAATCCCACCGTAGGAATCGTGGGGCCGCGCGTATTTCTGCGCGAACGGGAAACGATTCAGAATACGGTATTGTTTGCGCCCGGTTTATGGACAAATATTAAAAACTGGGTTGCTTATCGGGCGAATCCCGAATCTTTCAATTTATCCAAAGACGTTCCAGTTGAAGCTGAAGTCTTGAATGGGGTTTGTTTGTTACTGCGAACTGAATGTTTGAAACAGATCGGGCTGTTCGACGAAAATATCTTCATGTATATCGAAGATGCGGAGATGGATCATCGCGCGCGCACACATGGCTGGGGCGTGCGGTATGTTCCTGTTGACAGCGTCATCCACGAACAGAAGCACGAAGGCTACCATATGACCGGACTGGTTAGTTTTTTGCTTCGGCGGAACTCGGTGTATTACTTATGCAAGATTGGCAGGACGGCTGAAGCTTGGGGATACGCGATCCTTTCCCTGCTTTTGTTGTGTGTCCGTGGCGTTGCTACTTTAAATAACAAAAGCTGCCAGGAATACATGCGCTTTTGTAAGCGACTGGCGACGGCCTATTTATTAATGCTGCGAAACCGCCCGCTTGATGAATCTTTTGGGCCTCCATTTGCGCAAAAATGAAAATCAGAGTTTCTACTGTCTGTTGGGTTGTTTCCACTGTCATGCTTAGTTGGGCTGTAGGGATTATTTCCTTTCCAGCTAAAAGTATCCTAGTGGAAAATAGTGTGAATCGTGCGCCTGTTGGCGAGTACCCGCTACCATTGGCCGGCCATTGGAACCTTGGGGAAGAGAAGGAGGGCTTTGGCCCCGCCTACCAAATGCGGATGATTGAACAGCGGCACCATCTGCTGCCCTGGTTTCTGATGCCTAATGTGTTTGCCCAGACAGACGACCCACGATGGCTTGAGTATTACGAATCAGCCATCAAGAAAGCGGCGCAGCGCAAGTTACCCATTTCGTTGGTTGGCACGCAATGGGAGGGACGGTTTTCTTTTGATGACGAATATTTCAAGCTGCCTGCGGATAAAAATCCAAACGTGATTACTTCGAGCGGCGAAATCAAGCGCGAGGCGTCTCCGTTTGGCCCGGTTGAAACGTGGCGCGAAGTTGGCAAGGCTTGGGCTTCCAGCCGGATGATGAAGAAATTGCAGGAATGGTACCCTGATCCGCCTCTGGTGTTATTTGTCTCGAATAACGAACACGCCAGATTGCCATGGAACCGTGTGGAAGAAGACCGGCGCTATGTCGAAAAATTCGGCAAAGGCCGTAGCGATGAGTTTAAGCGTAAAGCGGTTGCGGATGGTTGGGTGGAACGTTACCGCGCGATGTTACAGGGAATGCGAGAGGGAATCAGCAGCACGAAATGGCGAGAGCAATCATTGTTTATTGGTTACGACGCGTTTGGGCCTGCGCATTTTGCGCGTTGGCCGGGATGGTTGGAGTATTCGCTTTATACCAGTAACCGCATTGATCCGTGGCCGCTGGTCTGGGATGGAGCATCGCCTCCGTATTATGTTTTTAACTGGAGCGCGATTACTGATTACACGGTTTACAGCCCACAGATCGAAGCTATGAACTGGGTGTTTATGCTGAACGAGGCGAAGCGAAGCAATCCCAATTTCTGGTTTGAGCTTTCCACCTGGGACGGGCATGAACCGGCGATGGAGAACGACAAACGCAAAACTTATGCGCGGTCGGGACAAACATATACGCCGGAACGTTATGGCGGGATGGTACAGTTTGGATTGTGGTTGTTACGCCCGCGAACCGTGCGCGAGTTTCGTGGTTATCAGGATACGCTGGCGCAGACTGAATCTTACTTTCTGCCTATTATGGCTGGCGTGGATCGAGTGCATAACAACGCGACGTTGAGTGAGTTTTGGCGTACGGGCGAGTTAGTCGCCAATCGTGCCCGCCAGCATCCTTATCAATCGCTTGTCCCGAAAGAGTACCAAACCGTAGATCGCTGGTTTCTGCTAGACACCTCGCTTGATCCAGCGGGGAATTGGGAACTGGGAACGCAGCTACATATCTATTCGCTGGCTTTGGTGAAAGGGCGCGCACCATGGCGTCAATGGCTTATCTATGCGCACTCGCCGCTGAAGTCGCGCGAAAAAGTACAAGTTACCATCCCCGGTCAGAAGCCTGTGACGATCAACGTTGATGTGGCCGGGTCGTTTTACCTGGTGGATGAAGGGACGTTGCGAGTGCAGGCTGTGAAATGAAGCGAGTGTTGCTGCTGAATAATGTTCCGGCACCTTATTTCACGCCGTTATTTGAGAAGGCTGGATTGGAGTCTGGGTGGGATTTAACTGTTTGTTACTCTTCTGATTGGAATCAGGATGTTGGCTGGCAAACGAAGTTAACCCAGAAAACCAACGCGCACCAGGTTATTATTCTGGATCAGCAGAGTCATTGGCTGCGGCGGTTACTGGGCAGCTCAATGGCCGCAACTGTCTGTTTATTCCAAACGTTGCTTCGTGATCGTCCGGATTATTTGATCTGTTATGGCTACACACTGAAGCCACAAATGGTTGCGTTGTTCTGGGCAATGATTACCAGAACGCCGTTCGCGGTAAGCGGCGACGCCAATTGCTTTGCGGATTCGGCAGTTGGATTGAAGCGGTTGTTGAAAAGTCGTTGGTTGCGGCGAGTAACAAACAGTGCTGCGGCATTGATTGCCGTTGGCACCGCAAGCCGTATGTTCTGGGAATCCTATGGTGCCAGGCCCGCGCAATTGTTTGACGCCGGGTTTGCCGTGGACAATGAATTTTATGCGCAGGCCAGCGTTGAGCGGAAGGGAGAGGCCGCGGACCTGCGCAATCAGCTTGGCCTAAATGACAAAGTTGTTTTTCTATTCGTTGGCAGATTAGTCAAGCGCAAAAACGTTGATTTGATTGTTCAGGCCACGCTTGCCCTCTCCGGTGAAAACGTTGCGCTTGTGATTGCAGGATCTGGCGAACAATCTGAGACGCTGAAAGCAATGGCTGAAAATCATCCGGCTGTTATTTTTGCGGGTAATGTCGCCCCACAGGATTTGCCACTTTATTATGCAATGGCCGATGCGCTGATTCTGCCGGCAAGTCAGGAGCCGTGGGGGTTGGTAATAAACGAAGCGATGGCTTGCGGGTTGGCCGTCATTGCGCATAAGCATTGTGGCGCGGCGGTTGATCTGGTGGATGAGAAGAACGGCGTCAAATTAGAAGAACTCTCTATAGATGAAGTGGCGCGGGCAATGTGGCTGTTAGCCGGTGACGAATCACTGTTATGGTCAATGCAGCGGAACTCGCGTGAAAAGATTCAATATTGGTCAATTGAAGCGGCGGCGCAGGGGATCATCCATGCCGTTGAAGCTTCCTGTTAGGTAAAAATGAGTGCAGTACCGGTTTTAATATTTATCCTCGGCTCTTTTCTGTGGCTATTCCGCTACCATTTTCGCGATGGCTTTTTGCGCGCGTACGGGGCGTTTTTTCTGATTCTGGTGGTTTACGCCACAAACAAAGCCTACTACGGTATTTCCGCTGAAATGTCTGAGGGGGCATTCAGTCCGTTAAGTTTGGTCCGGTGGGCATCGCTGGTGGGTTTCGCCTGGTATGCCTGGCGAGCGAATGCGCCGGAAAAGTTTCGATACGACGTTGCCCTTGGAATGATGGTGGTTTTGCTGCTGGGCGACATGCTACTTTCGGCGGTTTATGCCGAAGATTTCAGTTATTCGTTTCTGCGGGCGGTCAGTTTTGGTCTATTGGCTTTCGCGGTAATGAAAGGGATGACGTTTTATCTTTTTCACAGTGTCAATTGCCTGCGATTTTTCCAGCTTAAATATTATACGGCGTGGATTATGTTAGTTCCGGGGATCGTCATGCTGCTGTCTGGCCTGGGTTATGGCATTACTATTATTATGAACCAGTACGCTGGTTTCTTCGGAAACCAGAATATGTATGGCACGTTTTCAGCGTTGATTACGCCTTACGTATTGTTTCACTGGCGTGTTGTTGCGCAGAAGAGATGGCAGAAATGGCTGGATATTGCTTTGCTGGCGGTGGTTCTGGCCGGCCTGGGCTTCTCGAATTCGCGCAACGGAATGAGTTCCTTCGTCATTGCCGTGACGGCGTATTTCTTTGTGGTTAACCTGCAAAGCCGCATTAAGATTGTTGCGGCTGCTACCTGTATTTTACTTGCGCTGTTTATCTCTCCGGCAATGAAAAACGACCTGGTCAGTTTTGTTCGCAAAGGAACAGATAAATCGGTACAGGTGACGGATTTATCTTCTCAAATGGCGGAAGAAGAGCGCTTCAAGATGTGGAGCGGTGTGTGGCCGCTGTTCTGGAAACAGAAATTGACAGGGTATGGTTTTGCGGCATCGCATCTGCTGGTTTTTCCCTTCACGCGTGACGAAGAAGCTGGCCGGTCGTTACATAACAGTTACCTGGAAATTTTCGGAGATTTGGGCTTGCCTGGGCTGATTCTATTATTTCTGGTGATTTACCGCGTTAGTGCAAAAGTGGCCACGCAGATTCAGCAAAAAGGTGAGTATCTCGAACGCAACATCAATGCGGTCTTCATCGCCGTATTCGCAGCCGGAGCCTTCAATGCTTTCTTTGAAAGTTGGATGTTTTCTGTCGGCAATGTAACTTCGCTCATGTTTTGGGTTCCCGCCGCAGGGGTGGTTGCGCGATGGGCTTGGCGACCGGCTAATGTTCGCGAACCAGCCTTGTTTGGCGCTGCGAGAAGCGATTACGGATATGCCAGATTACAGCCTCAGGCAGGGCGAGAATAAGTAGATGAATAACCAACCCGCCGGATTGGCAGGCTTGTTTGATGGGCTGGCGAATCGGTTGTTACTGCTGGCAATTATTCTGGTTGTCGCATACCAGTTTTTTTCCGTTGGACGTATCCCAGCTTTCCCCACGGATGATGACGGCGCGTACGCGGCGGCCGGTTACCAAATCTGGCAGACGGGAAGACCCGGCGTCCCTGGGTATAAAGACGTCGCGGGAATGGGGCACGATATTTATGTGCTGGGCCACATTGGCGCGGCTGCGCAGGGCGTCCTGATGAAATTCTTTGGTGTCAGTGTCGTAACGGCGTTGCTGCCTTCGGTGCTGGCCGGGTTAGGTGTTTTGGCAATGGTCTTTCTGCTAGGACGCAAATTATGGAGCGTCAGAACAGGTTTGATTGGCGCGATGTTACTTAGTCTGTCAGGCGTGTTTTTCAGCGCGACGCATTCAGCGCGACCGGATTTGCTGGTGACGTTATTTCTGCTGGTTGCGTTATGGCTTGCTGCTTCAGCGGGGGAGCGGCCTTATTTGAAACTGACGCTGGCCGGGCTGGTCATGGGGTTGAGCGGAGACGTGCATCCGAATGGATTTTTGTTAGCGCCGCTGCCATTGGCGTTTTGGGTGTTATTGCAACGGCCGACGTGGGCGCTTTTGTGGCGCGGCGTATTGTTTTATGGAATCGGCGGAGTAACAGGAATTGTTTATTGGTTGGCGACGCATTACTGGCCTCAGCCTGCTGATTTCCGCCGGCAAAGTTCGCTGCACGGGTTGGCGACGCACGGCGTGAAGATTCTGGATCACGGGCTGTTTGGCGCGATTGGTTTGGAGTTGCAGCGATATTTGAATTGGTTCTGGAACGCGCGCGGGCATCGCCATCTGTTGGAAGGGCTGTTTGTGCTGGCTGCCGGAGTGTTATTGGTCTGGCGTGGTGGGCGAATGGGACGGGCGATGGTTGGCGTGTGGCTGCTGCTGTTTTTGATTGCTGCCGCACTGATGAGCAATTCGTTCGGTTGGTATCTGATCTTTGCGTGGCCGCTGTTTGCGCTGTGGTTGGCGCGGGCGGCGGAACTGATTGAACTGGGTGCGGGGCGTTGGCCACGTTGGATTGCACGCGCGGCGATGGCGTTGTTGATCGCCGCTTATCTAGGAAATCTGGGGCTATGGTACTGGAAGGCGCGGCAGGATATTCCAATGCAGGCGCGGCTGACTGAATTGCGGAACGTGGTTCCGGCGGGCGCGCCGATTTTTGCCAGCGCGGGGTTGTGGTTTGCGTATTGGGATCGCGACTTCACACACGAACCTTACCTGCCGTTTCGCGTGCTGGAATCGAAGTTATATCCCGAAACGGGCGCGACCGGATGGGAAGCGGAGCAGCTCAAATTCGGCTGGCGCTATATTGTGGCGTACGGAAATTTGCAGCGGGAACTTGATCCGGAGTTTCCGATTGAACAGATGCTGGCGGTTGAACCGTGGCGCGAGCGCGCGGACGAGGTTCGAGAAGCACGCACCTTTTCACTGAAACGTTGTTCGGTGGTTGCTCGCATGGTGTCACGGGAAGACACGATCACAATCTTTCGTATCAACGATCCCTCTACGGCATTAGCCGAGAACCCGGCGCGGTAATAATCAATTTGTAACTGCTCCGCCTGGTTCTACGAGTGAGTGAATCGAGCAATGTTATGCAGGGAGGAAAAACTTTTCTCGTTTCATCAATGACCAATCGCCAATTTCCAATGCCCAATGCCTATGGCCTAAACCCTTATTGCAAGTTGAAAGTTGAGATTTGAAAAGTGGCGCGCGTTCTGCTCAACGCCCTGGCTTCGACGGCCGGCGGCGGCATTACTTACTTGATGAATGTGCTGCCGCGTTTGAGCGGCAGCACATTGCATGACTATCTGGCGCTGGCGCCGCTGGAACAGGAAGATCGTTATGGTGAATTTGCCAGTCCGCAGCTTGGGATTGAAACTGCTGAGGTGCGGGGCGGAACGCTGGCGCGGATGTGGTGGGAGCAGACAGGCTTGCGACGCTTTCTGAAAACCAGGCGGATTGATGTGCTGGTTTCGTTGGGAAACTTCGCGTTGTTTGCTTCGCCTGTGCCGCAGATTCTCTTCAACCGCAACGACCTGTACTTTTCGCCGGAATTCGCGCGCGATCTGCGGTCTCGCAAACTTCGCGGCGCGCTCATCGCTCACCAAATGAAAAGCTGGCTGGCGCGGCAATCCATCAAGCATGTTTCCGGACGGGCGACAATCAATGTGGCTCCGACCCGGGCATTCGCTGACCGCATTTGTGCGACGGATGGATTGAGCCGGGTAACAGTCGAAGCGTTGCCATTTGGGTTTGATGTTGCAGGTTTCACAAACAACCGGCAGGCCTTGCCGGAAAGGCTGTTGGCGAAGGTGAATCTAAACGTGAACTGCCGCCGCCTGCTCTATATCAGCCATTACAACTACTTCAGAAACTTCGAGACGTTGATCCGCGCGCTGCCTTTGATCAAAACACGATTGAAACAACAGACCGGCGAAGATGTGCAGTTGGTTTTGACGACAGACATTCAACGTGGCGCGGTCTATGGCGGATATGATGCGACGCAAGCGGCAGAGTTAATTGATGGCCTGGGTGTGCGTGAAGACATCGCGATGCTGGGCCAGGTGGAGTACGGCAGCCTGCATCGGCTGTACAGATTGTGTGATGTGTTTGTCTGCCCGTCGTATTCGGAAAGCTTTGGCCATCCGCTGGTGGAAGCGATGGCGTCAGGTGTGCCCGTTGTCTCGGCTGATCTGCCTGTGCATCGTGAGGTTTGCGGCAAGGCGGCAATTTACTTTGATGTTTTTGACGAGGTCGCGCTGGCCGCGCAATGTGTGCGAGTGTTAGTAGATCGAAGCTTGAGCGAACGAATGAAGACAGACGGGTTGGCGCGTAGCCACCAGTTTTCCTGGGATGAGCACGTGCAGCAACTTGAACTGTTGATCCAGCGCATTGCCCCAAAATGAATAAATTGATGATCACGCCAGAAAAAATGCCTGTCTCCGTCATCGTTCCGGCAAAGAACGAAGAGCGCAACATCGCCGCTTGTTTGGAAAGTGTGGCGTGGGCAGATGAGATTTGGCTGGTGGATTCGCACAGCACGGATCGGACCTGCGAGATTGCGCAACTGCATGGGGCACAGGTCGCACAGTTCGATTACGCAGGCGGGTTTCCGAAAAAGAAGAACTGGGCGCTGGCGAACCTTCCATTAAAACACGAATGGATTCTGTTGCTGGACGCGGACGAACGTGTGATGCAGGAACTGGAAGCGGAAATTCGGGAGCGATTAAGCAGAGAAGATGGTGTGGATGGTTATTACGTCAATCGGCGGCTGATTTTTCTGGGCCGTTGGATCAAACATTGCGGCTGGTATCCCAGTTGGAACCTGCGGCTGTTCAAACACCGACTGGGCCGCTATGAAAAGCTGGAAGCCGAAAATGTCGAGAACGCAGGCGATGTCGAAGTTCACGAACACGTCGTGCTGGAAGGGCGCGCAGAGTATTTGAAACACGATCTGCTGCACGAAGATTTCAAAAGCATCTTTCATTTCATCGAACGCCATAATCGTTATTCAAGCTGGGACGCGCAGGTCTACGCGAACTTTGCCAGCGGTGAACAAGGTTCAAGTAACATTGGGGCTTCGCTGTTTGGTTCGCCGCTCGAACGCAAACGGTTCATCAAACGAATGTGGGCACGGCTGCCGTTTCGCCCGCTGCTGCGGTTTGTCTGGATGTATTTCGTCAAGCTCGGATTTTTGGATGGCAGATCGGGACTGATCTTTTGCACGCTGATGACAATGCACGAAGCGGTGATCTCAGCCAAGATGTATGAACGGCGGATTGCGGATTGCGGATTGCGGATTGCGGATTCTTCAGTCAAAGCGCCTGCCAGGAAAGTTGAACCTTAAGATGTGCGGAATCTGCGGTATTTCCGGTAAAATAAATCCAGGCGTCATTGAGCGCATGACGGCGACGATCGCGCATCGCGGGCCAGATGATGGGGGAACGGAAGTTTTCGCGCAGCACAACCTGGCGCTGGGCCATCGCCGGTTGAGCATCATTGATCTGTCGCCACTGGGCCGCCAGCCAATGGTGAATGAAGACGGCAGTCTGTGGATCAGTTTCAACGGCGAGATTTATAACTACCGCGAATTGAAAGCGAAGCTTGATCCCGCGCGTCACCAATTCGCTTCGCAGACCGATACAGAAGTCATTCTGCACTTGTACGAAGAGCGCGGCGTCGAAGCTTTCAAACTTCTGAATGGCATGTTCGCATTTGCGCTGTATGACAAACGGCGCGAGCGTTTGTTTCTGGTCCGTGATCATCTGGGCGTCAAACCACTCTATTACACTGAAGCCAATGGCCAATTCATTTTTGGTTCAGAGATCAAAGCGATTCTGGCGTCGGGCGCTTATTCGCCAGAAGTTGATTGGCAGGCGGCGCACGACTTCTTTTCGTTCCTGTATGTGCCTGCGCCACAGACGATCTTTCGTGGCATTCATCAATTGCCGCCCGCGCATTGGTTGGAATATGACCTGCGCGCACGGCGCATTGTGCGGGTTGAACGATATTGGGATGTTGCTGAATGGGGAAAGAAGATCGAGCACGCGGACGAGCGCGAACTGCAATCGGAACTGCGCACGCTGATGGCCGACGCGGTCAAAAAGCAGATGGTGGCGGACGTGCCGTTGGGCGCGTTTCTATCGGGCGGGATTGATTCAAACATCATCGTCGGCCTGATGGCTTCCGAGGGGCGCAGGGTCAAAACCTTCACGGTACTGTTCGACGAGCCGGAGATGACTTACTACGACGAACGAGTAGAAGCGCAGCGGGTCGCCGACAAATTCTCGACCGAACATCACGAACTGACGATTGATTTGTCCAGGCCGGAAGAGATGCTGGACTTGGTTGAATACTTCGACCAACCGTTCGGCAACACGACTTTCTTTTTGACCTATCTACTTGCGCGTTACACGCGCGAATCGGTAACGGTGGCGTTGTCGGGCGCGGGCGGGGATGAACTGTTCGGCGGTTATCCGCGCTACCGTGCGGTGCAGGCGATGAAGTATCTGCGCTTTGTGCCGCGTGCTGCCGCGAATGCCGCGCTGGCGGCGCTATCGTTTCAGCAGGATAAATTCAATGACCGGCGGCTGCATCGCATTCGCGCATTGCTGGGCGGATTGGATGGAGACGAGGCTCGGCAGTATTTGAAGTGGGTTTACTACCTGGATGAAGAGCGCAAGCAAAAGCTGTTTGGCCGGAATGGCAGACAGGATTCTTCACGCTTATTGCAAGGCCACCTCGATCACATTCCCGCGCGATGGGATGACGGGAATCGCTTCTCCTATCTGGATGTCGAAACTTTCCTTCCAGACAACTTGTTAGAGTATTCGGACAAGATGAGCATGGCGTGGGCGTTGGAACTGCGCGTACCATTTCTGGACCCGCGCGTGGTGGAACTGGCCTTTTGCATTCCATTTTCGATGAAGCTGAATCGTAGGGGCAGCAAGATGATTTTGCGCCAGGCGTTCGCTGATCTGATTCCACAGGAAAATCTGCGTGCGCCGAAGAAGGGCTTCAATGTCCCGCTGGGCAGTTGGATGCGCAATAAGCTGGATCGGTATTTTGATGAATTGCTGCCGCGTGAATACGTCCGGCGCGAAGGCATTTTCGATTACGACTACATTCAGCAACTACGCGAAGAGCATCAGCGCGGACGGCGCGACAATGCGTACGAGCTGTTCGCAATCCTGATTTTTGATACGTGGTATCGGAAGTACATCACGCAGACGATGCCGATGAAAGCTGTCCGGCAAGCTGCCAGCTTGTCGTCGTGTTACTGACGCCGCAACTTATACGACTGGCGACAAGCTGGCAGCTTGCCGGACATTCGGAACAATGAAACAAGTCATTCAAAATTTCCGCTCCGGCGTGTTGAAAGTGGACGATGTGCCGCAAACAATTTGCCGCAGTGGCGGTATTCTGGTTCACAACGTCACATCGCTGATCAGTGCAGGCACTGAGAAGATGACCGTTGATCTGGCGCAAAAGTCTCTGGTTGGCAAAGCGAAAGAGCGGCCCGATCTGGTCAGGCAGGTGTGGGGAAAGCTTCGGCGTGATGGATTGATGGCAACGCTACGCACGGTTCAGGCAAAGCTGGATGCGCCGTTGGCGCTTGGTTACAGTTGCGCGGGGGTGGTTGCGGAAGTTGGGCGCGGCGCGGAAGAGTTCAGCGTGGGCGACCGTGTGGCTTGCGCGGGGATGAATTATGCGTCGCACGCGGAAACCGTCTTCATTCCGAAAAACCTGGCGGTCAAAATTCCCGACGGCGTCAGTTTTGACGAAGCGGCGTTTGTCACGCTTGGCGCAATCGCGCTGCAAGGCGTGCGGACGGCGGAAGTGAAACTGGGCGATGCGGTAGCGGTCATCGGATTGGGGCTGCT
Organism: Blastocatellia bacterium; assembly: GCA_038211695.1. Taxonomy (GTDB): domain Bacteria; phylum Acidobacteriota; class Blastocatellia; order RBC074; family RBC074; genus RBC074. Next base: position 36,479 of record JBBQVH010000006.1, on the reverse strand, counting down.
GGGGCAATTAACCGTACAGATTTTGAAAGCCGCCGGATGCCGCGTGATCGGGATTGATCTGGAATCGAGCAAAGTTGCACTGGCAGGTGTACACGGCGCGGACATCGCTGTATTGCGCGGTGACGATGTCGAAGCGGCGGAGGCCCGGTTTACAGCCCAATCCCCCGGATGCCAAGGCGTGGATGCGGTGATTGTGACAGCGGCGGCGGATACAAATGATCCGATCGAACTTGCAGGCGCAATCGCCCGCGACCGCGCAATTGTGACGATGGTTGGCGCCGTGCGAATGGATATTCCGCGAAAGGTGTATTACGAGAAAGAACTGCAACTGCGAATGGCGCGCTCGTATGGGCCAGGCCGATATGATGCGCAGTACGAAGAGCGCGGCGTGGACTATCCGGTTGGTTATGTACGCTGGACTGAGCGGCGCAATATGCAGGAGTTTCTGCGACTGTTGGCAACGAAAACAGTCAAACTTGACCGGTTGATTACGCACCATTTCCCAATTGCGCAGGCCGAACAAGCCTACGACATCATCACGGGCAAAACGCCGCAGCCCTATTTGGGCATCCTGCTGACATATGCCGAAGCCGCCGGTAAGCACGATGCGAACGTTGTGAAGCTGGGTGCGCCACGCAAGGCTGCGGATGTGCGGCTAGGCGTGATCGGGGCGGGCAACTTTGCCAAGAGTGTATTGCTGCCGCGATTGGCAAAGATGAGCGGCGTTCGTTTGATTGGCCTGGCAACGACCACCGGGCGCACGGCCAAAGCCGTCGGTAAACAGTTCGGCTTTGAAGTTTGCGCGACCGATTACCGCGAACTGCTGTCGCATCCGGAGATCAACACCATCCTGATTGCCACGCGTCACGACACGCACGCGGCAATCGCCGCCGAAGCCCTGTGCGCGGGCAAGACCGTGTACGTTGAAAAGCCGCTGGCGATCAGCGAGGACGGATTCAATCAAGTAGCCGCTGCGATTGAGCAAATGCACGGAAACGGGCCGGCCCCAATTCTGGTTGGCTTTAACCGCCGCTTCTCGCCGTTGTCAGTGGAACTCAAACAGTTCTTCGATGGAGTTGGGCCGCTGGCCATTACCTACCGAATCAACGCGGGCGAGATTCCAAAAGAAAGTTGGATTCAGCAGGACGAAGGCGGCGGGCGCATTGTTGGCGAAGTCTGCCATTTTGTGGATACCCTGCAATTTTTGACGGGGGCTGACCCGGTAGAAGTTTTTGCCTATCAAAACGCATCTGGCATTGACACTTTGAGCATTGTCATCAAACTAAGTGACGGTTCCATTGGCAATATCAATTACTTCGCCACCGGCGACCGTAACTTTCCAAAAGAACGCGTGGAAGTTTACGGCGGAGGGCGCGTGTCCGTGTTGGATGACTTTCGCCGGCTCGAAATGTGGCGTGACGGCAAGCGCAAAGTTGTTAAGCGCCTGGCCCAGGACAAAGGTTTTGACCGTGAATTGGCGGTGTTTGTTGAAGCGGCGCGCGAAGGGCGAGAGATGCCGATCCCCTGGCGCGGCCTGGCGCTAACCACGCTGGCTTGTCTGCGAATCGAAGATAGTCTGCGCAGCGGGAAACCGGAAGCTGTCGCTTTGAAATTCGAAATTTGAGAATGGCGAGAAGGCTGGATAAGGGACATTGAATCCACTGTTGCTGTATAGAACGATTGAGCATCTGCGTTGGGAGCAATTGGCCTACAGGCCGTTGCGTGTTGCGCAATATCATCTCTATCGTCGCTTTCCGAAATTGGCGTCATTATGCGCGGCGGGCGTGCGCGAATCAGAAGTAGGCCAGGCGTTGCCACTTTCGGCGCAGGCGATTGAAAACATCCGCACGGTCTTTTCCAATTCGTTTCCGCACCTGAATGCGCCGGTTAATGACGCCCAACTGGTAGCCGATCTCCAGAACAATCGTTTCACCTTTCTCAATCACGGCTTGACGCTTGATTCACCGGACTGGAACCGGCGTTATCTGGGGCATCTGTGGAACTATCAGTTGCATTATTTTGACTATGCCTTGTGGGTCGCGCGTGAAGCGTTTGGCGAGAACGGGCACGGCAAACCAGAGGGGTGGCACGCCTGGCAGTCTTGTAAAAAGCTGATCGGAAGCTGGATCGCGGAAGCGCGCGTGGGGCACAGCGATGGTTGGGATGCCTACCCGCTGTCGCTGCGTGTGGTCAATTGGACTTACGCCTATGCGCTGGCGGCGGAGAGCGAAAGCGAAGAGTTTCTATCGCGCTGGCGCGCCAGCATCTATCAACAAATTGAGTTTTTGCACCGGCACATGGAACATCACTTGCTGGCAAACCATTTACTCAAGAACGTTAAAGCATTGGTCATTGGCGGTCTGTTTTTTGGAAATAAGGACTGGCTGTCAGAAGGCGAATATTTGCTGTGGCGTGAGTTTGAAGAGCAGGTGCTGGCGGATGGGGGACATTACGAACGTTCACCCATGTATCACGCTCAAGCGTTGGCGGATTTCCTGGAATGTTATGCCCTGCTGATTGCATTCGGGCGCATGCCGCGCAGCGAAAACCGGGAAGCGAAGTTGCGCGCGATGGCAGGTTTTCTGAAAGCCTTGAGTTACCCGGACGGGAGCCTCGCGCTTTTCAATGATGCGGCAAATACGGCGGAAACCAGACCGCAACCCTTGCTTGAATCCGCGCGGCGGGTAGTGAATTGGTCATCGGACTTCTCCACGACAAACTTTCCCCAATCGGGCTATTACCTGTGGCAGTCGCCGGACGAGCAGGAGAAGATGATTGTTGATGCGGGCCTGCCGTCGGTGGATTACAACACCGCTCATGCTCATTGCGATCTGCTCAGTTACGAATTGCGGTTAAACGGCAGGCCCTTTGTTGTGGATTCGGGAGTTCATGGATATGGCGGCGACCGGTTTCGCGAATACTGCCGTTCGACGCGCGCGCACAACACGGTCATGTTTGATGGACGCGAACAATCAGAGGTGTGGAGCACTTTTCGTATGGCCAGACGCGCGGAACCATTGATGGCTGAAGCAAGCGGCGATCAGCAGACCTGGAATTTTAGCGGCTCATTCGTTCGTTACGATGGTGGTGTCGTCCACGAACGCCGCATTCATCGCAGTATGGAAGGAGATTGGACGGTTGCGGATATTGCCCGGCAAGGCGAAGTCGCCAGAGCGTCCAGTTTCATTCACCTGCATCCTGGTGTTGCCGCCACAAAAGCCGGACGCACGGGTGTCCTGTGCCAATGTGATAACCAGCAGATATTGATTGAACCGTTCGCTGATGAAGGCGTTGCCATAAGCACGCAGATTATTACCAGCAGCGAAGAGCCGATTCAGGGCTGGCACTTCCCGGACTTTGGAATTGCACAGCCGAGCGCGACGATTCAGTTCGATTACCAAATTGATTGCGGACAGGCATTCGGGTACCGAATCAAATCCGCGTCAAACCAGTAGAGGCCCCGCGACTGATGCGCATTACTTTTTTGTGCCAATATTTCCCGCCGGAGATGGGCGCGCCCTCTGCGCGCACGTTCGAGCATGCGCGCCATTGGGCCGCGCTCGGCCACGACGTGACGGTCATCACCGGGTTCCCGAATCATCCCACCGGCGTCATCAAGCCGGAATATCGCGGCCATTTCGTCAAACGCGAAAAGGTGGAAGGCATTGATCTGCTGCGCACGTGGGTGTACTGCGCCGCCAATAAAGGCTTTTTCCTGCGCGTCCTTAACTTCCTTTCGTTCTTCTTCTCTTCGTTCCTGCTGGGATCGCTGATGACCAGACGTCCGGACGTCGTCGTTGGTACGTCGCCGCAGTTTTTCTGCGCGGTGGCGGCGTATTGCCTGAGCCGCGTCAAACGCGCGCCGTTTGTTTTTGAAGTGCGCGACATCTGGCCGCAATCGGCCATCGAACTGGGCGTGCTGAAAAACGAACGCGTGATTCGGATCTTGGAAGCGATTGAAATGCACCTGTACCGGCACGCCGCGCTGATCGTCCCGGTCGCCGAATCAACACGGGCCTATTTGATTGGCAAAGGCGTCCCGGCGGAAAAAATCAAAGTGATTCCGAACGGCGTTGATGCGCAGTATCTGGCTTCGGCGGGCATTGCGCCGGACGAAGTGCGGCAGCGGTTGGGACTGCAAGACAAGTTCGTCGTCTCTTACATCGGCACGCTCGGCATGTCGCACGCGCTGGACGTGGTGCTGCGCGTGGCCAAACGGCTCAATGAAGATTCGGGCATTCATTTTCTGTTCGTTGGTGAAGGCGCTGAGAAAGCCAATCTGAAACGGCTGGCCGAAAATCTATGGCTGCACAACGTGACCTTCCTGGATGAACAGCCCCGCGAAGACTTGCTGGGATTTTACCGCGCCAGCGATGTCAGCCTGGTTCCGTTGAAACGACTGCCGATCTTCACAAAAGTTTTGCCGTCGAAGCTGTTTGAATTGATGGGCACGGCGTGTCCCATCATCTGTAGCGTCGAAGGCGAAGCGGCGCGACTGGTTGCCAATGCCGAAGCCGGATTGTGTATTGAGCCGGAAAGCAGTGATGCACTGACTGCGGCAATCAATCACCTGCGTGCTGAACCTGGGTTAAGAAGACAGATGGGCGAGAGCGGGCAGCAGTTTGTCAAAACGCACTACCTGCGTTCGGCGCTGGCCGAAAGATATCTGGATGCGTTGATCGCTGCCTCGGATCATCCGTGGAATGGAACCCAGGCTGAGCTTTCATTTGCCGAACAATCGCCGCTGTCTTCGCTGACGCCCCTGTCCACTATGCCCCCACTGACAAATGACCACCGCCCACCCACTACGGAACCCTGATGCGATCTTACGTTACGCTCTTCACGTTATCGTTTCTGACGGCTCTACTCGCCACGCCGCGTGTCCGGCGCAAGGCCGTGGCGTGGGGTGCGGTTGCCATTCCTGACGGTGCCAATGGGGGACGTCACATCCACGCGCAGCCGACGCCTCGGCTAGGCGGCATCGCGATCTATATTGCGTTTATGGCCGCGCTGCTGTGTGTGCCGTTTCTGGGCAACATGGTCAGTGATATTTTCCGGTCAAACCTGCCGAAGCTGCTGGCGCTGCTGGTGCCCGCGACGTTGATGTTCGCGTTTGGCATTTATGACGACTTTCGTGGTGCTACTGCGCCGCAAAAAATCATTGTGCAGGTTATCGCGGCGGGGATTGTTTTCGCTGGCGGGTTTGGCATTGAAAACCTCTCGTCGCCATTTGGCGGACATTGGCATCTGCCGATGTGGCTCAGCTTCGCCTTGACGGCATTGTGGATCGTTGGCATCACAAACGCCTTCAACCTGATTGACGGCATTGACGGGCTGGCGGCAGGCGCTTCTGTTTTTGCATTGCTTTCGATTCTGGTCTTTTCCGTTGTGCAGGAAAATCCTGAAATCAGCCTGCTGGCGGTTGTGCTGGTCGGCGCGGTGTTGGGCTTTCTGCGGTTCAACTTCAATCCGGCAACGATCTTTCTGGGCGATTCGGGCAGTCTGTTTCTGGGCTTTATGGCGGCGGCGCTGTCGCTGGCCGGGTCGCAAAAAGGTTCGACGATTGTGGCCATCGCCATCCCGCTGGTTTCGTTCGGTCTGCCGGTGACCGAAGCCGGACTATCGTTAACGCGGCGCTTTTTGAATGGGCAATCCTTACTGGCCGGGGATCGCGGCCACATTCATCACAAACTTTTGCAACTGGGCTTGACCCAGCGCCAGGCAGTAATTCTGCTGTATGCCGTCTGCGGAATGTTTTCGCTCTTCGGGCTGATGCTGCTGAATCCGGCGCGCAATCTAGCGGCGCTGATCTTTTTTGTCCTGGGCGTTGGCGTCGTGTTCGGCGTGCAGCGGCTGCGGTATGCGGAGTTCGCTGAGCTTGGAAATCAAATCAGGCAGGGCGTGACGCTGGGCCGGCGTGCGCTGGCTACGGGGGTGCGTATCCGCCGCACCAGCGAAGACCTGAGCAAAGCCCAAACGACTGCACAACTTTTTGCCTCGCTGGAAGCAATGGTGGAAACGAATGAATTTGACAGCGCCGTGTTGGAAGTCCGCAGCCACTGGCCCACATCAATTCGCGTGGACGGCATGGTTGATGAGAGCAGCATGGAATTCAGCCAGGTGATCTGGGAGTGGGAAAAAAGGGAAGCCGAAACGGCGGAGATTTTTGTCACGGATGAAGATGAACAGCCAAACTTGCAAAGTTCCCCGCAATGGATGCTGAGCGTGCCGTTGACGGATGAGGACGGCGACGAGATTGGCGCAATCACTTTCTATCGCGCGTTGTCGGATCAAGTGTCGGGGATAGATTTGAAACATCTGTGCGGAGACTTCCGGCGAGAATTGAGCGCGGCCCTCTTGCGTGTGATGCCGCGTTTAACAACCTCAGCCGCGCAGGAAGAAGCTCAGCTATGCATCGGGACGAAATCTTCGTCGTCCTGATGATCACGCTCCCACTTCAAAAAATCGTAGTAGCCACAATTCTTTTCCGTCGGAAAAACGCGGCATAGCGCAGGCCGCGCGTCATACACAGTGCATTTGCGCTCTTCCTGATCGAACATCTTGCACGTGGTTTTGTAGATGTGGTCTTTCTTGTGACGCAAGATGCGATGACCGTAATCCTTCTCAAATCGCGTATACCTTTTCTCAGCCAGTTCATACGTGATATTGAAATGCTTGGCCAGCCGCTTGATATCCAGCTTCGTGACGGTGATCCAGTCGTAGGAGCAGCAGTAGCCCGGACATTTTGAGCAATCGTAGCGCGGCTTTGCGACGCGAGGCTTTCTTATTTTTGCATCGCCGTTCGTTTGGACGACCGGCAGGATAGGGAGTTCTCTTTTGACCATAGTTCAGCGTTTGTTGAGTGAAGGTTGCTTCGGTAAAGGGTTGAGAGCGTGGCTCGCAACCCGCGCAACATACTTACCATCATCCCCTGGCAGCGGCAACTCTTATCCGCAATATTCAGCTCGGAGAGCACATGAAAATCAAAATAAAACCGCCTGACGCCAGACAGCTCATCAATCGGTATTGACTGAACTGTCCGGTCAGGTCACTGGTCTATCAAAATCTGAAAGTATCCCGGAGGAGCAATGAACAAAGATCAGATCAAATTGAAAGCAGGCGATTCGGTAATCGTCAAACCCGGCACGAAAGACCCGGACACTGGCGGCGACCTCAGCGGCTGGCAAGGCCGACTCTTGAAGGTCGAAGAATTGGAAAGCTATGGTGTGGTCGAGATTCGTTGGGACAGCCTGACGTTGAAAAACATGCCGCTTTCGATGATCAAGTACTGTGAGAAAGAAGGCTTGGATTGGCAGGTCATGAATCTCGGCGTGGAAGACCTTGAGTTGGCGACGGCCAGAGATACAGAGCGCGATGTCAAAAACGCTCTCGATGAAATTTTCAAACACTCCGCTTGGCTCCATCTGGACGAGGAAGGCGAACGCATTCAACAGGTGGTGGATGGCATTGATCCGGACGACGAGATGGCGCTGGTCGAAGCCTGGGAAGAGCATCTGGAAGAGAAACTAAACTTCCCCTTCGAAGCTGAAGTCTCCGAGCACCAAGACCGAGGGCCGCTGCGAACAGGAGATCGCATCAACGTGAAATCCATCTCCGGCGCGGAGGATCTTTACGGGATCATCGTCAGTGTCCGGCGAGGAAAAGAGAGATTCGACTTCCCGCTCTGTGATCTGGAAGTGACCGATCAAGTTTCCGCGAACTACCAGATTGTCAGGGATTACGTGGTCTGGTTTGCGAACCGTTAACTTCGCTCGTCCGAAACCGGATCTGTTCATTCTCGATTCAGGTTGCCGCTGGCATCCGACAAACTGCCCGCGCGCCGAGGTCATGGTCGCACAACGAAGATTTGCCAAACGAAACCACCGGAGCCTGTGAAGCGCGCAATCCGTTATTGTAAAAATTTGTCGCTTACGCGACGACAAACTAGAATAGCTACTGTCTATTCGGTGCAATAAATGATTTTCACAAGGAGGTTGGTGTTTGAACAACAAACCGTCGGGCCCAGCAGTGATTCGAGCCATTGACCTTTTCTGCGGTGCGGGTGGAAGTAGTTGGGGGGCTAAACAAGCGGGCGTTGAAATCGTCGCGGCCTTTGATTCGTGGGAATTGGCTGGCAAGAATCATCACGCTAACTTTCCTGATGCACGGTTTTACCCAACTCGCCTTGAAGATGTGAATATCAACCAAGTGAGGAAAGAACTTGGACACATTGATCTGATATTGGCTTCTCCTGAATGCACAAATCACAGCCCGGCCAAAGGAAACAAGGTTCGTTGCGAGGAAAGCAAGAACACAGCATTTCAAGTCGCCCGGTTTGCCCGTGAGTTGAAACCCCGATGGATCGTAGTTGAGAACGTTGTGAGCATGCGCCGCTGGTCGCGCTACCAGGAATTCAAGGAAGAGCTAAAAGCGCTTGGTTATCATTTACGCGAACAGGTTTTGGACTCGTCTGACTTTGGAGTGCCGCAGAGCCGCCGCCGATTATTCTTGCTCTGTGATCGCCAACGGATGCCTGATCCGACTTCAAAAATACCGGGTCGTAAAAAGACAGTCCGTTCCATCATCAACCTCAATGGCATCTACCGCTGGTCTCCCTTACGAACCGAGCGTCGGGCTGTGGCCACGCTGGAACGCGCGGAACGCGGCATCAAGGAGGTTGGCGCGGAGAAACCATTCCTGTTGGTCTATTACAGTTCTGACTACGCTGGCGGTTGGCAAAAATTGTCCAGGCCGCTGCGAACCATCACAACTCTCGACCGCTTCGCTGTGGTGAAGCCTTCACCGGATGGCCACCTGATGCGAATGCTTCAAGTGCCGGAGCTTCAGTCTGCAATGGGAATGGAAGGAATGCGATTTGACCACGGTACGCGCCGCGAGCGAATCAAGATGATTGGCAATGCTGTTTGCCCTCCGGTGATGCAAGCGGTGATTCAACAACTCAAGAAAGTGTGACCATGCCGCAATCTGCGAATAAAAATCCACCCACAGAAAAGCTGAGTTTTCAGGTAAAGCCGCGTCTGCTCACATTGCTTGGTGAGCAACTTATTCGAGACGCCAGTCTGGCGGTGTTCGAACTCGTAAAGAACGCCTATGACGCAGATGCGACTCGTTGTTTGGTTTTACTTGAAAACATTGATAGCGAAAAGAATGGGCGAATTGTCATTGAAGATGATGGTTGTGGCATGGATGAAAATGTAATTCGCAACGCCTGGATGACGATTGCAACAGATTTCCGTGCCGAGCAAAGAACTCACAATAAACGAACTCCGCGTTTCAAGCGATTTCCCCTCGGAGAGAAAGGGCTAGGCCGCTTGTCCATCCATAAGCTTGGCCGGTTCATTCGATTGATTACTCGAGTACAAGGCGGCAAAGAGCTTGTAGTCGAATTTAATTGGGATGCCCTTGAACAGTCCGATGATCTGAGCGCTGATAGCGCTGCTGTCATTTTGCGAGAACGTGTACCTGAGACTTTTCCTGGGAAACAGCATGGCACGAGGTTAGAGGTTAGCCACCTTCGAGATCCCTGGGCACGTGGTGAACTGCGTCGCCTGCATAGAGGCATTAATAGTCTTTGCTCTCCATTCAAAGGCCCGACCGATTTCGAAGTTACCCTTTCCGCGCCACACAATGAAGATTGGCTGGAAGGCTTGCTTACACAAGATGATGTTTACGGTTGTGCCCTGTACCACGCTCGGGGTTTTTTTGAAGGAGGAATAGGCACTTTTGATTATGAATTTACTCCTCCTCCCGGCATAGAAAAACAACTCACGTCGAGGAAGGAAAAAGTCAGAGGCTTCAAGCTGGAACGCAAAGAAGGGCGAAGTAGCCACCCGCTTGATATAGCTGAGCACGCCATCGGTAAAGTTGAGTTTGAGTTTTGGTTATTTGATAGGGATTCTGCTGTACTTAAGGCTGTCACGGATGATGTAAAAGGTCTCAAGGATTATCTTGATGAAAACGGCGGAATACGGATTTATCGTGATGGAATTCGGGTTTATGATTTCGGCGAACCCGGTAACGACTGGTTAAATCTGGATCAGCGACGCTTTCTCAAACCTGTTGTTCGAACGAGCAATAATCAGATTTTGGGAGTGCTTCGATTAGACGCGACTGCGAGTGGCGACCTTCGCGAAAAATCGAATAGAGAAGGCTTCATCGAAAACAAGGCCTTTGAAGACTTCCGTGATGCAGTGAAAAGTGTGCTGACACAAGTTGAAGCGGATAAAATCAAAGATCAAAAACGAGTGCGGGAGGTGTTTGGAAAAGGAACTGGCCAGAAGGTGTTTTCGAAGCTAACTGAACTGAGAGACACACTGGCGTCCAAAGGAATACTGGCGGAAGTTGAGCCAAGGTTGAGAGAAGTGGAAAAGGAGCTGGAGATTTACCGTGACCAGCTTTTACACGCCGCAGTTCCAGGGCTGAACCTCGGTATCATGTTGCATGGTACTGAAAAAATTCTGGACGAATTGCGCCAAGCCGTAAAAAAGGAGCCGGACATAGCAAGAATCAGAGAACTTGTTGATCGCCTCTACCGTGCGATGCGCCCTGTGACTAATCTTCTTAAAAACCCTGGTGTTCAAAAAACTTCCGCTAGTGTCCTTATAAAAGAAGCAATATTTTCCACGGAACTACGTTTAAAACGGCATGGCATAAAACTGGTTAATGGAATGGAGTTGGAATCGCCAGACTTTAAGGCGGAAGGTTCTAAGCAGATGCTTGTCGCCTCAATTGTAAACTTGATAGACAACTCCATTCACTGGCTGGAAATAAAAAATCCCCGGCATAAACTCGTTTATCTGGCAACTACTAATGATCTCGAAGGTGGCTCAGCCATTGTTGTGGCAGACAATGGCCCGGGTTTTGGAAATGATGACCCTGAGGACTTGGTAGCTCCATTCTTTTCTCGTCGAAATGGTGGCATGGGGCTGGGCCTTTACATCGTCAGTGAGGTCATGCGTGTCAATAAAGGGCGGCTAGTTTTTCCGAACCCTGGCGATATTGAGTTGCCACCAGGATTCGATGGAGCAGTCGTCGCACTTCAATTTGCGGAGGTTTAATGATCCCTCAGCTTGCTTCTCCCTCAGTCTGCGTTATTGATGACGAAGAGCCTGATTACCGCCCCATCCTGAATGCTTTATTGCGTCTGGGGATCGGTTGCGTACACGTGAAAGGCGATATTGAAAACCTCCCTCCACAGCCGTTTAAGGGGCTTCGGATTGTTTTCACGGATTTGCATCTCAGTACGTTTGTCGGCAAAGATGCTGCTTCACACACTGCAAACATCTTCAAAACAGTTGTTTCATCAGAAACCGCACCTGTGGTTGTTGTGATCTGGAGCAAATATGCGGACGATGTTCCCGAAAATACAGAAGACCTTCCTCCTGACGATCAACCGACGGAAGCGGATCTATTCAAGCAAGCACTTTTGACCGAGGTGCCACAATTTGAAGGTCGTTTGGTCTTTCTCCAAATGCCGAAGCCAAAACGTTCAGAGCGACCTGATATAGAGACTTGGGAGAATAGTTGGATAGCCAGCTTGCAAGAGGAGATCAAAGAAGTACTGAAGGGAATAGATGCTTTTGACGTACTTTGGACATGGGAAGCCTTGATACGTGACATAGGGATCGAAGTGAGCAGAAGCCTCACAGATTTGGCATGTTCAATGACCCCTATCGCTTCAAGCCCCCCACTATCCCTGAATGACCGGCTGAAATTATTGCTGAAACTTCTAGCACAACAGCAAGGCGGGCCAGACTGCTCAGAATCTACAGCACCTCGCCACCTTTTAACGGTTCTGTCTCAACTAGGCCAGGAAAAACTGGAAGTGGTGGCTCCTGAAAGCCAATTAGGTCTCCACGGCAATTGGCTTACCGAAAGACTGGATAAAGAAACTAGAAAGAAGTTTCGTTCATCACAGCTTAATTCTCTGATATTGACCACAACAGTGGCATCTTCTTTCGCCCCCTTTTTGCCTGGGACGGTTTACAAAATAACCGATAGGGATCGCTTTACAGAAGTATCCGGTTACTCAGTTGAGAGTTTGCAACAAGACTGTTTTATTGAAGGCGATCTCAGCAAGAAGATTGACGCCCGTAAAGATTTCCAGCAGCGGACGAAGCCAGTGCTACTCGAAATCAGCCCTCAATGCGATTTTCATCAAGGGAATCGTCGCTCTGCCATACTGCTGGCAGGAATTATTTGCCCGCAAGAGCTACTGAGGAATGCCAAATTGAAGGATGCCTGCATAGTCACCCCGGTCATTGAAGATAGTTCCACTTCACCTGTCGTTGAAGTTGGACTTGTATTTTGTAGCCGTTATCGCCTGACAGTAAATCATGGCACCCATCCCGATTGGGTGCGCCCTTGGCTTCGTCTTAGGGATAGTTTGACGACTGAGATTCGAAATTGGCATGCAAGCCAAGCTGCGCGTGTAGGCTATCTTTCTTTTTGAGGAATGTAGGTCTGATTTATCTGAATGAGGAGTTCAACACTTGTCTATGACTGGCGACGGCAAACCGCTTACACTCGATATGCTGTTTGGCCTGTCAGACGCTGAATTAATACAGTTGCGAGCGCAGCTTTATGCAGAAATGCGGAAGCGCAAGATCGCTTTTTCCGTTGGTGAAATGGGAGAGAGGCTTGCCATCGAGTACTTCAAAACCACTTCTGGACTCCCAAACCTGCAGCTAGCACCTACTGGCACAAAGAATGTGGATGCGCTTTCCCGCGATGGCGACCGCTACTCCATCAAGACCGTTTGCAAAGCCAAGAAAACCGGAACCATCTATCCCGACCTGCAAGACGCCGATAAACAGTTATTCGAGTATCTGCTGATCGTGCGCCTTTCAGAAGTCTGGGGGCTAGAATCCATCCATCAGCTTACGTGGGTTGCCTTTCGCGAAGTCCGCTCCTGGGACAAGCGCATGAACGCTTGGTATGTAGCCATCTCTGGGCGTGCGCTTGCCGCCGCTACTGCCGTATTTACTGCCGAGAAGATCACCAATGCCTGACGTATTCACCCCAGCCAAGCGATCAGAAGTCATGTCACGCATTCGTGGGCGCGGAAATCGTGACACGGAGCTTGCTTTGGCAAAGCTACTCCGGCGTCATCACATTACCGGCTGGCGGAGGCATTTGAAGATAAAACTGGGTAAGTTGCGTATCAAAGGGCAGGAATCCACACCGCAAAAAACACGAAACACTTCTCCCACTGTAGCTCGAACTCGTACCCAACTCTTTGTGCATCCTGACTTCGTTTTCTCCCGCCAACGTACGGTGGTTTTCGTAGATGGCTGCTTTTGGCATGGCTGTCCTAGGCATTCAAATCTGCCAGTGAACAACCGCGATTTCTGGGAGAAGAAACTGAACGGAAACAAAGTCCGTGACCGCTTGGTTAGTCGCTTGCTACGAAAAGCTGGCTGGCGAGTAGTCCGAATATGGGAGCATGACCTTACCAAGCGGTCTGACGTGTGTATCCGAAGAATTGAGAAAGCGTTGGTACTTGGCCTGGGCTAACGTTCAGAGACTTCGTCGCGCGATCGGCAAGACATTTCGATCCAGTGCATGGCACTTTTCACAGCGCAATGCCCGCTCACATTGGAAGAACGGATCGGCGGGAACTGCCGCAAAAAGAAAAGTCGTGAGTATAGAAGCCCTATAGACTTTCACGGCTCGGGGCCGAATTTCGCTCACGACGAACGCAAAATAGCACGATCTGAACAGATTGCCACAAATGAAAAGCAACAGTAGCGATCCGAAGCAGGGGAGGAAGTAAGCTGATGGCGAACAAAAATGATGCGACCGCAGATATAGAATTACGCACCGCCGAACAGAGCGTCGAAGCGCACAGCGCCGTTTTCAAAAAAGAACTTGGCCTGACGGATTTGGTGCTGACACAAATCCTCTTCATCATCGGGCTAAGCTGGGTTGGGGCTGCGGCGAAGCTGGGGCCATCGCATGTTGTGCTGTGGCTGTTGGCGATTGCGCTGTTTTATGTGCCATCGGCGGTGGTCGTGATTTACCTGAACCGGCTGATGCCGCTGGAGGGCGGGCTGTATCAATGGGCCAAGCTGGGCTTCAATCAATTCGTCGGCTTTCTGGTCGCGTGGAATTTGTGGCTATACGTGATCGTGCTGACGTCAGAAGTCGGGTTGCAGGTGGCAACTTATCTGTCGTACGCGCTGGGGCCGCGCGCGGCTTGGCTGGCGGGCAGCAAATGGTTCATCACCGCGTCCAGTTGCGTGATCATCGGAGCATTGGTGCTGGTTTCAACGCTGGGGTTGGGCATTGGCAAATGGGTGCATAACGTGGGCGGCATTATGCTGATCGTGATCTTTGTTGCGTTGGTGGCGCTGCCGATTTTGAATTGGATGCAGGGAACGATTCCGGAATACCGTCCGCTGGCCATTGCCATGCCGGCACTGTCGCTGTTCAGTCTGAACATTCTGGGCAAGATGGGATTTGGCGCGCTGGGCGGATTTGAATACGTCGCCATTCTGGCGGGCGAATGCCGCGATCCTGTGCGCACGATCAATCGGTCGGTGATGATTGCCGCGCCAATCATTGCAGTGATGTTCATTCTGGGAACAAGTTCCGTGCTGGCTTTTTTGCGGCCTGACCAGATTGATTTGATCGGCCCGATTCCCCAAGTCTTAAGCGTTGGCTCGCGTCCGTTCGGGATTGCGGCGGCGGTCGTGCCGGTCGCCATTCTGATGGTGATGTGCATGCGACTGGCGCAGGGCAGCGTCAATTTTACGGGCAACACGCGGCTGCCAATGGTGGCAGGGTGGGATCATCTGCTGCCCCAATGGTTCACGCGGTTGCACGCGACGCGCAAAACGCCGGTCAATTCAATCCTTTTTGTCGGCGCGATGACCTTGGCGATGGGCCTGGCCGGGATTGTTGGCGTTGGCGAACAGGAGGGGTATCAGTTGCTGCAGAACGCGGCGGGCAGTTTTTACGCGCTGACCTATCTGGTGATGTTTGCGATACCGATCATTGGCTTGCGCAGGATTGAGCCGCGCCCGCCGTTATGGCTGCGTATTGCAGCGGGTTCGGGGTTCCTGATGACTTTGCTGTACGTGGTCGTTTCGGTCTTTCCGATTGTGCAGGTCAAAAGCCAGATTACATTCACGATCAAAATCAGCGGAGTTCTGATTGCGGCCAACATCATTGGCGCGGTAATCTTTTTCCTGGCGCAAAGAAGACGGAGACATTCAGCCGCGAATGGCGTGATCGTACCTGCTGATTAAAAAAGGAGCAGCCATGCCACTTTTCAGCGTCGGCCATAGCAACGCAAGCATTGATGATTTTATCGAACTGCTTCGGCAGCACAGGATTGATGTGCTTGTGGACACGCGCAGCAAACCATACAGCCGCTACAATCCGCACTTCAGCCGCGAGCCTTTGAAACAATCGTTAAATGAAGAAGGGATCGAATATGTCTTTCTGGGCCAGCAACTGGGAGGCAAGCCCGAAGACGAAGCGTTCTATTTTGAAAGCGGCAAGGTGGATTACGGGCTTTTGGCTGAAACGCCGTTTTATCAGGATGGCCTGCGCCGTCTGATCGAACTGGGCGCGCAGCGTCGCGTCGCGTTTATGTGCAGCGAAGGCGATTACAAACACTGCCATCGTTACTGGCTGATCACGCGCACGCTCATCGAGCGCGGCATCGAGGTCGAACACATTCTGCATTCGGGCGAGGTCGTTGCATCAGCAGCATCGGAGTTCGAGCCTCGACAGCCTTCGCTTTTCCATCAGTAGTGGCTAAAATCCCGTCTCCACGTCACTCAATCTCATTCTGATTCCACAAATGACCATCAACGAATACTGCCAGCAGATCGAAAGGGCACTCGCCAAAGGCAATGCCACCGAACACACGCACCGCCCGGCGCTCAAAACGCTGATCGAATCGCTTGCCAAAGACATCACTGCGACCAACGAACCGAAGCGCGTTAAATGCGGCGCACCTGATTACATCGTCACGCGCGGCGAAGTGCCACTCGGCTACATTGAAGCCAAAGATGTCGGCAAATCGCTGGACGAAATCGAAGAAGACGAACAGTTGCGGCGATACCGCGACAGCCTCTCCAATCTGATTCTGACCGATTACCTGGAATTCCGCTGGTACGTGCGCGGCGAGCATCGGCTGACTGCGCGCTTGGCCAAAGCAAACAGGCAAGGCAAGCTCAAAGCAGAGAAAGACGGGGCAGAACAAGTCACCGAACTTCTTGAATCGTTTCTTACCGCTGATCCTCCGACGATCATCAACGCCAAAGATTTGGCGACGCGAATGGCTTCGCTGGCGCGATTGATCCGTAGCGCGATTCGCCTGGCGTTGGACGATGAAAACAAAAATGGCGAATTGCATCAGCAGTTGAAGAGCTTTCAGAAATCGCTCGTCAACACACTAAACGAAGATCAATTCGCCGATATGTATGCTCAGACAATTTGCTACGGGTTGTTCGCCGCCCGCTATCATGCCAAAGGCGGCGAACAGTTCACGCGCCAGCACGCGGAATACCAACTGCCGAAGACGAACCCATTTTTGCGAAAGATGTTCCGCCACATTGCCGGGCCAGACCTGGATGATCGCGTCGCCTGGGCAGTGGACGATCTGGCGGAGCTGCTGCACCGCGCGGACATGAGTACTATCCTGGAAAATTTCGGCAACCGTACGCGCCGCGAAGACCCCGTTGTGCATTTTTACGAAACCTTCCTGGCCGCTTACGACCCGAAGATGCGCGAAATGCGAGGCGTTTATTACACGCCTGAACCGGTTGTTTCCTACATAGTTCGCAGCGTGGATCATATTCTGAAGACCGACTTCGGTTTGAGCGACGGGCTGGCCGATGCCAGCAAGATCGAAATCCCCGCTCCCAGCGGCAAAGGCCAGATCGAATCGCACAAGGTTTTGATTCTCGATCCGGCCACAGGCACAGGCACGTTCCTGCACGGCGTGATTGATCACATCTTCGAGAAGTTTCAAAACAATCGTGGGATGTGGTCGGGTTACGTAAAAGAGCATCTGTTGCCGCGCTTATTCGGCTTTGAATTGTTAATGGCTCCGTATGCCGTTGCGCATTTGAAGCTCGGCTTGCAGCTTTCCGAACTCGGTTACGACTTCAAGGCCGATGAACGGCTGCGCGTCTTTCTGACCAACGCGCTGGAAAAAGCACCACAGTTACGCCCAGAGGGTGAAGGTACTCTCACTTACTGGCTATTCGAGGAAGCTGCTGGGGCAATCAGAGCCAAGCAGGAAGCACCGGTAATGGTAGTGCTGGGCAATCCACCGTATTCGGGACATTCGGCCAACACCGGCCAATGGATCGTTGATTTGCTACACGGCTCTGACACCATCACCGGCAAAAAGACCGGCAACTATTTTGCAGTTGACGGCCAGCCGCTCGGTGAACGCAATCCGAAATGGCTCAACGACGATTACGTCAAGTTCCTCCGCTTTGCGCAATGGCGTATTGACCAGACGGGCTATGGCGTGCTGGCCTTTATTACTAATCACGGCTATCTCGACAATCCGACCTTTCGCGGGATGCGGCAAAGTCTGATGGAAACCTTCGATGACATTTACCTTCTTGATCTGCACGGCAATAGCAAGAAGAGAGAACGGAGCCCGGATGGTTCAGAAGACAAAAACGTTTTCGACATTCAGCAAGGTGTAGCCATCGGCATTTTCGTCAAACGGAAAGAGGGAAAGAAGAAACTTGCCACTGTCCGTCACGCTCACCTGTGGGGCGTGCGCGAAGTGTTCACCGAGAATGTTCATCACGAGCGTGAATTGTCGGGTGGCAAATATCACTGGCTGTGGCAACACGATGTGGGCACGACAAAATGGGCGAAGCTTAAACCACAATCACCGCTTCATCTTTTTGTACCCCAAGATGTGAATCTGCGGCAAGAGTATGAGCAAGGCTGGAAGGTGACAGAAATGATGCCAGTCAATGTTCTTGGCTTCCAATCACACCGCGATCATTTCGCGCTCGACTTTGAGGAAGCCGCTCTGCGCTCACGCATATCCGCCCTGCGCGATAAGACAGCTTCAGATGAAGAACTGCAAAGCCGCTATGAACTTCGTGACAATAGAGACTGGCAGCTTGCAACTGCCCGGAAGCAGTTGCGTAGCGATAATGAGTGGGAAAGCCATCTTATTCGCTGTCTCTACCGGCCTTTTGATCGGCGCTTTTGTTACTTCAGCAATATAGCGATGGATTATCCTCGCCGTGAGCTGATTCAGCATGTTGCGGGTAAGGAGAATTTGTGTTTGAACCTGATGAGGCAGACGAAGATGTCTGCCTGGAAACACGTCTTAGTGTCGGATGCGCCCACGCCTGCTGTTTTTGTCGAAGTAAAAGACGGTTCAACTGTTTTCCCGCTCTACCTTTATCCGAATGGCGAGTTGCCGCCGACGCTCTTCGAGCACGATAACGGACGTCGTCCGAATCTCAGCGACGAATTTATCGTCGACATTTCCGCCAAGCTGAAGCTGGACTTCGTCGCCGATGGCAAAGGCGATTTGAAGAAGAGCTTCGGGCCGGAAGATGTTTTCGCGTATATTTACGCCATCTTTCACGCGCCGGGTTATCGCAGCCGATACGCCGAATTTCTGAAGATAGACTTCCCGCGCCTGCCGCTCACCACGAATGTTGAACTGTTCCGCGCACTCTGCCGGCTGGGCGCGGAGTTGGTCGAACTGCACTTGATGGAAAAACATGCCAAGTCGCTCACCAGTTATCCACAACCAGGCGACAACATGGTCGAGGCAGTGCGCTACGACGAGCAAGAGAGTCGCGTTTACATCAACAAGGAGCAGTATTTTGAGGGCGTACCACCGGAGGTCTGGGCGTTTCATGTTGGTGGCTATCAGGTTTGCCAGAAATGGCTGAAGGATCGCAAAGGACGGCAACTGACTTACGACGACCTGACGCATTACCAACAGGTGGTGGCTGCGCTGGCGCGCACGATTGAATTGATGAACGAGATTGACGAGACGATCAACGCGCACGGCGGCTGGCCGTTGAAATGATTCCATAGCATTCAAACCAGGCGGTGGCGAACCCCATTGGCATCCACACAAATTTTTTAGTTTCTATTTCCCCGCGGCAGAGCCGCGGGGAAGAACCTTATGTAGATACCGGTGGGATTTACTGGCTAATTTCTGATGTCCATTCGGGACCGAAGAGGATCAATGAGTGATTTGAAGCAAGTGGTGATTTACACGGACGGCGCCTGTTCGGGCAATCCCGGCCCGGGCGGATATGGCGCGGTGCTGCTTTTCAATGGGCATCGCAAAGAGTTGTCGGGCGGCTTCCGGCTGACGACCAACAATCGCATGGAGATGCTGGCGGCGATTGAGGCGTTGCGTTCTTTGAAAGATGGTTGTGCCGTCAAACTGCACACCGATTCGCAATACGTCGTCAATGCGATTGAAAAAGGCTGGGCCATCAAATGGCGGGCCAATGGGTGGATGCGGAACAAGAAGGAGAAGGCCGTCAACCCTGATCTGTGGGAGCAACTGTTGGAACTCTGCAAACAGCATCAGGTTGAATTCGTCTGGGTTCGCGGGCACTCGGGGAATATCGAGAACGAGCGATGCGATGAATTGGCGGTGGAAGCGGCGCACCAATCCAACCTGCCGGTGGATGAAGGCTACAAGCCCTAAACTCAATGCCAATGGCAGAGACCAATGGTAGAGGAATAAAGCCTGATGCTCAATCACTTCATCGAGCTTTGACGCTACGGATGCTGCTCAGGGCGCGGCGGCTTCCATCAGCAACAGCGTTGCTTCGAGCATCAGCAGGTCGTGGCAGAGAGATTCAGCCGTTGGCGGCGAGGGCGGGGCAGCGAATCGTTCGATGTCCGGCGTCAAATTACTCGGGCTTTCGTCAATCAAAAACAGGTCGGTTTCGGCACGTTCGCCCGTGGCGCGCAGTTTTTCATAAGCGGCGCGGATGCGCTTGAAGCCTTCAGGGTCGCGTTCGGGCGGGCTTTGGCGAATCAGCGTGAAGTAGGCTTGCTTGATTTCGGCTTCGCTCGCATCGCGCTCAATGCCCAGCACTTTGTATGGATTGTCAGTGAACGACAGGTTCATCTCTTTCTTCCTTTCCGACTCAATCTTTTGCTAACGCCGTTTTTTCTTCTTTGATTTCGAGCCTCCGTAGGGCGGATCGAAGAAGGGTGGCGGTGCGTCGTCAAAGTCGTCGTCATCTTCGTCATCGCCAAACAGGAAGGGCGGCAAGCCGCCGAGCGCCCCGCCCAAGCCGCCGGGCGTTTCTTCGATCAACTGTTTGACTTCGGCGACCTCCTCGCGCAGTCCCTCGAACTCCTTGCGCCCGGCTGTCAATCGTTCGATTTCATTGAAGTCTTTGAGCAGTTCCTTGCGTTTCTTGTCGCTCATCAGGATGAGGTCCAGCGGATTGCGGATGGCGGACAGCGCCTTGACCAAATAAGGCAATGGGTGAGTCGGATCGAGTTTCCTGGCTTTGTTGATGAAATGCTCAGCCTCTTTGGCGTTGCCGGTTTCGAGTAGATTGACTGCCACTTCCAGCAGCATCTCCAGCGGGGCTTCTTCAGCCTCCGCCGCGCGATTGAGATAAGGGATTGCTTCTTTGACGTTATTCGTTTCCAGGTAGGCCGTGCCGATCTGGTAGAAGCACATCATGCTCGGCTCCAATTCAACGGCGCGATCAAAGGCCGCTTTGGCGTCTTTTTTCTGCTTGTTGATTAAGTAGGCAGTGCCGATGGCGACCATTCGTTGGGCTTTCTGTGGCGTCTTTGCGGCGGCGCGCTTGAGCAGAGCGACGGCTTCCTTTTTGCGTTTGAGCTTGAAGTAGAGCGTGGCAAGCTGGCTGAGCGCCGGGAAGTAATCGTCGTCAATGCCTAATTGTTTCTGGCAGATTTCGATGGCGCGATCCAGCTTGCCGCCCTGCGCCGCTGTCGCCGCTTCATTGCCGAGAAATCCCAGATAGCCGAATTGAACGGTCTTATTTTCCGGTTCGAGCGCATAAGCCTTCTCGAAGGCGTGGCCGGCTTCCGTGCTTCGCTCGGCCATTGTGAGCGCCATGGCTTTGTGCGAAAGCAGTGTGGCTGAAGGCCCCTGTTGCTGTTCGAGCTGGGCCAGGTGTTTGAGCGCGCGCTGCGGCTTGCCCATCTCCATCAGCACTTGCGCAATCTCCAAACGGAAATTGTGATTGCCGGGATCGAACTGCAACGCGGCTTCCAGTTCATTGAGCACCTCCTGCGGCGATTCGCCGGTCTCGGCCATCAGATCAAGCAAGTGATGTTCCAATCGTTCCAGGCGCTGTTTGAAACCGTCTTCGGCGGCGCGCTGTTTGAACTGCTGCCGCCACAATCGAGCCAGCGCGCGCCAATGTTGGAGCGCCTCAGTCTTGCGCTCCAACCGCTGGCAGGCGATGGCCGCGTTTTGCAGCAGACGTTCGTCCTGCGGGGTCGTTTGCAGCAGTTCCTGCCAGAGCGTGGCGGCTTGTTCCGTGTGTCCCGCGCGCCAGGCTTGTCCGGCCTGCGCGCGCCGCGCGGCCAGCAAGTTGGCGGAGGCTGTTTTGTCGGCAGGCGCAATGGCCAGCGCCAATTGCCAGGCTTCGATGGCCACGGCCGCATCTTCGGCCAGCGCGCTTTCGGCGTCCGCAGGCAGGTAAGCCGCCATCCGCGATTGCCAGGGGGCGGACAAATTGTGCGCCTTCAGCAGGCGGTGAGCTTCGCGCCAATCATTGAGCGCTTCGCGGCGGCGGCGGGTGAGAAAGTTTGCCTCGCCGGCGTGAAAGAATTGCGTTGAGAGCAGCATTGCTTCCGCTTGCGTCGGGTTGTGGTCAAGCGCGGGCAAGACAGCCAACGCTTCGCGCGCTTGCTCCACTTCACCTTTCGCCAGATGCCGCAAGCCGCGCAGCAAGTCCCGCGACAAAGACGCCCCTTCGCCTGTTTCAAGCTGTTCCGGCTGTTCCGGCTGTTCCGGCTCGTCCGGCCAATGACAGAGCGCCGCCAGCCTGTGTTGGGAATCGCCGTTGCCGGCGGCTTTGACCAACGCTTCAGCTTCCTGCGCGCGCGCGGTGGCCAGCAAACCGAGCGCCATCGCTCGCCTTGTCAGGCTGTCATTCGGCGCCAGCTCGAAAGCTCTCTGAAAATCGGCAAGCGCTTCATCCGCTCTTCCCAGCAACAAACGACAAGCGCCCAGCGCCGCCGCGTAACGAGGCTCTTGCGGCGCAAGGTGAGCGGCATCGGCCAACGCGGCCAGCTTCTGTTGCGGGTCGGCCAGTGCGAGCGCGTGCGCGGCCAGCGCGCGGGCCATCACCGCCGGCCACGCCGCCTGCGCCGCCACCTGATGCGGCAGCATCGTCACCCTTTTGCCGTCGGGCGTCAGTCGCGGTTTCAACTCGCGCTCGGCGCGACGCAGGGTTTCAATCGCCTGCCCGGTCTGGCCGTGCTGCAATTGATCCTGGCCCGTCCGCAGCAAGTCCGCTCCTGAAACCTGCTGGATGTACTTGTGCTTCTGTTTATTCTTTTTGCTCATGGGGTCGTGGAACAGACTAAAGTCTGTTCCGGTTGGGGAAGGGCGAGCAGGCTAAAGTCCAATGAGATTAAGTTCGGAAATGTGGCACAAGATGGCATCTTGTGCCGATTGACGTGTTGCCTCTTCGGGCTGGCGCAAGATGCCATCTTGCGACACTCACTTCACCTCATTGGGCCGCAAGCCTGTTCCACCGCGCTCTCTTTTTTGCCTATTCGAGTTCGTAGAGCAGGTCTTCCAGATTGTTGAGCGCGGTCTTCAATCGTTTTTCGTCTTTGCCCTCGTGCGCTTTTTCGACCGCTTCGCGCGCGGCGCGCAGGCGTTTGGAATCTGGCGTGCGCCCGACGATGTCCATCTGCAATTCAATCTTGGCGGAGGAGGAAAGCGCGGCGGCGGCGGCGCGTTCGAGCTTCGCATCGAAATGCGTTTTGGTCACGGCTTCGGAGGCGGCGCGTTTGGCGGCCGTAGTGTTGACGTTCAGCATTTCGCGCCGTTCGCCTTTGCGGTCGCGGGCGGTGACTTCGACGATGCCGTTCAGGTTGTAGCTGAATTCGACGATCACTTCGCGCGGCTCGTCAGGGTTTTCCGCCGGCGGAATGCCCGTCAGCTTGAAGCTGCCCAAATGCGCGTTGTCGGCGGCGATGGGCTTTTCGCCTTGATAGACCTCGATCTCGACAGTGTCCTGGCGCGGCGTGATGGTGTGGAAGCGTTCGGCTTTGCTGGTTGGGATGGTCGTGTTTCGGCGGATGAGCGGGGCGAATGCGCCGGGCACGATGCCGTTGAACATGAATTCGGCGACGGCAATGCCCAGACTGTGCGGCGCAACGTCAATCAGCATGGCGTTGACCGGATCGCCGTTGATGATCGCCGCTTGCGCAGCCGCGCCCAAGGCGACGGCTTCGTCCGGGTTGATCTCCGCCGCCGGTTCCAATCCCAGATGCGCTTCGATCATCGAGGCCACACGCGGGATGCGCGTCGAACCCCCAACCAGCAGCACGCGATTGATCTGTTGGGCGTTGAGCCTGGCGTCCTTCAACGACTGGTCAATCGAATCGAGCGTCAAACGCAGCAGGTCGTCAATCATCTCTTCGAATTGCTCGCGGCCCAGTTCCGTGTCCAGATGCGCAATCTGCCCGTCGTAGCGCGCCAGGAACTCTTCCGCCACGCGGGCATAGGGCGCGGACGAAAGTTTGACCTTCGCACCTTCCGCCGCGCGCACCAGCCGCGCCATTGCGCGCCGGTCGGCTTTGAAATCGTAGCGGTGCTCGGACGACAAGTGCGCCAGCAGATGTTGCAGAATGCGTTCGTCGAAATCGTCGCCGCCCAGGTGAACGTTGCCGTGGCTGGCGCGAACTTCCAGAATGTCGCCCATCTGTTCGATGATCGAAACGTCGAAGGTGCCGCCGCCCAGGTCATACACCAGCAGGAACTGATTGGTTTGTTGTTCGATGCCGTAAGCCAGCGCGGCGGCGGTCGGCTCGTTGATGATGCGCAACACTTCCAGGCCAGCCAATTCGCCCGCACGTTTGGTGGCCAGCCGCTGCGCGTCGTTGAAATACGCGGGCACGGTGATGACGGCGCGCTCGACCGGCTCACCCAACACCTCTTCGGCCATCGTTTTCAGGTGGCGCAGGATGAAGGCCGAAATCTCTTCGGGCAGGTATTCGCGTTCGCCCAAGGAGACTTTTTCTTCGCTGCCCATCTTGCGTTTGATCGAACGGATTGTGCGTTCGGGCGCGAGCACGTATTGGTTGAGCGCGCTTTGGCCGACGATGACGCGCCCGTCATCGGCCAGACCCACGACTGACGGAACCAGGCGTTCGTCGCCGCGCTCCAGGATGCGCGGGCGTCCGTTTTCAACCACGGCGACCAGCGAATTGGTCGTCCCCAAATCTATGCCGACTGTTCTACTCATGTTTTGCGACAATGACCTCCGGGTATCTCAATATCCTTCCTTCCAGCATGTAGCCCTTCAACTCTTCGCCGACGATTGTGCCGGGTGCCAGATCGTCGCGCGGCGCGGTTGAGACGGCGCGATGCTGCACGGGATCGAATGCGCGTCCGGCTGTTTCGATCTCGCGCACGCCCGCTGCTTGCAAAATGGCTTGCAGACGCCCGGCCAGCAACTGCTGCCCGTCGCGCCATTGCTTCATCGCGGCGACCGATTGAATCAGCGTCTCCCTCAATTCGTGCGCGGCGGCGAATCGAAAGGCCAGACCGTGATGCGGCTGCGCGGCTTTGGCTTCCAATTGGCGGATCAGATCGGCGGCAGCGCCCAGGCTGGCATCCAGCGTGTCGGCCATCCGCAGCAACTCGCGGCACAACTCGGCCTTCGTTTCAAACTTCGCGGCGCTGATGGTTTCGTTGTGTTGGGCGGGAATCAGTGCGACGGCGGCTGAGAGTTCTTGCACTTCCTGAATTGCTTCTTCGAACAGTTCCTGGTTGCGCTCGGCGGTGCGATTGGCGCGGAAGCTTTCGCGCC
The DNA here is from genome assembly GCA_038211695.1 of Blastocatellia bacterium. Taxonomy (GTDB): domain Bacteria; phylum Acidobacteriota; class Blastocatellia; order RBC074; family RBC074; genus RBC074. The sequence continues at coordinate 11,442 of JBBQVH010000006.1, read as the reverse complement.
CTATCCGGCGGACCTCTTCGTGCAAATCCTCGAAGATTTCGCTGAAGACGCTGTGCGCTTCGTCTTCCACGGCGCGAATCTCGGATTCGTCAACCTCCACTTTTTCCTCATCTGTTTCCACTTCTACTTCATCCTCACCTTCCGCTTCATTTTCGGAAGGTTCTTCATCGTCTTCCTGTGAAGCCAGCCAGGCGTTCTGTTGTTCATAGCTGCGCGAGCGCAGGGCGCGGAGCGAATCGTCCAAGCCCGCAGCGAGCGACTGCTGGGTCTCTTGCCCGTCGTCGGTAGTGACGTTTTCGTTTTCCATGATTGATGTGTGGACCTCTTGTAGAAGAGGCGCGAATATAACATCGCGAAAGCGAGGGCGTAAATATGGCTGAAGATCACCGCTTCACTTTTCGTACGAGATAATCAGCACCAGGTCGTCTTTGCCCGTCTGCTTCAATCCGTGCGAACTCCCCGGGCGTGTCAGGATGGCGTCGCCGGCCTTGACCGGGAATTCATTGCCGTTCATCTGCATCGTGCCCGTGCCGCCGAGGATGTAGTAGACCTCATCCTCTTTCTGCGGGTGGTAGCCAATGGCTGCTCCCGCGTGCAAGACGCGCTTGCGAAAGACCTGTTTGAAGCCCGCGGCATTCTCGAAGAAGCTGTAGCCAGTGGAACGCCCGGGGCCGTTGTGCGGAGCCGCGCCCGTCTTGGCCACATCGGCGTCGTGTTCCAGGATGTAGCTTTCAGCCGTACTGGCAGCCGTACTGGCAGCCGTACTGGCAGCAGCGCTGGCCTGAATGCCTGCCGATTGTGATCTTCCCATCAGCCAACCCGCCAGCAATCCTGCCATCAGGCCAAATGCGATCAGCGTCGCCGCCCGCAAAATTTTCTTCATTGCTTTACTCTCCTGTGGTTTGAGCATCCAGTTGCAGACGGCTGACAGGCACGCCGTTGCGGTATTTGATCGAAAGAATTGCCGCCGCCCCGGCCAGCGCCAGCACGGTGATCAGCGCAAAGCCATTCGCATAACTGCCCGTCGTTTCGCGAATGGTGGCGACCAGCGTTGGCATCGTCGCTTCGCCCACGGCGTCGCTCATAATGATGATGCCCAGCACGCGACTCAATGCGCCCAGGCCAAAGCATTCCGCCGCCATCAACGGGATCAGCATGTAATCCGCGCCCAGGCCGAAGCCAAACGTCACAGCGAATACATAGAGCAATGCCGGAACGTCGCGAGCAAAAATCAGCAGTGGAATCGAAAGCCCGACGATCAGGTAGGTCGCCAGCATGACGTATTTTTTCGGATAGCGATCCGCCAGCCAGCCCATGACAATGCGTCCGGCGATGCTGGCGCCCAGTGTCAGACTGGCCACAGTGGTCTTGGTCAGGTCTACTTGTTCTTTCGGTAAAATGTCTACTATGTACAGCGCCAGATTCTGCATCACGCCACCGATGGCGCTGATGCTCATGACGCTGCCCGCCGCCAGCAACCAAAACGCGGATGTTTTAACGATGCGCCCAAGTTTGATTGGCGGCGCATTCTGTTGCGCGCCCTCCGGCGGCGTCGCCGCACCATCGGGAAATAACCCTAAATCTGCCGGCCGGCGTTTGATGGCAATTAAGGCCAGCAGCATGACCACGGCAAACAAGATCGCCAGCCCCTTGACCGAACCACGCCAGCCGAACTGCCCGTTGAAATACCGCACGACCCACGGCACCAGCATTCCGCCGACGCCGATGCCGACATAGGCAATACCCATCACGCGCCCGCGCAACCGTGCGAACCAGTACGACAGCAAAACCTGATTCGGTAGCGGCCCCGCGCACAGATAACCCAGCGCGTTGAAGAAGAAAAAGCCATACAGCGCCGTCGTCGAATTCATCACGCTGAAGCCGAGCATTGCCGCCGCAGCGCATAACGCGCCGAACAGCATGACCACCCGCGGCCCATACTTTTCAATTGCCCATCCCGCGGCAAAGCCCAATATTGGCCCGATGATGATTTTGCTCATCGTATTGCCAATGATGATTTGATCGCGCCGCCAACCGAACTCTTTGACCCAGATGGGGTAGAAAAGCGGAAGTCCGTACAGGGCAAAGCCGACGATCAGCATCATGAACACGAACGCCGCCGCGACGATCCACCAGCCGTAGAAAGTATGGGCTTGCTTATTCAATTTGGATTCTCGTGGGAAGGAGGGTTGGACTGCTCTTCTTCGGCGGGATCCAGAACGGATAGCCCCGAAGCTTGCGCCGCCGCTTTCAATTCGCGGTCGGAGACCACCAGCACCACTTTATCCCCGGCCGCAGTGAAACGTTGCCTGAGCAGCAGCGACGATCCTAAATGGATTGCATCAGCACCGCGCAATGCCATTCTGTAAGCCGATTCGCGCGCGAAGAGCACGGCTTCGGGCGTAAAGTGAATCTGGATGAAATCGTCCCAGTCTTCGATCAAGTTTTCCGAGTGCTCTTCAAAATCCGCGTCGGCCAGTTGTTTGGCTTTGTGCTTTCGCGCCAATGTGGCCATGACTTCGACCACCCCCAGCGACGCGCTGGAGAATTTTGGTTGCTGGTCAAACAGTTCTTGCATCCAGCGGCTGCCGGTCTCTTGTGCATACCTTTTAACCCAGGCGCTGGCATCCAGGTAGTAAAAGATCATCCGCGATCCTCGCTTAAAAGGTCCGAAGCCGGCGGACCTTGGGTCTGCGCTGGGATTACTTTTTTGAATCCCTTTGATCCTGGTTTTGGCAGCTTGAACGCCGGATCATTGGCCAGCCGCCGCATGGTCAGCGAGACGTTGTTTTTGCGTTCGAACTCCGACAGCCAATCGAACATCTGTTTCGCCTCTTCCTCAGTCAGCAGATCAATGGCGGTGCGCAGTTTCTCTTTGATCGAATCCATATCTCTTACCTCCGGTCGGAAAATAACATGTTCGCTACGGTTGTGCCTATCCCAAGCTGCCTCGGCGAAGCTCTTCCGCCAGATATTCGCTCGCCCGCCACGAAACTGCCGCGATGGACAAGGTGCAGTTCTTCTCCGGGCACGAAACGAACGATGCGCCGTCAACGACGAACAGATTTTTGACTTCGTGCGCCTGATTGAATTTGTTCAGCACGGAAGTCTTTGGATCGTTGCCCATTCGAGCGGTGCCGACTTCGTGCGTGGCATCGCCGGGCGGTGGCGGCAGTGTGCGGTTGTACGGCGCAATTTCAGCGCCTGCTGCGCGTAGCAATTCTTCGGCGGTGTCGTACATCAACTCGGCCATCTTCAATTCGTTGTCGCCCCACTTGGCGTTGAAGCGAAGCTGCGGGATGCCGTAACGATCTTTCAACCCGGCGGGATCAATCTCGCAGTAGTTGTCGAAGTACGGCAGGCATTCGCCGAAGCCGGCAAGCGAAACGCGAGATGGATTCAACTCGCGAACTTCTTTTTTCAGCGCAGATCCGAAACCGGCGACGCGCTTGGCATAACCTGGGTAGGAACCTGATCCGCTGTTTGGTTGGTATTGCCAGCCGCGCAGGGCAGAGACTTTGCGCCCGCCTGGAATGTTGGTGTGGCGCGGAATATAGACGTGCCCGCCGCCCGCGCCGTCGTCGTTGAAGATTTCGGTCGCTTTCAGATTCGGCAAAAAGCCGCTGACGAATCCCGCCTTGAAATTATCCATCAGGTAATGGCCCAACACGCCAGAAGCATTGGCCATTCCTTTTTCGTGATGGCGCGTTTTTGAATTGAGCAAAATTCTGGTTGATGCCATCGCGCCCGCTCCCAGCACGACGACTTTGGCGTGCGCTTCGTAGGTTTGATTGTTCTTCGTGTCAATAAATTCAACGCCGCGCGCCTTGCCGGTCTTTGCATCGAGCAGCACGCGATGCACTGCCGCGCCGGTGCGCAAGGTGAAATTCTTTTGGCCAACAAGTTTCGGGATGATTGTGTCGAGCGTTGAAAAGCGCGAAGCCGTCTGGCAGCCGTAATCGCAATTGCCGCAGAAATGACAGGCCGAGCGGTTATCGCGATTTTTCAGGATGATGGCTTTGCGAATGGGGATGACGGGGATGCCGACCTTCTTGCCGCCTTTGATCAAATGGACTTCGCCGCAGCGCGGTGGCGGCGTGGGCGCGTGATAGTTGCCGTCGGGCGTGACGGCCAGACCTTCGCGCGTGCCGAAGACGCCCATCAACTCTTCGGCTTTGTCGTAGTACGGCGCAAGGTCCTGATAAGAGATTGGCCAGTCTTCGCCTGCGCCGTCTTGCATTGATTTCGGCTTCATATCGAATTCGGACATGCGCAAACTGACACGCGCCCAGGTGTTGGTGCGCCCGCCGACTGCGTGAATGCGCGTCCAGTGAAAGTCAGTGCCGGGTGCGGTGGCATACCGGTCAACTTTCGGATGAACGTAGAGGTGTTCGGTGTAGGCCGAGACCTTCCACAGCCCGTCGTACTGGCCGGGCTTGCCCAAGCCGCGAAACGGCATTTCGTAAGGGTAGGAATGTTCGGTGTGGAATTGCGTGTTGCGATCCCACTTCGGGCCGATTTCCAGCAGCAGAACGTTGAGGCCTTTGTTGACCAGCGTGTAAGCGGCGATGCCGCCCGCTGCGCCGGAACCGACGATGATTGCGTCGTACGTTTGATTCAATTGTTTGTCTTGCATCGGGACTCATTTAGCAGCAAAGGCGGAGAGGCAGCAAGGAATTTGCCGCCTCTCCGCCAAAAAGTAAGGGCGAATTGTTTCGCTGGAACAATTAGAAGGTCAGTTGCAGCCCAAACTGCACGCTGCGGCCCGGCGCTGAACCGCTGATCGTGCCGAAGGCTGCGTTGTTGAAGCCCGTATCCGGGTTGTTCAGCGACGTCTTGTTGAAGGTGTTGAACATTTCGCCCTGGAACTTCAATTTGAAGCGTTCGGTCAACAGGAAATTCTTCGACAGACGCAGGTCGGTTGTGAAGCGGCCTGGCCCCTTAATCATGCCGACGCCGCTGGTGCCGCGCCGTTCGTCGGGCACTTGCGCGAAGGCAGCGGTGTTTTGCGAGGGGAAAAATTGAATCGCAACATTTTCAATTTTCCCTTCTTCCCTTTTCACTGTTGGGCAGAGGGAATGCCAGCTTTCTTGTTGAGATAAAGGGCAAACTCTTCTTATTCTTCCAGGAAATGGAAAGTGAAAAAGGAAGAATTGAGAATTGCCTCTGCGCTGCGTTACCGCCGACCTTTTGCCGACTTCACAATCGCGGTCAGCAGGCGGAATAGCTCCTGGTTGTCGGCATCCATCGAATCAAACTGCGCCTGTTCCAGATAGCCGCCGTCGAAGAGAAGTTGGAGCCAGAGATCGGTCTTCGAGCATTTGCGCAAAACCATTTGCATCTCGCGCGTGAACATCTCGTGCGACTCGGCCTCCTGCGCGCCTTTGATGTAGCCGCTGATTTCGATGCCGTCATCGAGCAGCTTTCGGCTGATGATGTATTCGCGCTTGTCTTCGGTCAGATATTTGTAGAGCTTCACGATGCGGCGCGCGAAGCTGTACGCCTTTTCGAGCACGATGTTGCCTTCTTTGATTTTCATGGCCGGGCTGCTCCGTTGGTTGAAAGTCACTTCAATTGTTCTTTGAGGACTTTGAGTTCTTTGGCTTGCGGATGATCTTTGTAAAACGGGTCGAGCGGGTAACAACCCGACACCAGTCCGTTGCGCGGGCCTGTAGTGCAATCGCTGAACGTCCGGCAGATGCGTTTGGATTGCAGTTTGTGGCCATTGACCACATCAAACGGCAGATCGTGATAGGACAGCACCAGCCGTCCCAGCCCGACGAAATCAACCTGGCCAGTGCGGACGTAATGCTGCCCGACGTTTGGCAGCCACTCCTGCAAATAGGTGTAGCCCGAACCGACGACGCACATTTGCGGAAAGCGCGCTTTCAACTCGCTGGTGACTTTGATCTGCCGCGCGACGCCCACCAGCGGGTCTTCCGGCGGCAGATACCCGTCCGACGGCGGGAACAGCGCCGGGCGTTGAATGTGCGGGTTGTAGTAAGGGCTGCCTGCCGAAACGCAGACCAGCTTGATCGCCAATTCTTCGAGCAGGGCGAAGAATTGAAACGTCTCGTTCAAGTTGATCATCAATGGATTGCCGGCATCGCCACCGAAGGCATGTTCATAGCGGCCTTCAAAGCTTTCAGGCACGCCTCGCTTGTCATCGCCTTCGGGCATCCTGAACGGCAGAAAGTCGAAGGCGCTCAGCCGCACGCCAATCTTCAAACTCGGCGCGTCGCGACGCACCGCAGCGACCAGCCCGCGCAGGAACTGCGTGCGGTTTTCAAAGCTGCCGCCGTAACGGCCGGGGCGCGTGGTCGCGCCCAGAAATTCGTGGCCCAGATAGCCGTGGCAATGTTTCAAGTCAACAAAGGTGAATCCGGCGGCTTCGGCACGCACGGCGGCACGGGCAAAATCGCCGATCAAATCGTCAATCTCGGCATCGCTAAAGATTGCGGCAATAGATGCGGGCGAAGTGATGCCGAACTTTTTGTCGAGCAGCGGGTGGCGATACAGAATGCGCGGCTCCAGTTTCTTTTTGTCATTGGGCCGCGCGAACCGGCCCGAATGCGTAAGCTGCAAACCGACCAGCAGGTCATCGGTGGTGCCGCATTTCTCTTTGTGCGCATCCACCAGGACTTTTCGCAAGTTTTCCAATTCCGCAGTCGTCGCATCGTTTGAGATCAATTGGTTCGGATTGGCGCGCCCATCGTGACGCACGGCGACGGCTTCGCCTCCCCAGATCAACTTTGCGCCGCTCTCGCCGAAATGCTTCCAGCGGCGAATGGTCAACTCAGTCGGGTTGCCGTCTTCGGTGCCATCCCAGCCTTCCATCGGCAGAATCGAAAAGCGGTTGCCGATCGTGATGTCGTCAAGTTGATAGCTCTGTCCGAGCGGCGAGTCCGCGCCCGATTGCAATTCGCGGTCGAATTGCAGGTCAAGGCCGAGTTGGGCGAGATAACCCGCAAAATTATCGGCGGTTTTAAGTGAAGCAACGCGTTTGTAATTGGTCTCAGTCATGGATGGATTGAAGAAGGCTATTCAAAGATCGTCATATTCCGCTGGTTGATCAGGTCGAGATAGAGCGGAATGGTCGGGCCATATTCCAGCGCCGCGTAGCCCTCATAGCCCAGATCATAGATTGCCTTAAAAACGTTACGATAGTTAATCTCGCCTGTGCCCGGCTGGTGGCGGCCCGGATGATCGCCGATGTGGAAATGGTCAATCCGTTTGATGTGCTGGCGGATCAGCGGGATCAGATTCCCCTCCATAATCTGCACGTGGTAGATGTCGAACAGAATCTTGACGTTCGGGCTGCCCACGGCGTCAATCAGCTTGGCGGCGTCGTTGACCAGGTACAGGTAATAGTTCGGATGGTTGACGTAGGTGTTCAGCACTTCGATGACAGCGGTGATGCCGTTCTTTTCCAGCATTGGCGCGGCGGCTTTCAAACCGGCGACGGCGCTTTCCATCATTGCTTCGCGCGACATTCCGGGCACGTCGTTGCCGGTCAGTGTGACCAGCCGTTTGCATTTGAATTTGTTGGCGACGGCAATGGCCGCTTCGAGCTCTTTCAAAAACTGGTCGCGCTCTTTTGGGTTGACCAGGCCGCAATCCTGCGCGGTCACGCCCTTATTTGAAATCAACGTGGCGCAGGCCAGATTGGGGAACTTTGGCGCTTCGGCCAGAAAGGTGTCCAGTACTTTCGGGTCGCGCCAGTTGAACATCTCGTATGCGTCGTAGCCCAGATCGTTGAGCTTGGCCAGCGCGTCCGGGATGGGCAGCCGGTTCATCATCCCCCACGTCACCGACAGGCGTAGGCGATTGAGTTTGCGGGTCTGCTGGGACAGGGAAGGCCAGACGGAATTGCTGCCAAGTGTGTTGAGTGCGAATGCGGGCAGCGCGGCGGCGGCGGCACTAAGCGAAAGAAATAATCTGCGGTTCATTGTTGATGGGTCTCCTGAATTTTTGTCCGTAGCCCGCGCGTGAGCAAGGGCTTTTTCAACGAATCCCCTTCCTGACGGTTGGGGTACTGATACTAAATCAACGTAGCTCAATCGTGTTGCCATCGGGATCGCGGATGAAAAGCTGTGGATTGCCCGCCCGCCCGCTGCCATAACTGATGGCGATCCCCAGCTCGCGCAACTTTTCTTCTGTCGCTTGCGTGTCAGGGACGGCCAGCGCAATGTGGCGGTCGTGGCGCGGCGGGTCGGCATGCGTGGGCATTTCGGCGACGCTCATCAAATGCAATTGATGGCCGTTGTTCAAATCGTACCAGCGGCCCGGAAAGCCAAGGTCAGGACGCGGCAGCGCGCGCAAGCCAAGCACGTTTTCGTAAAAGCCGACGGCGCGTTCAATGTCCGTGACCAGAAATCCGGCGTGATGAAAGCCCGCGATCGAAATCGGCATTTCATTCTCCTGAAAAATTTGTTTGTTTTGTTGCGGTGACGATTGCGAAGCTGTCCAGCGATGAAGACAATTCACGACTTCGCTTGTGGAATGGTAAGACTATCTTGCTTTGTCGGCGGCGGGCAAGTGCAGGCCGGAATCTCCAATCACAAATCTCAAATTTTCTGTCGGGGGAAAGTAATGACCAACGAAATCGGTTTTGGCATCGTCGGCGGCGGAATGATCGGCGCGGTGCAGGCGGCGGCGATTCAGCAAATTACTGGCGCACGGTTGCTGGCCATCTGTGGCCGTGATCAACAGCGGACGACAGAGTTCGCCGCCAAATTCGGCGCGGCAGCACACACTGATTACGAAGCGTTTCTACGAACGCCCGGCCTGCAAATCGTCAATATCTGCACGCCCAGCGGCACGCACGCGGAACTGGGCATTAAAGCCGCCGAAGCTGGGAAACACGTGCTGGTCGAAAAACCCATCGAGATAAATTTGCAACAAGCGGATGCTTTAATCGCTGCGTGCGACCAAGCGGGCGTGAAGCTTGGCGTGATCTTTCAATCGCGCTTTCTGCCCGCCGTACAGCGGATCAAACGCGCGATTGACGAAGGCCGATTGGGCAAACTGATGATTGGCGATGCGTACGTCAAATGGTTTCGCGCGCCGGAATATTACGGGCCGGGTTCCTGGCACGGGACGCTGGCCGTGGATGGCGGCGGCGCACTGATCAATCAGGCGATTCATACTGTTGATTTACTGCAATGGATGATGGGGCCGGTCGAAACGGCCTTTGCGATGAAGTCGGCGCTGCGCTATCCACACATCGAAGCCGAAGATACGCTGGTCGGCTCAGTGAGATTTCAAAATGGCGCGCTCGGTGTGATTCAAGCCGCGACTTCGGCCAAGCCCGGCTTCAGACGGAGGCTGGAAATCAGCGGCGAACGCGGCACGATCATTCTGGATGGCGACGCGATCAGCGTTTGGGCGATTGACGGTGAAGAGGAGAATCCGGGCGAGAGCGAACAGCTCACGGACGGTTCGGCCAATCCGGCAGCTATCTCGAACGAAGGCCACCGCCGCCAGATCGAAGATATGATGCACGCCGTTGCCGAAGATCACGCACCGATGATTGACGGGCGCGAAGGGCGCAAATCGTTGGAGCTTGTCGCGGCGCTCTATGAGTCGGCGAATGAGGGCCGCGCGGTAAAACTTGGTTGAGGGGAAATGCGAAGCTTCAGTATCATCAGCCAAATTCGGGAGATCGAAATTATTGCCGCCGGACATGGCATTCGTGAATTGGCTGTGCTCAATCGGCGTTTTGGCAAAGGCCGATTGCGGAAGATGAAGGGCGTTGCCGAAGTCGAATTCGATGATGGTACAATCGCCACGGCCGAACTTCACTGGTATGAAGCCCACGGCATTGGAAAGCGAAAAATGAGAGTCAAACACCTGCTCGATTAAACCTATGTCGCAATCAAAAACTGATAACACGTTGCTTCGCTTCGTGCTCTGCCTGCACGAAGATGAACAAGGCGAGAGTTTGACGATTGGCAAAGTCTATTCGGTTCTTGCCGACCCGAAAGCGGAATCCCGCGGGTTACTGCGAGTGATTGATGATTCCGGGGAAGATTATCTTTATTCAAGCCAGTTTTTTGTTCCCGTCAAATTGCCTTTGGCGACCGGAAGGGCGCTGCTTGCGGCAATGATCCCAACTGCGTAATTCAGAGAGAAAAGCTATGACAACCACCGCAGCAACGACTCACACTACCACCTACCTGCTTGAACGAATCTCCAATCGCGAACATCTGGCCCACGGCGAATGGAAGCGCGTCATCACCGACGCCGCGACCGAAGATTTGCGCCGGTTGGCCGATGACCTGCGCCGCCAGCTTCACCCTGACAACGCGGTGACCTACGTTGTGGATCGCAACATCAACTATTCGAACGTCTGTTTTTCGGTCTGCAACTTCTGCGCGTTTTATCGCAAGCCGGGTGATGCGGAAGGGTATGTGCTGAGCTACGAGGAAATCTTTGAGAAAGTCGAAGAGATGATCGAACTGGGCGGCAGCGGCGTGCTGATGCAGGGCGGGCTGAATCCTGACCTGCCGCTGGAGTGGTACACAAAGCTGCTGAGCGAATTGAAACAACGCTACGGCATTCACCTGCACTGCTTCTCGCCGACCGAAGTTTATGGAATGTCGAAGACCTTCGGGATGAGTTATGAAGAAGTGTTGCGCGAATTGATGGCCGCAGGGTTGGACAGCATTCCCGGCGGCGGCGGCGAAATTCTGGTGGACGAGATTCGCAAAAAACGCCGCACCGAATGCAACAGCCAGGAATGGCTGGATGTGATGGAAGCCGCGCATCGGGCCGGGCTGAAAACCACCGCGACGATGATGATTGGATACGGCGAAACCATTGATCACCGCATACAGCATCTGGAATTGCTGTATCAGTTGCAGCAACGGTCGCTGGCATCGGCTCCAGCCAGCTTCATTTCGTTTATCCCGTGGACGTTCCAGCCGGACAACACGCCCATCGGCAAGATCATTCCGAATCGCATGCCCGCCGAAGAATATCTGCGCTGGCTGGCGCTGGCGCGGCTGTATTTGAACAACATCCCAAATCAGCAGGTATCGTGGCTGACGGTGGGATTGGCCGATGGGCGGCGCGGATTGCATTCCGGCGCAAATGACATTGGCTCAACGATGATCGAAGAGAATGTCATTTCAAAAGCCGGCGCGAATCACAAAGCGACCGAAGAGATGCTGGTCAATGTCATCCGGGAAGAAGGCTTCACGCCCGTCAAACGGAAGGCCGATTACACGCGGCTTTTGGCGTGAAATAGAAGAGAGAATACGGAACAAACGGAAGCGTTTTCCATTTCAAAGAGTCTTCTTTCGGGTGTGATTTCGCCCTGATGTACTTTGTTATGCTGCTTGCTGCATAACATTTGCCCAGAAGCCGTCCCATTGTCGGGAGAGCTTGATTGCACGAAGTTGCAGAATCTGCGCGCCAGACTCGCGTTTCCAGCGCATC
>JBBQVH010000005.1:0-117481 GCA_038211695.1 Blastocatellia bacterium | reverse complement strand
GAGGAAGGCAATTGGCAAATTCCCTGGTGCGACATTCAACGCTCGCACTCCATCGCCAACAACGTGTATGTCGCCGCCATCAATCGCACCGGTATCGAAGGCGGGTTGGACTTCTGGGGCGGATCGTTCGTCAGCGACCCGATGGGGTATGTTCTTGCCGAAGCGGACAGCACGGAACAGATTCTTTATGCCGATTGCAACTTTGCGAAGGTGAAACGGATGCAGGAACTGTGGGGGTTCTTTCCGGCGCGGCGTCCGCAGGAATACAAATTACTCAGCAATATGGGATAGGACAGCACAGCCTGATTTGAGCTATTCGATAACGCCGCGCAAATTAACTGTAGCTGGTCACGTTGCGCGACTTTTCTATGTGCCGTTCAAGAAGGCGAAGAGTTGCTTTGCGATTACCGCTGCTTCGATGAAAAGTTATTTTTCTCGACACTGCATAAATGAAGCTGGGTGGGTGTGAACTGCCAAATGCTGTTCTAGGGCTTGCTCACTTCAAATGAGTCTTTACCGTTGATCCTGTAAATGAAGAACTCGTTGTCAAGCGTGAGGATTTGACGAAGGCCGCGCAGTTCGGCAAGCGCCACCAGGGAAGCATCGGCTAAATCCATGGGCACATTTTGATATTGCTCCATTAGCTGTTCAATGCGTGCCAGCTCTGCCGCTGTTGTTTCGTGGATTCTGACAGCACCGCTCTTGAGCAAGTCCAGCAACATTTTTTGAGCAGGCCAACCGTTGATCTGGCCCAGTAAATAGCTGGCTTCAGCAACGCAAGGCCAAGTGGTAAGAGGCGCGGTCTTGAGCGATTGAAAAGCGGTGAGACAGCCTTGATGATTCTTTTTATCCCTGACGTCAATGAGGGCAATTAATGGCCCGGCGTCAATGAGTGTCATGGAAGGTCTAGCCCTTGTTTCTTATATTTCTCAAGCAAAAGCTCGCCAAAGGCTGTTTTGTGGGGCTTCACAGATGGATCGCTGCTGCTGCTGTCAATCTTGCCGATAAAATCTTTGCCCAGTTCATACGGTGTCTTGTCTTGTGAGTCGCCGTTTTGTCCTGAATATAGCAACGTCGCCACTCGATCAAGGTATTCTTGAACTGAGAGATTCAAAGCCGCTGCCGCTGCTTGAAATTTGGTTGCTGTCTCTGGCTTCACATCAATTTGAATTGTCATAAGATCACCTCTTACATCAAGCATACTGCGTTTTTGGGGCTGTCGGCAACGATCATTTCAACCCTCTTTCCCTTCTCTCCCGCACGTTCTGCAAGATCGCGCAGACACTAACTTCATCGGCAAAAACAATCAGGCATAGACAGGATCAACAAGATTACTCAGGATTGTCCGCGAGGCCTGTCATTATTGAGGATTGAGTTATCCTAAAAACTCCTGTCAATCCTGTCTATATCCACTTTATTTTGCTTATCAACTTATCTGCACGATCTCAAATCGGCTTTCGATAAGGCTTATGACGAATCGGACATCGCGCGCATGCCGGCACCGCAGAGAGCAATTTCTGAAGCACGCCTAAACATCAATTGTAGCTGGTTACATTGCGCAACTTTTCCCTGTGACGTTCAAAGGCGAGTTCGATCAGTCGGTCAATCAGTTCGCTGTAGCCGATGCCGCTGGCTTCCCACAGCTTTGGGTACATGCTGATGGAAGTGAAGCCGGGCATTGTGTTGATCTCGTTGACCAGCAATTGGCCGGTTTCGCGTTCCAGAAAAAAGTCCACGCGCCCCAGCCCTGATCCGTCAATTGCCCGGAAAACCAGCACTGCCAGCCGTTGAATCTCCGCCGTCTGCTCGGCGCTTAGTTCCGCCGGGATCATCAACCGTGCGCCGTTCGCATCAACATACTTTGCTCTGTAATCGTAAAAGTCCGCCGATTGCGGAATGATCTCTCCAGGCAGACTGGCTACGGGTTGATCGTTGCCCAGCACGCTGACTTCAATCTCGCGCGCATCCACGCCGCGTTCGACAATGATTTTTCGGTCGTACCTGGCCGCAAGCTGGATGGCTTCATTCAAACTCTTCGCGTCGGTTGCTTTTGAAATTCCAACGGATGAGCCGAGGTTTGCCGGTTTCACAAAACAGGGAAAGCCGATTTCTTCAGCCACACGCAATTCAACCAGCAGCGGGTCGGCTTCCCATTCTGTGCGCAGAAAATGCGTGAATTCGACGATTGGCAAACCGGCTTCGCGAAACAGCCGCTTCATCACGACTTTGTCCATTCCGGCAGCCGATCCCAGCACGCCGCAGCCGACATAGGGCACGTCGGCCATTTCCAGCAATCCCTGGATCGTGCCGTCTTCGCCGTACGTGCCGTGCAGCACCGGAAAGATCACGTCAATCTTGTCGCGCTCGTCTGCATTGCCTTTGCCGGTAAATCGCGCCAATCCCTTTTCCGTCGGATCGCCGAAGATGGCAACGCGTTGATCGGCGCTTTCCATCACTGCGCTTGGCAACAGGTTGGTGGCTTCGCTTGATGCCAGCCACTTGCCTTGTTGAGTGATGGCAATCGGCACGACTTCATACTTTTCGCGGTCCAGCGCATTGATGACCGATTCCGCCGAACGCAACGAAACTTCGTGCTCGCCCGAACGCCCGCCGAAGATGACACCTACTCTGAGTTTTTGCGACAACGCTTTTCTCCCGATTGCGGGCAAGGATGCCCGCGCTCCCAGGCTCACATAATCTTCTTGCCAAACGCGGACAGGATCAGTTGCACGCCCAGCTCCGCTGTTTTGTTTGAGATGTCGAACACCGGGTTGATTTCGGTCAATTCAAACGAAAGCATCTTGCCCGAATCGGCGACCTTCTCCATTGCCAGATGGCTTTCGCGGTAAGTTGGCCCGCCGGGAACCGGAGTGCCAACGCCGGGCGCGTAATCCGGGTCAACGAAATCCATATCCATCGTCACGTGAAAGCCGGCGGTGCGTCGCGAAGCCAGCCCAATCGCTTCGTCCATCACGGCGCTCATCCCGCGTTCGTCCAGTTCGCGCATCGTGACGACGCGAATGCCGGAGGCTTTCAGCGCAACGGCTTCTTCTGGATCAACGCTGCGCGCGCCGATCAGCACACAATCTTCCGGATGCACTTTGGGCGCGAAGCCGCTGATCTCGGTCAGCTCTTTTGCGCCGTGTCCCAGAATCGCTGCAAACGGCATCCCGTGAATGTTGCCTGATGGCGAACTTTCCGGCGTGTTCATATCGCCGTGCGCGTCGAACCAAATGACGCCGACGCGGCTGTCTCGCTTGCGATGAAAGGCCGCCAGACCTGCCACGCTGCCAATCGCAATTGAATGATCGCCGCCCAGCACAATCGGCGTCGAACCGGCTTCCAGCGCGGCTTCCACCTGATCGGCCAATGTCTGGCAGGCGATGGTAATTTCGGGCAGATACTTCGCGTTGCGATTTGCAATCGGTAGCATCTCAGGGTTGCGCACCGGAATGTTGCCCGCGTCGGTGACTTCGTAACCCAGTGCGCTCAGCCGTTCGTTCAAATCGGCCACGCGAACGGCTGACGGCCCCATATCCACGCCACGGCGGTCGGCCCCTAAATCCATCAGCACGCCGATCACCGTCGCTTTTTTCTTTGGCTTTCCTGAATCTTGCATAACTGCCTTTCTACTTCACGACATTCACCAGCGTGAACACGCGGTCGTGTTGGCTGCGTTGGCGCAGCGCTTTGAACATGATTTGGCTGAAACCGGAGTTCACCAACATCTGCATCATGACTTCGGTGGAAAGGAATTTTGCTTCCGCTTCTGCCGGGTTGCGCGCGATATGTTTGTAATAGTTTCGCCGTACTGATTCCCGCAACGGGCTGGGAGCAATTGCCGGCGCCATCTCATCGGCGATTAACAACCGCCCGCCGGATTTGAGCACGCGATAAGCTTCGGCCAGAAACTTTTCGCCGTTCAGCCGGTGAAATGCCATGACCGAAGTGACAAGATCGAAACTGTCAGCGCCAAAGCCGAGTTTTTCACCCGGCATCACGCGCCATTCAATCCGCATGCTGGCCTTGGCTGATTGGGCGGCCAGACGCGCCTCTTCAACCTTTTCGTGCGTCGTATCCACGCCGATGATCTTGCCTTCCTGGCCGATCTTGCCGACGAATTGACGCGCAATGACGCCAGTCCCGGTGGGTATATCCAGAATGCGCATGCCCGGGAAAGGCTCTGCGGCTTCGACGATCTCGCGAATCGTCGTCTTGTAATCCAGTCCGGTACGATGCCCGAAGTCACGCGCAATCCGCTCTTCAAACTGGCTCAGCCAGGTGTCAATGATCGCAGGCTTCTGCGCGGGAACCGCCAACTTCTGTTCTTTGCCCAGTCCGGGCAAATCTTCTTTTCGAGTCATGGGGCAAAAATCCTCAAAGGAAGGTTTACAACTGGGGGAACAGATTGTAATGGTTGTGTTGATGCCTACGGTTTCAACCGATAGAGCATACGGGGGAATGGAATGGTTTCGCGCACATGCTCCAGTCCGCACACCCACGCCACGCATCGTTCGATGCCCATGCCAAATCCACCGTGCGGGACGCTGCCGTACTTACGCAAATCCAGATACCAGTCGAAGGCTTCCGGCGGCAACCCATGCTCATGAATTTTTTGCAGCAACAGATCGTGCGATGACATGCGCTCGCCGCCGCCAATGATTTCGCCGTACCCTTCCGGCGCCAGCACATCCACACATAATGCCAGATCAGGCCGTTGCGGGTCTGGCTCCATATAAAACGCCTTGATTGCCGACGGGTAACGATGGACCAGCACAGGTTTATCGTATTGTGACGAAATGTAGGTTTCATCCGGCGCGCCAAAATCGCCGCCCCACTCAAAACGGTTTTCCACTTTGCCTTAGGCGTGCGCCTGCTGAAGCATTTTCACTGCATCGTCGTACTGCAAACGCGGGAAGGGTGGCATGGCTTTTTCCAGCTTGGTGACATCACGTTCCAAATGGTTCAGTTCTTCCTGCCGGGTTTCCAGTACACGCCCAACCACGTAGCTGATAAAGTTTTCGGCCAGCGTCATGACGTCGTCCAGCTTGGCATAAGCGACTTCCGGCTCCACCATCCAGAACTCTGTCAGGTGACGGCGTGTCTTCGATTTTTCAGCCCGGAAGGTGGGGCCGAAGCAGTAGACCTTGCCAAATGCCGCCGCCGTCGCTTCGTTGTAAAGCTGGCCGGATTGCGACAGGTATGCTTTTTCATCGTCGAAGTAATTCACCTCGAACAGGTTGGTCGTGCCTTCGCAGGCCGCCGGCGTGAAGATTGGCGTATCGCACAGCGTGAAGCCGTTATTGTCGAAAAAGTCGCGGACGGCTTTGATGATCGTGTGGCGCACGCGCAGGATGGCGTGCTGTCTTTTAGACCGCAGCCACAGGTGGCGGTGATCCATCAGGAATTCGATGCCGTGCTCTTTCGGCGTGATCGGGTATTCTTCGGTCAGGCAGACAATTTCCAGCGTCTTGATGTCCAGTTCATACACGCCCGGTTTTTTCGGGTGCTCGCGCGGGACGCCGGTCAGGATAATCGAAGATTCCTGCGTCACCTTTTCAGTATTTGCCCAGGTCTCTTCGCTGACTTCCTTTTTCGAAACGACGCCCTGAATAATACCGCTGCCGTCGCGCACTTCCAGAAAGCCCAGCTTGCCACTCGATCGTTTGTTGTACAGCCACCCTTTGATGGTGACCTCTTCACCAAGATGTTTTGAAATGTCGGAGATGTATGTTTGCGTCATAGATTTTCGTTTGAAGAAAGAGAGCTTAGGTAAATGGCCTCGTCATCCATAGTCAGCGCCATGTTTAGATTTTCCAGCCAGCCTTTGCGCCCCAGTATGTTTCTCGTGATGCCATATGCTGGCATAAACATCACAGTTGACTCGAATTGGATTCCAAAAGTATCAAGCACAACCGTATGGGCGTATGCAGTAAAGCTGCCGGCAAGCGTTGTCAGATAAAATGGGTAACCGTCCAGCACTTCTATTTCCAGATCGTCTGCGACTTCTCGCTGGAACAAACAGTAATGGCTTCCAGTATCAATTTTGGCCTCGCGAAAAGTGGAGAGATGGTTGCGCCCAAGACCGACCGGAATGGCAAGACCGACTTCAGTAGTTCTGAAGAAGTTCTTGATTGAAAATGTAAGCTGATGTGACATTCTTATCACCCCATATAGGCAACACCGGAATCTTCCACCAGTAAAACCAGAGCGTCTTGCACGCCCGAATCCCCGGCGATTGCGGAAACATCCTTTGCATTGCCACCGTGAGCCAATAATTGATCCCCCTTCAGTGCAATCCATTGGCCGATATATTCGCGTTCGTGTTGTTTTAACCACTCATATTCCAGCTTGCGATCTATGTATGGAGCGTTAGCGCAAATAACTTTGCTATGAAAGACGAATGGTTTCCTGCGCTCTTCGCGTTTTAGTTTAGTGAGAAGCTTTCCGCGTTCTTCTACCGGTAGTTCGCTGACGTGAGCCAGAATGTCTTCAAATGTGACTGTTGACATAAACAACCTCCATTCTTGCGGACAAGAAATTATGACTTGCCGTAAATCATGTTCGCTTCCTTCGTCGTTAGATGCCGAACACGCAGTGATCCATCACTCAGTTTCTCTCCGCCCTGCGGATCAAGGTAGAACTGCCTGCCGCCGAGTTTCACTGCCGGATCAATCCCGTAAACGCCGATGTTGAAGGTGAACGCCGAATCGCTGAGGGCTTTGAACCAGTGAACGTTATCTTTTTCGTCAGAGATTGTCGTGACTTCGCCAAGCTTCAGCGTTCTGTCGAGCGTTGGCTTGATGATCAAATGCTCCGGCTCATCGGCCAGCCGGTCGTAATGCCAGCCGTGAAGCTCGCCGCCAATCGGCATGTGCATCGAAGTCATGTTGCGATGGCAATGCGGCACAATCGCGCGCCCTTTTTTCAGGCCGTAAATGTAGGTTGAAAAGCTCAATTCCTGCGGCAAACCTGCCGGGTGCGGTGGATTCGTCGGCACGACGCCTTCGTGATCGTCAGGGAATTTGATGGTCCTGCTTAGCCGCTCGAAATCAATATCGCGCAACAGGTCTTTTAACTCCACACGGGCGAACAGTTCTGCAAGCTTGCGTTGCCATTCAATCTGTCTGGCTTTCTGTTCGGTCATTGCCTTGCTGATTTCTTCCACTTCGGCCAGCCATTGTTTGGCAATGGGCGCGATGCTTTTCGTCAGCGCATCGCCGCGACTCAGCGTTTCAACCAAAGAGAACGTCATCAGAGAGCCAAGCATTTGGCCGGTAAAATTCCTTCGAGATAGAAATTCCATAGTCCCTCACTGACCGTACGGTTATTGGTTCGGATTTTCCAGTGCGCGTCGTAATGCCGGATATTCTCTCATCCCCGGTTTGCTCATCGCCCGCAACACGGTCGCCGCTGCCGGAGCAATATAGTTTTCATAAACCACGCCACGTCCGACCACTGCGGTTTGATACGAAAACGTGCCCATGGCTTTCAATTGCCGCTGAATGGTCATCAACTCAAACTCGTAACGCAGGTCGTCCGCTTTGATCTTCGGCAACCCCATCTTTTCGCGCAAGCGCAGAAACAAATTCTGATGCTCTGCGATCCAGGCTTCGTCTGCCGGTTGCAAGCGGCGTTCGACCAGCAGCGGAACCAGATCGTATGTTGCCGGCCCCATTCGCGCATCTTGATGGTCAATCACCCGTAGTTCGCCCCTCACGTCCACCATCAGGTTCATCGCGTGATAATCTCGATGCGTCAAGGTTCGCGGGCGTGCGGCAAGTTCCGTGGCGATGGCTTGCAAGTCTTGCTTGATTGCAGCGGCTTCTTCAGCGGCAAATTGATGATGGTGATAGCTGCCGAAGAAATGATCGAAAAAGTAGTTCAGTTCCCACGTCAATTTGTCTGCGTCAAAGGCCAGGCTGCTGGCGACAGAATTCATCGTGTAGGCCAGCAAGGTGGCTGATTGAATGCGCGCGATCAGTTCAATTGAACTGTGCAGCATGTCTTTGGTGCCCGCCGCGTCGCCTCTTTCATCCGCGTCGCTCAGCCATTTCGCCAGACTCACATCGCCCAGATCCTCCTGCAAAATGACACCGTCCGTGTCGGCCACAGCAATGATTTTCGGCACGGGCAATCCGGCTTGTTCGAAAAGCTTAGTGACATCAACAAAGGTATTATCGTGTGCGTTAAACGGCGTTGGGTAAACGCTTGCGATAAAAGTTTCGCCAGGTTTTGTCTTCGCTGCCAGCCGGTAATAGCGCCGCGTCGAAGCGTCGGGAGTCAATATCTGAAAGAGAACTTCTTCGACTGCAACTCCGAAATAAGCTGCGGCGAAATGAACCGCGCGCTTTTCGCTCAGGCCGCCAGTTTCTTTGGCCACGGCACCAGATTGCATAAGGGGGGCGGAAAAATTGTCAGGTGAATTGGCAATCATGTTTTAGCTCAGTCCTAATGACGGGCGAGTTTTTTTAATTGATCGAAGTTTGTCGAAAGGGGTAGGCGAAGCGAAACCGATCTTGGCGAATGCCCGCAATTAACAAGCGCAAACAGCAAGTCCGAAAACGGAGCGGATGGTAGCATCAGCCGAAAGGCACGACAAGGTTATCGCCGGTGATTGTGCCGGGCAGGGCTTTTTCGGGGCGTTCGCCGGCAAGCGCCAGGTCGGCGCGGACGATGACCGCTCGATTGAATTCACTGCCCGCCGGAATCGTCACTCCATCACCGACGATGCAGCCGGTCAGTTTTGCACCGCTTCCCACCCGCACGCGCTTCCATAAAACCGATCTCGATACTTGCGCGTCGTTGGCAACATCGCAGCCTTCATCCATGACCACATCGCGCGCTTCACGGGCCAGAAACTCCAGACTGATTTCCAGGTAGCGCTCGATGGTGCTCAGTTCGTACCACGAACTCTCAGCCGCTGCCACGTGCGCCGCGATGATTTTGCCGTCGGCCATCGCTTTGGGATACACATCCCTGACTGAGTCTGAAAAGACGCCGCGCGGAATGTATTCGAAAATATCCGGCTCCATGACGTGAATGCCGGTGAACATCATGGGAAATTGCGGCCCATTCTGCCCATTCTCAATGCCGATTTCGGATTGCGGATTGGTTTGAATCGGGAAGCCTGCGAAACTTTCGATGCGGCCATCTTCGGTGACTTTGACTTCACTGAAGCGTTCGAACTTCTGATTGGGTTTCAGCACCAGCGTGGCCAGCGCCTTTTGTTGGCGGTGCATTTCAAGCGCGCGGGCCAGGTCAATGTCGGTGATGATCTTGCCGTTGATGACGATGAAGGTTTCATCGCTTAATAGATCGCGTACATTGTCCAGCGCGCCCGACGTGCCCAGAATCTCCGGCGCTTCCAGCGAATAATGAATGCGCACACCGAACCGCGAACCATCGCCAATCTGCTGGCGCACCGATTCCGGTTCGTGGTGTAGATTGATGATCACATCTTCAAAACCGTACCGGCGCAGATAATCAATCGTGAATGCGATCAGCGGACGATTCAGAAAAGGAAGCGCGGGTTTGGTGCGTCCAACAGTCAGCGGCCACAGGCGCGTGCCGAAACCGGCAGCCAGAATTATTACTTTCATCATTTTCTCCAGGGACTATCCACCAAAAACCATGTCATCAAACGGTCTGCCTTCGCGTGCGCAGTGCGCTGCTTGCAGGGCCAGATAGCTGTCCAACACATAATCTTCACTGCGGATGCCCAGCAGCGTGACGGCTTGCAGGATTGTTTCCTCTTCGCCTTCCAATTCGATGAAGTTGCCGATGGGCGTTTCATCGAACATGACATGCAGGTTTTTGCCGCCGGGCAGCGTGGCGCGATAAACGGTTCGATACTTTTGATAGCGAAACCATTTTTGATAGCCGAGCCGCTCAAAGATGGCGCTGGCTTGGTGAGGGTCGGCAAGCGCTGTTTCAAATTCGATTCGTTGTTTGAACTGCGTCGCGGGCGCATCCGGCGCGGGTTTTTCCTTGTAGGTCAGTGAGCCGGTTTCACCCGATCGCCGGACGCGCAAGATCGCGGCCTTCTGACCAAGCCGTTTGTCTTCGGTGTCCAATAACAGGTTGTCTTCAAAATGGCGAGCGGTTTCAATCACCAAAAGGATGCCGACGCGCGTCAGAGGTTCAACGCTATCGAATCGCAATTTGACTTCGATTTCGTAAGGAGTAGTTGCGGCCATACTTGTTGGAAGGGATGCTAGGCGACTTGTCCGGCCATGTAATCAGGATTCAGATCGAAGGTGCCGGGGGCGACTTTGCGGAAGCGTTTGCTGCGGCTCAAAGACACAGCCAGCGTGATCAACTGATGCTGGCCGCGAAATTCAAAGCCGCCGTCGGACAAGCGGCGGTACAGTTCGCTGACGTGCAGCGGGCCATTGGCTTCGCGCAGGACGATGCTGGCCGCTTGCGGGATGCGAAAGTCGGTGAACCGCACATTGCTGGATTTTTCTGACTGCGCCAATCGGGCGACTTCGGCATCAATGTCGGTTTCGGCGTTTGTTTCACGAGACCGGAAAGATTGATGGAGTGCGGGATGAGCCGCGTGTGCCGGAGAATATAAATGACTGGCCGCTGGGGGAGCTTGCTGTTGTAGCGCAGGAAAGAGCATCTGCAACAGAACATGTTCGGTTTGCTCGATGATGGTATCCATCGAGCTGATCTGTGACCGCAGCGCGGCCGATTCGGCTTCGATCTCAGCCAACCTTGCCTGAATTTTTCGCTTGGCCTCGCGGTTTTCCGTAAGTGACCGCTGAAGCGCAGCCAGCGCCGTGTCGTTCATAATGATTGCGGATTGCGGATTGCGGATTGGGCTGAACACAACTGCGAGGCCGTGTAAATCCGCAATCCGCAATCTAAAATCAGTTGTCGCGCTCGATGATGTACTGCGCGATCTCAGCAAGCGCCCGCCGGTATTGGTTATCGGGCAGAATTCGCAACACTTCCTGCGCGCGCGCGGCATACGAATAAGCTTCCTCGCGCGCCCTTTCCAATTCACCGTATTCATCCAAAATTGCCAGAACGTCGCGGGCGCACCGGTTCTGACCGGCGGGTTCTTCCATTGCGGCGCGGACATGTGTGATGAAATGCGGGTGCGAACGCAGCAGCCGGATCAATGGCAGCGTGACCTTGCCTTCGCGCAGATCGCTCAGCACCGGCTTGCCCAGCTTTTCGATATTCGATGTGAAATCCAGCAGGTCGTCCACCAACTGAAAGGCGATGCCCAGATTCAATCCGTAATCGGCCAATGCTTTTCGCTGCTCGATGGTGGCGCCGCGAATAATCGCGCCAACGCGGCAACTGGCGCTGAAAAGGTATCCGGTCTTGCGCGTGACGATTTCAAAGTGTTGCTCTTCGGTGATGCGCGTATTGCCGATCAGCGTCAGTTGAATCAGCTCGCCCTCGGTCATCTTGCGCGTGGCTTCGGTCAGCGCATCCAGAATGTCCAGGTTGCGTTCGCGCAGGGCAGTTTCAAACGCAGACATATACAACCAGTCGCCCATCAGCACGGCGGTTTCGTTGCCCCATTGCGAAGAGACTGCCTGGCGGCCTCGCCGCACATCGGCGCCGTCAATCACGTCGTCGTGCACCAGCGTCGCCGTATGCAGAAACTCGATGACCGTGGCCATTCTGATGACCGAATGATCAACCTCTTCGCCGAAGATTTTGGCCGCCAGCACCGCCAGCGCCGGACGAACGCGTTTGCCGCCGGTCTGATGCAGGTAGCGCCCGATGTGGGCAATGATCTGAATGTTGGAGCGCGCCTGGCGTTCGAACTCTTCCTCGACCAACTGCATTTCACGGGCGATCAACCCAAAGATTCGCGAAGCCGTCGAAACCGGCTCGCGCGAGGAAGTTGCTGAAACTTGTGTTGCCATAGTTTTGAGTTGTCAGTTGTCAGCCGTTGATTGAAAGCCGGGCCACTGACCACTGCCTCAATTCGACCTGTAATTCGTAAACTGCATGTCAATGCCGAACTCATGACCGCGCAGGGCGGTGATGACTTCCTGCAGGATGTCGCGATCTTTCCCGGCGACGCGCACCAGATCAGCCTGGATCGAAACTTGTACCTTGAGTTTTGTGTCTTTGATGAATTTGACGATCTCTTTGGCCTTCTCTTGCGGAATCCCTTGTTGCAGCGTGACGCGCTGGCGAACCGTGCCGCCCAGCGCCTGCTCGACCTTCCCGTATGTCAGCCCTTTCAGCGGCACGCCGCGTTTGACAAACTTGGTTTGCAGAATGTCGTCCAGAGCTTTGAGCTTGTAATCATCGTCCGAGGTCAGAATGATCGCCTCTTCCCCTTCGGTTTCGATGTTGCTCTTGCTGCCTTTGAAATCGAAGCGCGTCAGCACTTCTTTCAATGCCTGGTTGATGGCGTTTGCCACTTCGGTGTGCTCGATTTTTGAAACGATGTCGAATGTATTTTGCTGCGCCATAATTCACAAACCCTGCCACAACAAACCGCGCGGCCTTGCCGCAAGACAGGCTTGCCGCAGCGGTGTTCGGCGATTGGAGAAAAGACTCTGCTTTTCCAAAATTGAAGCTAAAGCAAAAGTTTTGCCTGCCCGTGTGGGAACGGTCAAATAAGTATCACGGGCGGCGATTGCGTCTGACGGCTTTTCAGCCCATCAATTTGTTTGCCTGTGTCGTAAGCGTAAGGCAGGGGCGAACTTGTACCCCGATGCCAAACCCATTGTCAATGCAGGCGAAAATCATTAAAGATGAAACAACCGCCGGAAATTATCGCTTGTGACGCGGGCAATCTCTTCCAAACTTATTGATTTCAACTCAGCCAACTTCCTGGCCGTTTCGATGATAAAAGCGGGTTCGTTGCGCTTGCCGCGATGCGGAATGGGAGCCAGAAAGGGGCAGTCGGTTTCGATCAGCAGCCTTTCCATCGGGACTGACCGCGCCACATTGCGCAATTCTTCCGCCGTCTTAAAGGTCACCACGCCAGAAAACGAGATGTAAAACCCCATTGCCAGGGCGGCATCCGCCAGCGCTTGCGTGCTGGTGAAACAGTGAATGATGCCACCGATTTGCGTGCCGCCTGCATCTGCCCAGGATTCGCGCAAGATGGCAATCGTATCGTCTTCGGCTTCACGCGTGTGGATGATGACCGGCAGTCGGCGTTCAATCGCCAGTTCCAACTGCCGTTGAAAGACCTGCCGTTGCACATCGCGCGGGCTGTGGTCGTAATGATAATCCAGCCCGATCTCGCCCCAGCCGATGACCTTCGGATGGCGGCTGCATTCAAGCAAGGTGTGCTCAAGCGCCGCATCATACAGACTGGCTTCGTGCGGATGCAGGCCGATGGCGGCGTAGATGAACTCGTGCTCTTCGGCCAACTTTAATCCGGGTTCGAGCGAACCTTTGCCGATGTCGCTTCCGGCAATCTCCAGCATCATTTCGACGCCAGCCGCGCGAGCGCGAGCAATTACTTCGGCGCGGTCGGCGTCGTAGTTGGAAGTGTCCAGATGCGCGTGAGAATCAATGAACATCAGATTTTGACCACCAGCTTGCCGATGTTCGCTCCGTCGAACAAACGATTCAGAGCCTGTGGCGCTTGTTTCAGACCGTCCACCTCGTCAATCCGGTATTTGATCTTGCCTTGCATCAGCCACTGGCCCAATTCGGTCATGCATTCCATCGCGCGCGGGGCGTAATCCAGCACAATGAAACCTTCGACACGGGCGCGTTGCACCAGAATGTTGCTGAAGTTATACGGTCCCGGCACCGGCTCGGTCGCGTTATAGCCCGAAATCAACCCGCACAGCGCAATGCGGGCGCGCAAGTTAATCTGCGCCAGCACGGCGTCCATGATCTCGCCGCCAACGTTTTCGAAATCTATATCAATGCCGTTCGGGCAGTGTTTTTTCAGCGCATCGTAAACGTTCTCGGTTTTGTAATTGATCGCCGCGTCAAAGCCCAATTCGTCCACGATCCATTTGCACTTGTCGTCCGCACCGGCAATGCCCACGACGTGGCAACCTTTGATCTTGCCAATCTGGCCGACCAGCGAACCGACCGCGCCCGCTGCTGCCGACACCACCAGCGTTTCGCCCGCTTGCGGTTTGCCAATGTCCAGCAGGCCGAAATACGCTGTCATTCCGATATGACCGAACAAACCGAAGTGCGCGGTCAACGGCACGCCGGGCAGGTTGGGCAGTACGTTTAAGCCTTTGCCCTCGGTGACGGCATATTCCTGCCAACCCAGCAGGCCCGTGACGTGATCGCCTTCCTTGAATTTTGGATTGCGCGATTCTTCCACCACGCCGATGGTGCCGCCGCGCATCACTTCGCCGATTTTAACGGCGGGCAGATAAGTGTCTTTCGTCGCCCACATCCGCATCGTAGGGTCGAGCGAAAGGTAGAGGTTACGAACCAATAATTGTCCTTCCTGCAAGTCAGGAACAGGTTGTTCGACCCAGTTGAAATCGCTCTGTTTAATCGAACCTTCGGGCCGCGCAGCCAGTTGCCATTGGTGATTTGTTTTATTTGCCATTGGTGATGTTCTCCTTTTGTTTTCGTTCAATTTGGATTTTGTCGAAGGTTACATTCGAAATGGTCGAATTCTGTCTCCATTGGCTCAACTGTGAATCGAGCCTTTTCTACTGTCCTGGTAAGCTTTCATCAGCTTAGTTTTGTATGTTTCGATCCCGGCGGGAGCATATGGGTGTCGGCTTTGCATTGCTTGGTGGATTTCCGGTTCGCTTGTGTCGTCAAACAAAGGTCGTTGTTTTAGGCTCAACCTACGTCTTTTGTTAAACAAGCAATCTGGTAGGGAGGTTGCTGCAAGAAGACCGATAAGAATCCCGATCAAGCTACCAAGAATTATTGGTAGTTGCATCGTCAGCGCAAGTAGAAGGGTGCCCAAACCATCATAGCGGATGTTGCGATCAAGCGGCTTGAGGAGCAACCACTTTACTACACAGCCCAACATTGCACCGACAAAGGAACAACCAAACAGTACTGCAACGCGAACGAGAGATTCCTTGCGCTGATTTCTCATGGTATTGACCTCATAGCTCTCTGCGTGATGGCGCGACAATGTTGGCGATCAATGTTCCCGCCACCAGCGCCATCGCCGTCAAAATCATTTTGAAGGTTGTGTCCACGCCCGACACGATCTGCCGATCAAGGAGCGACGCCAAACCGCGAAACCCAACGCTGCCGGGCACCAGCAGCAAGATGCCCGGCACTTGCGTGATGATTGCCGGATGATCCATCAAGCGCGAATACCAGTTGCTGGCGACGCCGACAGTCAGCGCACCCAGAAAAACGCCCAGCTCCGGCCCGACCAAATGCACGCCCAGTTTGCTGCCGCCAACAGCCAATGCGCCTGCAATCACGATCCATCCGGCGTCCCGCCAGTGGGCGCGCAGCAGCACAGTAAAGGCTAACGGCATCGCCAACAGCGCAATCAGTTCTGTCCAACCGGGCAGTTTTACGGCACGCGCAATCTGCGGGTCGCCAAAGACGGCCTGCGCCACGGTGTCGCCGACGGCCACACCAAACCCCATACCGATGAAGATCACAAACGCACCGCTCAGGCGCGCCGTGCCGGAAGAAAGATGTTGCGAGCTTAATTCGATCATCGCCACGGTCAGCGTCAGCCCAGGCATCAGAACAATCAATCCGGCCAGCGTGGCATTGGAAACGGCGTACGGCCCGATGGCGAAGCTGAGCGCCACCGCCGTCGCCGAAGCTGTAAATGCGGCTACCGGCTCGAAGACGCGGCTCCAGTCGGGGTACTTTGTCACAAACGCGGACAGCAATCCGATCAACAGTCCAATGACCGCCGAAACGCCGATCTCCTTCAATCCTCCACCCAGAAAGCGTGACGCCGCAGCCGACGCCAGTCCGAAAGCAGCGGTTCTAAGCGCACTGCCGTATCGCGACGGCGCGTTCACAATCGTTTCGATCCGGGCAGAACCTTCCGCCGGATTGTGTACGCCGCGCAGCACGCCGGTCGTCACGTCGTCCAGTTCCGACAACTTGCCCAGATTGACTTCACCCGGGGTGACTCGCATCAAAAACGTCCGCTGATCTTCCTGCGCGCCGAATGACGCAAAGATCGAAGTTGGCGTGGAGAAGAATTGCCCTACCAGCCGTAGATGCTCGGCCGCCATGCTCATCACCGCTTCCAATCGGTGTGCCGGATAACCGTAGGTGTGCAATGCGCGACCCAGATGAAGGACGAAGCCAATCGAATCGCGCGGCCCTGCAGATGGCTCACTCGGCAATATGATTCTTTGTGGACTAGACATCGGTTGATTCCATCTTGGGCGCAACGCAATTATCGAACAGCGAGCTTTGAATCGGATCAAGCCCCAGTGCTTCGCGCACCGGGCGGAAACTGCGGCGGTGAATCGGCGTCGCGCCCAAGTGTCGTAACGCAGCAAAATGTTCCGGCGTTGGATAGCCCTTATGGCCTGCCAATCCGTAGCCGGGGAATCGGCGATCCAGTTCCAACATCATGGCGTCGCGCGCGGTTTTGGCCAGAATCGAAGCTGCCGCAATGCTTGCCGACAATGAATCCCCGCGCACTATTCCTCGCTGTGGCATTGTGCAATCCGGAATCGTCCGGGCGTCCACCAGTAAAAAGTCTGGCAAGACAAAGTCAGGTTGCGAAGCAAGCCCATAAACAGCGCGCCGCATCGCCAGCAGCCCGGCGTGATAGATATTAATGCTGTCAATTTCTTCAACTTCGGCAATACCGATAGCCCAGGCACAGGCGTCCGCTTTGATTTGAACTGCCAGTTGTTCGCGTTTTGCCTCGTCGAGCTTTTTGGAATCGTCCAGCGCGCGCAGTTTGTAATCACGTGGCAAAATCACTGCCCCCGCCACTACTGGCCCCGCCAGTGGCCCCATGCCTGCCTCATCCACGCCGGCAATGAATTGAAAGCCCTGCACCCACAGTTCGGATTCAAATTTCAGCAAATGCCGCAGGCGCTGTCCTTCGGCGCGATTCTCCCGCCCTTTCGCTCGCAGCCGGTTCGCCAACTCTCTTGCTCCGCGTCGCGGGTCGGACTCAAGCGCTTCAATCAGGCCTTTGGGCAGGCCCTTGGGCAAGCCTTTGGGCACGGACTCTCCCTGTCCAAGATAAGCCGCTTTCAAACAGGAGAGGGATTGTTGTTGTAGTTCTTCTACCGATGGCATGAAATCTATCACGATTGCTAAAACGTAAATCCAGTGAGCGGCGATTATAGCTTGAAGGCAGGCCGGTGAAAGCATTCGCCCGCGATTCGGAATAAAACGTCCCTGGCGTGGCATACAAATGTGATAATCCGGCAAGTGTGATAACCCGGTGTGACAACAAAGGAAGAGGCAATGCTGATCAAGAAATCTGACGATATCAACAGCAGCGAGATTACAAGCGAAGAGAATTACTGGAATCGCCGCAATTTCATTCGCGGCGCTGTGCTGGCGGGAACAAGCGTGGCGACCGGCTTGCTGTATCGCCAACTGAACACGCCAGGCCGCGAAGCGAATAAGGCCGAGCCGGCATCACTGCCAACCACAGGCGGTTACGTCACGCCCACGGGCGAAGCCGCAACAGCATTCGAAGACATCACGAATTACAACAACTTCTACGAATTTTCGACCGACAAACAGGCGGTCGCTCGCCGCGCGAAAAACTTTGTCGCGCGCCCGTGGACAGTTGAGGTCGGCGGTTTGGTTCACAAGCCAAAGACCTTCGACCTGGATGACCTGCTGAAGATTGCACCGTTGGAAGATCGAGTTTACCGACATCGCTGTGTGGAAGCCTGGTCAATGGTGATCCCGTGGCTGGGGTTTTCACTCTCGAAGCTGCTTGAACAAGTGGAGCCGATGGGCGATGCGAAGTTCGTCAAATTCATCACGCTGGTTGATCCGCAACGGATGCCCAATCAGCGGGATGATGCGCTGCCGTGGCCTTATGTTGAAGGCCTACGTCTGGATGAGGCGATGCATCCGTTGACGACATTGGCCGCGGGGTTGTATGGAAAGACGCTGCTGCCGCAAAACGGAGCGCCGCTGCGACTAGTCGTGCCGTGGAAGTACGGATTCAAGGGGATCAAATCCATCGTGCAAATCCTGCTGGTCAAAGATCAGCCGGTGAACACCTGGAACGCGGTTGGGCCGGACGAATATGGCTTTTATTCAAATGTGAATCCGAAGGTTTCGCATCCGCGCTGGACACAGGCGACCGAACGCCGCATTGGTGAATTCGGTTTGCGGGACACGCTGATGTTCAACGGCTACGGCGATCAGGTTGCCGGCCTGTATTCAGGGATGGATTTGAAAGCGAATTATTGAACCTTATGCCAGATATAAAATTTGCCAAACTTGCCGTCCTGGTCAACGCTGCCGTGCCCGCGTCATTACTGTTCTGGGATGCCTATCATCACCGGCTGGGCACAAATCCGCCGGAGTTTGTGCTGCACACAACGGGCACACTGACGCTGGTTTTTCTATTGCTGTCGCTGGCGGTCACGCCATTGCGAAAGGTGCTGGGACTGCCGTGGATGGTGCAGTTCCGGCGAATGCTGGGACTGTTTGCATTTTTCCATGGCTGCCTGCATTTGCTCGCTTACACCTGGTTCGACAAGGCATTCAACCTGCGAGCGATTGCCACCGACACCATCAAACGGCCATTTATCTTTCTTGGCATGTTGGGATTTTTGATTCTGGTTCCGCTGGCGGTCACTTCGACCAATAAGATGATCAAACGGTTGGGCGGGCGGCGATGGAATCGTTTGCACAAGATGGTTTATGTGGCGGCGATTTCAGGAGTGCTGCACTATTACCTGCTGGTCAAAGCTGACACGCGCATCCCACTGGCATTCGGCGCAGTTTTGATTGCGCTGCTGGCATATCGCGCGATCAACAAATTCTTCCCTTCAATGACGGAACGGAAACCGGGCAGGCGGCCTGTTATGCCAACCGAATCCTGACATCCTGACGGTTGCTCCAGCTCAACCGAGTGCGCGTCAACTTTTTGCGAAAGGCCGCTTCACGTTGAATTCACCGCAGAGGCGCGGAGAGCTGCGGAGGAAACGCAGAGAGGAGAACAAAATCCCGCGATTATTCTCTGCGTAGTCTCAGTGACCTCTGCGACTCTGCGGTGAATGAGCTTGACGCAAACGCGTCTCGCAAAAATGTGGCGGACACCCAGCTCAACCTGAAAAATTGACATTTCAATCTGCCTGAATTACTTTCCGGTCAGACTAATCAATCGTCTTTTTCACCCAAGTTATCTTTTAAAATTCCGTTTTGTTCTTTCGTCATTGAATCGCAATCAGTGAGCGTGACTGGTGGGGATTTTCCTATCAGCACGCAAACTTTAACCACCAGCAATAGGCAGCTAATAGGCAGTAAGCATGCCTAACGGAGGACATAGACAATGGAAAAGAGCCTGACTTTTACCGATCACGATTCCTTTTACACTCAACTCCTCGAACTCGAATCTCGCCACGAACCTTATTCGATTGATACCGGTATTTCGGAGGCCAAAAAATTGCCGTTGCGATTGCTGCATCACGTCGGCATCAGCAAAGACGATGTCGCGCATGTGCAGCACAAGGTTGTTGAAGAGGGTGCCTGGATGCACGATTTCATCGAACCGATGGTCGTCAAATTCAACGAAATGACCGGCAAGTACAAACCGGCGCGCGATTATGAATTCACCGTCGAAGCTGAAGACTACGATTCGATTAAGATTCATGGCCGTCCGAAGCTGGCAGGCGCTGCGGCGGCTTGAAGAAAAATCAGTTTGCACCCAAAGAGAAAGGCAGCGGATGAAGTTAAACCTCTTGTCCGCTGCCTTTCGTATTTCGATTTCCAGGAAATCTCACCGCACCTTTCGATCTGTTTCTTCCAGCGCGCTGCCGAAGTTTCGCCCTCCCCAATTGACTCCTTGAATATATCTGCCGACAGCGCCGACACGCGCGCCTTTGCTGGGCACACCACGACGAGTGACAACCCAAATCTTTCCGGTTTCATCATCCAGTTCGTACGCGCCTTGCCCAAGCGCGCCAAAACTATTGGTCACTGTTCCAACGATCAGAACTTCTTTGTTGCGATAACGCGTGGGATCATTGCTAACCTTGCCGATCGTAGTTTGACTGGGGCAGCCCATCAGGAACAGGGCAGAGGCGAGTAAGAACAGCGAAGCAAAAAATCGAATTTTCATATTCCTCCTTCTGAAATTATCTTCAGGTTGTGAGCCGAAGCTGCCGCGAAGGGGAATCGCTTGATGGTGGCGACGATTGTTACGGAAAAAGCCGCTTGGCCTTTATGCCTCGCAGGGACAATCGTGCTTTCAGCTTTCGACCGACGCGGATTATACACATCGGTTGACGGTTTGTGCGCGAAAATCCATCGCGCTTTGCAGCACCGTTTTGATCGGGGATAATCGGGCCATGTTGGAACTGCCGAAACTACCCAGACTGTATGCGATCACTGATTGCCAACTGTCGAACTGCACGCACGAAGAGATCGTGCAAATGCTGCTGGCTGCAGGCGCGCGATGGATTCAATTGCGTGATAAGGATGCCAGCGCGCGCGAACTGCTGGATGCCGCGCGGAAGTGTTTGCCGCTGGCGCGTGCCGCCGAAGCCAGGCTGATGATCAACGACCGCGTTGACGTGGCGCTGACGGCGGACGCGGATGGCGTGCATTTGGGGCAGGAAGATTTGTCTGTCGAAGAAGCGCGCGAGATTTTAGGCGAAGAGAAGATCATCGGTATCTCGACACATTCGCTGGATCAGTTTCGCGCCGCGTTGGAAACGTCAGCCAATTACATCGCGGTCGGCCCCGTCTTCCCTACCAAAACAAAAGAAAATCCTGCGCCAGTCGTTGGCCTGGATTTGGTGCGAGAGGCAAGAAAGCTGACGGATCGCCCGATTGTCGCGATCGGCGGAATTACGCTTGAGCGTGCTGCCGAGGTCATTGACGCAGGTGCCAACAGCGTAGCAGTGATCTCGGCGCTCTATCCTTTCGCTGACATCAGCGACTTTTTCACCAAGCCGGACATTACCGGGCGAGCTTCCGAGTTTCTTAAAGCGCTGACACGATAGATGGCCGCGCTTTGAAAACATTGTGGCCGACTGGTTATTTCACTGGCTGCAACGTCAAGGCGATGTTTCGCACCTCGTCACTTTCAATTTCGATCTCAGCCGAAGCGGACTGAAAGCCGCGTGCATTGGCAGTGACTCGATACTTCGCCTTTTCAGCTTTCAGACGAAATACAAACTGGCCGCCTTCGCCAGAGACTTTTTCCTGTTTGAACTTCCTGCCACCATCAATCCGTTCGAGCAGGACGGAAGCATTCGGCATCGAATAACCACCGCCATTTAGAACCGCACCGCGAATCAGCGAAAAAGGCTCGCCTTCGCGTTTCAGTTCGGCCGTCAGCCTCAGCGTTTCGCCGCCAATGACCGCCAGCTTGCGCGTCAGGAAGGTTTTGTAACCCTGTTTTTCCAGAGAGAACGAATAGTCGCCCGCAGGCAAACCGGGGAATTCAAAATCGCCTTTGCTATCGCTCTTGACCTGATGTTTATCTTCCTTGTTTCTGGCGTTGGTCGCCTGCACCACAACTCCTTCCAGTGCCTTGCCGCCTTCTTCCTTGACCTTGCCTTTGACAATGCCTGTCTGTGCCTCGACAACAGCGGCAATTGAGGACAAGAGAACCAACATTGCAATTAGTGCGTATCCGGGTTTCAGCTTCATAAAAACCTCTGAGAGAGAATAAAGTAATTCGCGCGTGATCGCAGGTTTGCGCCGCGCCGTGCGACGGGATTATAACAAGGCCATGCTCAAATATCGTCTGCTCATTCCTGTTGTTCTGTTGGCATTAAACGGAATTGCCTGGGCACAGAAGGGCGAAAAAACTGATCCTCGCCCGGTGTTGACCGTTCGTGTTGACACTGACCTTGTGACGATTGATGTCACCGCCACGGACAAGAACGGAAATTACGTCCGGGATTTGCGCTCGGATGAACTTCAAGTTTATGAAGATGGGAAGCTGAAGAATTTGGACTTCTTTGCCATGACCGACCAAACGACTCTTTCACGCCCGCTGGCAGTCGTTTTTGCGCTGGATATGTCAGGGAGTTTGAAACCGGAAGAGGCCGTGATGCTGCGTGAGGCGGCAATGAAGTTCACGGAGCTGATGAGCGGCGATTCGGTTTTTGCGGCGCTGGCTTTCAACTACAACGTCAAAATCCTGCAAAGCTTCACCGATGACCCGCACAGACTGGAAAAGGCGCTGGCAAAAGCGGATCACTTCGAAGGCTCGACCAGAATTTATGACGCAATAGATCGCGCGATTACAATGCTCAATCGCCAAGCCCCACGGACGCGCAAAAATCGTCCTGTGCGGCGTGTCGTCATTGTCATCAGCGATGGTTTTGATTCGGCCAGTATGATTGACCGGCAGGAGTTGATCCGGCGCGCAAACGCAGCAGGCGTGACGGTCTATTCCATGACGCTGCCGTCTTACATCCTTTCGCCCACGCAATCTAGTGAGCGTGTCATTACCCCGCTCGA
Organism: Blastocatellia bacterium; assembly: GCA_038211695.1. Taxonomy (GTDB): domain Bacteria; phylum Acidobacteriota; class Blastocatellia; order RBC074; family RBC074; genus RBC074. Next base: position 94,930 of record JBBQVH010000005.1, on the reverse strand, counting down.
TGCGACACGCGTAGTTGCTTCTACTGGCGGGCGCGATTACTCCGCCAACGCGCAAGACTTCACGCCGATTTTCAAAGCCCTCGCCGAAGAGATTCGGGCCAGTTATGCGCTTGCCTATTACCCGGAATGGCGTGATGGCAAATCACATGAACTGCGTGTGAAAACTTCTCGCCCCGGCGTGCTGTTGCGCGTCAGCCGGACAAGCTATCTGGCACCCGGCAAGTAAGCCCGATCCGCCTTTTTCCCGTTAGTAATCCTCTTCTTCTTTGTCATCGTCTTCTTCGTTTTTCTGCGCCACGTCGAGTTCAATCGGATCCAATCCGACGACTTCCAGCGTTAAATCGCACTCTTCGCAGTGGACAGTCTCGCCTTTATCCACATCTTCATCTACGTGGATTTCGGCGTCGCATTCAGGGCAAGCAGCTAATGGCACGGTTATAACCCTCCGTGAGTTTTTGTTCGTGGAATCATCGGCTTCCACGCTTGATTGATGATTGCTTCTCAGATGTTGAGAAAGTTTGATTCGCAGCGATGATCGTTGCTGATGGCGCTACACCCGCCGCGAGCGCGCAGAATCTAACTAAACGCGCGCCATTTGGCAATGCTGTGAATCTTCAATCCATTTTCTTCTCTTCCAGTCATAAAGAAGAGGCAATGGCGTCCGGCAAACGGCAAAACATCAATATTGACGCGGTAGAAAAGAGGGTAGATCGCGCTTGAGCCTGAAAAAACAGGGGTTTTTCGCTTGTTGGCAGGATTTTGTCTTGCGCCCCTCTACTAGCTACGGTATACTCCCGCCCGTTTTAGCACAAGATAATGCGATTACAACTTTCACCTTATCTACCGAGTCTATCGAGGATGCCGGCGCAAGACAGGTAAGCAATCGCTTCTGTAACAGTGATTGCGTTCGCGCAATCACTGTTCAAATTACATAAGCGGTTTTGACTCCCTTCGATGAAGCCGTTGAACAGGATCAATCTTAGTCTTACCGGTCTGGTTGCCGGTGATGTGTGGCTGGTTTCCTGGCATCATCTCAAATACTTTGAGCTGATGCCGGAACAGTCAGGTAACAACCCCAATTTAAAAGGAGAGACAACCTTATGGCAGCAGCAAAGCAAATGACAAAGAGTCAGTTCTCGACTCATATCTCAGAGAAGTTCAGCCTTTCGAAAAAGGCTGCGAATGAGATTCTTGATGAGATCGCAGCGGTCGCGCTGGCGCAAACCAAGAAGACAGGCTCGTTCGTGATTCCAGGCATCGGCAAACTGGTCAAGGCTTCGCGCAAAGCGCGCAAAGGCCGCAATCCGGCGACCGGTGAAACGATCAAGATTCCGGCCAAAACAGTCGTCAAGTTCCGTGTGGCCAAGGCCGCGAAAGACGCGATTGTTCCGCCGAAGAAGTAGATCCAATTCGGAACGAAACAAAAACAGCGAAGCTCTTCAATCATTGAAGAGCTTCGCTGTTTGCATTTCCAGCGCATGAAAGAATCGCCAGCGGCCGGTAAGCGCATATTCACACTTCGGTTGTGGGCCGGCGATTTCATTTCCCCGTTGGCACTACCTGAACGGTCGCATCGCGCGCTTCGTTCAGGAAGCGATTGATGACCGAACCGCGCAGCAGAATGTCCCAGCGCGAACGTGCCGACTGGCCGAAGATGACGTGTGTGATCCCTTTGCGTTGGGCGAAGTCAATCAAGGCGTCGGCCACGCGCGGGCTTTGCAATCGCACGAACCGCGCGCCCAGTTCTTCGGCCAGCCGCATGTTTTCCAGCAGTGTCACGTGATCGGCGGGATTGATCAGTCCGGGGCCTTCGCGCGGCGTTTCGACGTAGACGGCGTACCAGTCACTGGCCAGCCGCCCGGCCATACGCGAACCGATGCGCAGCAGCTTTTTGGCATTCCCGCGCGGCGTGACGCAAACCATAACCTTTTCGGGAATGACAGCACATTCCAGCCCTTCGCGCTCGCGGTAATCCATTGCTTTGGCGGCCTGGTCTTCGGCGGTCTGCCGCAGCGCCAGTTCGCGCAAGGCCGAAAGATTGCCTTTGCGGAAAAAATTATTGAGGGATTGTTCGATCTTTTCGACGCCGTAAATCTTGCCTTGCCGCAAACGCGTGCGGAGCGTATCTACTGACACGTCCACATTGACGACTTCGTCGGCGCGTTGCAAAAAGCTGTCGGGAACGGTCTCGCGCACTCGCACGCCGGTAGTGCGGGTGATTGCGTCATTGAGCGATTCGATGTGTTGGACGTTAAGGGCGGTGATGACGGAAATGCCTGCGGCGAGCAGTTCCAGTACATCCTCGTAGCGTTTGCGGTTCTTTGATCCGGGCACGTTCGTGTGAGCCAGTTCGTCAACGATAACGATGGCGGCGCGGCGCGCGATAACGGCTTCCACGTCCATTTCTTCCAGCGTCACGCCACGATATTCAATGCGCCGCATCGGTACGCGATCCAGGTCGCCGATCATCGCGGCGGTTTCCGCGCGGCCATGCGTTTCAACCACGGCAACGACGGCATCCACGCCCTGCTTTTTCAGCAGGTGCGCTTCTTCCAACATCCGGTAGGTTTTGCCCACCCCCGGCGCGGCGCCAATGTACACGCGCAGCCGTGCCCGCTCGCTCACGTTCAGCTTCGCGAGAAAGGCTTCAGGGGAAGGCCGCTTGTCGCCATTGTTGGTCATCGGGTAATTATCTTTTTAACGGTTTGATCTCGTCCAGTTTCAGGTTCAGCAACAGCACATTCACGCGCGGTTCGCCCAGAAACCCGAACTGCCGGCCTTCAGAAAATTCGGCGACGGCGCGGCGCACCTCCTCTTCGCTCATCCCGCGTTCGTGCGCCACGCGCGGCACCTGAAATTCCGCCCCGGCGAGCGAAATATGCGGATCAAGCCCCGACCCGGAAGTCGTCACCAGATCAACGGGCACAGGCTTGCTAGGGTTTTCCGCTTGGAGCTTTTCGACATCGGTTTTGACGCGGTCAATCAGTTTTTTGCTGGTCGGCCCCAGATTGGAACCGGAAGACGCCCCAGCATCGTAACCAACCGCGCCCGCTGCCGAAGGGCGTGAACGAAAATAACCGGGCGAAGAGAACGGCTGACCGATGATTTGCGAGCCGACCACCGCGCCATTGCGTTCGATCAATTGGCCATTGGCTTTATCTTTGAACAAGACCTGCGCCAGTCCTGTGACGACGAGCGGATAAACCAACCCCAGCAAAACCGTCGTCACCAATGTCATCAAAATTGCAGTTACCAGATTTTTCTTCATCTCAAATCTCCAATCTCAAATCCAACATCCATCACGCCAGCCCCAGCGCCACAATAATTACGTCAATCAGCTTGATGCCGATGAAGGGAATGATGATTCCGCCCAGGCCATAGATCAGCAGATTGCGCCGCAACAGCGCCGCCGCGCTTAATGGGCGATACCTGACGCCTTTCAGCGCCAGCGGGATCAATCCGATGATGATCAACGCATTGAAGATGACCGCAGACAGAATTGCCGATTGCGGCGTCGCCAGGTGCATGACGTTCAGCGCGTTTAGTACCGGGAACGCCGCCGAGAACATTGCCGGGATGATGGCGAAGTATTTGGCCACGTCGTTGGCAATGGAAAACGTCGTCAGCGCGCCGCGCGTCATCAGCAACTGCTTGCCGATTTCGACGACTTCAATCAGCTTGGTCGGGTTGGAATCCAGATCAACCATGTTGCCGGCTTCTTTGGCCGCCTGCGTTCCGCTGTTCATCGCCACGCCGACATCGGCTTGCGCCAGCGCCGGAGCGTCGTTCGTGCCATCGCCGGTCATCGCCACCAACTTGCCTTCGGCCTGCTCACGCTTGATCAAAGCCATTTTGTCTTCGGGCTTGGCTTCGGCCAGGAAGTCGTCAACGCCGGCTTCGCGCGCAATGGTCGCGGCGGTCAGCGGGTTGTCGCCGGTGATCATGACCGTCTTGATACCCATCGCGCGCAATTGATCGAAACGCTCTTTCATCCCGCCTTTGACGATGTCTTTCAGGTAAATGACGCCGAGCGGACGCTGGTTGTCGGCGACCACTAAGGGCGTGCCGCCCGCTCTGGAAATCCGGTCAACGATTTCGCGCAACTCTCGCGGAGCGTGTGAACCATTGCCGTTGACGTATTTTTCAATCGCATCCACCGCGCCTTTGCGAATCTCTCGGCTTTTCCCGTCGTAGGCGTAATCCACGCCGGACATTCGCGTTTGCGCCGTGAAGGGAATGAAGTGCGCTTCGTGCGACTGAAGCTCACGGCCACGCAATTGGTATTTCTCTTTCGCCAGCACAACGATGGAGCGACCTTCCGGCGTTTCATCAGACAGCGAGGAAAGCTGCGCGGCATCGGCCAGTTCATTTTCGCCCACGCCAGGCAGCGGAATGAATTCCGTCGCCTGCCGGTTGCCCAGCGTGATCGTGCCGGTTTTATCCAGCAGCAAAGTATTCACGTCGCCCGCCGCTTCCACCGCGCGCCCGGACATCGCCAGCACGTTGTGTTGAATCAGCCGATCCATTCCCGCGATGCCGATGGCCGAAAGCAATCCGCCAATCGTCGTCGGAATCAAACAGACCAGCAACGACACCAGCACAAAGACTGTTTGCGGTGCGTTCGAGTAAATCGCAAACGGCTGCAAGGTGACGACGGCCAGCAGAAAGATGATCGTCAAACCCGACAGCAGAATGTTCAGCGCGATTTCGTTCGGCGTCTTTTGCCGCTCGGCGCCTTCGACCAGCGCAATCATGCGGTCAAGGAAAGTTTCGCCGGGATTCGACGTGATGCGAATTTTGATTTGATCCGACAGCACGCGCGTGCCGCCCGTCACCGCCGAACGGTCGCCGCCCGCTTCGCGTATGACCGGCGCTGATTCGCCCGTGATTGCCGATTCGTCCACCGAAGCCACGCCTTCCGTGATTTCGCCGTCACCAGGAATGAACTCGCCCGCCACGACCAGCACGATGTCGCCTTTGCGCAGTTCTTGCGCGGCGACTTCCTGCGTCTGGCCGTTCGACAGCAGTTTGCGCGCTTTGGTTTCGGTGCGCGCCTTGCGCAGATTGTCGGCCTGCGCTTTGCCGCGTCCTTCGGCCATCGCTTCGGCGAAGTTGGCGAACAGCACCGTGAACCACAGCCACAGCGTGATTTGTAACGCGAATCCAACGCCCGCCGCGCCCGTCGCCAGATCGCGGATCAGCAAAACGGAGGTGATGACGCTGCCGACTTCGACAACAAACATCACGGGGTTTTTCATCATCGCCACCGGATTCAGCTTGCGGAACGAATCCGCCAGCGCACGGGTGATGATTTTGGGATCCCAAATGGAGATAGATTTTTCTTTCGACATATTCTTTCGCTCTTTTTCTGTTCGACAAGCTGGCAGCTTGTCGGACACTTAAAACACTTGTCCTGCGTACATCAGCAGGTGTTCGACAATCGGTCCCAGGCTCAGCACCGGGAAGAAGGTCAACGCGCCAACGATCACAATCACGCTGATCAACAAGGTCGTAAACAAAGGCGTCGTCACCGGGAAGGTACCTAAAGACGGTGGCACGATCTTCTTCCGGCCCAGATTTCCGGCCAGCGCCAGCATTGGGATGATCATAAAGAAACGTCCGAAGAGCGTTGCCGCGCCGATGGTTGTGTTGTACCAGGTTGTGTTCGCCGAAATGCCCGCGAACGCCGACCCGTTATTGCCCGTGCCTGAGGTGAAGGCATAAAGCATTTCTGACAGGCCGTGCGGCCCTGCGTTATTGAGTTGTGAGGTGCCAAAAGAGGATGAGACGGACGAGATGGCCGTCAGGATCAGAATCATCAATGGGAAGATCAGCACATTCAGCATCGCCATCTTCACGTCGAAGGCCTCAACTTTCTTGCCCAGATATTCCGGCGTGCGTCCGACCATCAGCCCGGCGATGAAGACCGAAAGAATGACGTAGATCAGCACACCGTACATTCCCGCGCCGACGCCGCCGAAGACCACTTCGCTGAGCATGATATTGGCCAGCGGCACCAGCCCGCCCAGCGGCGTGAACGAATCGTGCATCGAGTTGACCGCGCCGCAAGAAGCGTCCGTCGTGGCCGTGGCGAAAAGCGCCGAATTGGCGATACCGAAGCGCACTTCCTTGCCTTCCATATTGCCGCCGGATTGCGCGGCGGTGGCGACTTGATCCGTCCCGGCCAGCAGCGGGTTTCCACGCGCTTCCGCCCAGTAAGCTACTGTCACACCGACAAGAAAGAGCACAGACATCGTCGCAAACACTGCCCAGCCGTGTTTCGGCGAACCGGTCATTCTCCCCAGCGTGTAAGTCAACCCGGCGGAGATGGCAAAGATGGCGAACATTTCCAGCAGGTTTGTCAGCGGCGTCGGGTTTTCAAAAGGATGCGATGAGTTGGCGTTGAAAAATCCGCCGCCGTTCGTACCCCACATTTTGATCGCTTCCTGCGAAGCCACAGGCCCTTGCGCAATCACCTGATCGGTGACGGTTTCGGTGGTCTTGGTTCCGTTGTCGGCGGTCTTTTCGATTGACTGCGGATCAACGAACTTCGCCACCGTGTAAGGCTTCAGGTTCTGCGTCACGCCTTGCGAAACCAGCAGCAACGCGCCCAGCAGGCAGAACGGCAACAGCACCCACAGCGTCGCCCGCGTCATATCCACCCAGAAATTGCCCAGGCTGTCCTTTTCACGTCGCGCAATGCCTCGAATGAAGGCGATCGCCAGCGCGATGCCGACCGCCGCCGAAACGAAGTTGTGATAAGCCAATCCGGCCATCTGCGTCAGGTAACTCATCGTCACTTCCGGCACATAGCTTTGCCAGTTGGTATTGGTCGTGAATGACCCCGCCGAATTGAAAGACGAACTTGGCTCAATATTGGCGAGCTTTTGCGGATTGAAGGGCAGATATGCCTGCAACCGCTGCATCAGGTAGAGCACGATCATGGACACCAGGCTGAACAGCAGCATTGCCACGGCGTACTCCGTCCAACGCATCTCGCGCTCTTCGTTGACGCCGGTCAGGCGATAGATCAGCCGCTCAACAGGCCGCAGCACAGGGTCCAGGAACGTCCGTTCGCGATTGAACACGCGCGTCATAAACACGCCCAGCGGTTTGGTAATCGCCAGGATCAACGCGAAGAAAAACAGGATTTGTAACCATCCGTTGAATGTCATCGGATTTGCCTCTTTAGAATTTTTCGGGGCGCAAAAGCGCGTACATCAGGTAAATAAGCAGCAGGGCGGAAGCCGCGATGCCCAGGATTGCTTCCGGATTCATGGCTCACTCCTTACTGCAGTTTCTCGCACCCTCGCACGTAAGCCAGCGAGAGCAGAAAGAACGCAATCGTCAATCCCACAAAGATCATATCCAACATAAAATCTCCTTTTAGAACCAGCCCATCTCCCCTGACTGTCAATCGCGCCAGGTTCAATGCTCGTCGTCTTCATCGTTATCACGGTTGGTCTTAGCCCCGCGTTGTGACTTATTTTTTTCCACCCAATCCAGACAGCACGCGCCCAGAACAATGAGCGGGATCGTCAGGAAAAGCAGCACCGACCCGGTGGTCGTTAACCAGTGGCTGGCCCCATCGTTGGCGACCAACCATCCGGCGAGTGTCAGCAGCGATCCCAGCAGCGCCGCCGTCATGCCACCGGCCAATCCCGTTACGGCACCTGCCGCCTGCGCCTTTGTTCGCGTGGGCTGGCTGATCGAATACGGTTTTGCGACTGTTTGTATGTCCGAATGGGTAAAAGTGACTGCGCTCATGTCGTCTTCCTTTGGCTGTCCCTGCGCGGCTTGGAAGCTGGGCGTGACATCGCCCAGCCGGTCATCATTCCGGCGAGACGGGCTTTGTTGTTTTTCAACTTGGGTGTTCATCAACGCCGCTGAGCATAGAGCGGCGCGCATAAGGATGGCGTAAGCAGTTTATAAGGAATTCGTAAAGGCTTTGGCTTAGCCTTCGGGATGGAAACGGTAGCCGACCCAGGGTTCAGTCAGGATGTAGAGAGGTTTGGACGGATCAGATTCGATCTTTTTGCGGAGTTGGCCAATGAAGACGCGCAGGTATTCGGTCTGTTCCGTGTAATCGCCGCCCCAGATCGCGCCGAGCAGCACGCGATGTGTCAGGACTTTGCCCGCGTGGCGGATGAGGTAAACCAGCAGCTCGTATTCTTTTGGCGTCAGATGCACTTCTTCGCCGCGCACGGTGACGGTTCTAGCTTCCAGATCAGCATGAAAATCGCCAACCGCGATTTCTTTCAACTCGCGCGTCGTTGCCTCTGGCGCGCGGCGCAGGGCGGCGCGAACGCGCGCCAGCAGTTCGTCAATGCCGAAAGGTTTGGTGACGTAATCATCGGCTCCGGCATCCAGGGCCTCGACCTTTGTGCGCTCTTCCCCTTTGACTGAAAGCACGATGATGGGCACGGGCGAAATCTTGCGAAGGTGGCGGCACAGTTCCAACCCGCCCATTTGCGGCATCGAAAGATCGGTAATGACCAGATCGGGCGGCCATTGCGCAAAGACGGCCAGCGCCTCTTCGCCGTCGCTGGCCGTCTGGACCTCGTAACCGCGAGCAGACAATCCGCGCCGCAACACGCGCGCGATCTGCGACTCGTCATCCACCACCAAAATGCGATGCGCTTCACTCATCGTTGTTTGATCCTATCTCACCGGCTGCCGGTTCTTCATCGCCAATCGGAATCCACAATTTGACGCGCGTGCCACGATCTGCTTCGACGCCTTCGATCCGGATGCGCCCGCCGTGAGCTTCGATGATGCCACGCGCGATGGCCAGTCCCATCCCTAGTCCCTGCGGCTGGTCGAAGCCGGATGCGTTTTCGCCCAGTGGCCCATTTGCCGCACGAAAGAATTTATCGAAGACCTGCTCGCGCAGTTCAGGCGGAATGCCGCGCCCTTCGTCTTCCACCGTCATCAGGATCATCTCGTTTTCATCCGCCTCTTCCGCTGTGATTCTGATGCGCGAACCAGCGGGCGAATACTTTGCGGCGTTGTCTATCAGCGAATATAAAACTTCGGCCAACAGGGTGGCGTCAACACGCACGGACGGCAGTTCGTTCTCAATCGCGACTTCAATTTGGTGATTCGCGGTCAGTCTCTCAGCACGCTGGCGGGCGAGCGAGACGATCTCTTCAACCGAACCCCAGCGGCGGCGCAACTGCAATGCCCCGGCTTCCAGCTTCGCCATTTCGACCATCTTTTCGATGAAGCGGTTGAGCCGGTCGGATTCTTCGTTAATCACTTCCAGCAGTTCGCGCCGGCCTTCGGAATCGAGCACGACGGGATCATCGGCATTCTCTTCGGCGCGCACTTCCGCCAGCAGAGTCGTCACCGAAGCTTTGATCGAAGTCAGCGGAGTGCGCATGTCGTGCGTCACGGCGTCCAACAAAGCCGATTTCAACTGTTCGCTCTGGCGCAGCACTTCGGCCTGGCTGGCCTGTTCAGACGCGATGCGATATTCGCGATAGAGCCGCTCGATCTCACGTTTGCCCGCTTCGGCTTCTTCAGCGCGGCGTTTGGCGCGGGCGGAAAGCTGCCCGGCAGTCACCGCAGTGATCAGAAATGCCGTCAGCGCGACCCAGTTCTGCGGATCAGCGATGGTGAAAGTATGAACCGGTGGCAGAAAGAAGAAATTGAAACACAACACGCCGAGTGCCGCCGCCAGCAATGCCGGGCGACTGCCCCAGCCTGTGCCCGCAAACAGCACCACCAGCAGCAAGGTCAGCGCGACCGTCGTCAAGCTGAACCGCGCCTGGAAAGGGTCGAGCAATGCCGTGGCCGCGGCAATTCCCAGCAGCGCGAATAAATAGCCGTTGACCGCTCGCGAAAAGATTTTTGTTTCTGCTGAGTTCATTGAAATTTGAGTCTGTTTTATTCCGGAGCGATTTGTAACGCCAGACACGCGTCAAAGGCAATCTCGTATCTGCTCTTCGAATATTTTTCAACGAAGGATCAATTCTTTGCCACAACTGGTTTTCCTTCGTGACAATTGCTTCTGACCAAGGTAAGACTCTTCAGTCAGACATCTGACAGACGGAAAACGAACTCCGGCGTATTTTGCCATCGCACTTCGACCTGCAAAAAATTCAAACCAAAAAGGAACTTATCAAATGAGAGTTTGGGCGATTGCTTCAGTGTTAGCTGTGGTGGTGTTGATTGCCGGGATTGGGCTGGCGCGGCGCGGCGCGGTTCACTGGTCTTCGGTTTCCTCTTTTGCCAAAGCGAAAAACGAACCACTTGAAATCAAGCCAAATGAAGGTAAGCGTTCGCCGGTGATCGTGGAGCTATTCACGTCCGAAGGCTGTTCCAGTTGTCCGCCCGCCGACGTGGTGTTGATGCAGTTGGAACAGAGTCAGCCCGTTGCTGGCGCAGAAGTCATTGCGCTGAGCGAACACGTGGATTACTGGAATTACATCGGCTGGTCAGACCCGTTCTCTTCGGAAGCGTTCAGCGCGCGGCAGCAGGCGTATGCGCCGGTCTTCGGCAATGACGGCGTGTACACGCCGCAAATGGTGGTGGATGGCCAAGCCGAATTTAACGGCAGCAGTTCCGGCAAGGCGCAGACAGCCATTGCCCGCGCGGCAAAGTTGCCGAAAGCCGAGGTAACGATTGTTCCCGTTCAGTCCGCTTCGGCGAAGGATGCGCAGACGATCAAGCTGAAAGTGAACATCGAAAAACTTCCTGCGATCAGTTCAGGAGATGTCGCCGAAGTGTTGTTGGCAATTACCGAAAGCAATGTTTCATCACAAGTCGCGCGGGGTGAAAACTCCGGGCGCAAGCTGGGGCACACAGCAGTTGTTCGCGAACTGCGCTCGCTGGGACAGGTTGCTGGCGCAAACAAACCGTTCGTAACTGAAACGACGACGATGCCGGGTAAAGACTGGAAGCCAGGCGACCTGCGCGCGGTGGTCTTTGTCCAGGAACGCGCGCATAAACGAATCCTCGGCGCAGCGGTCATCTCTCTGGCACGTGACTAAATCATGCCCGGCAAAAGTGGGACGGACTTTAGCCTGTCCCAGTTCAGGAACAGGCTAAAGCCCGTTCCACCTGTCTCAATCTTGCTTGGCTTGATTTAGTAAAAAGGAATTCCTTTGGCTCAGATTAAAAAGTACGGCCAACTGATTTTGTTAATTTTGCTGATGGTGGCGATTGGCGTGGCGTTCCGGATGCTGCCTGTCGGCGACTGGCTGAAATCTTCGCAGCATTGGATCGAAAGCCTTGGCCCGCTCGCGCCGGTTGCGTACGTCATGCTTTACGTTGCGACAACGGTGCTGTTGATTCCCGGCAGCCTGCTGACCATCGGCGCGGGCGGCATCTTCGGTTTTTGGCTGGGGCTGGCGGTTGTCGCGGCGGGTGCGAATCTGGGCGCATTGTGTGCGTTTTTGCTGACTCGAACTTTCTTGCGCGAACGCGTGGCACGGTGGGCAGCAGCCAATCCAAAGTTCGCAGCGCTGGATCGCGCCATCGGGCGCGAAGGATTCAAAATGGTGTTGCTCGTGCGGCTCAGCCCCGTCTTTCCATTTATGCTGCTCAACTACCTGCTGGGATTGACGACGGTGCGGACAGGTTCGTACGTGCTGGCCAATTTGATCGGCATGCTGCCGGGAACATTTCTGTATGTGTACATCGGCGCGACAGCGCGTGATGCGTTGAGCGGTGGCGCGGGTGCTGCTGGCCCCTGGAAGATTGTGTTGAGGGTTGTTGGTCTGCTGGCAACGATTGCAGTGGTTGTACTGGTTACGCGTACGGCACGGCGGGCAATGGCACAAGTGGAAAAAGAGAATGTGGACGGCGCGCCGAATTTCACTACACCAGGAGTTTGAATGGCACAAGCGGTAGCGAATATCGAAGAATATCTAATCGCTCACGTCACCTTGGCTGGTGATCCGCACGATCAATTGATGATCGAAAACTGCCATCCGCCAAATCACATCAATCCCACTCCAAACGGCAAATACAACTTGATAGCGATCGGCGCGGGCGCTGCCGGATTGGTCAGCACTGGCGGAGCGGGCGGGCTGGGCGCAAAAGCGGCCATCATCGAACGCGCGTTGATGGGCGGTGATTGTCTGGTGACGGGCTGCGTGCCGTCGAAGGCAGTCATTCGCGCTTCGCGCGCGGTTTACGATTTGAAGCTTGCCAGGGAGTTTGGCGTTGAACTCGCGGGCGAACCTCACGTTAATTTTGCCGCTGCGATGGAACGGATGCGGCGGTTGCGCGCGCAGATCAGCTTTAACGATGCGGCGGCAAAGTTCGGCAACAAGTATCACGTGGATGTTTATCTGGGCGATGCGAAGTTTGTCAGTCCAAGCGAGATTGAAGTTGACGGCAAACGCCTGGAGTTTGACCGCGCGGTAATCGCGACCGGCGGACGACCGGCAGAATTGCCGATCCCAGGATTGAAGGAAGTTGGCTGTTATACCAACGAAAATATCTTCACGATCACCGAACTGCCACGGCGAATGGCCATTATCGGCGGCGGGCCGATTGGCTGCGAACTGGCGCAGGCATTCTCGCGCTTTGGCAGCGCGGTAACGATTCTGAATGACGCCGATCACATTTTGCCGCGCGAAGATATTGACGCCGCGGAGTTGATTCATCGCCAGATGGTTGGCGAAGGGATGACGATTCTGAACGGCGTCAAGATTACGCGCATAGGGAAACGTGGCCCTGACAAAGTTGTCGTTTACGAACAGGCTGGCAAGCAGCACGAAGCCACGTGCGATTTGATTCTGTCCGCCGCCGGTCGCGTGCCAAATGTTGAAGGGCTGAATCTGGAAGCAGCGGGCGTCGAATATTCGCGTGATGGTGTGACGGTTGACGACAGGTTGCGAACGTCGAATCCAAAAATCTACGCGGCGGGCGATGTCTGCTCGAAGTTCAAATTCACGCACGCGGCGGATGCGACGGCGCGCGCCGTGCTGCGAAATGCGTTGTTCTTTGGTCGTGCAAAGGTCAGTGGATTCGTGATGCCGTGGTGTACCTACACCGACCCGGAAGTTGCGCACGTTGGGCTTTATGAAGTTGACGCGCGCGCGGCGGGCTTCGATGTCGCGACAATCACGGAACAATTCAATGACAACGACCGCGCGATTCTTGACGGCGAAACGGAAGGCTTTGCCCGCGTCCATTACGATCGCAAGACGGGAAAGATTCTGGGCGGGACGATTGTTGCACGCCACGCGGGCGAGATGATCAGCGAACTGACGCTGGCCATTACGCACGAACTGAAAGTCACCGCGCTTTCGACCACGATTCATCCTTACCCAACGCAGGCCGAAGTGCTGCGCAGGATTGGTGACGGTTACAACCGCACGCGGCTGTCGCCAACCGTGAGCAAGCTTTTCAAGAAATGGTTTGCGTGGCGGCGAAGATGATCAAGCGTGATCGGTCGCAGCTTTCTTCGGAAGCTTGAGCAGCATCGCCAGTAAGCCAGCGATCAAGATGGAAACTGCCAGAAACTTCAATCCCGGTGTATAGGAACCGCTGTCCTTTTTCATCTGACCGACGACTTGCGGGCCGAAATACCCGCCCAAGTTGCCGACCGAATTGATCAGGCCGACAGCGGTGGCCGCAGTCGCCGAAGTCATAAACGCGCTCGGCCAGGTCCAAAAGACCGGCAGATAAGCATGCACGCCGATCCCCACCAGACAGAGAAAGAAGATCGTCAGTCCCAGGTTGTCGCCCGATAGAATGAGCAATCCCATCGCTCCCGCCCCCATTAACAACGGCCATGCGGTGTGCCATCTGCGCTCGCCCGTTTGGTCGGAATGTTTGGCGTTCCACAACATGGCAAACAGGCCGCAGACATAAGGCAACATGGCAATCACGGTTTGCTCAACTGTCGAACGCCCTTTCAGTTTTGCCGTAATTGCGGGAATGAAAAAGGTCAGTCCGTAATATCCAATAACAATGGATAGATATAGAGCCGAAAGCAGCAGTGTTTCTTTTTTGCTAAATGCCAGTTTGATTTCTTTCCACAAACTGGTTGGCCCGGCGGCCTGCTTTTCACGGCGTTCGCGATCCAGTTCCTCTGTCAGCCATGCCTTTTCATCTTCGGGCAGCCATTTCGCCTGATGTGGTTTGTCGGTCAGATAGTAGAGCGTAACGACGCCGAAAATTACTGAAGGAATTCCTTCCAAAACATAGACCCACCGCCATCCGGCCAATCCGCTCCAGTGAGCTTTATTCATGATCCATTGCGACAGCGGCAATCCCACGATCGTCGCCACTGGCAAGCCAATCATAAATTGCGACTTTGCTTTTGCACGGTCGGAATAGCGGAACCAATGCGACAGATAGACGATGATACCGGGAAAAAATCCCGCTTCCATGATGCCGAGGACGAAGCGCATGAAATAAAACTGTTTGACGTTGCAGGTGCAGTTCAACATGTTGGGTGGCGCCACGCCCATCAATGATGTCAGCCATCCCAGCGCAGTGGTGACGGGCCGGAAGATCGCGCACCAGTCCACCGCGCACAGAAAGTTCAAATAAGGCGTCCCGATCAATCCCATTAGCGATGCAACCACGCCCCACGAAATCATGATGCGGGCAATCCATTTGCGCGCGCTCCATCTTTCAACGATCAGCGTGCCGGGAACTTCCAACAGAAAGTAGCCGATGAAGAAGATGCCAGCGCCGATGCCGATGACTGCATCATCAAAGCCCAGGCCGCCCTCGCCCAAAGACTTTTTCATATCCAGCGCGGCCACGCCGACGTTGGTGCGGTCAATGTAGGCTAGAAAGTAGAGCAGCAGCAGAAAGGGCATCAGCCGCCAGGTAATGCGCTTGTGCGCACGTTCGGCGACAGACAGTTCGGAAGAGCCGGGAACCGCCATCTGGGTTTCTCCTTGCAGATTGTCTTGTGTGATGAGTGATCGGCGGCGAGCCAGAAAGTCAGCGAAAATTCGCCGCCATTTCGTGATGCGGGCGCGATGCTACTATCGCGGTCGGGGGATGACAAGCTAATGAGCTACTTCACCGGCTGAAAAAGATTGGCTTCGTAACTGACGCCGAAGCTGATGCCGGTTTGCGCGCTGTTGTGATTGAAGCCTTTCACGCCAGCCACGTCCCAGATCAGACCAGAGGCGCGGATGCGAGCGCCCAGTCGCGCTGCACCATCCGATTCGGTACCCAGCGGCGCGGTCTTGCGCGTGTTGTAACGGCCATTGACTTCGCCGACCAGCGTCAGCCGGTCGTTGTACTGATAGCTCCCGGCCAGTCCATATAACATCACATCATTTTGCGTGAAGAGCGTCGCCGGAGCAGTCAGAATGCCCAGGCCCAGATTGCCCATGACGCGAAGCCGTTTGCTGAGTTGTTTGGCTGCCAGCGCCGTCGCGAAGAAGTTGATCTGATTGACCCCAATGCCGCGCGCCTGATTCGAGTTCGGCAATTCGGCGCCGAAACGGAAGCCGACAGAAGGCAATCGCTTGGTTTCAGGGCGCAACTTGATCTTGGTCGCGATATAGAAATCGCCAACATCGTGCGTCGAATTGGTCGCGCTGCTTAATCGCAGCGGAATTGTGCTGGGTTGATACTGGCGATTGACGCTGAGGAAGTTCTGAATCACGCCGCCTGATTCCACCTCGACGTTGGGGGCAAGGCCGAACGTGATAGATGCCACGCCGAATCGCGTCAGATCACCGTTTAATCCCGACAACGGGAAATTCTTGTCCTGCAGGAAATCAAAGCCAAACTCGAAACGCACTGATCCGGGTTTGACGATCTCGACGTCTTCCGTGACCAGCGGACGCTGCTGCGCTTGTGCGAATGATGACAGCGATAAAATTGCAATGACGGCAAGAAGCAATTGCGCCAGCCGTGTTCGTCCATTCGTTATTCCGCCGATGATGTTGATGGTTCGCATAATGCTCACTTGCTGGTTCTGCGTTCGACATCGCGCACAATGCGAAAGCCGATGTCGAAGCGTGATTTGTTTGGAAAATAAAAGTTGCGCTCAGCCGCGCGAAACACCAATTGGCCGCGCCCGAAACCGCCCCCGCGCATCACCTTTGTTTCGCCTTCGAAGCCCATCATCTTGATCTTTTTGCCGCGCGCGGGGCCTTGCGGATCATTGCGGTCATGCGCTTTGTAATAATCAGGATCATACCAATCCGAACACCATTCCCAGACGCTGCCCGCTGATGGATAAGTTTCTCCAACAGTGCGCGTGGCCTTCTCCCATTCGGCTTCAGTGGGCAGACGATATTGTTTGCCCGTCTCTTTGGAGAGCCATTGGCAGAATGCAACGGTGTCTTCCCAACTGACAAAAACAACGGGCAGATCATCCTGCCCCGCCGGATAAACATTGGCGACCCAACCGTAGCCAATGCCTTTTGGCGGAGCGTGGCCGGTTGCGTCAACAAACTGTTTGTAAAGGCGATTAGTAACTTCACTGCGCGAAATTTCAAAAGCTGGCACAAAGGCCTGGTGTTCGGGCCGTTGGTCTTTTTCGCCTTTGTTATTGCCTCGCATAAAGACGCCCTCCGGCACGGGCGACATCTCAGGATCGAGAGTTGGTTTCAACTCAATCTTGATCGTAACGGTTTCGCCCGGTTTGACTGTCACACTGCCACGCCACTCTTTGAACCGCGCTTTGCTGGCGCGCAGTTGATGCGTCCCTGTTGACAGGCCTTCAAGTTGATTCGGCTCTGCGGCGGACGGCCTGATCGTTTCCTTGCCATCAATGATTACTTCGGCCCCAGGCTCATTGATTGTCAGCAGCACCAGGCCGGGCACAAACTTCTTTTTGACCGGAACTTCAAACCTGGTTTCGAAGGCCTCCATTGTGAATGTGCCATTCCAATTGTCATAACCTTCCGCTTTGGCAATCAACCAATGTTTGCCAGCGGCAACGCCGATCACCATCAGATTGCCATCTACGCCTGTGAATCCGCGAAATCTGCCATCAACTTCAATAATCGTTCCGGGCGGAGCAGAGATGGTGAGTTTTGCCAGGACGGGCGCGGGGCTTGGCGAACGCGGCGTCGCGCGCGGTGCAGGCGCGGGTTTGGAAGATTTTCCACCTGACTTCTCGCTGGTCTTTTTTGCGGGCTTGGGGACTTCACGCCCAGTCGAATCCTGCGCGAATACGCAAAACGACATCATCGCTGTCATAACCAACAACAGCCGCAAACGCCAGAAGAAGATGGTTCCCACGCCAATCATAGCCTTATGCTTTCAATCAAAGCCGATGACGGGTTCAATCGGCTTTTAAAATTACTTCGGGGTTTGTTGTCAGAATCACTTCACAGCGCGCACCGTGCGGAAGCCGGTCTTATCGCGCAAGCGGTCGGCAGGCAACACGCCGCGATACGTCGCCGTCGTGCGGTCGCTGGGCACATCAAACGCGCCGCCGCGAATCACCTTGCCGGGCGCGATCTCCTGATGGCCTTCGGCATAACTTTGCAGACTGCTGGATGTCCACTCCCAAACATTGCCACACATATCCATTGCGCCAAAGGGACTGGCGCCCGACGGGAAATGTCCGACCTCGGCAATGTGGCCGCTGCTGCCATGTCCGGCGTTACTGGCGGATGGGTTCCAGGTGTTGCCCCAGGCATACAGTCTGCCATCCGTGCCGCGAGCCGCGAACTCCCATTCGGCTTCGGTCGGCAAACGCTTTCCGGCCCATCTGGCGTACGCGGTTGCGTCGTCCCATGAGACGTTGACGACAGGCAGCTTTGCTTCAACCGATGCAAGACTGCCATTTTGCCAATGCGTTGGCGCACGATGATTGGTTGCGGTCACGAAGCGCTGATACTGTTCATTGCTGACTTCAGTACGATCAATAAAAAACGGATCTACTTCAACCGTATGAGCAGGCCTTTCATACTCGTCTCCGTTGGAACGGCCCATCTCAAATCGCCCGCCGGGAACATAAACCATTCCATCCGGCGCTGTAATTGTGGCCTGATTTATCTGACCGGCGGCTTGGGGCTTGGAGACAGTTGGGGTCGGTTGCACAAAGACTGCCCCGTCCGCTTCTTTCTGCCGGGCTTTGGAAATCCACCACATCACGATTGCAACCAACAACGCCGCCACAACGATCAGCGCCACCGATTGCAGAATTGCCCGCCGGTTACGTGACCAAATATCTTTGGCTGTTACAGGATCGCGATCCTGATCCGGCATGCGGCCAAAAGGAGGGAGTGGCGTCACCACTGTTTCTGAAGGTGCAGGCCGCCGTTCCGAATTGGCCGCACTTGCGGCTGCTTGCTGCTTATCCGTCGCAGGCAAATTTTCGGAGTAGGCAGAAATGTTATTCGATAGATTGCCGGAAGAGGTACCGATTGGATTTTTTGCCGCGGCAAATTCGCTGTTGGCCAGTTCCCCGGAAGGCACGCCAGATAACTGGGGAGATTGTACGGGCGTTTTGCTTTCGACGAATGACGGCGGCTCAAAGACTGTGGGGGCAGATGCGCGCTTTACTTCTGATGAGTTAAATCCCGCTGATAGCGGAATGGCCGCGGCAGACGGCAGCACTTTACTGACGCCAGTTCCGTCCAACCGCTTTCCACAGGACTCACAAAAGCGCGAATAGGGTTTGGCCTCAGCGCCACAAAACTGACAACTGACTTTGGCCGCTTCGGCGAAATCCTCAACCGTTTCCAGCAGGCTTGGTTTGGCTGCAACGAGGGCAATTGTTGGCGAAGCAGATGAAGAAGGAGACGAAGTGGAAAGCAACAGCGCCCGCTTTCTGTCCAATCCGCAGTTCTTGCAGAAATGCCAGCCACTGCGCCAGGACGTGCCACAGTGATAGCACGCGCCAATCACCGTATCCTGCAAAGCGACGCCAGTGCGATTGCCGCACTGCTGACAAAAGTTTTCTCCGCGAACCACGCGCGCGCCACAGCGAGTGCAGCAGTGCGAATCAACTGCATGATCTGAGGTCGAACGCGCCAAAGGCTGGCCGCAACGGCGGCAAAAGCTCAGATGGTCTGGATAGTGCAAATTGCACTTCTGGCAAAACATAATTTGTCAGCCTCAAACGCTTCGCTGGGTGGAATCTGTCATTAACGGAAAAAGGGCTTATGAAGCAGCGCAATCATAGGTTGCTACAATTTATCGCGCAAGCAGGATGCTAACAGCTACAAGCTCCTCCTCCATCAATCCAGACTCTTTCCTTTAGCTCGTTCCCAATGTCTGAATCTGATACCGGAATCATCATCGCCAGTGCATAAACCAGTGCATAAAGATGAGGTCAGAGCAGCACGTAGCAAGCCACCAAAAAAAGTTGCCCAAAAATGAAAATATCGCTTGCAAGTTTCGGCTGTTTTCGGGTATCTTTCGGTCGTTGCAAGTAAGCAACAAAAAGCAATTTTCAGGGAGCAAAAATGCCGCTTACACCTCGTCAAATGGAGTTCTTAGAGTTTCTGGTCAACTTCCAGCGCGAGTATGGATATGCGCCGACGATCTCTCAAATTCAGGAGCATTTCCGATTAAGCTCGCCCGCAAGTGTTCACCAGAAATTGACGGAGCTGGAAAGCGAAGGAAT
Source organism: Blastocatellia bacterium (assembly GCA_038211695.1). Lineage (GTDB taxonomy): Bacteria > Acidobacteriota > Blastocatellia > RBC074 > RBC074 > RBC074. Next base: position 75,411 of record JBBQVH010000005.1, on the reverse strand, counting down.
GATCCGCCGTCACAAGAATGTTCATCGCGGGATCGAGATTACGTCTACAGAGAGCGAGGCTCCGATGTTTGCCCTGGCAAACCCGGAGAAAGGGGAGTTGCAGATTCCATTGTTGGCCAGGATCGCTGCTGGCGCTCTGATTCAACCTTTTCTCCGGCAGGAAACACTCTTTGTTCCTGCTGATATGTATTCGCCCACGCGATTTGCTTTTGAAGTGCAGGGCGAATCCATGAGAGATGAACAGATTTCCAACGGTGATTTTATTATTGCTGAACCGCCGGGAAATAAACCGATCCAGGCGAAAACCGTCGTCGCGCTGATTGATGATGCAGAGGCGACGGTCAAGAAGTTTTATGACGAACGCGTTCATATCCGGCTACAGCCGGCGAACGATGAGTTCGAACCGATCATTATCAAACCACCGCATCGAGTCAAAATCCAGGGCATCGTGGTCGGCCTGATTCGCAAATTCAGATGATCTGAGTTGGTTGTCAGGCCACCCGTTGTCCAGGTCGCTGTTATGCAACAGCGAGTTCGATCACATCCGAAGCAAGTCTCTGCTTCGTTTTTTTGCTGGCTGCTGTTTCATACTCGCAACGCTGATTGCCTACGCTGAAAAGATGCGCTCTGCATTGATGGCTGCCATCTAAGGCGGCTGTTTGAGGCTTGGAGCAGTTACACCCTTCTGCGAGCCGGATTGTCGGATTGCCGGGTTGAATGCTCGAATTTGAAAAGTTTCTTGGAGTTGCAATCGCAATAAGCTCCTACTAGCCCGCCTGCACCACTTGAACCGACCTCGGCCAAAGGGCGTTCACCCATTCGACTGCCCGCGTCGAATGGGTGATCCAGCGCCCGAGTGCGTGCAGAGGGACTACATCGGAAGAGCATTAAGGGCAACCATACGGTTGCGTAGTTAGAAGCTCCGGCTTTTGGAAAGCCGGCTCAGGAGAAGTGTCGCTGTTTGCCGGAGAACGGCAAACAAATGCCGCCCTTTTTCGTCACGGCACCAGTGCTGCCCGCGTCAGTGCGCGGCCCTCGTGTGCCCAAAAATGAAGCCCGTCCCCACGTGGCGGATTAAGAATTAACCCTTTACCTGACAGGAGGAACTATGAATAACGTACAAGATGCATTCAAACATAACAGGGCGCGGCAAAATGTGATCGTGGGCGGCGGGCTGATTCTGGTCTGCATCACGCTGCTGAGCTGTGTTTCGTCTTTCATGATTTACCGCGAAGGATTCAGTGACACGCCTTACCTGGTACAGCAGGTACTCGCGCTCTTCGCCGTCCTGGTTGTCGAAGGTGCATTCATCTGGCTGGTATATGGATTTACGCGCGCCTTCTCTTCGATGGCAGAGCGGATTATCTCACTCGCCGGAATGATCTTTGTTGTTGGCGTCATGCTCTTCAACATTACGACTCACTTCATGATGGTCAAGCATTTGTCGCTATCTGACTTTCAGCAGGGCTGGCTAAGCTGGGGCGCGGTTTCAGTGTTTATCGGAATCTTGATCATTGTTTTACTGATCACACTGGCCGATCCCGTCACGCGCTTGATCCGGCTGGAGCTTCGTTATTTGGGCAAGCAGCAAGAGACAATTATTCAGGCCAAGACGGACGGGCTGGATAGTGAACACGTGCAGGTCGCAATGATCGAACGCGCTGAAATCGAAGCCAGGCTATTGGCCGATAGGATTGTCGGAGACGGAGGACAACCCGCTGCCCGTGGCAGAGCGCGTCTGATTCAACAGCCACAGCACGGCAATTTCGATGGGGGAAAACCTACGCGCCGCAGATAAGCGCCGGAACTGTGGCGCAGAACGAGAAGGCGCAAGCGCGGCTTCGACCTGAAGTTTCTGTCCCTGTCATCGCATCCGGCGCTGGTCATAGCTTGCCAGAAGAAGGCGATGAAGAATGGAATGACGAGATTGATGAAGTGGAACCGGAAGAGGCCGAAGAAAGTTTTGAAGATGAGCTATGGGACGACGATGTCCTCGACGTGGAAGACGCGCATCGCGCAACGGCAACTGCAATAAGGGCATCTGGCGCAGCCTCCGGGTATAAATCTTTAGGCCCGCGTAAAAGTATCGCCAAATTGCAGAAGAAGGATTCGAAGCCGCGAGCAAAATCAACCGGTCTGAAAAAGGGTAGCCTGAAAAAATCGAAGGAGTTGGATGTGCCTCCGACGCCTTTGGGCTGCGAATGGCGCGACGCGGAAGATGGCTGGAGCTTGTGGCGGTGCTGGTCGGAACGGGACGAAGTGATCGGAGGGAAGTACAAGAAGGAGCGTTACGCCGGTTATTTAAGCCGCGGGGCTTGGGGCGTGATGAAACAATATGACTACGAAACGTTCATCGCGGTCATCGGGCGGCGGTTTCGCAGACACAGCGGGCGCTGACCCGTTTGCCGTCTTCGAAATCATTGCCGATGCACGAAAAATTAAGGAACTGACGGTGGGCGACCCGGTCGAACGCGCTCACCGCATCGAACAACATGCTGACGGGATGGTGAAGACTGTGCTTGGCACGGCGGATCTGTCCATTGCCGAAGTGCCCACGAACGTGATCGAACAGATTGTCGAAATCCTGCGCGCTTACCGATGAGGTGCCGCCAGGCGAACCCAAACGTCTTTCAAGAACAATCGCGGGAAAAATCTCTAGTGGAAGACTTCAGAAGTTTCGCCTCCCTATTCTTATTTTCCTTTCCCACATTTTCCTGTCCGCTGGCCACTGCTCAGACAGGAAAATGTGGGAAAGGAAAATAAGCCTGGAAATGGGAGGAGGACTTCCGAAACTGCCCACTAGCTACTTTGTGAAAACAAGAAGGGGACGTTTATGAATACCGAACAAGCATTATTTCTTCGTGACTTCCTGTTACAGCGAGTCGAGGAAGCCCATCTGGTGACCCTGCGCGTGCTGTCTTCCATTCCGGAAGCGCAGAGCGATTATCGGCCCGCAGCGCGGTCACGCTCGGCGCGCGAGATGGCCTGCCACGTCATCAACACCGAACTCATCCTGATGAATGGGATCATCAGCGGCACGTTCAATCGCAGCGCCTGCGACCTGCCCGATCCGGGAATGAGCATGCGCGAGATGATCGCTTACTACGACGACCGTTTCGTCGAAGGCATCGAAGCGATTCGCAAATTGACCGTCAAGAAACTGACGACCTACGTCTCGTTTTATGGAGTCTTTCGCCATCCTGCGGTCGTCTTCCTGACGTTCCTGCACGATCACACGGTTCATCATCGTGGCCGGTTAACCGATTATGTGCGCGAGATGGGATCGAAGGTTTCAATGATCAAGACCGTTGATGGCACCTTCGTTTCAATGGGCCAACCGGCGATGAAATACCTGTGGACGGAACGTTCGTGGGAAGAAGACGGTCTGGCGCGCGCGGCCTGAATCGCGGGGAACAATCAGTGGGGCGGCGGCGTTTGCTGGACTGTCGCCGGCCGAAGCGCCGGCGATTCAACTGACCGTTCTCCAAAATTCACAAACCTACTCCGAAGGAGTCGTTCATGTCGCGAGCGACGCCCGGAAACAATCAAAACGTGGAACGTTCCTGGTCGGAACAGACTAAAGTCCGTTCCACGTTTTCAGAGGAGATCACCAAAATGGAATTCAGTAAACACGCGCCCGGAACCTTCTGCTGGGTCGAACTAAGCACGACCGATCAAAACGCGGCGAAGAAGTTCTACTCCGAACTCTTCGGCTGGAGCATCAACGACATGCCGATGGGGCCTGACGGCGTCTACACGATGTTTCAACTCAACGGCAAAGATGTTGCCGCGGCATGCGGACAACAGGAGGAGCAGATTTCACAGGGCATCCCGCCGAACTGGATGTCTTACATCGCCGTCGAAAACGCCGACGAGACGGCAAAAGCCATCACCGCTGCCGGCGGTTCGTTGATGATGGAGCCGTTCGACGTTTTTGATGTCGGCAGAATGACCGTCGCGCTTGACCCCACCGGCGCTGCCTTCGCTATCTGGCAGCCGGGCAAGCACATCGGCGTTGGGGTCAAAAACGAACACAACGCGATGTGCTGGCAGGAACTGGCCACGCGCGATGTCGAGGCCGCGAAAAAGTTCTACTCGACCGTCTTCGGCTGGGATCCGAAAACTCAAGGCATTGGAACGCCGGCGGAATATACGGAAATCTACTTCGGCGGCCAGCCGATGGGCGGCATGATGACGATCAAGGCGGAATGGGGCGAGGTGCCGCCGAATTGGTCGGTTTATTACGATGTTGCTGATTGCGACGCTTGTGTCGCCCAAGCCGTATCGCTTGGCGCACGAGTTTGCATGCCGCCGACCGACATCCCTCAAACAGGTCGCTTCGCCGTTCTTCAAGACCCGCAGGGCGCGGTTTTTAACATCATCAAACTCGACCAACATCCTTCTTGAGACTTTCGCGGCATTTAGTTTCGTACCGCGAAAGAAGCAGCGAAAGGCGCGACGACCGCCCGGCGACCCACGACGCCAGGCATCCCAGGGCGGTTCGCGCGCCTTTCGCTGCATCACGCAATCGCTTGTCTATCATCCGGGGAAACTGTTTTGAGGAAAGTTATGTTCTGGATTCTGGTTGCAGTCGGGGTCTTGATCGCGGCGGTGATCTGCGCGACAGCCATTGGCAGTTTGTTGCCCAGGGAACACGTCGCCACGCGAACGCTCACAGTCCGCCAACCGCCGCAGAGCGTTTGGCGGACTGTGACCGATTTTGCCAGCCAGCCTCAATGGCATCCCGAAATGAAGGGCGTCGAGCGATTGCCAGATCGCAACGGCCACGAAGTTTGGCAGGAAGAGATGTCCGGAATGAAGATTCCACTTGAAACAATCGAAGCCGAATCACCGCGCCGGCTGGTGCGCCAGATCGCTTCGGATGATTTGGGCTTTGGCGGCGTCTGGGAATATTCAATCACGCCGACGACCGAAGGCGGATGCCAATTGACGGTCACCGAACGTGGCACCGTCAGCAATCCGCTCTTTCGCTTTTTGTCCAAATTCGTTTTCGGCCACACCGCGACGATGGAAAAATACCTGACGGCGCTTGCCAACAAGTTCGGCGAGACGCCGGTCATTCGGTAATTTGGCTGGTAACGCAAGAAAGAGAGTCGTAGATGGCAGAGGCAAATTCGAAATCACTCTACAGTGTTCACCCTGGTGTGGTGATGGTGCAAAAATGGATCGAATCGTTGCCGGAAAAAACCGGCCACTCAATGGAAGAGTGGATCGAGATCATCCAGCAGCATGGCCCAAAGAGCGAAAAGGAACGACGTGTCTGGTTAAAAGAACGATATAACCTGGGCACGAACAGCGCGTGGTGGCTGGCCGAACGCGCCGATGGCAAAGGCTCGGAAGAAGACTCGCCCGAAGCTTATTTGCAACAAGCCGAGATTTACGTTGAAGAAATGTTTGCCGGAGCGAAAGCCAGTCTGTGGCCAATCTATGACGAACTGCTCAAAATTGGATTGAATGTCGGCAATGATGTCAAAGCCTGCCCGGGCAAAACGATTGTGCCGCTCTACCGCAATCACGTTTTCGCGCAACTGAAGCCCACAACGCGCACAAGGCTTGATCTAGGGCTGGCGTTAGGAAGTATGAAGGCCTCCGCGCGGTTAATTGATACAGGTGGATTTGAAAAGAAGGATCGCATTACCCATCGCATTCCGATCAGTTCGCTTGAAGAGATTGACGAAGAAGTGAAGCACCGGCTGAAGATTGCTTATGACCTGGACGCATAAAAAGGTGGAGAGAAATATTGGGTAATGGCTCAGACGGAAGAGAATTGGAACCACAGATGAACACGGATCAACACAGATGATGCAATTCTGAAAGCGATCTGTGTCCATCTGTGTTTATCTGTGGCTAACTTCTTCTCTCCTCATTGAGCCACTACCAAATATTTTTGTCATTCCAAACCGTCCGTTCTGTGTGGCACTTCCGCTCCGTGCTATATTCCCTGTCGTGAGGTAAAAGAGCGATGTCAATAATCAAATCGAAGTCGGTCAAAAAAGTCAGGCGACGCGCGGCTGCCCGCCGCGCCGCCAAGGACATCTTCCCAACAAAGATCAAACTCTCTGCGCGGGATAGCAAACGTTTGCTCGCCGATTTGTCTGCGCCGCCGCCGCCCAACGAGGCGCTGAAAGAAGCTGCGGCGCGATATAAACAACGCACCACACAAGAACAAAGTTGATTATCATCCCGCTCTCTCCGCTCCACGAATGCAAAGCCTTCGATTGCGGAGAGCCATCGCTCAATCAATTCCTGCAACAACATGCCAGACAAAGTGCGGAAAGACGTATCTCTCGCACCTTTGTCGCAGTTGCGACAGCGGATTCTGCGGCGATACTCGGCTATCACACCACGTTGGTCACCACGCTCGAAGTCAAACAAGTTCCGGGCAAAGTAAGCAAGGCGGAAATTCCCGCATTGTTGCTGGCGCGGCTGGCAGTTGACCGACATATCCAACGGCAGGGCGTTGGCGAACATTTGCTGCTGGACGTGCTCAGGCGTGCTGTTATTATTTCGGAGCAAACGGGGCTATATGCTGTCGTGCTTGATGCGCTGACTGAAAACGCAAAGAATTTCTATCTGCGCTTCGGTTTCAGGGAACTTCTCGATGACCCTTTTCATCTCTATCTACCAATCAGCACGATCATCGAACTTGGCCTGATGCAGTCCTGACATTCATCTTTACGGCGCAAGGCGAACGATTCGCCACGCGCCGTTTTTTGCTGTGTAGACAATGCGGTCGTGCAAACGGCTTTCACGCCCCTGCCAGAATTCGATCAGCTTTGGCTGTAATCGCCAGCCGCCCCAGAACGGCGGGCAGGGAATCTTGCCGTCCGCGAATCGTGCTTCGATCTCAGCCAGCCCTCTTTCCAATTCAGCGCGGCTGGCAATCTCGTCGCTTTGCGGCGAAGCCCACGCGCCCAACTGGCTGCCGCGCGGTCGAGTTTGAAAATAATCTTCTGACTCCTGTACTGAAGTCTTTTCGATAATGCCTTCAATCCGGATTTGCCGGTTGAGAGTGTGCCAATAGAACGTCAGGGCTGCCCGGGGATTCCGCTCCAGTTCACGACTCTTGCGGCTTTCGTAATTGGTGAAGAAAGCGAAGCCACGCTCATCGAAACCCTTCAGCAAGACGATGCGTGCTGAGGCATGAGCTTCGCGCGTTGCCGTCGAAAGTGTCATCGCCTCAACATCGGGCTGTTCCGCCTGCATCGCTTCTTCGAACCAGTGTCCAAATTGAGTAAATGGGTCGTCGGCCACGTGGCTTTCATCAAAGGGCTGCGAAACGTAATCGCGGCGAAGCTGGGCAAGTTGTTGGGACAGGTTATTCATCAAGCTCAAACTCAATCTACCGAATTCTAAAAGCTACTTCTGAAAAGCGGGCAAAAATCTGATTCCCTGCCCGCTTTCAGAAAAGAATTCTCCGCCATTAGCCAAAGAGCGCATTCCAGGCTGCGCCAACTAATGCGAACACCAGCGCACCCACTGAAGCGTAAACGATCGCGGTCGAAGTTTTCAGCTTTCGCGAAACCGCCGCGTAGCCAATGCCCAGCAGGATGACTTTCCAAATGTAGAATATGTCCACATAGGCCAATAAACCTTTCAGGAATTTGGGCAAGCTTGTCACTCCGGCCATTGATAGCAGCGCGGCCAAATTCGATCCCATAGGATTATTGGGATCAATGTCCTCCGGCGATTTCAGATAAAGCAGAATGATCAGCAATACGGATGAGATAATCGAGACGGCCAACATTGTGTATAGCGTCACTCCAAACAGGGGCAAGAACGTGTTATCAACGCCCATCATCGAACTGAACAGCTTGGCCAAACCCGCGATGGCCAATGCTGCCACAATGACGAAAATGCCAGCGACCAATGGAATAAGAATCTTGAAGAAGGGCATCATCTTCTTCATCCCCTCTTTTTGCTGCTCGGCCTGCTCCGCCGTAATTTTGTGATCGGCCACGCCATCGTCAATGCGCTGAATGGCCACCTTTTCAAAAGAAATACGCTGGGACACGACAAATACAACACCAATCGTCAGCAATGCCAGCACTATGATCGGAACGACAACAGCAGGCGCGCGTCCGATCTCTTGGAAGGTTTCGCCGGGAGAGAAATAGACTCCTGTCAGACGACTAAAGAAACTTTGCGGTGCGGGGGCGGGATCAGGCCCCGCTTGATTTACGTAGCTTAGTTCGGGATTCATGGTTGCTCCTTATTGGGGATTGGTTTGGAATAACGGGAAACAACTGACAAAACTACGCCAATTGTGATTCGTGCAGAAAACAGGCGGCCCAGTGGCCGGGCGTGATCTCTGCAAATTTGGGTTCTTCGATCTTGCAACGCTCCATGACGAATGAGCAGCGTGTGTGGAAGCGACATCCGGAAGGCGGATCGAGCGGCGTCGGCACATCGCCGCCCAACCTCAGCGTCTGACGCTTTTCTGCTTCGGGGTCAGGAATCGGGATCGCCGCCAGCAGTGCCTGTGTGTATGGGTGCAACGGCTTGGAATAGATTTCGTCTGCCTGGGCAAGCTCTACCAGCTTGCCCAGATACATCACGCCGACGCGCGACGAGATATGTTTGACCACCGCCAGCCCGTGCGAGATGAACAAGTAAGTCAATCCGAACTGCTCTTGCAAATCCTGCAACAGATTGACGACCTGCGCCTGAACCGAAACGTCCAGTGCCGAAACCGGTTCGTCAGCGACGATGAAATCCGGGTTCAGCGCCAGCGCTCGCGCAATGCCGATGCGTTGCCGCTGACCGCCGCTGAATTGATGCGGATACCGGTTCGCATAATCGGGGTCTAGGCCGACCACGCGCAGCAACTCTGCGACCCGTTCGCGCCGTTCATTCTTTTTGCCGATGGAATGAACAATCAACGGTTCCCCGATGATCTGACCGACCTTCATTCGCGGGTTGAGCGATGAGTATGGGTCTTGAAAGATGATCTGCATCTGACGGCGAAGCGCCCGCAGCTCCTTGCGATTGAGTTTCAGTAGATTGCGCCGGTCAAAACGAATCTCGCCCGCAGTTGGTTCGATCAATCTCAGCAGACATCGTCCGACGGTCGTTTTGCCGCAACCAGATTCACCCACTAGCCCGAATGTTTCGCCGCGTTGAATCGTGAACGACACGCCATCCACTGCGCGAACGGATTGTTTGTGCGCGGCGGGAAAGTGTTTCGTGAGGTCTTTGACTTCGACAAGTGTTTGGTAAGTCATCGCGTTCTGATTTTGCGCCCTGCTACGGGGGCGGTCAATTTTGCGTCGGATAGATTTCGCCCACGCGAATGCAGCGTGATGCGTGTTCAGCGCCGACGCCAATCAATGGAATTTCCCCTTCGCGGCATTCGCCTTGCGCGTGCGGGCAGCGCGGCGCGAAACGGCAGCCATCTGGCAGCGCCAGCGGATTGGGTACGACGCCTTCGATGGTTTCGAGGCGCGTCATTCTTCCTTGCCGCTCTTCGTCAAGCCGGGGGACAGCACGCAACAATCCTTCGGTGTATGGGTGTCGTGGGCGAGCGAATAATTCTTTGGCCGAAGCCTCTTCGACAATCTTGCCCGCGTACATCACAGCCACCCGATCCGATGTTTCCGCCACAACGCCTAAATCATGCGTGATCAGCAGCAACGCCAGATTGCGCTTTTCGCGCAGTTCCGTCAGCAAATCCAGAATCTGCGCTTGAATCGTCACGTCCAGTGCCGTTGTCGGTTCGTCGGCAATCAGCAGTTTCGGATCACAAGCCAGCGCCATCGCGATCATTACGCGCTGCCGCATTCCGCCGGACATTTCGTGCGGGTAGGTTTTGGCGCGAATTTCGGGCGCTGGAATTGCCACGTCGCGCATGCCTTCAATGGCCTGATTCCAGGCTTCGCGCTTTGAGACTTTGCGGTGCAGCCGAATCGCTTCAGCGATCTGTTCGCCGACCGTGTAGACGGGATTGAGCGAGGTCATCGGGTCTTGAAAGATCATGGCAATGTCGTTGCCGCGGATTGCGCGCATATCGCTTTCAGAAAGCGCAAGCAGATTGCGGCCTTCGAACAGAATCTCGCCGCCGGTCACCCGTCCGGGCGGCGCAACCAGGCGCATGATCGAAAGCGCGGTCACAGACTTGCCGCAGCCCGATTCGCCAACCAGGCTTAGCGTCTCTCCCTGTTCGATGCTGAACGACACGTCATCCACCGAACGCACTTCACCGCGCCGCGTGGCGAAGTAGGTCCTCAGATTTCGCACTTCGAAAAGGCTCATCACGGTTTTGAATTCGGAAGTAGTTGCGTAAGCTTTCGTTCAGAGGGCGCGAATATAAGCGAGTTGCGGGGTGTCAGCAAATTCCGTCGCCTGTCAGGCAGAAGTTGCAATTGTATCCAACGACTTTGGAGCGAACCCCTTTGCTGACAGCAAAGGCTGATTGGCGCGGCGATTGCACAATTGTCATCGACTGCAGGTCAAATGAATCCAGGCGAAGAGATCAGCACGAAATTGAAACAAGCTTTACTCATCTACAACCCAACTGCAGGCGCGATACGGCGCGACTTGAAGCAGGTCGAACGATTGCGCCTGACGTTGCACGAACAGGGAATCATTGCTTCCCTGCGGCCGACTGCCTATGCCGGGCACGCAACGATCATTGCACAGCAAGCGCTGACAGACGGCATCTCAATCATTGTTGTCTGTGGCGGCGACGGCACGATCAATGAAGTCGCACAAACATTAGTTGGCAGTGAAGCGGCGCTAGCCATATGGCCTGGCGGAACGGCCAATGTGCTGGCGAAAGAACTGCGGTTGACGCGAAATATGGACGCTCTGGCCGGATTGATCGCCACGGGCAGCATTCGCACAATCAGCGTGGGCCGCGCGGTGAAACCCGGAATCGGATGGCAGCGTTACTTTCTGCTGATGGCAGGCATTGGACTGGACGCCGCCATTGTCGGAAAGGTGGATTTGGAATTGAAGAAATTTGCTGGACAAGGCGCTTACTGGGCGGCGGGGTTGGATTTTTTGGCACGTATGCCACTGACGCCGTTCTCGCTCAGCTTTAATGGGCAACGGCACGAAAGCACCTTTGCCGTCATCTCCAACGCCTCTCATTACGCCAGCATGTTCACGCTGGCTCCGGGCGCGCGAATAGATGATGACAAGTTAAGGGTTTGCGTCTTTAACGCCCGCAGCCGGCTGGCCTGGCTGGGTAACGCATTCTTGAGCATGACCGGTGCTCACACGCGTAGGCGAAGTGTGGTGTATCAGGAGGCAGAGGCGGCCATGGCCAATTCAAATGATGATGCGCCCGTGCAGCTTGACGGAGACAGCGTCGGCAAGCTGCCTATGAATTTTGAGATTGTGCCGAATGCTTTGCGAATTTATGCCCCTCAATCTCTGCTTTAATGATCAGGGGAAGTTTTGAGAAGGAGTTGCATGAAGATGAATCGAATCTGGTTTTATATCGAAAGGCGAACTTTATTTGTACAGGCAGCGATTGTCTTGGGGCTGTGTTTGCCGGTCACGGCCTTCAGCCAAACGCCTGCAACCAGCTTGGGCGACACGAACGCGGCATCGCCCAATTCTGCGCTGATGCCAGAAGTGGTTGAGCTTCGGCGCGCGGGCAATGCGGCGCTCTACAACATTGATTACAACGCTGCGCGCGCGAAGTTCGAGCAGATCAAAAAGCTCCAGCCGCAACACCCGGCCGGAGATCTTTATCTGGCTACAGTCATCTGGCTTGAACATCTGAACAAGAGCCGCCGGTTGCAGACCAGCCTCTACCGCGACGAGTCCAGCTTTTATGCCGGGGCCGAGAAGGCCAAAGAGGAAAATGAAGGCGATCAGGTTGAGCCGGTTGTGGATCGCGCCTTTCGCGACCGCATGGCGCAGGCAAAAACAAAAGCGTTGGCATTGGTTGCCCGCAACAAGAATGACGCAGACGCGCAATATTTTCTCGGTGCGTTCTACGGTGTGATGGCAGCGTATGAGGCTTCAGTGGCGCGCAAGTTTTTTGCGGCCATGCGCAACGGTTCGCGCAGCGTGGACGCGCACGAGAAGGTGTTGAAGATCAAACCGGATTATTACGACGCTTACCTGTCAGTGGGAATGTACGATTACATCGTCGGCAACCTGCCGTTTGTGTATAAAGCCCTGGCGACGATTGCCGGCGTGCGCGGCAACAAAAAACGCGGCATTGAACGATTACAAACCATCGTCGCCAAAGACGCTGCCACCGCCGATGATGCGCGTGTGGGATTGTTGGCCATTTACCAGAACGAAAAACGATACAACGACGGGTTGGTGATTCTGCAGGAACTCAGCGCAAAGTATCCGCGCAGCTATTTACTCAAGCTGGAAACCGCCTCGACGCTGGTCACGCTCAATCGCGCCAAAGATGCATACGCCGCATTCGAAGAATTGCTGAAAGACTCGTCGGCGCGGGAGGCGATTGATCTGGTGCATTACCAGTACGCGGAAGCCTTGGCATTGGGCAAAGAGCACCGGTTCGCGGCGGAGCATTTCCTGGCCGTGCCGAAATCGAATGGCGCGGATGCCGGATTGGCAACGCTGGCATTATTACGCGCCGCACAGGTTTACGACTTGGCCGGACAGCGCAACGATGCGGTTGCGCAATACAAAGTCGTATTGGCGCGTCCCAATGTATACGACACTCGCGAACAGGCTGAGCGAGGGTTGAAGCACCCTTTTATGGAAAAAGAGAAGGAGAAAAGAGGGGGCGAATGACTGCGCAAAATTCAGTCACGGAACAAACAACTAAGATGAACTGGCGGCATACTCCTCGTCGGTTTGTCGTGGTTTGCCGAAGACCCACACGATGCCGATGCTCAAAAAATACAAGGCCAGCATCGGTGTCGCGAACATAATCATGTTGTATGCATCCGGCGTCGGTGTCAGTAGTGCGGCAATGATGAAGATCAGGACAATGGCATATCGCCACGATTTCAGCATCATTCGCGGCGTTATCAAACCAATGCGACCCAGCAGGAAGGACAGTGTTGGAATCTGAAAGACAACGCCCAGCCCAATCATAATCATAATAATCAGGTCAAAGTAATCTTCGGCATTAATCAGCGTGCGGAAGCGTCCTGCTTCTTGCAAGCCAAGCAGATATTGGCACGCAGCAGGGAACGCGATCTTGTAAGCGAAGCTTGCGCCAAGCGTGAAGAAGACGGCGGCCATGATAACAATAGGCACAGCGTATTTCCTCTCGTGCTTGTACAGGCCGGGCGCGATAAAAGCCCAGACCTGATAGAGCAAGAAAGGAATTGCCAACGCAATCCCGGTATAAAGCGCGATCGTCATATACAGTGTAAATGCGCCGCCGACCTTGCTGACGACCAAGTCTTCATTCTCATCGTAAATGATCTCCCCGCCACCATCCGCCAAAATCTGACTAAGCGGTTTACCAGCCGGAAGCACACTGTGGCCGACGCCCCAAGGTTCGGCCAGAACCACCGAATTTTTCTCCCCCGCACGAACCACTTTGACGTGAATCGTTGTGCCGAGCGGAATCTTAACCCCGTTGACTGCGGATTCCTGGACGAACGTATATTGTGCAGACTCTCCTTCCTGTAACTGGCTGAAGTCTGACTGGCCGTTAATTGATTGCGCTTTCAGGCGCATGCTGCGCAATTGTTTTTGTACCGGGACCTTCAAAAAGTTGAAGATATAATCCGAAAAATAGAAGCACACACAAAAGGCGATGGAGATGGCGATCACCGAATGAACCAACCGCTTGCGCAGTTCGTCCAGATGATCCAGAAAAGACATCTGCAATCCTTCTTGCTCTTCGGCCGCTGCTACTTCGTTGCTCATTTCATTTTGCTCCGAACAAAAAAAATGGTTGACCGCGAGAGGCGTCTCGACGGCAACCAATCTTTCCTGCGGCGTTTGCCGCCAGTTGATTCGTCATCCGAAAACTAAATCCAGTGCTTCTGCTTTGATTCGGCTGCCGTATCGGCGGAATTACTCCCCGCCCCAGTAGCCACCGCCTCGGTCTTCGCGATTTCGTGCTCGGCGGTATTGCTTACGGCATTCGACCCGGTATGGCTTTCAGTTGCGATGGCCGCAGGTTGATGCGACGAATCGGCGTCGCTGCCATAGGGATTGTATGGATCGTTGTAACTATGCGACGAATTGTCATTGTGACTTGAGCTGCTGGCTGCGGTATCCGGTTTGCGAACCTTATCCAACTCAACTTCCTGCTCCCAGGTGCGTTTGAAGTCTTCAGACGCGCGGCGGAATTGCGTCATCGCCTGCCCCAGTGACTTGCCTAGTTCAGGCAATTTGCGCGGGCCAAAAACGATCAAGGCGATGACCAGGATTAAAACAACTTCCGGCATTCCTAAACCCATAACTACCTCTCACTTTCTTTATGTAGGGACAATTTCAGGATGGTTGCTAATTGCGAAACTGCAAACCTGCTAACCGGCAAAGACTATAAGTGACCGTCCGCAAGCGCGTCAAGCAAGCGTCCCGCAGTGGCTTCGTCGTGACATGATGCGAAAACAAATCGGACTGAAGAGGCAAAATGAGAAGGCCGCGTGACTGGAAAAGTCATCTTTGCGGTTGAAGTCTGGCCGCGCGCCAGAGCCAGACCGTGCCATCCGCGCCGCTGGTTGCTAAATCCTGATCGGACGATGAGAAGGTGACAGATGTTACTTTGTCCGCATGCCCTTTTAGCTTCATCAACTCTTGTCCGGTCGTCACATCCCACACTCTGACAGCGCCATCAATTCCTCCTGTGACTAATCGCTTATTGTCCCAGGAAAAGGTCATTCGCTGAACGTAATCGGAGCGGCCCAAACGCTTGAGTTCTTGCCCTGTCGAAATGTCCCACAGCCGCACGGTATTGTCCTTTCCGCCCGTGGCCAGTTGGCGGCCATCGCGTGAAAAGGTAATGGCGCGGACTCGATCCTGATGGCCGGTGAATGTTTTTAGAACCTTCACGGTTTTGATATCCCACAGTTGTACGCCGCCGTTGCTGCAAGCGGCGGCCAGGGTCTTCCCGTCAGGAGAGAAAACCGCGCGAAAATAGTTTTTCACCCCGCTGTCGAAATGGGCCAATTCAAGTCCGCGCGCTACATCCCAAAGCTTCAGTTTAAGGTCCTCGCAACCAGAGATCAGCAGGCGGCTGTCCGGCGAAAACTCCACGTTGTAAATATGTGCCGTGTGGCTTTTCAGGGAATGGATCAGCTTCCCGCTTGCCACGTCCCACAATTTTACCAACTGATCCAGTCCGCCAGTCGCCAGCCACTTACCATCCGGCGAAAATGATGCGCAAAGGATCGAATCTTCTTTCTCGTCCAGATCGGCCAAAGCCTGGCCGGCTGAAAGGTTCCACAGCTTGACCTTCCCCTGCCGCGTGACGCCTAGCGCAATTAATTGCCGGTTGGCGGAAAAGGTTGTGGCGAAATATTGCTTGATGGGTTCGCCGGGTAGGATGGGTTCGGGTTTGGTCGCCACATCCCAAAGTTTGACTGTGCCGTCAAATCCGCCTGCAGCCAACAGCTTTCCATCCGCGGACCATGCGACATCGTGGACAGCGGAACCGTGGCCGCGAATGATGGAAAGCTCTCGTCCCGTGGAAATCTCCCATAACCTGACGGTGCGATCTGCGTTGCCAGTCGCCAGCGTTTGCAGATTGGGAGAGAAAGCAAAGGCCATTGATTCGTTGGTGTGTCCGCTTGCTTGTTTGGCCATTCGCCGCGAACTCACTTCCCAAAACTGTAAGCGCCCATCCTTTGCCGTGCTGACCAGCATTTTTCCGTCAGGGGAAAATGCGCATCGAGTTAGCACTGCCTCTGCAAAAATGAAAGGTTGTTGTCGAGAACCGTTGATTGAATCCCACATTTTAACTTCGGGCGAATCGTCCGTTGTGGCGATCCATCGGCCATCGGGAGAAAACGCCGCCCATCGAATCCATCCCTGCATTGTTGGCAGAGATAAAATTTCTTTGCCCGTCGAAACTTCCAGGATTTTCATCGCGCCGCTCAGATCACCTGCTACCAGTCGTTGCCCGTCCGGCGAAAAGGCCAGGGCTGTAATGGCTTTTGAATAGCCTGCAAAGTGTGCGATGCCCTGTCCGGAGCTGCTTTCCCAAACGTTGATGGTGTTGTCTGGCCCGTCCGTCGCGATGCGTTGTTTATCGGGGGAGAAAACTACCAGATCAAAGTTTTTACCCGCCGGGACTTTGAAAGAAGATCGCACTTGCCTCTGTTTCAGATCATAAAAATCGAAAAGGTATTTATGGCTGCCGTCATCGTCGGGACGCAGTGCCTGGCTGAAAAGCAGCGTTTGATTGTCGGGTTGGAAGGCAAGGCTGACGATTTGATGCTTTTCCTTCCAGCCGAAAAGCTCACTCTGTGCCAGGTGCCTGAACATGTACCATTCAAAACTTCGTAAATCTTCCTGGCCCGGTTGAGGCAGGTGAGCGTTGAGCAATTCTTCCACTTGATCCAGGTTGGCGTTTTCCCACTCCTGTTGGACGATCCGCATTTGCGCGAAGTACAGCAGGCGGTGATTGGCGTCGGCTTGTTGCTCGGCCCTGATTCTTTGCTTGTACGCCACGAAAGCCAGGCTGGCGACCACTAACAGGATCAAAGCGCTGACGAGCATCGCGCGTATAAGACCGCGCCGGTAAGCCGCGCGCTGCCGTCTTAGTTCAGCATCGGGCGTGTTGGTTCGAATCCAGGCTTCATCAAAGACGCGCTCGTAGATTCGGTTGCGCACCTTGATTCGCCCCGCCGCGCTTTGAGTCACGCCGGATAAGCGCAAAACGCTGACCAGCGGATCGGTTTCGTCATCTCTGACGATGCCGCGTTTAAGCACCTTGCCATAAAGCTCAAGCAGGTTGCTGATGTCCGAGCCGCTGCGCAGCAGGCGTTCACGGACAAAGAGCAGATTGTTGTCACGCTGTTGCGCGCGAGGCGCGATGAACATCTCGTCGCACAACCGGTTGATTCCGGCGCTGTCGGCCACGCTTCGATCTTCGGCGATTGATTGACACAGTTGTTGCGTCAAATAAGGGTGGCCGTTTGTCCAATATAAAATTTGCTTCAAAAGACTTCGGCTGCGGCTTTCTTCGCGTCCCAGCCCCCGTGCCAATGGCAACGCTTCGGCTTCGGTAAAGTCATGCAATTCGATGCGGCGGCCAATATTGAATGGGGTGGTGCGCGGGTCCTGGATCAGATCGGCAGGCGTCGCAACGCCCAGCAGGCAGAAGGTCAGCCGGTTCATCTCCGCATCTTCGCTGCGCAGGTTGTAGCAATGGCGAATGCCCGCGAAAAATTCATCCGTCGAAAACGGCAGGCTGCGCACGGCGTCAATTTCATCAATGAAGATGACCAGCCGCTCGCGGCAGTGCGGCAGGATGACCAGTCGAATCGCCTGCACCCAGCGCTGAACTGGCCCCAGCGGCGACGGGGATGACCAGAATTCCAGAAGTTCGTCTTCCAATCCCAGAGTGCTGGCAAGGCGAACGAGCAAGCCGCAATACCATTGTTCGACAGTCAGATTCTGACCGATTGCCGTCAGGTCAAGCACGGCAACATGAAACTGCTTCTCTCTCAACCGCACCGCCGTTTGAATCATCAACGACGATTTGCCCATTTGCCGGGCTGTCAGAACGTAACAAAACCGCCCGCGCGTTAAGGAGTCAAACAACTCTTTGTCTGCCAGCCGTTCCACATAAGAGGGGGCGTCGTGGCGCATTGTCCCGCCGACGACGTAAAAGTCCCGCACCGCATCATCTGCCGGGGCCACATCCTGTGGAAGATTGCTCATCGCAGCCGCCCTTTCAAATATCGCGCATAAAGTTCGCAGCGCGGTCGCGCTTCAGATGCGGAATCGCCCACCAGAATGCCTGCGCTGCGCAACCGGTAAAAACTGGCCAGGGTCAGTTCCACTTGTCCTTCCAGAAACCCGCATAATGCTTCGCACAGGGCAGAGTCTCGTTGCAGCGAAACCAATATTCGCCGCAAGTGATCGCCAAACAACCCCTCGTCGTTATCAGCCTGCGCTTCCAGCGAAGCGAGACTCAGTTCGCGCTGGGCGATTTCGTATAACCCGCGTTGCGCCAGATAAGGGTGCCCGCCAACCAATTGACAGAATCTCCGCAGTTCTTCATCGCCGTGCAGCGGATGGCCGTAGCGAAAATTGAGTTCGGCGATTTGCGATGTAGAGAAATCTTCCAATGTCAGCCGAGTGCCCACGTTGAACGGAGACTGATTCAGATCGGTGATGAACAGGTGCGCTTCCGTTGCATAGGCCATCGCCAGCGTTAGCCGTGGCCACGGCCCTTCCGGTTCCAGCGCGCGCAGGTTATGCCAGGAGCGAAACAGGCCGAAGACTTCGCTGGCATAACCGAAGTTGAAAAGACGGTCTACTTCGTCCAGCCCCCAAACCAGCGAAGCCGGTATTTTGGGCAACACTTCGCGCCGCAGATATCTTTCGAAATTGGTACTTGGGCTGAGAAAGCTGCTCCACACCTGATGCGGCAATATCAGCAGGTCTAGTTGATCGGCGATCATTTCCGCCAGCGTCAGCAAAAGCTTTTCAACATTTTCAAATGCCGAGGCCGTCAAATGTTGAAAGTCTGTCAGCACGACTGACGCTCCCGCCCGCCTAGCCTGTTGCAGCCCGCGCGCCAGCAATGATGTCTTGCCAACCTGACGCGCGCCTTTGACCAACACAATGCTGTCCCGTTTGGCGATGGCTGCCTGGAACTTTTCGTCCGTGCGGCGCGAAATGTAAAAACGCGAGTGCAATGGAATCGCGCCCCCTGGCTGTTCCGGTTCCATCTGATCGGATAATGAGGCCGCCGGTTCGGCTCCCGCAATCAGCCTGACTTCTGTCGCGAAGCGATAGCCATGCCGGGCGATCGTTTCGATGAATTGTTCTTTGCCCAGACTCTGCCGCAACGCATTAATGCTGACCGTCAGGTTGCTCTCTGAAACCTCAATGTCTGGCCAGACTGCCGCCAGCAACTCGTCTTTCTCCAGAACCTGCCCATGCCGCTGGACCAGCACAGCCAGCAATTCAAAAAGTTTGGGGCGCAACGGCACGGGCTGCCCATTGCGAAGCAGGCGGCACTGCGCAACCTCCAGGCGAAAAGGGCCGAATTCGTATGTCAAGCGGGAGCGGGGGATCATCAAATTGTTGTCAAAGGAAAAATCTCTTTAATCGAACTTTTATTGGAATTTAACCGGGTATTTTAGGACTGTGAAATTGCTTCCGGCTTATCCTGCCAGATACCAGCAAAGAATCACGTCGCAAGACAAATTCAGGAGCGGCCATTCAATGGAGTGGGTTATGAATGGCGGGCGCATCTTACGCCACCTGTCAAAGGCGAAACAACGTAATAGCGCAAAAATGAATTGCCCCAAAATACAGAGAGGAGAATCAGCATGGTAGGAAAAATTGTTCTTTCCCCAGACCATAAAGCGGTCAAACTCTATTTCATCAAACCAGACAGAAAGCTGGAATTCCTCGATTTCTACAAGAAATCCATCATTCCCTGGTTGTACAGAAACGATGTCAAGATGGCCAATGTCTGGGTGGTGGATCGCCAAGACTGCCTGGTGCTGACCGTCGCGCTCGACCGGGATGATAACGAATGGTACTTGATTGATGGCCTGGAGGATTATATTGACGGCCCGCTTCCTCCGCCAATTCAGCCGCGTCCGGAACTGGACATCGTGCCATAAACCGCGCAGCCGTCCACTCAGGCAGAACTGATGATGCGTCCGCTCTGCCTGCTTCAATCATTGGCCATCGCTCTTTCAAGATTTAATTCGCGTCCTCAGCAGAAGACGAGGATCCTCAACTCGATCAAATTACCGCTCACAGCGGGTGTGGGACAGGAGGCCGATCTTGTCCCACACGGTAAGCCTCGATCTTTGGCGTCAATCGAAACCGAAACATCACTTCAAAAAAAAAGAGATACGAATATGCCTCGTTTATCTCATGGCGAAGCCATCTCGATTTATCAAATCCGTTGTGCCGCAGAAGCAATGGCCAGTTGCAGCGAAGATATGCCTGCGGCCTTCGCTGCGGCAACGCCGGGGAATTTGCATGATTTCGGTTTTCTCTTCTCGCCGCTTCAGAATGATCCGGCGAACCTGCTGCCGGAATCGCGCGAAACGCGTGACGGATTGGTGCGTTTAGGGGTAACCATGCGCGACGAAAGCGGCGCGGCGAGCAGTGATTCCGGCATTCCTTCAGCCTACACTTACTTCGGCCAGTTTGTGGATCACGATGTCACCTTCGACGCGACATCTGCGCCGCTGCTGGCGCTGATCAATCCTGACCTGAAGCCGCTGCCGCTCAATGAAATCGGGCGGCGGATTCATAACGCGCGGAGCGCGACGCTCGATCTGGACAGCGTTTACGGAGTGCCCGCGCCGCGCATCGGCCAGAAGATGCGTTTAGGAAAGGTCACACTGCTCCACATTCCCGAAAAGCCATTTCTAAGGCCTGCGGGCAAGGACGACGAAAACGATCTGCCGCGCGAGGGGCGAAACAGCGCAACCAATCATGACCGCGCTGCGTTGACGGGCGATCCGCGCAACGACGAAAACGTCATCATTCAGCAATTGCATGTCGCTTTTTTGCGCGCGCACAACAGGCTGGTGAATCAAGGGAAGTCTTTTGAAGAGGCTCGAGTGATTCTGCGCCAGCATTACCAGCACATAGTCCTGCACGATTATCTGAAGCGAATTGCTTCGCCGCAGATCGTTGACGATCTGCGGCGGGATGGGAACAGGTTCTACGACGCGATGGCCGAACCCTTCTTCCTGCCGCTGGAATTCACCGTCGCGGCTTTTCGCTTCGGCCACGCAATGGTTCGATCTGACTACAATTTCAATCTCAACTTCAACCGTAGCGGCGAACCGGGGACGGCCCCCGCGACGCTGGCAAAGCTTTTTACGTTCACGGCGATGAGCGGACAGCTCACCGATAAGGCTACGCTGCCTGAAAACTGGATTATTGAATGGGAAAACTTCGTTGATGCGGGCGCGCCGTTTAACAAGGCACGCCGCCTGGCACCCAAGTTGGTTGAGCCGCTCTTTCAACTGCCCGATTTGCAGGGAAGGCTGGAACTGGAAGACGGTGCGCGTTTGGCCGTCAGAAATCTGCTGCGAGGTTATCTGTTGCGAATGCCGACCGGACAGGCCGTGGCGCGGGCGATTGGCCAAACGCCACTTGCGCCGGAAGAGATCGAAGCGGTGGCGGCAAGCAGCCAGCAACTTCAAGTCCTGCGCGAGACGGTTTTTTTGCAGCGCACTCCGTTGTGGTTTTACGTTCTGGCTGAGGCTGCTGCGCGCGGCGGCGGAAAGCATCTGGGACCAGTCGGCGGCACAATTGTGGCTGAAGTGCTGGTCGGCCTGATTCGCCGCAGCGAAAACTCGATCCTGCGTACGCCGAACTGGGCACCCAGTTTGCCGTGCCTACAGACCGGCACCTTCACTCTTTCCGACCTGCTCAGATTCGCCGGCGTTCTCGCTCACTGATCGAGAGCGCTTTGCGTGAAAACGATTGAATGCCGTCGCGCATTTCTTTTCTCCAAATTCCTTTTCCGGCACAAATGCCATTGATGCTTTTGCTGCAGGCTCTATGATGTGGCTGCAAAATTCATTACATCATTTTGAAAGGGTGTTTCCACGGACTTGAGCAATTCAACATTTCTCGCGGAGTTGGAGAAGGCAGAACGGATGTTGTCGCGGCGTGACAAGGGGATGCGCCAACTCATCAAACAGTACGGCCCCTGCCACATTCGCCCGCACACGCGCTATTTCCAAACTCTGGTTGGTTCAATCATCTCGCAACAGTTGTCCACCAAAGCGGCAGATACGATTCGCGGACGCTTTGTCGGACTGTATGCGCCTGCGCGTTTCCCCAAGCCTGCGCAAATCAACGAAACGCCGGATGAAGCCATGCGCGGCGTCGGGCTTTCATTTCAGAAGATCGGCTACATCAAAGACCTTGCGGCCAAGACCGAAGACGGCACATTGAAGCTGTCGCGCTTTTCGCGCATGAGCGACGACGAAATCACAGAGATGCTGACCAGCGTCAAAGGCATCGGCGTTTGGACGGTGCATATGTTTTTGATCTTTTCGCTGGGGCGGATGGATGTGCTGCCGGTGGGCGATCTGGGCGTTCGCCGCGCGATTCAACTGCGATATGGTTTTGATCAATTGCCCAATGCCGAAGAGGCTGAACGAATCGCGAACGAGAACGGCTGGCGGCCTTATTCTTCAATCGCGTCTTGGTATTTGTGGCGCAGCCTGGAAAACAAGGCGAGCTAAATCAGAGCACGCCAGGTACGGTACCGCGCGCGTGAGCAAGCGAAGGCTTGGCCTGAAAGCAAGTTGGACAAACTTGATGTGCCGCTTGCTGATGCGCGTGGTACCGGAGAGGCATCTCTACCGTACATGCAATTGCAAACCGATCCATAGCATTCAAGAAAAAGAAACTCTCCCACAAAGGCACACGAAGTTGCACGAAGTCAGAAAGAACATTTCTGACTGGCTGGGTTGATTTTCTTCGTGATTCTTCGTGTGGCTTCGTGGGAAAAACATTTTTTTGAAATCTATAACGTTCACCCCACGCGGGCCAAACCAAAACGCGGCTGGCTGCGAACGTATTGAATCAACCGATCGGTTTCGCGCGTCTTGCTGCGCTCTTCCAACATATAAGTCGCTTCGCGCTTGGCTATCTCCAGAATCTTCTGATCGCGGACAATGTTGGCGATGCGGAATTCGGGCAGCCCCGATTGCCGCGTGCCCATCACTTCGCCGGGGCCGCGAATCTCCAAATCCTTCTCCGCGATTTTGAAGCCATCGGTCGTCTGCTCCATGATTTTCAACCGCTCCTGTGCTTCACGGGTCTTGGCAAATTGCGCCAGCAGAATGCAGTAACTCTCCGCTGCACCGCGCCCGACACGTCCGCGCAGTTGATGCAGTTGCGATAGCCCGAACCGTTCGGCGTGTTCGATCAACATCACCGAAGCGTTCGGCACATCCACACCGACTTCGATCACAGTTGTGGCGACCAGAATTTGCGTTTCGTTCGCTGTGAACCCTCGCATCACTTCTTCCTTTTCCGCTGACTTCATCTTGCCGTGCAGCAAGCCAACTTTGTATTCGGGATAAATGTCTGCGCGCAGGTGTTCGTACATCTCCGTCGCGTTGCGCAGGTCCAGCTTTTCGGACTCTTCGATGATTGGATAAACCACGTAAGCCTGCCGCCCGCTTTGAATCTGTTCGCGGATGAATTCATAAATCTTCTCGCGCCGGTCATCGCCGCGCACAAAGGTTTTCACAGGTGTGCGGCCCGGCGGCAGTTCGTCAATGAGTGAAACTTCCAGATCGCCATAAACGGTCATGGCCAGCGAGCGCGGAATCGGCGTAGCGGTGACGACCAGTACGTCCGGGTTCACGCCGCGCCTGCGAATCTCAGCCCGCTGCATGACGCCGAACCGGTGCTGTTCATCAATCACGGCCAAGCCCAGATTCTTGAACTCGACGGCTTCCTGAATCACCGCGTGAGTGCCGATGATGATGTCAATCTCTCCGCTTTTTAGCGCCTCGTGAATCTCGCGCTTCTCTCTGGCTTTCATGCTGCCGATCAGCAATTCGACGCGGTAATCTGTGTGGGCCAGCCAGCGTTTGATGTTGCGCGCGTGTTGTTCCGCCAGGATTTCGGTCGGCGCCATCAGCACAGTTTGATAAAGGTTTTCGACCGAAATCACCATCGCCTGCACGGCGACAATGGTTTTGCCGCTGCCGACGTCGCCTTGCAGCAAACGGTTCATCGGCTCTTCGCTGGTCATGTCGGCAACGATCTCTTTGATTGCGCGCTTCTGCGCATCGGTCGGCGTGAAAGGCAGAATGCGGCGCACGGCTTCACGCACGCGGTCGGTGATTTCGATGTGTTCGCCTTTTGGCTCCTTGACGCGTTCGCCGCGCCGCAAGCCGATGGCCAGCGCCAGCCAGAAGAACTCTTCAAAAATTAACCGCCGATGCGCGGGCGAACGCGCCTGGTTGTAATCGTCAAGCGGCGTATCGTCGGCGGGGAAGTGAATCTTGCGCAGCGCTTCGCCGCGCGGGATAAGCGAACAGCGCGCGACGATTTCTTCCGGCAAAGATTCTGGAAGTTCCGGTGGCAAGTTGGCCAGAAGGTGATGAAAGATCGAACGAAGCTGCCGCGTGCGAAAATCGCCGAGCTTGCGATAGACGGGGACGCGCCGCGCCGTGTGCATCGCTGAATTTTCCGCATCGTCATCTTCGTGGGTCAGAGTTTCGTAATCAGGATTTTCGACTTCAAAGTAGCCTTTGTATTTGTTCCATTTCCACTGCCCGTACAGGATGACGCGCGAACCGCGCGTGAAGACTTTGTTCAGGAAGATTTGATTCCACCAGAACGCGCGCACCTGCCCTTCGCCGTCGGAGGCGATGAACTCATACATTTTCAACCGCCCGCCTTTCAGCGGAATGATGCCGCCCACGCGCACCATCACCTCAACCGACGCCGTTTCGCCATCCTGCAATTGCGACGTCCGCGCCAGATTCGACCGGTCTTCGTAGCGCATCGGCAGATAATGCAGCAAGTCTTCGACAGTGGATTTGTATGGATTGGCTTGTGCAGTGATCGAGGCTATCTCGACCGCCAGAGACTCCGAGGTCTTCTTGCCGACGCGCGGCAAGCGGTGCAGGTGCAGTTCAATCAATGGCGTATCGAGTGTTAGCACAATCAGGCACTGGAAAATTATTGGCCGCGTTCTTTGGCAAGCCGCAGCATCTCATCGAGTAGTTCTCGTAAGCGTGGGCATTTCTGATAAGCAACTTCGGGGTCAAGCTTGCTGAAGAGAGTAGCGCCATCAGCAGTCTTCTTGTACTCAATCTTATGCCCTGTCTTCAGTTTTTCTCGATAGACTCTACTCAACAACTTTGCAGGCGGTTGATCGAAATTGACAGCTTCGGGATTGGTAGCGGCACTGCGAAGCGCTGTCGTAACTTGCGAAGGAAAGATCGCTGGATCGCTTAAAAGCCATGCTTCGAGTTCATGAACGGCGAAAAACTGTCGAAACTTCGGACGGCT
This sequence comes from Blastocatellia bacterium, assembly GCA_038211695.1. Lineage (GTDB taxonomy): Bacteria > Acidobacteriota > Blastocatellia > RBC074 > RBC074 > RBC074. The sequence goes on along the minus strand of JBBQVH010000005.1, from coordinate 50,286 downwards.
GACGCGCTTTTCGATGTCTTGTTTGGCCCAATCGTATTTCTCGCGCACTTCGCTCAGATGCGATGGCAGGCTTAGACCGTATAGGTCAAGCAGTCCAATGACAGCAATGACATCTTGATGCCGAAGATATAACTCGGCTCTTTTCCCGACTTCCGCAAGGTAATTATCATTTCCATTAAAGCAAATAGGACTGATCCCGACCGGCTGGGATAATCTCGGATCAAGCCAGCGCTTTAAGAAACTTGGCAGTGCTCTCTTTTCAGTATCTCCTTCAACAAACAGGATGAACTTCACGCCAGCGCCTCCAAGTCTCCTTGCCGGAATAACGTCCCAAGCGAGTATTCCCGCAGCCAGTTGTCCAACTCTTCCTCATCCAATGCGTGCAGTGAAGTTTCACCATTCTCCCATCTCACTACAGTTGTAGTTGGCTTGGTATCGGTGAAGGCGTCAAGGAATTGTGGCGAGTGCGTGGTAAAAACAACTTGTGTGCGCCTTGAAGCTTCAACTGCGTATTCGGCAATGATCGGCAGCATTGAGGGATGTAGTCCAGTCTCCGGCTCATCAATCGCAATAAGCTTTGGAGGATTGGGGGCAGTCAGCACTGTCAGTAAAAATAGAAAGCGTAAAGTGCCATCGGAAAGATCGGCAAAGGGTATCGCGCGCTTTAAGGTTTTCCATCGAACACGTGGTTGCACTCGCTGATCAGCCGCAGGAGAAAAAACGAGTTCTTCATAAACATCACCAAAAGCTGCGCGCATTCCTGTATTGATGGTATCCCTAAATTCCCGATCCTCAGAGCAGAGCGTATTCAAAACTGCTACAAGATTTTGTCCGTCAGCCTCGACAAGCACATCGTGTCGAGTTATGGGAGCTTGTCTGATTTGAGAATTACGCCTGACATCAAGATCTTGATAACTCCGTATTTGGAGTAACTGTTCGCGGAATTCACTATCTACCCATTTTTCAGAAGGGTTGCTATATTTTCGTCCTAGCTGTGAAAGCGCAGTTTCATCGCCCTTGATTCTAATCTTATCGTTATAATAAAAGCCTTGGCTATTATTTATATCAATGATTTTTATTGTCTCGGCTTCAGCATTTTCAGGATTGACTATCTTGTGAGTGAAAAACTCTCGTTGAATATAATATAGTCCCAAGTCTCTCTGTGCCGCGATTTCTACTTCATAGCAATCCTCAGCAGGTGTTACTTCATTCTCGGTTATTGTGTGTAATCGGAACGCTATTTGCGGAGCGACTCCATCCCATGCAATAGATGACATTCCACCACTAGCTCGAATGGTTTTTGATAAGCGCCCTTCCGCCGAATCCGCAATTAGCCCCAGTAAGCTTAATAAATTTGATTTACCAGTTCCATTTTGGCCAATCACAACATTCAAATCGCCCGGCTTCCAACTTACATTCTTGAGCGATCTGAATCCGGCGACATCAAGTTGTTTGATCTTCATCTCGATATACTCCTTTCGGTGTTGGGGTGGTTGCTTTGCGCTATCTTAATTGTTCGATCATCCACGCCCAGATCGGTAATTGTAACGCCATACGCTGCTGGAATCCTAAACTCATTGATTCGCTCCGGCCATTCAATCACCACAACCGCATTTGTTTCGCTCAGCATCTCTTCCAGCCCAATCTCGCGCAAATCGTCCGCGCCACCTTCGATTCTGTACAGATCAAGATGATAAAGCCGCATCCGCCCGTCGTGCTGATTCACGATGGTAAAGGTTGGGCTGTTGACTTCTGCCGGATCAATGTCGAGTCCGGCGGCGATGCCTTTGGCAAAGACGGTTTTGCCTGCGCCCAGATCGCCCGCGAGCAGGAAGACCGTGGCTTCTGTGATGCTTTCGCCGATCTGATACGCCAGTTCGAAAGTTTCTTCGGCGGAATGGGTGATGAATTGGCCGGTGGGAATCATAGCTGGTTAAATCTCTGTGATGGCCGATGGCTTCCCTTTCTCGTCTTCTCCGCCGATTTGCAGAATGGCTTCGCTCAGGTTGGCGATGATGTCTGAAGCGATCATCGAACGCATGCCCAGCTTGCTGGCGGCGATGTCTCCGGCCAGCCCGTGCAGGTAAACGCCCGTGATTGTCGCATCGAGCGCGTCGTCAGGCGATTGCGCCAGCAAGCCCGCGATCAAACCCGTCAGCACATCGCCTGATCCAGCCGTTGCCATCCCCGCGTTGCCGGTTGGATTGACGTAAACTTCGCCATCGGGTGCGGCGATAAGTGAGCGGCTGCCTTTCAGCACAACGATGACGTGATGCTTCGTCGCAAATTCACGCGCGATGCCGATGCGGTCGGTTTGCACCTCAGTGTTTTGCTTTCCAATTAGCCGAGCCATTTCGCCCGGATGCGGCGTCAGGATGATCGGCAGTTCGTCTGAGCCTTTCAATCCTTCCGGCCACGGCGCGAGCGCATTCAACCCATCAGCGTCAATCACCATTGGCCCAGAAAAAGCTATTGCCCGTTGCTCGACAAGTTCCCGTACAAATGCTCGCGTGCTTTCATCGCTGGAAGACAGCCCCGGGCCAAGAGCGATGACGGTCTTTTTCTGCGCAAGCTGCAATGCCTGTTTGACGGCTTCTTGTGAGATCGCACCGTCATAGGTCTCTGCCAGCGCTTCGGTCATCACTTCCGGGCGAGCCTGCGTGACCAGCAAGGCCTGCGCCGATTTCGATGTCGCCACAGTCACCAGCCCCGCTCCTGCGCGCAATATGGTTTCAGACGAAAGCGCCGCTGCTCCCGTCTTGCCGCGCGAACCGGCGATGAGCAGGACATCCCCGACAGCATTTTTGTGAGCGTGGGGCGTGCGGCCTGATTTGTGAAGCCAGTGAGCTACTAATCCTTCATCCACTGACTGAAGAAGTGAGCCTGCCTCTTGAATAATCTCTTCCGGCGAGCCAATAGCCACAATGACTAACTCACCATTCGCTTCGCAAGCGGGAGCCAGCAAGTTGCCAATTTTGGGGGCTGTGAAAGAGACTGTTAGATCCGCGATCACGTGTGGGCCGTCGGGGTATGCGCTGTCCGAGGACAAGCCGGAAGGGATATCTATGGCGACAACAGGTACCCTATGAATTCGACGAACCGTGTTTAACGTCTGAATAGCTTTGGCGTAAAGTCCTTCCGCCGGACGTGTAACGCCAGTACCCAAAAGAGCATCAACAAGAAGATCAGCATGAAAGTCTAACGAAGCCTGTGCCTCCTCAGAAATCTGAGCAAGCCCAATCACCCCACTTGAAGATGATCTTGACCAAGCGAAATTCAGTCGGTCAACGGCCTCCATATTATCGCGTGCTTCTCCGCGCATTTCCTCGATCCGGCCAAACATCCATACAGTAACTCTGGCAGCACCCTTCAACCATAATAATCGAGCCACTACCGCACCATCACCTCCGTTGTTTCCTTTCCCACAGAACACGGCGATATGTTTACCTTCAACCGGGCCGTATTTTTCAATGATTGCCTCAACCACGCGGCTTCCGGCAGTTTCCATCAACGTTGCGTACGAAATGCCGCAGCGTTCGACGGTCAGCCGGTCAAGCTCGCGCATTTGTTGAGCAGTCAGAATTTTCATGGCTGGGTCATTATCTCCTGACGCACGAAGAGCGCAAGAAGCTGATTGCTGCTTGCGCTCTTCGTGGTGTGACTTGATCAAATCAACAAGTCTTTACGCCTTGGGTTCCGGCTTGAACGTGACCTTCTTGTTTTCGTTCCACAGATCATTCCAGCCCAGGGTCGTCTTGCGATAGGCGGCTTCGCGTCCGAGGATGGCGGTGAAGGTGCTTTCGACGCCGTACTTGGTGTCGTTGCGATATTTGTCTTCGCCTTCGCCCTTGCCCAGCACGCTGGCGACGAAGGTCGCGGCTTCCTGGTCGTAATGCAGATCGTCCTTGCCTTCGTATTTGTAAATCAGCGCGGGGTTGGGATCCTTGCGCGTCCGCGCGGCTTCGATGCGAACGCCGCCCGTGCCGCCTTTGCCGGCGGTGGTGGTGAAGGTGCCTTTGGTGCCGCGAATGGTTTCGGACACGTCGCCTTCAACGCCGTCCACTTGCACGCAGGTATTGGACGAAAGCACGCCGTTGGCGTATTCGTAGGTGATGGCGAAGTGATCACTGATGTCGCCGAAATCGCGTTTGTTGAATCGCGCCGTCACGCCAGCCGCGCGCACGGGATGGTCGTTCAGGAACCAGTTGATAACGTCAATGTCGTGGATGTTCTGTTCAACGATATGATCGCCCGACAGCCACTTGAAAAAGTACCAGTAGCGCACCTCGTAATCCATCTGCGATTTCCAGTCGCTGCGTTTGCCCCGACGATCCGGCCAGATGTCGCTGGTGTCCCAGGCCGAATGCGCCATCACCGGCGCGCCCATGGCGCCTTCATCGAATAATTTTTTGGCCGCGCGATAGGCTTTGGAATAGTGGCGCTGCAAACCGACGACGACGGTCAGGTTTTGCATCTTGGCTTTGTCGCCTGCTTCCATCACCGTGTGGCAGCCGGGCGCGTCCACAGCCAGCGGCTTTTCGGCGTAGACATGTTTTTTAGCAGCAACCGCAGCCTTGAAGTGTTCGGGGCGGAAGCCCGGCGGCGTGGTTAGCAGCACGGCGTCAACTTTTGAGCCGATGACTTCTTTGTAGGCGTCAATGCCGACGTGGGCGCGGTTGGCGTCTACTTTGAATTTGGTCGCGGCCTTATCGGCCTGGTCTTTGAAGTAATCTCCGACGGCGACAATCTTGGCCTGGCCGGTCTGTTCCAACAGTTGCGCGTCGCGCGTGCCTTGACCGCCGTTGCCGACCCATCCGATTTCGACCATGGAATTGGCTGTTGTGCCGCGGACGGATTCGGCTTTGATAATGTTGAAGGTGGAGGCAGCGGCAGTCAGCGCCGCGCCTTTGACAATTGTTCTGCGCGAAACCAGTTCTTGTTTGTTCATTATGTCTCTCCTTGCTGGTGGACGAAGCCGCAGGCCTCGTCAACGGGTTTTTCAATGGTGATGAGTGTTGGTGCGCCGTTTGCGCCAATGATCGCCGGAAGTGCTACTTGCAGCATACTTGCAATGACGGCCTGCAATGATGGTCTGCAATGACGGGCGGATTTTAGACAATCAACAGTGGTTTGGCAAAAGTTGGTTTGCCCAGTTTTCCGAAAGCTCTATTCAAGCGACTTGGTCTAACCGTGTATTATTGCCTGCTGACGGCAAAGAACCGGATACAGCACTTGAGCTATTCCACCGCAAATACAACTATCCAGAATTGATAAATTGACAAGCCATAGGTGAGAAAAGATAATGAGCCGCCTTTACCGGAGCAAACTGCAGATGAGCCACGCAAAAGACGATTGCCCCATTATCAAAACAGAATGAAATCACCGACAACTTTACCGGTCTTGGCTCAATTAAAAAGGCAAACCGCAAAGTGAAAGTATCAGTCCTCCCCAAGGCTGATTTAGGTTTATCACCAAAAACAATTCACGCGAGCGCCACGAGCGCCGCCGGAACATTGCCCGTTGTCAACTTGTTGTCAGGCGGAGGTACACAGTGTCCGAAGAGAACATCAATTCACAAAACCCACAGGAAGCGCCAAGCTGGGAAGCGCGACTTCAGACGCGCGCCAACGAATTCATCAACCAGAGCATTGGGCAGCGCATCGGCTCTCTCAAATCTGAGATTGAACGACTCCAATCCACAATCAACGAAATCAACTCCAAGCTGACCGAGCATTCCCAAACAGAGGTCACGGAGCAGGAATCGTCAGGCCTGTTGGACACCATCAAGCAATGGTTCAGCGATTCGAACGATAAAGCCGAACAGGAATTCCAATCGCGTTTGGCCAGTTCCCGTGCCGAAGCTGAACAGGCTTTGGAACAACGCCTGACCGAAGCGCGCGGTGAGTTGGAAGCTTCCTTGCGTGAATCACAAGAGGCTGAATTCCAGAAACGGCTGGAGCAGGCATGTTCCGAAGCTGCTGCTGTCGCGCGGCGCGAAGCCAATACGCAGATCCAGGAGTTGCGCGAACAGCTTGACGCCAGCCGCCAGGCACTGACGATTGCAGTTTCATCCGCCCAGACGGCCAGCGCACAGGCATCCAGTTCCGACTATCTGAAATCAGCGATTGAAGAGATTGACGCACAGCGCACGCAATCCGACACGCTGACGACGCTTGTTCGTCGCGCCGCACAATTCGCGCCCCGCGTCGTCTTTTTCGTTGTCAAGGGGAGTGATGCCGTTGGGTGGAAAGCCGCCGGGTTTGAAAACGGCTTGAACGATGAAACGGTGCGGCTGCTTTCCGTGCCGACGCAAAACCAAACGTTGCTGCGCGAAGCGTTGACAACATTCAGCGCGGCGGTGGGACGTTCGGCTTCGCCGGGCGACAACTCCGCAGTGCTCGGTTTGTATGGCTCACCCGCGCCGGAAACCGCCGTCACCGTGCCGCTTGTGGTTCGTGGCAAAGCAGCCGCCGTGCTATATGCCGATTCGGGAACGCAATCGGAAAACGCCATCAATACCTCGGCCCTGGAAGCATTGTTACATGTGGCCAGCATGGGCATTGAGTTGCTGCCGACGCGCAGAGGCGTTGAGCCAGTGCGGCCCGCTGGGCCTCCGCCTCAACTGAGTCCGCCATCTGCGGCAACCGCCAGGGCAACCGCTGCCGCGCCAGCCGTTTCCGCTCCGTTGCATGCGCCAGCAGAGATCACCAAGCCGCAACCCATGGTTCCCCCTGCGCCGGAAGCCCAACCTGAAGAAGCGCCTCCTCGCATTACTCAAGAGGTGCAGGATGATTTCGCGGACTCCGCTGCTGCGGAAGAAGCTGTTGTGCAGAATAGAGTCACCGAAGATTTATCGAAGCCAACGCTCGTTCAGCAAGAAGAGCCTGCTTCGAAGCCGACGTTGTTCGAGCCGAAAGCGGAACCCGTCGCAGAAGTGCCGGTAGAAGAACCTGTTGTTGCGCCAAGCCGCGTGGAGCCGCCCATCCAGCCTGCTACGCCGCCGCCGCCGCCGCCAGCGCCTCCGGCGTTGATCACGCCGGCACTGCAACCAACACCGCAAAATGATGTGATACCGCCAAAAGTCGAACCTCAGGTGATTGCACCACCAGTTCGTCCCGTGGAACCGTCTTTTGCGCCGCCGGTTTATACTCCACCCGCGCAACCGGCGTTCACTGCGCCAGCGGCTGAATCTCCACGCCCGGCACAACCCGTCATGGTCGTGCCAGCGCCGACTAGCGAAACCGAACAGCGCGCTCACAATGATGCAAGGCGATTTGCGCGGCTGCTGGTTTCTGAAATCAAGCTTTACAACGCGGCGAAGGTCAATGAAGGCCGCCGCAGTTTTGATCTGTATGACCGGCTCAAGGATGAGATTGACCGCAGCCGTAAGGTCTACGACAAACGTGTTTCCCCCGCCGTCGCCACGCGGTTCGATTACTTTTACGATGAACTGGTGCAGACTCTGGCAGAAGGCGACACAAACAAGCTAGGTCCGAACTGTCCCGGTCCCATTGTACTGGGAGCGTAATTTGGAGATGGCGGAGCAATTTGCCAAATTGTCCCGCCATCTCTTTTGATTTTGTCTGAAGCGTTGCCGCCAATTGCCACCCCTGGCTGAAGCATTACAAGGAGTAGTTGAGTATGACAGCCTTCCTTCGCAGAATTTTCACGCTCGGTTTGGTCTTATCATTTGTCGTGGTTAGTCTGGATGCGCCCGGCAAACGTGCTGCCGCACAAGGCAGAGGTACAGCCCAACTCCGCTCTGCTGTTGCCACAAATTCCGATGGCGAACTGCAAAAAGTTGAAAGCGCATTTGCTGGTAAACAAGAAGCTGCGCTGGCGCGTTTGCTGCGCGGCTATCTGCGATTACAGGCGAAAGATTATGCAACTGCGGCAAGCCTCTTGAACGATCCGAATATTGCGCGGCAGACCAATTTGGGAGATTACGCCGCCTATTACCGTGGCCAGGCGTTACAGGAATCCGGACGCGGCGATGAGGCTGAGCGCGAGTTTCGCCGCCTGGCGCAAACATACCCAACCTCTTTGCTGGCGCGTCCGGCTGCTTTGCAGTCTGCTGGGTCAGCCTTGGCGCGCAGCCATTATCAGATCGCGATTGATGGCGTGACGGATTTGGTGGCCAAAAACGATGGCACCGCGCTCAAACTGCGCGCCGACGGGTTGGAAAAACTTGGCCGCACGAACGAAGCAATCCTGACGTTGCGCAAACTCTATTTCGACGCGCCGCAATCCGCCGAAGCTGAAAAGGTCGGCCAGCGTTTGGCTGAACTTGGTGGAGCAACAGCGGCAGGCGATGTTTCACAATTGCGGATGCGCGCTGACAAACTTTATGACGCACGATTGTATGCGTTGGCGGCGGCGGCCTACGAACAGATTCCACGTCAATTCCCAAACGCGGCGAGTGATGAAATTTGGCTGCGGACGGGCTTGAGTTACTACAAAGCAGATGCGTTCAAGCAATCCACCGATGCGCTAGCCCGGATTCGCGCACGCACGCCGAAGATAGCCGCTGAAAGCTTGTACTATCTGGGCCTCGGCCAGCTTTCGTTGAAGAACGAGCCTGCGTCGTTGCAGGCTTTGGCTGATTTACGCCGTTCAGCGCCGAGCAGCGATCGTATCGGCGAACTGCTGTACGCCATCGGCCGCTATTACGAAAAGCACGACCGCGACGATCAGGCGGCCACGTTCTATTCACAATTGATTCGCCAGTTCCCGCAATCCGACAAGGCTGACGAAGCACATTTCTGGCTGGCCTGGCGCGCGCATCAGGCAAAAGATTACGTCAACTCTTCGCGGCTGCTGACCGAGCACATCGCGAATTACGGAACAGTGACTGACAATCGCGGCAAAGCTGCTTTCTGGGCGGCGGCAGATTTAGAAAAGGCTGGCGATAAAGCCCGTGCATTGGTGATCTATCAGGCATTGCAGAAACGGTATGGTGCAGGCTGGTTCGGGCTGAACGCGGAACGCCGCGTAGATCGTTTGACGAAAGAAGGCGTCCGGGCCAGAGCAATTGATTCTGATTTGATGCTGCGCAATGCAGTCGAAGGATTGCAAACCATCAACGCCGTTCGCGAGACAATCAAAGAAGCCGGCACCGAGCGCGTTCAGAAAGCCGAACAGTTGATGCAACTCGCTTTGCATCAATCGGCAATGAACGAACTGGATGCCGCGCGCGCGAACGCGCCCAATTCGCCCATTGTTAATCTGCGCATTGCGCAAATCTTCCGCTTCAATGGCGAAAACGTCGCTGCGATCAACTCGCTCAAACGTGCCTACCCCGATTACGGCCAGACTTTGCCCGAAGAGATGTCGCGTGAGGCGTGGGATGTCTTTTACCCGCTCAAGTATTGGTCGAACATCAAAGAGGAATCCAAGCGGCACAACCTGGACCCTTACTTGATTGCAGGCATCATTCGTCAGGAAACCGTATTTGATGCGAAAGCGCGCAGTCGTGCGAATGCAATGGGCTTGATGCAATTGCTGCCTTCCACCGGTCAGGCAGTCGCGCGGCGCAACAATCTGGGGGGCGGGCGCATCGCGTCCAGCGATTTATACAATCCTGTGCTTAACATTCAACTTGGCACGGCTTACGTTCGCCAGTTGATGGATGACTTCCACCGCTTCGAATATGTGGCCGCGGCATACAATGGCGGACCCACGCGCGTGCGCCGCTGGGTGAACGAATCTCCAACCAACGAAATCGAAGAATGGGTTGAAGCAATTCCCTTGAGCGAAACCCGTGGTTACGTGCAGGGCGTTTATCGCAATGCGCGCATCTACCAACGACTGTACGACGAACAAGGCCGCTTCCGCAGCAATGTACCTGAGCGTTAAGTCAAAGTGAGCGTCAGTTCCAAATTTCCCGAGAGCTACTTTGGTTAAACATAAAGAATGCAAACAAGACGCCGGAGTATTGGTGCCGGTCATTGATCGCAATCGTTGCGAAGGAAAAGCGGACTGCGTCGCGGTTTGTCCGGTTTCTGTCTTTGCGGTTCAAACACTGCCAAAAGATCAACGCAATGGGCTGAGCCTTAAGGGGACAATCAAAGGCTATGTTCACAAGTGGCAGCAAGCGATTCTTGTGAACCCGGAGGCTTGCGAGGGCTGCGGGTTATGCGTTCAGTCATGCCCGGAGAAAGCAATCACTTTGGCTCGTGCCAAAGCAGCCTGACACTCCCTTCCAACGGACTGGCTAAATCAGGCGTTAAAAGGAAAAAGGAGAAGCTACTGTCGCTTCTCCTTTTTCCTTTCGGCTTCAACGTTCTGCCAATACCATCATTGCAGCTTACGCGTTGCCGCTTCGATCTGCGCCGACATGGCATCAATTGTCTTGCTGATGATGCCGACCTGTTCCGCCGCTTCCGTCCAATTCTTCTGCTCCAACGCTTCACGCACGCCGGGCAACGTCTTCACTCCATAACCAGTGTAAAAACCCGGCGCGTAAATCTGATGCTTGAACCATTCGCGGCGCGGGAGTCCGGCTTCTGACAGAAGCTTTCTTTCAGATTGATACAAAAGTTTATTTAACTCTTTTGTATCAGCCTTGAGCGAATCCGTACGGCCTGTGGTGATGACGGCGCGAATCGCACGGTCATAACCGTCAGCGGACTGTCTGAGCTTGACGACCGATTTCTGTAACGGCGCAAGATCAACATTTTGCTTGGGCAGTTTATTGATCTCATCAACATAATTCCCCACCGTCTCGGCAAAGTTGGTGAACTCGAACGGCAGAATCTGCGCATCAGCCAATCGCATCGTCGCCGTTCCAGCCGCCTGAACCAACGTACGGCCATATTCGAACGTCGTGTCCGAAAAACGCGTATACCAGGCAAACGAATCATAGATCGAATGGTAGATGCCGCCGCCGCCATCCCCGCCAAATCCAACGTTTAACGACGCAATGCCCAGATGATCCAGAAACGCCGTGTAATCGGAACCGGAGCCAAGCGCACTGATCCGCAAATCCGCACGGGTTTCTTCCTGTCTGCCCCTTCGTGTTCGCATCACGTCCCACAGCGAGCCTTTGCCTTTCGGATCGTTCACCGTACGCGCCACATCGTTGATAAATCGTTCCAGTGTGTGAGAGCCGCTGACGCCGAATGACCCTTTGCCTGTGCTGTCAGAGTTAATGTAGGCGACGGCTTTTTGCTTCAACTCTTCCGCGTGCTGTTCGACCCACTCGGTTGAACCCAAAAGCCCCGGCTCTTCGCCATCCCAGGCGCAGAAGACGATTGTGCGTTTCGGACGCCATCCCTGTTTTAGAAGTTCACCAAACGCGCGAGCTTCTTCAAGTACGGTCGCCATTCCGCTGACCGGATCGTCAGCGCCATTGACCCAGGCATCGTGATGGTTACCGCGAATAATCCATTCGTCGGGATATGTGCTGCCTTCAATGCGAGCGACAACGTTGTAGATCGTATGCAGGCTCCAATCCGAAACGACCTTTAGCCGAACTGTCGCAGGCCCAGGGCCGACGTGATATGTGATTGGCAACGCGCCGCGCCAGTTCTCCGGCACGACTTGTCCGCCGATTGTTTTGAGCAAAGGCAGCGCATCTCCGTAAGAGATCGGCAGCACAGGGATTTTCATCAAGGTCTTGGCTTCTTCACGCGACAATCGGCGCGCATTTTTTGTTGCGCCCCAACCGGGTGTCAGCGGATCGCCAGGATGGATCGGCATGTCCATCACGCTGCCGCGCTGCACGCCAAAATCCGCGCGGTACGGCCCCTTCGGATAAACGTCGCCTTGGTAGTAGCCATCTTCTTTCGGATCGGAGTAGATCAGGCAACCAATCGCGCCGTGTTCATACGCGACCTTCGGTTTGATGCCACGCCAACTTCCGCCATAACGGGCAATAACGACCTTGTCCTTTACGTCCACACCCATCTTTGCCAACTGCTCATAGTCATCAGGCACGCCATAATTGACGTATACCAGTGTCGCCGTTACATCTCCATCGCCGGAATAAGCGTTGTAAGTCGGCAACTGATTTTTATCTCCAGAATCAGAGTCTTCGGCCAATACAGGCTCTTTCAGCGTTGCCACGTATTTTTCCGGCGACACCAGTTCAAGCACACGCTCTTTCGGCGTCGGGAACAGCACATCAAACTCTTCAAGCTTTGCATCCAGTCCCCATGATTTCAGATGATCGCGCATCCATTCAGCATTGCGCTTGTCTGCATCTGAGCCAACGTGGTGCGGCTCTGCGGAAAGCACGCGCATATACTCTTTCAGCCGTTCAGCCTGAGGAATTGAGCGAAACTTCTCTTCCCATTTCTGATCATTGTCTTTCCCCGAGCGATCCTTGTCTGAATAGGCGTTGACCGAAGACGCCATTGGGGTGAACACAAGCATCAACGCCATGAATGCCGCAACAGCACGGCCAGCGAATCCACTACTCATATTGTCTCCTCTGATTGTTATTTGATGATCTTGCTTTGACTCGCAAGTGTGACCTGCCAGCCTGCGATAATTTCATTATGAAGGAGCCATGCAAGGCTGACAATCAATGTTTATTCGCACGCGTCATGATGATCCGTAAGCATCTCAGGCAAGCCTAAGCGTTAAATGTATGGCTATGAGTGAACAAGAAGAAGATTTTTCTTGACACACATGATGAAGGAGTTTATAAGCTATATCTAGTATGTTAATTGCTCTAGACCACAAGAAACAAATTAACACTTTATCTTGTGGTCAGGCTATCAACGAGAGAAAGGAGAGACATTATGCCAGCCAAGAAAGCAGCGAAAAAGGCTCCGGCCAAGAAGGCCGCTAAACCGGCGAAGAAAGCCGCAAAGAAGAAATAACTCTTCTTTAGACGTGCTTGATTCACGTATCTAAATTTATTGTCGAGGTTCATTAACGTAGGGGTGGGCAACCACCCCTATTTTGTTGTGGTGATGTTGCCTCAGAAGTGGGTGCCTAGAGGTCTGAGAAGGTGTGGAGATTGCATTGGGCGAAGATGTGGTTGATGGCAGGCTATTCGCGTGAGATGCAAGAGGTCTTGATCGCCTGCTTATGCCGTATCGCAGGACATGGCGGACAAATGTGATCGCGCCCGAAAATTTTTAAGTTAAGGTAACGGACGAAAGGGATGCCATTTGAGCATCCCTTTCGTATCTCGCTTTCTTTAACAAATGCACCCGCCGCGATTCGAACGCGGGACCTTCAGCTTCGGAGGCTGACGCTCTATCCATCTGAGCTACGGGTGCGATCAAGATCAAAATACACGAAGCATGAGTGTCGGTCAATTCTTGCCTGGCTGCAAAATCAGTCTTTCGAGAGTTGCCAAAATGCGCCAAACACCGCGAAAAATGGCTAGCTTGACGCTTCTGCTAAGCGTCCACTACACTTTTCAATCGTTTATCAAGTCATGTGGATCAACATCTATGTCAATAACCCTGAGGTAATAAGCACTAGCCATGAACGCCATTGAAAAGGTACTCACGAAAGTCTTTGGTTCGGCCAATGAACGCTTGCTGAAGAAATTATGGCCGGTTGTTGCTGAGATCAACCGGCTTGAGCCAGACATCAAACAACTATCGGACGACCAGTTACGCGCCAAGACGGAAGAGTTAAGAAATCGTCTGGCTGAGTTGCTGGAAGGTGCCAATGCGCTGCCACCGGTTGAGCGCAAGTTGCTTGAACAGACGGCGCTCGATGAAGTTCTTCCTGAAGCCTTTGCTTGTGTGCGCGAAGCCTCCATCCGTACAACCGGGATGCGGCATTTTGATGTGCAGTTGATCGGCGGCATGATCTTGCATAGCGGAAGAATTGCCGAGATGCGCACTGGGGAAGGCAAAACACTGGTCGCAACCCTGGCGGTTTATCTGAACGCATTGCTGGGCAAAGGTGTCCACGTCATCACCGTCAATGATTACCTGGCCAGACGCGACGCCGAATGGATGGGCCGGATTTATAAGTTTTTGGGGATGACCGTTGGCATTATTCAGAATGACCTGGATGACTTCGAGCGGCAGGAAGCTTACAAGGCTGACATCACCTACGGGACAAACAATGAGTTTGGCTTCGATTATCTGCGCGACAACATGAAGTTCGAGCTTTCAACCTGCGTGCAGCGCGGCCATTATTACGCCATCGTGGACGAAGTGGACTCGATCCTGATTGATGAAGCTCGAACACCGCTGATCATCTCCGGCGCTTCGGACGATTCGACAAGCAAATATTACGAAACCAACGAGGTCATTCCTAAGCTTATTCGCGAAACTGATTATCAAGTTGACGAACGCCAGCACCGAGCAACACTGACGGAGTCGGGCATTGAAAAAGCTGAGCGGATGCTTGGTTATGGCAATCTGTTCGATCCATCGAACATGGAAGTGTTGCATTGTCTGAATCAGGCCTTGGTTGCGCATACGCTGTATACCCTGGATAAACAGTACATCGTCAGAGATGGTGAGGTTGTCATCGTTGATGAATTCACCGGACGCATTATGACCGGCCGGCGCTGGTCAGATGGGTTGCATCAGGCAGTTGAAGCGAAAGAAGGCGTCAAGATTGAGCGTGAGACGCAGACACTGGCGACCGTGACGTTGCAGAACTATTTCAGAATGTACCAGAAGCTGGGTGGAATGACGGGCACGGCAGAAACCGAAGCGGCAGAATTCGCCAAAATCTACGATTTGGAAGTCGCTTCTGTGCCGACGCATCGCCCGATGGTTCGAACGGATTTTTCCGATGTGATTTACCGGACGCTGGATGAAAAATGGGAAGCGGTTGTTGACGAAATCAAGGAACTTCATGAAAAGGGCCAGCCGGTATTGGTCGGCACGGTTTCGGTTGAAACTTCCGAGTTGATTTCATCTCAATTGAAACGCCTGGGGGTGAAACACAATGTTCTGAACGCCAAACCTGACAATGCAGGCCGTGAAGCTGAGATCGTTGCGCAAGCTGGGCGCAGGGGCGCGGTAACGATTGCGACCAACATGGCTGGTCGCGGCACGGATATTTTGCTTGGCGGTAACTCCGACTTTCTGGCGAAAGAGCTTTTAAAGAGGAAAGAGGTCAATCCGGACGAAGCAACAGCAGAACAGCTTGAGGAAGCGGTGCAGCAGGTTAAACCATCAATCGAAGCCGAGCATCAGGATGTAGTCAGTCTGGGTGGGCTGCACATTCTGGGCACGGAACGGCACGAATCGCGCCGCATTGACAATCAGCTTCGTGGCCGCGCAGGCCGTCAGGGCGATCCCGGATCGTCACGCTTTTTCCTTTCGTTGGAAGATGATTTGATGCGCATTTTCGCGGGCGACCGTGTCAAAGCGATTATGCAGCGCTTAGGCATGGAAAAAGGCGTCGCCATCGAATCGAAGATGGTCAGCAAACGCATCGAGTCCGCACAGAAAAACGTCGAAGATCACAACTTCACAATCCGTAAACATCTGCTTGAATATGATGACGTGATGAATAAGCAGCGCACGGCGATATACACATTGCGCCGCCAGTTGCTGGAAAACACGGATCATCGTGACGAAGTGCAATCCCTGGCCGAAGCGATTCTCGACCTGCTGATGGATGAGTATTTCAGTTTGGACGAGATGCCTGACCAGTGGAAATTTGATGCCTTTAGGGTGCAGGTCAAATTTCAGTTTGGTCTCGACATCAAAGAGGCAGGATTTGATCTGGAGAAATTGGAGCGCGATGACATCCGCAAGGCGATTTGGGAGAAGCTGGAGCAGATGTACACCGAGAAGGAGAGTCTGGTTGGCGCGGAGGCAATGCGGTATTACGAACGCATCATCCGGCTGAACATCGTTGATTCTCAGTGGAAGGATCACCTGCTGGCGATTGATCATTTGAAAGACTGGATCAATCAGGTTGGGTACGCGCAGAAAGACCCGTTAGTTGAATACAAAAAACAATCCTTCGACCTGTTTGAAGAGATGCAGGATCGAATTGATATGGATACGGTTCGCGGGCTTTACCATCTGCAGGTCACAGTCGAACAGCCGCCGGAGGAACGGTTTCAACGCCGTCCCCGTCGAGGCCAGGTAACCTTTACCAAAGCCAATGCGACTGCCGCCGCCGCCGGCGAAGACGAAGGTAAGCCACGAACTGTCGTCAATACCATGCCGAAGATTGGCCGCAATGATCCCTGTTGGTGTGGATCGGGCAAGAAGTTCAAGAAGTGTCACGGCGTTGATGGTTAATACCATAACCAAGGTCAAAAAAGGCGAGAGCCGCAAATCACTGATTTGTGGCTCTCGCCTTTTTTGTTTCGGAGAGTAGCGTGCGATCTTACGCAAAAAGCTGCTTTGCATTGGCGTGACGGAAACATGCCTTGATGTTTTCTTCTTCCACCTTGGCGCGTTCTTCACGCGACAGTTGCGCAACCGTGGGCAGAGGGCCGCTGCTGCTACGTTCCCGCACCAGCTTGAGCGTTCGTGCCAGATACTTTCCGTTGCGTTCGGGGAATGCGGTCCAATATTGATCCGTCAAGCAGGGCACTTTCAGCGGGTCGCGCGTAATCATCTCCAACGAAAATTTGATTTTTGGATTGGCTTTCCGCACCACCGAGATGATGCGCGGCAAATCCAGAATTCCCGTGCCCAACGGGACTTCCGACAGCAGAAAGCCGTCTTCATACGGTCGTACGCCCATATCCTTAATATGCGTGGAGCGGGCGTACGGCGCGAGCGTTTCGATCACTTCCATCGGATCATCCAGCAGCGAAATGTTGTTGCCGAAATCCAGACACAAGCCCAGGTATTCACTTGAATAGGTTTTGAACAGGCGTTGCATCTCTTCTAGTGTCCAGTCCTTGTGATTCTCCAGCGCGACCACGACCTTGTGTTTTTCGATGATGGGCAGCGCGCGCTGCAAGGCTTCGTGGCTTTGGTCTACCCACGTCTTCCATTCGGCCAATGTGCGGAAGGTTTCGTACCGGCGGCCACTGAGCATGGCCACGCGCACCGCCAACGCGCCGACAGCTTTGGCGTCCATTAAACTGCGTTCGAAGGCGGCGATGTCGCCGGTTCTGGGAATAGACGCCATTCCTTCGATGTACATGCCAAGTTCGTCGGCGCGTGCGCGCAGCTTTGCCAGGTCACCGTTCAATGAAGTCTGAATGCCTCCGGCTCCCAGCGCGTAACACTTCTCTAAAAATTCGTAAGCATCGCGGGCACGTGGACGAGCAGGGGTTGTCCCCTGCTGTGGCGGGCCGGAGCCGATCTCAGCGCCCATAAAAGACGTCGAAGCAATGCCCATTTTGGATTGTGCTGTTGTGGTGAAAACAGCGGCTTGATCACGCTGGGACAGTATAGTCATGGCCAGTGGCACAGCAGCATAACCAAAGAAAGTTCTTCTGCTGATGTCGCCGCGCGCGGACGAGTTCAATTCTGGTGAAAGTTGTTTTGCTGAATTCATGGAAATCCTCTGTCGGGCTGGAGTTGGAACTACTGACGTGAGAAGTGAAACAGATGGAGCGCCGGACAGTTGCGACGTTACCGCTTTGTCGGTGTCTTCGGTTTTGCTCCGGATTTGATGATGAGTTCGGTCAGCAGGTCAACGGCCTGATCTATGGGCAGAATGTCCGCGATGTCTATGGGCGTTCTGCTGCTAGCGTTCCGCTCATCCAGCGGCGCGCCCTTTTCAGCCAAAAATTGGATGACCTTGCAGACTTCTTTCTGCTCAAAGTTCACGCCGAAGACCGTGACTGCGGCGTGAATGACCGTCGCGCCGCTTTCGGTCACTGCTTTCACGTCGGGATCAAACTCAAAAGCGAACTTCACAATTTCGACGTTGGCGCTGCCCGCCGCTTGCATCAACAACGTGGTGCCGTCTTCGCCCTTCAATTTCGGATCGGCCCCGGCGGCAACCAGCAGCTTCATAATCTCCAGTTGGTTTGCTTTCGCCGCTACGTGCAAGGGGCTGATCTCACCGGCTGGCGCACGAAAAGGGTTGCCACCACCGCCCGCTCGCGCCAGCGCTTTCGCATTCCGGGCATTCGGGTCGGCTCCTTTGGCCAGCAGCTTCTTGACCAATTCGACATCGCCAAGCTGCGCGGCGGTGTGCAATGGCGTATTGCCACGACGGTCCGCGACCTTCACTTCAGCGCCGCCATCCACCAAAGCAATTGCGGTCTCTGCACTGCGAAAGCTTGCGGCCACAAGCAATACGGACGAACCATCGGGCAGCTTTGTGTTGGCGTCCGCGCCCGCTGTCAGCAAGTCTTTAATAGACTTCGTGTCGTTCTTGATGGCGGCAAAAATTAAGGGCGTATACCCGCCCTTTGAAACGGCTTTGATGTCCGCGCCATGTGCGATCAATTCCTTCACCACATTCGAATGGCTTTCTGACGCCGCCCACATCAGTGCGGTCTGGCCTTTTCTAGTTTCAACAGCGTTTACGTTCGCGCCGCGTTCAGCAAGTAGCTTAACGGCTTCGACGCTACCGGAATTCGCAGCGATCATCAGCGCCGTCGTGCCATCCCATCGCGCGGCGTTGACGTCCGCGCCAGCGTCAACCAGCTTTTTGATGAGGGCTGCGTTGCCGTGATTACAGGCCAGTGTCAGCGGCGTTTCGCCGTATTCATCCACCGTGTTGACCTTGGCACCGGCCGCCAACAGCAGCTCTGCTGCTTCCGCGTCATCCAGAAAGATCGCCCATGCCAACGCAGTCGCGCCGTCAGGTTGCGCGACATTCACATCAGCCCTAGCTTTGATCAGGGACTTCAGTGCGTTGTGATCGCGCCGCTTAACGGCATCCAAAAGATCAGGAACGCCGTTGGCCAGGCACGTCACGGCAACCAACAAAATCACCGCACCACATTGCAGCAGAAGTCTTGCTTTCATCGGTTCCTCACACACCAGACAGACAATCCAACCCGCCCGTGCTATCGCCAAACTTTTCGGCAGGCACTCCGGCTTTATCCAGCATGCTCATCAACAGATTGTTGAGCGGAGTGTCTTTGGGAAATTTCAGGTGGCGATTGCCTTTGACCTGACCTGCGCCGCCGCCTGCCACAACAATCGGCAGATCGTGATGCGTATGCAGATTTCCATCACTGATACTGCTGCCATACAGAATCATCGAATGATCCAGCAGGTTGCCATCGCCGTCAGGCGTTGCCTTCATGCGTTCCAGCAGATAGGCAAACATCCTGACGTGCACTTCGTTGATCTTTGTCACCTTAGCGATTTTGTCTGCTTCGTTCTGATGATGCGTCAAATTGTGATGACCGTCGGGAATGCCGATGGAACGGTATGGGCGATTGCTGCCTTCGCGCGCCATCATCAGACTGATGACCCGCGTCATATCGGTCTGGAAGGCCAGCACCTCCAAATCCATAACCATCTTGACGTGATCTTCAAACTCTTCGGGAATGGCGGTTGGCCGCTCCATGACGGGCAATTTCATTGTGGCGTTTTGTTGTTCCGCCTTCTGAATGCGCCGTTCGATGTCGCGGATGGCGTCTGTATATTCGTTGAGCTTGCTTCGATCGCTGGGGCCAAGTGTGCCGCCAAGCCGATTCAGGCTGCCGGTCACGTAATCGAGGATGCTTCGCTGTTTATTCAGCAAAGCCAAGCGGGCAGCGGCATCCGTGCTGTCACCGTCTCCGAACAGCCGTTCGAACAAAGCGCGTGGATTATTTTCCACTGGCAGCGGCGTCGTGGCGCTGCGCCAGGACATCGTGTTGGTGTAAGCGCAGCTATAACCGCTGTCGCACCCACCGGCCAGTTGATTCGATTCAATGCCGAGTTCGAGCGAGCCAAATTGTGTGTATTTGCCAAGCTCCCGCGCGGCAATCTGATCGGCGGAGATGCCCGCCTGAATGTTGACCTCGGTCTTTTTCGGGTGAACACCGGTTAGGAAGGTTGCGCCCGCCCGCGCGTGGTCGCCAGCGCCATCGCCAAGTGCGCGGCCTTGAACCTGCGCCAAACCGCTCAGCACCAACAGTCGTTCGCGGAACGGCTCCAACGGCTTCATCGTGGACGCGAATTGGAAGTCCGCACCTTCGGTTGCCGGTCTCCACTTGTCCATAATGATCCCGTTGGGAACATAGATGAATCCAAGACGAACCACCGGTTTCGCGGCAGTTTTGGCCGCGAATGCCGGAGTCATCGCATCCAGCAATGGCAACGCCAAGCCCACGCCCATCCCACGCAAAAAGCTGCGGCGCGGCAAAGATTTTTTCATCACGATCATAACGTCGGTCTCCTCTGTGTTTGGCTCATTTGGAACGGCATGCTTTTCACCACTGCGTAGACCAATGCGGAAAAGCGGTAATCCTTTTTCGCAGCCTGCCTCATAATCGCCCGGACGGATGGCGCGTCGTAAGCTTCCAGCCCGCGTCCGAGCGCATAAGTCAATAATTTTTCCGTGACCGTCGTGGCAAATTCATCGCGATGCCCGGTCAATAAAATCTTCTTCAATTCTGCCGGGCCATTGAATGTTGTTCCGCCCGGGAGTTTGCCCGAAGCATCAATCGGCGATCCGGCATCTTTTGTCCGCCATCTTCCGATGCCGTCGTAATTTTCCAGCGCGAATCCGATCGGATCCATGCGGGCATGACAGGAAGCGCAGACGGGATTGGCGCGATGCACTTCCATCTGTTCGCGCATGGTCAATAACCGGCCATCTTTGCCGTGGGCTTTTAGATCAGGAATATCCGCAGGCGGTGGTGGCGGTGGCGATCCCAACAGGTTTTCTAAAATCCATTTGCCCCGCTGCACAACAGACGTGCGATTGGGGTAGGAGGTTACAGTCAGAATGCTGCCCTGTCCAAGTAAGCCTCCACGGCTGGCCCGGGTCGCATCATTTAGCGTAACCCGACGAAACTGCGAACCGTAAATGCCTGGAATGCCGTAATGCTCGGCCAGACGTTGATTGAGGAAAGTATAGTTGGCGTCGAGCAATTCAAACAGGCTGCGGTCTTCGCGCAGGATGCTTTCAAAAAATAATTCTGTCTCTCGCTGGAACGACTGGCGCAGGCTTTCGTCAAAGCCTGCAAAAACGTCCGGGTCAGGTTTGACTGTTTCCAGATTTCTAAGATGCAGCCATTGCCCGCCAAAATTGCCAACCAAAGCCTGTGAGCGCGGGTCGGCGAGCATACGGCGAATCTGCTGTTCGACAATGGCCGAATCTTTCAGAGTTCCCTGCCCTGCGAGCTTTCCCTGCTCCGCCAAATTGAGCAATTCGTCATCAGGAATACTGCTCCATAAAAAGAACGAAAGGCGCGAGGCGAGTTCAATGTCATTCAGGCGATAGACCCCGTTCAATGGCACCGTGCGCGGATCGCGTTCGACGCGAAAGAGAAAGTCTGGCGAAACCAACAACACCTCAAGCGCCTGCTGAATGCCGTCGTCAAATTCGCCCGCTTGCCGCCCGGCTTCATAAAATGCCAGCAGCGGTTTCACATCCGCATCGGTCACCGGACGACGGAACGCACGTCTGGCCAGAGTGGTAAGAATCTTCTTCGCACAGGGGGGTTCTTCTTTTTCCGAAGCTGGGCGGCAAATGAAAACTTTTGCTCGGCTGGCGGTTTCGCCTCGGTTTGTCACGTTGTGAGGCCCGCTGATCATCAGCACTTCAATCGCGGTTGTCTCAGGCACTTCAAACCGTTTGATCCGCGCGCCGTCCAGACGCAGATCAAGCAAGGCCATTTGCGGTGCCATCGCCGAAGCGCCGCCACCTCCACGCCGTGGCCCTGGCAATGCAGGTTCCGTTTTTGCGCCTTCGCGCGGAAACGTTGCGCCAACATTGCGCAAGCCAGCTTTCACTGGCAATCGTATTTCGTAAAATCGGGACGGTTCCCCCGTGTCACCATTCGATGGCGTCTTAATGCGCAGAAGATATTCGCCATCAAGAGGGAAATAATATTGAACCGACAATCCGCCACGCGAAAAGAAGGGCAGATCATCGCTGACGCGCTCATTCCGATTGGTGGTCGCGGTTGAAACCGCTCCTCGGTTGGTTTGATCGTGCGGTCGCCAATGGCCAGGCGACTGACGCGGCGAGCCACCGACATATATCTTTCAAGCAAGGCGGGGGAAAGCGTCAGCACATCGCCAATGTTGTCGAACCCGTACCCTGAATCATCCACCGGCAATGCCATTCCCGGTTTGATGTCCAGCGCCAGCAAATCTCGGACAGCGTTGCTGTATTCGGCCCGGTTCAGCCTATGAACTGCGGGCCTGCCCGGGTTGGGATGCGCCGCGGCGGCCTTGTCCAGCGAACCTTCCAGCCAAGCCACGAATGAAGCTGCGGCCGGTGCATCTGGCTGCGGCGAACGCGCGGGCGGCATCTGGCCTGTACGAACCTTTCGCAGGACATTTTCCCAAAGCTCCGCATTACTGGCGACATCGTTGAAATCCAGCCCTTCCAGCGAAACTCCTGCCACCTTGGCTTTCTGGCTGTGACAACCAATGCAGTATTCCCGAACCATCTCTTGCTGAGAGGAGGAGGCCGCTGTACTTCCTCCCACGCGTTGCGCGCTGGAACCGATTTGTGAAACAGCTGCCAGACAGGCAAACAACAATATTGCTAAACGCAGTCTTCTTCGATTCATCTTTTCCTTTTATTCGTCTGACAACATCACTGAACGATGAGTCAGCAAGTTCACAGTTGGTTGGCTGGGAGGATTTCGCAGAACGCCGTACTGATGGCCTGCTTTGTCCTGTTTGACGGACGCATCCGAATGACCGTCTTGCGCTCTTGGAATCGCGCACGTAGACTCTAGGCCGTTCGCTGAAAAAAGCAAACTATATGGGGGTGCATTGGATTCGATGGGAGTCCTGATGCGACGGATGCATACCGGGAAGTCTGTAACCCGTAAACTGCAGGCAAAACCATAATTGCGAATACAGAACTCGCAATGGCAGCCTAGTTAAAACCTAGACTACCCGTTCGCTCCGGCATCGCCTGTGTGCCGGATGTCGAGCGCCGACTTTGCAGGCTAGCGATTCAGTGCAGGTCAGAACTGAAAAGCGAAACTCTTCTGGCATAGTTTGCGCCCGGTTCTTCGTCGCTTCTGCTACCGGGCGCGAGCGAAAATTCAAGCGAAGCGGATAAGTATGTAGATTCCTTCGAAGACGGCTGCCACACGAGAGTTCGATTCTCTCCACCTCCATCATTTATTTTTTGATGGCTTGAAAGGCAAAAGGCACCTGTTAAAAGTCACAGGCAAGAAGCTGATGTTCCGGCCTTTTGACTTTTGCCATTGCCTTTTGCCTTTTTATTTTTCTTCCATGAATTCTCTTCCCATTGGCGTTTTTGATTCCGGCGTTGGCGGCTTGACGGTGCTCAAGGCCCTGCGCGCTCGCCTGCCTCACGAAAGTGTGATCTATCTGGGCGACACGGCCCGTGTGCCTTACGGGACAAAATCACGCGCGACCATTGAACGTTATGCGATTGAAGACGCGGCTTTTCTGATTGAAAAAGGCGTCAAGATGATCGTCGTCGCCTGCAACACGGCTTCGGCGATGGCGCGCGAAAGCCTGCGGCGCGATTTCAATATTCCCTTCCTGACCGTGTTGGGCCCGGGGGCCAGAGCGGCTGCGCGCGCAACACGCACGGGCCGCGTTGGTGTCATCGCCACGGAAGCGACGATTGACAGTGGCGCCTACGAACGTGCGATTCGCGAGGCGTATCAAAACTTGAATGGCGATAAGCTGGTCGAGACCTTCGCGCGCGCTTGTCCGTTGTTCGTGCCGTTTGTGGAAGAAGGCGAAACCGAATCGCAAGTGGTCCGGCTGATGGCTGAGCAGTATCTTGCGCCACTGCGCAAGCGAGAGATTGACACGCTGGTCCTGGGTTGCACGCACTACCCGCTATTGAAAGCAGTAATTCAGAAAACGATGGGCGAAGATGTGGCGTTGATTGATTCCGCTGAAGCTGTGGCGGAAGAAACAGCGCAGTTGCTGGAACAGGCAGGATGGCTCAATCCGGGCGGCGAGACACAGGAAAGCCGCTTTTATGTGACTGACGCCGCGGATCGCTTTTTCCGGATCGCGGAGCGAATTCTGGAATCACCGCTTCAGCATCTGGAAGCGGTAGAAGTTTGGGGAAATGACAGACTCAAATCAAACTAACAAAGCTCGAAGCGATGGACGACAGCCGTTCGATCTGCGGCCTGTTCATATGACGTGTGGTTTTACGAAATATCCTGAAGGCTCCGTGCTGATTGAATTTGGCCAAACCCGCGTTCTTTGCACGGCGTCGGTCGAAGAGAAAGTCCCGCCGTTTTTACGGGGCAAAGGCGTGGGCTGGGTGACGGCGGAATATGCGATGTTGCCGCGCGCCACGCACAACCGCACAGCACGCGAAAGCAGTCGTGGCGGTCCATCCGGGCGAACGCATGAGATTCAACGGCTGATCGGACGCAGCCTGCGTTCGGTCGTGGATATGGCTGCGCTGGGCGAACGCACTGTCACGATTGATTGCGACGTGATCCAAGCCGATGGTGGCACACGCACGGCAGCCATCACCGGCAGTTTCGTTGCATTGGCCCTGGCAATGGAGCGGCTGTTTGAGGCCGGCAAAATCGCGCGACCCGTGCTGCGGGATTTTATCGCGGCGGTCAGCGTGGGCATTGTCAGTGAGCGTGCATTGCTTGATCTGGATTACAGCGAAGATTCCACCGCTGAAGTAGATATGAACGTCGTACAAACGGGCGATGGCCGCTTCGTCGAAATTCAAGGCACTGCCGAAACTGAACCATTCAGTCGTGACCAGATGAACGAAATGATTGCGGCGGCGGAAATTGGCATTACCCGTCTGATTGCAATCCAGCGCGAAACCATCGTTCAGGCGATTGGGAAAGCGCTTGGTGGAAGCACATTCCGTGCAATGATGGATTCGGCCTCTCGCCGCAAGATTAATTGGAAGGAAACCGCACTGTGATAAAACGCTATTTTGCATTCGCTTCTTTGCTGATTCTGCTGACGGTATTGTCAGTCATTCGTGGGAACGCGCAGGAAGTTTTCGAAGACCCTGAGGGGAAATATACGGTGACGTTGCCTGCGGGCTGGATTGGTATCGTCAATAAAGATGGGCTGGGGCGCGCGGATGTCAATATCGTCTTCAAAGTCCGCGAAAATGGTGCGCTTAAAATCCGCCGCGCGGATGATGTTGATCCAAAGATGGAGTTGATAGACTACGCGGCAAAAGACGAATCAGAGCGGGTTCGCTTCAATCCTGGCTACGATAAAATTTCGATGGAAAAGTTTGTCATCAATGCCGGACGAAACGGTGCGCTGCTGGCCTACGATTACAAAACGATTAGTGGGCAGCCTTTCACCGGGCGAACCTATTACCTGCGCACAAATGACAAAACAGTTTTCATTCTCCAGTTCACGGGCAGGAAGAACATCTTGGGCACATTGCGCAGTCACACTGATGCCATCGCGCGATCCTTCAAAGCCAAACCAGTAGAGTCAAAATCAGAATCGAAATAAAGTTAGTGGACGAGAAGTGGAATGAGATCATGGAGAATTCAAGCTCCTGACTTGCCCACGACCCTCAGACGAATCCTCCCGGCTTCTGTTCAGTGTTCGCGGCGCAGCTTCCGCCACATTTCGCCCTGAGAAACCTGACGGTCAATGCCTTCGTAACGAGCGCTCAATTCCTTGTCGTTGAGGATATGGCCTTGCAACCAGACTTCGGCGGAAAGCCACTCGCCGGTTTTTAATTCGCCTTTCAACTGAGTGCGATTAACGATTAATTCCAACGGCGTTTGGCCGGTGTCTACATCAATCCAGAACAGCGTCTCTGTGGTCTGCGGATTCGTTATTTCGCGCCATGAAAGAATGGTGCCGCGCACGGCATAATTGCTTCCGGTCGCGTTGCGGCGCCCGGTAAGTTTGCGCGTCAATGGCGCGAACGTTTGTTTGCCTCGCCGGATCCCCACGCGCGCGTTGTAGGCCAAGCCCGAAACCGCCGCTGTAATTGGCCGGTCGCGAAATTCCGCCGGGTCAATCTCCGTGATGTTTTGCAGGGTGAAGATGACTTCAGTCGTCATATCGGGCATCAGGCCGCGCGCCAACGCTTCGCCGTCTTCTTCGTATTCGATAATTTCCCAGGGGTAAAAGCTGAGCAGGCGCTGGCAGCGAAATGCCGGGCGGCAATCCGTATACACCAGTCCCTTCTGTGATTCAAAAAGCATCGTCCACACTTCCAATCCGGCGCCTAAACTCCAACAGCATCCGTGTAGCACACCTTGCTGGCGTTGCGCCAAGCTGACCGCGCCGCGCTGATGGGCCTCTTCCGCCAGAGCTTCATAAGAAGTGGCGTCTTTGACCCGAAACCCAATTGCTTCGAACGGCTCAGCCATATTTCAGTAGGAAGTGGATAGGGAAAGAGAATGAATCGTGGGCGGTTGAGGATTTCTGTTCATCATCGGTCGTGCTTCTTTTCCCGGCCCGACGGTGGTTTTAGAGATGTCGTTTTGACCAATACCGGATTGGGCGGGGCGTATTGCCGCACCCCGCGAATATTACGCGCCCGGCCATGCGTGGGCGTCTGATTGCTGCGCACCATCTCAGCAAACAGATCCACGTCATAATCGCATTCGCGCGCCATCTCTTCGCGAATGGCATGCAGTTCTTCCAGAAATCGTGGACGTTGATACATAACTTGGTGGTCGGTGGCCGGCTTCTTCAACCGGCCACCGCGTCATAATTCGCTTACCAGAAACTCCGGCGTAACAATCTCCGGCACAAAGAATCCGGCAGCAGTATTGAACAGCTTGATGCGAGCCTGCCGATGCACACTGGCCAGATGGCCGAAGTTCCACGTTACCAGGTAATCAATCTTATGGAATGACGCCAGCGCCACGTGCAGCGCATCGCCCAAAAACTTTCGCTGAAAAATGCCGCGCCCGATGTAACCGTCGGCCAGAATTGCGGCCTCTTCCGTGACTTCAACTTTGGGCAGTTTGCTGATCAGAGCCAGATAACTGCGGCGATATGGTTCACGCGTTCGCTCCAATTCGCGCTCGACCAGCGGAGACACATAGGCGCGATAGTTCTTCATTTCATGTTCCCACCAGCGAATCGTCAAATCGCGCCGATACGATTCGCCCTTATCCAGGTACGCGCCGACGACCGATGTTTCCAGGTAGATGCTGGGAACCATACGATTGCGAATTGCGGATTGTGGATTGCTCGAAATAAATCTGCAATCCGCAATCAATTCATTCCTTCTCTGCGGCGATAGAGATTGCCGGGCTTTGTGGAATCAGCCCAAGGTAATGCCGCCGCAGATCAAGCACAACGCGGAAGTGCATCAGGTAATCTCCGCCCAGAATGCCGTGTTGTTCGAATCCCGATGTTTCGTTGACGGCATCCAGATCCAGAATCAAAGCGCGAGAATTCTTTTTGCGCAGATTGTTGACCGTCAGCGTGGACAGGCCCAAGGCCTCTGCGCCGTCTTCAATTCCCGCCGCGCCGATCACGCGGAATGTCTCGCCCTTCAGCTTCAGACCTTCCAGTTGATGTCGTTTGACCGCCGCCTTGGACACAACACTGATGGTCGCCCCTGTATCCACAATGAAATTGAGCGGAGTATCCATCGTCGGCAAACGCGCTTCGGCGCTGGCCAATCCACCGCTTGTGCTGCGAATGGGAATTTCAATCTTGCTGGACAGGGGCGGCGCTGGCGGCGCGATGGGTGCCCCTTCAGGCCTGTCAGCGTCTTTGCCTGCATCTGGTTTGCCTGCATCTGGTTTGCCTGCGTCTGGTTTGCCTGCATCTGGTTTGCCTGACAGCAGGTCGTCGCTGAGCGGCGTGCGATCCATCAGGATTTGCCGCGCCTGATAATCAATCGTCACGGCGAAATGGCTCAACACCGAAAGGCCCAGATAACCATCGCTATGTTCGGCCTGCGGACTGTCATCCGCGGAAAAAACCGTGCGGATATAAATGGGCACGGTGTCAATTTTTGTTTCGCCAATCGCGATTGAATCCAGCACGCCATACAGAATCGGGAAGCTGCCGCTGCCGCCGATGGCGCGGGCGTTGCCGCCTTTGGCCACGGGCTTGACGCCAAGCAAGGCGGCGGTTTTGTCCGACAGCACGGACATGCTGGCACCGGTATCAACGACGAAGCGGAACGGCCCTTTGCCATTGACCATGATCTTAACGAACGGACGATTGTTGATCAGTTCGAAGGGGATGGTGACGACCTCTTTGCCGCCAGGGCGATTGATCTTCGTCGTGCCCAGATACCGGTAAAAATCAATCAGGCCTTTGATGCGCGCGCGGCGCTCAATATCCGTCTTCGGCGACACTTCCAGGAATCGCTGATATGAGTCCGCCGCTTCGGTGTAATACTCCATGCGGGAACAGGCGCGCGCGTACGAGACGTAATAATCCGACTCGTTCGGGTCAAGCGCGATCGCACGTTTGAAGCCGTCGTAAGCATTGCGCGAGCGGTTCTCGAAATATTCGATCTCCGACAACCCGGCAATTGCCAGCGCCTGTTTGGGGTCGAACTTGGCGGAGGTATAAAGCGCTTCGACCGAGTTGCGAAATTCACCCGAACGCAGCAGCGCCGTGCCGAGCAGGGCGAACGCGCGCGCGTTAAGCGAATCGGCGGCGATGACCTGCGCGGCCTCTTCGTAGCCTTCCTGCAATTTGGTCTGTTTGATAAGCGTGAAGCTTAACCCCAGCCGCGCCTCTTTGTCAGCCTGGTCGGTTTCAAGCAGTTGGCGGTAAATCTTTTCCGCCTGATCGAAGTTTGTGGCGCGGACTTCTTTTTCCGCGCGCTTGAGGGCCTTTCCCCGCGTTTCGGCCATAGCCGCAGTGCAAAGTGTCATGGACATGGCCGCAGCCAACAGGACGGCCTTCAGAGTCCGGAGAGTGATTTTCATTGGAGTACCTCGGGTAAAGAAGACGCAAGCCATTTCACGGTGATGGCCCTCGCTTCATTTCAAAATCTCGCCGGTTTTATTCGACCAAAGCAGGAGATCAAGTTCGTCAAAGTTGATTCTAAGCCCCACGGCGAATTTTCTCATCCGCTCTTCGACCGCCAGGTAGTTTTTTTTTGTGGCAGGCGGATTGGGCGAATCAATCACTCCGCACTCATGCAGCGTGCGCAGGATGTGTTTATCCAGAATTGCGTAACCGCAGTAGCCAATATTGCGCAGATAATGACTGGCCTCTTTGTAGCCGATCCCTTTGACGCCGGGGTTACGCGCAAAGAAATCGCGCCGGGCTTCCGGGTCGTTGCCGAACGATGCCAGCTTTTCGCCGAGCCGTAATCCGCACTCGCGTTTCAAATAATGCCGTGTATGAATGATGTAGCCGGAACGGGCGCGTGGATAACGATGCGCGCCCACCAGCAGAAGTTCAAGTTTGGTATGGCTGCCCCTGAGCAAATGGCCGCGTACACGCTTGATTGAATTCAACCCCATTCGCGCGCTGGCGCCGGCAGTAAAGATGCAATAGGCCAGCTCTTCGAATAACTGCCGGTTGTTGCCCGCGCGGCTAATCGCTGAAAACTCCTCCAGCCGCGCGCGGATGGCCGCGCGTTTTTCGTCATAACTTTTTTGCAGGTCTTCAATCATTGCCAGGTCCGCAAGATGTTCGGATTTGAATTTGAGGATTGAACGCGGCGGATTGTAGGAACGCGCTTGGGAGCGTGTCAAACTTTGACGCCGCGCGCCGCTTTGGTATGGTACCGCGCGCGTGAGCAAGCGGCTGACTTTGGTGGCAACCGCTTGCTCACGCGCGCGGTACTTATCGGTTTCAGGAAAGAGAAGAGATGCTGCTGAAAATTACCGCTACGATCTTGTTGCTATCTGGTTGCCTGTCTGGGATGGGCTGTCGCACTTCGTCCGAACTGAAGGGAAGATTAGCGGAACTTACCGCGCCGCGGCTCGCTCGTTCAGCGGGCGGCGGCTATGCCACGACAGACACGTACCTGCGCGCGCTTGAGATCGCATCGCCTTCCTTGCGTGTGATTGCCGCTGTCTCGCCCTTGCCAAAAGAGGACGCGATTCTTTTTGTCGCACCGAATCAAAATGCCGAGACCGAACTGACCTACCGCGCCATTGCCTCTTTAAGTTGGCCGCACGAAGTCGGCGCATTGCATTGTGGCCTGGGCGGCGTGAACAGCGGGCAGCCAACATTGCTGTTCAAACCGCGCGCCGGGCAGAAAGTCCGCTGGCTGCTGTTTTACCAACTCACGCCTCCCGCGCAATCCGCAATTGCGGCTGAAATCGGCCCGCACCTGAAACTGATCGCAATCGAAGAGGTATCAAGAAAAGAGGGTGGAGGTATCAACTTATTCCCTGGGAGCGCAGTGCCTCCGGCCTGCGGGCCTTGGCCGGAAGATCGTTTGGAAAACAAAGAGACGAGTAGGCACGACACGCAGGCCGGAGGCACTGCGCTCCCAGGCGTGAGCAGTCACGGTACGGGAAAGGGCTTCTTGCTGCTCGCAGTAGCTCTGCTCCTTCTGCTGTTCGCCGGTTTGGGGGGAAGCCTGCTGCTGCTGCCCAACAAGTCGCGTGGCGATGCGGCGGAACTATTCGGGCTTTCGTTCTTGCTGGGTTCGGCGGTCGTCTCCGTGTTGTTGTTTATTTTCGGTCTTCTGCTCTTAGGCGTTTACCTGCGCTGGACGGTCGCGGCATTGTGCGTGTTGTTGGGCTTGGCGGGATTGTGGCGGCGCGGATTGCCGTTCAAACCACATCAGCTTTTGCCAGCAACCGCCACGGGCTGGCTGCTATTGGCATTCAGCGTGATTCAGGTCATTGCCGTTGCGTTGCTTTGCTTTTGGCGCGTGTTGGGTTGGGATGGGCTGTTCAATTTCGAGAGCAAAGCGCGGCTGGCCCTTCTCAATGGCGGCGTCATCCCGCATGAACTTTTCTCCGATCCATCGCGGACGTGGATGCTGCAAAGTTATCCGCTGTTGTTGCCGCTGACGGAAAGCTGGCTGTATTTGTGGCTGGGCCGTGCGGATCAGGAATTGATCAAGATCATTTTTGTGTTGTTCTTTGCCGCGGCGTTATGCCTGCTGCACGGCGGCGCGCAGCGTTTGGGCGTCGAAGGCTGGCGACGGTTCATCGCGCCGTTATTGGTTTCTACCACGCCGCTGCTGCTGATCGGCGATGGCAGCGCGTCTTCTGGGTATGCCGATTTTCCGCTGGCGGTCTTTTATCTGGCGGCGGTCGTCTGGCTGATGGAGTTTTGGCGAAGCGGCGACGGCAAGGCATTACAACTGGCGGGCGTGCTGCTGGCATCGGCCTGCTGGTTAAAGCAGGAAGGCGCGATCTTATGGCTTTGCGTGATGGGAATGGTGGCCGCGAAAAGTTTGTTCGCTCGCGCGGTGCGGCGTGATTGGCGGCAATTGGTGATGGCTGCTTTGCCGGGCTTGCTGGTGATTGTGGGATGGCAAACCTTCCTGTGGTTTGCGAATTCAGCGGCGGATGCGCAATTTTTGCCGCTGGGCCTATCCACGCTCCGCGCCAATGCGTGGCGATTGCCTCAGATCGCGCAGGCCGTTTTCGGTGAATTCACGAACTGGCGGCACTGGGGTGGATTTTGGCTGATGACATTGGCCGCATTTTTTTACCTGCTGTGGCGGCGCGAACGGCGAATGTTGATCTTGCCGTTGGCGGTGTTACTGCCCGTGGCAATCTATTCCGGTGTGTACGTCTTCAGCATCTGGCCGTCGTTTCTGATGCACCTGCAATCCTCTTTCCCGCGCCTGCTGATCCACGTTTCGTTGGTGACCTTGCTGAATATCAGCGCCGGGAGTTCTTATTTGCGGATTCAGCGCGTAAGATGGCGCGCCAAACGCCTAGCCAAGTGATCTGTGTTTGTAACAGTTTTCGTTCCCGAAGGAGCTTGTATGCGAATCCTATCCCCCCAGTCAGCGATCTGTTTTGACCTTGTTGTTTTTGGCTTTGACGAGTGCCGTGATCTTCACGTCCCATCGCCGTAACGATTCGTCGAAGCCGGTTTTGGTCCGTGGCGCAAATGAAACTGCGAATGCCAGTGTTACCTCGCAAGCCGAAACAATCCTCCCTCCCTCTCTTTCCGCTTCAACCGAAATTGCTTCACAGACCAAAGCGCGCGCGGGCGAAGCCTTCGGCAAACTGCCGGTCTACTTTGTCGAGAATCGCGGGCAGATGGATGCGCAGGTGGGTTATTACGTCCAGGAGCGCAACAAGGCTTTGTACTTCACGCAGCAAGGCATCACCTTCGCGCTGACCAGCCGGGAACGCACACCGGCTGCCGCGCGCCTGCACACGGAGCCGCCGTCTCTGCTGCCAGCGGCTTTTAGACCAGGGCTTGGCATGCCGGAATTGGGCAGGCCAGAGTTGGGACTGTCAATGGTTGGCCGAAACGCAGCGGAGCAGCAGAGCCAGCCGCAGCGCTGGGTGGTCAAGCTGGATTTCGTTGGCGCGAATCCGCAGGTGAAGCTGCGCGGCGCAGACCAGACCGAAGCCGTCATCAGCTACTTCAAAGGGTCGCAGGCGCAGTGGCAGACGGGGCTGAAGACCTACGCGACGCTGGTCTACGAAGATTTATGGCCGGGCATAGATTTGGTTTACCGCGGCACGGTCAACCGCTTGAAGTACACCTTCATCGTCAAACCCGGCGCCGACCCGCAGCAGATCAAACTTGCCTATCGCGGCGCTTCGTCAGTCAAGCTCAACGCCGCCGGGCAGCTTGAGGTCGCCACGCCCGCGGGCGGATTTCAAGATGAAAAGCCGTATGTGTATCAGGAAATGGACGGGCGGCAGGTAGAAGTGGCTTCGGCTTATGCTTTGAATGGGAAGGATAGTAAGGCAGCACAGGTTTATGGCTTTCAGGTTGGAGAGTATGACAAGAGTAAGGTCTTAGTTCTTGATCCGGCGGTGATTGTCTATTGCGGTTACATAGTAGCAACAACCGTGACACTCCACGGCGCAAGGCCGTGGTATCCGGGAAAATGTGGGTAATGACAAGGACGCCTTTTCTACCCACTGGACTTTTTGCCCCAGTCATTGCTGTACCAATCTGCCGGTATCCGATTTAGACTCTCGCCACAAAACTCTTATGCTCAAACATCCACTGGCGCGGCTCGACCGCGATGAAAAGCTCAGGCAGAGGTTGCTGGCCTACTGCCGGCTCAAACCGGGCGAGGTCTGGATTGACCGGCAAACAGGTCATCGCATCGGCTGCCTGGATGCAACATCTCGTGCGGATGTGTCGAAGCTATGCGGAAGTCGGAGAGCGGTTTTGAGCATTCACGATCTACCATACAACTTCATCGCCTTCGAACAACGGAAAGTGGATGAGTTCATCGCCTGGTGCCGGGCCGTGGTTGAAAATACGGAAAGCGTAATGGCCGCCGATAGCAGCTTGTATCTGTGGATTGGCGCGGACCAGCGGGCGCAGTTCGCGCCTTTGCCGGAACTGATGCTGATGATGCGCGATACCGGCTTTCGTTCGCGCAGCCTGATCACCATGCGCAATCAACGAGGATACGGCACGCAGAAAAACTGGATGAGTGTGCGGCAGGAATTGCTTTACTACACCAAGGGCGCGCCGAAGTTCACGCCGCAATACACTGATCAGCCCAAAGCTGTTCGCGGTTATTACAAACAGGTCGCAGGCGATATGACAGAGAACACCACGCGTGGGCGCGCCGAAACGTTGCGTGCCGGGAACGTCTGGATTGATGTGCAGCAGGTCTTTTACAGAATGGAAGAAAACGTCAACGGCTGTTACGCGCAAAAGCCGTTGAAGGCGATCCGGCGAATAATTGACGCCAGTTCATCGCCGGGCGATCTGGTGCTGGATTTCTTTGCGCATTCGGGAACGACTTTGCTGGCGGCGGAAATGGCCGGGCGCACTTGTTTGACGATGGAGATTGATCCGATCTATTGCGAGATCACCCTCCGGCGGCTGGAGCATTTCAGGCAGACAGGCTGCACCGGATGGCAGAATAGCAACCCTTTTTCCCATGAGTTGGGCCAATTGAAAGGTGACCATGACTGAACCAACAGAAAAGATCATTGAACCTTCCCGAAAGACGGGAACAGAAAAATTGTGGAAGTTCATTGCGCTGACCAGTTTCATCGCAATGATTGCGGCCCTTGTTCTGGCCGGAATGCTGTACACGCGCAAAGGCATCGGCGATCTGTTCTGGCCGGAAGACAAGATCGTCAGAACCGCGCGCACCACCCTGCAACGCGTCGAACGCGACAACAGCCTGGTGACCACGCGGGCTTATGTGCAGGCTGTTGTGCGACAGCGCAATGAACAGTGGTACGGCGACGCCGAAGTCATTCGTATCGTTCCGGCGACGATCAGTTATGCCGTCAACCTGAACGACATTGACAGCGGCAAGCTGGAATACGACGGCCAGAAGCGTGTGCTGCGCGTGCCGCTGCCGGAAGTCAAAATCCTTGCCATTGACCTTGATCTGGCAAAAGCCGAAATCATCCGCAACCTGGATTTTCTGCGAACGGAATCGCAAACCGGCAATCAGCTTGAGGAAACAACCGAAAAAATGATCCGCCCTGAAATCGAAAAGATGGGCCAATCACCGGAGATTATAAAAATGGCCAGGGATCAAGCCATCATCTCCGTCCGGCAATTGCTGGAAACAGCACTTGGCAGTGTCGGCCAGCCGGTGGCAGTGCAGCCCTACTTCAAAGGCGACAGTCAGCCATCAATCGCGCCCACGCCGATTGTCACCCCCTCGGCGCAATGATCGTGTGCTTGCCGAATAAGCGGCTTGCAGTGTGAAAATGGCTCCTCTATCTTGCAAATGCCTTTTCACGCTGTAGGAAAATCATGGATACAACAAAAACGAATTACGCGGTGACCTCACCCCAGGCGGGCTGGCAATCGGACTGGGCACTGATCGCGTTGGCGCTGATGTGGGGCACATCGCACGTCATTACGAAAGAGATTTTGGCCACGCATTCACCGGCGTTTTACACCAGCCTGCGTTTCGGCATTGCGGCGCTGTGTTTCGCGTTGTTCTTCGCCGGACACTTGCGCCGCAGCAACCGGCGCGAAATTAAACAAGGGGTACTGCTCGGCCTGCTCAGCTTCACCGGCATCGCCTTTTACGTTCTTGGCCTCAATTTCACACAAGCTTCAAAAGCCGGATTTATCACCGGGCTGTATCTGGTCTTCACGCCGTTGATCGGGTTCGTGCTGTTTCGATCACAGCCGACGCGCGATCATTTGATGGGCCTAGCTGTTGCCATTGCCGGATTCGCCCTGCTCAGCTTTCCGCGCGGCGGCGAAGGAATCAACTGGGGCGATGTGTTGGTGCTGCTGGCGGCCATCGCGTGGGCGGCGCATATTGCGGCGACCAGCGCCTTTGCCACGGGCGGCGATGTTCGCACGCTGGCTTCGGTACAGGTGATGACGGTTGCCGCGCTGGCGCTGACGGCCTTTTTTACATTGAAAGCGTTGGGCCTGGAGACGCGTCCAAATCCGATCGACGGCCAGTTCCTGCGGCAGATCGCGTATATGGCTGTGATGGTGACGTTCGTCGCCGCGCTGGTGCAAACCTGGGCGCAGGGGCGCGTCAATCCAACGCACGCGGTACTGTTTTATGCGCTGGAGCCGGTGTCAGCGGCAGTCTTTGCTTATTTGCGGTTTGGCGAAAAGCTGAGTCTGCGAAGTGGCATCGGCGCGGCCCTGATCGTGGCTGGCGTGATGATCTCCCGGTTGCGGCTGACATCCAGGCTGACAGGCAGCGATCCAATCAACTCCATGCCGATTGAAGCAGATTGCTAAACTTGGCGTTACAATTCGCATTGGCTCCCATCAGCAAAAACCTAAAACCGTAGAAGAAATCATGAGCACGAAACCAAGCAGATCAACAACAGCAACTATAGACAGCCGAACTGCTGGCAAATTCAGAAAGGAATTTGTAAGCGAGGCGGTGGTCAATGATCCGGACTATCTCTGGGGGCAGACAACGTTTCGCGGAACCAGAACACTTGCCTCCACGCTGTTCGAATATTTGGCCGAGGGGCAAACGATAGATGATTTTCTGGCGGATTTTCCCGCCGACCGCGAGGGAGTCGTACAGTTGTTAATGGAGATCAGGGAGATGCTGACTCCATGAAGGTATTTCTTGATAACTGTTTGCCGCCCACCCTCAAGCAGCATCTGAGTGTAGACCATCAAATTGAACACGCCAGAGACAGGCAGTGGGGAGGGCTATCCAATGGTGACTTGTTGCGCCGGGTCGAGAAAGAGTTTGATGTCTTCATTACGGTGGATAGAGCACAAAGAAGACAACAGGAAGAACAGAAGAAAGGCTACGAAAACTATCAACTGGCATTTATTGTGCTGAGAGTTTTTAGCAATCGGTTGCAGGGGGTGTTACCTTTTGTGGATGACATCAATACTTCTCTTGACACCATCCAATCTGGCGATCTCCTTTACATTGGCGAGCCACAGCTATTGGAAGACTGAGTGCCAATGAATGGATAAACTTGAACATAAACTGAGCGAGCGCAAACGAAACGCTGGGATTGATGATTGAATTTCCAACCCCAGCGATCGGTTACCGTCTTCTTCCACTCGACCCGCCGAAGATCGAACCGAGCACCCCACGAATAATTTGCCTGCCTAATGAACTGCCCACTGCGCGCGCGGCGCTGGTGGCGAATGCGCCCAGAACATGAGTCGCTTCTTTCATTATCGGCGAAGGCGCTGATGGTTTTGAGGCGTCACTTTGTTGCTGCAACTTGACGGCGGTTTGTTGCGCTTTATCTTTCAGCATCTCATATGCCGATTCGCGATCCACGGCGTTTTCGTAGTGCCCGGCGATGATCGAGGATTGAATCACCCGTTGCCGTTGCTCCGGTGCAATCGCGCCCAGCTTGCTGTGCGGCGGCGCGATGAACGCACGGCGGACAATGCCCGGCGTGCCTTTTTCATCCAGCATCGAAACCAGCGCCTCGCCGACGCCAAGTTCTGTGATGGCAGATTCGACGTTGATGTCGGGATTCTGGCGAAAGGTTGTGGCGGCGGCCTTGACGGCTTTCTGATCGCGCGGCGTGAAAGCACGAAGCGCATGCTGAACTCGGTTGCCAAGCTGCCCAAGCACGACATCAGGAACATCCAGCGGGTTCTGGCTGCAGAAATAAACGCCGATCCCTTTGGAGCGAATCAACCGCACGACCTGTTCGATCTTTTGCATCAACACCGACGGCGCATCGTCAAACAGCAAGTGCGCTTCATCGAAGAAAAACACCATCTTCGGTTTGTCCAGATCGCCGACCTCCGGCAGTTTCTCGTACAGCTCCGACAGCATCCACAGCAGGAAGGTCGCATACAGCATCGGCGATTGCATCAGTTTGTCGGCAGCCAGGATGTTGATGTACCCGTACCCCTGATCGCCGGTCTGCATCATATCGTCCATATCCAGCGCCGGTTCGCCGAAAAATTTATCGCCCCCCTGTTGTTCGATTTCCAGCAAGCGCCGTTGAATCGCGCCGACACTGGCCGCCGAAACGTTGCCGTATTGAGTGGTCAGCGATTTTGAATTATCGGCCACGAATTGCAGCATCGCGCGCAGGTCTTTCAGGTCTAACAACAGCAGCCCATTGTCGTCTGCAACCTTGAAGACCAGTGACAGGACACCGCCCTGTGTGTCGTTCAAATTCAGGATGCGGGTGAGCAGCAGCGGCCCCATTTCAGAGATGGTCGTGCGTAGAGGGTGGCCTTGTTCGCCGAACACGTCCCAGAACATGACAGGCAAGGCCGTGTATGCAAAATCGCTGAGAGCCATTTGCGCGACACGCTCGGCGACCTTCGGACTATCGCCGCCCGCCTGGCAGATGCCGGCCAGATCGCCTTTCACGTCGGCCATAAAGACCGGAATGCCCAGCTTGCTGAACGCTTCGGCCATCACGCGCAGGGTGACGCTTTTGCCCGTGCCGGTTGCGCCCGCGATCAATCCATGACGATTGGCCATCTTGGGCAGCAAGTAAATTTCTTGGTTATCCTTGGCGATGAGAATCGGATCAGCCATGACGTAAATCTCCATCTTTTTTATGAACGTTGAAAGCGGATGTTATGTGGGAAACGCGCGCAGTATCCAACGAAAACACAGACAGGTCAAAAGAGTTGTCTTGGCCGCTGTGCTCTCACTTTGGTGCTTTTCACGGGCGGATGCTAGACTGCCGCCACCTCTCACAAATCAACGCCAAGATCGGCCTTTCCCACATCGCTGCCGTGGCGTCATTGAAAAAAAACAAGGAGGAGAACAAGTGGTCTTCAAAATCGGGCAGAAGATCGTTTACCCATCACAGGGTGTCGGGGTCATTGAACAGATCGAATCTCGCCAAATTAACGGGGAAACCCAGGAGTTTTACCTGCTGCGGCTGCAGACGAACAATTCGACGGTCATGGTTCCCACGCGCAATGCGGAAGAGATTGGGTTGCGGCATCTCATCACTCGCAGCAAGTGTGATGAACTGCTGGTGGTGTTGGCCGCTGATTTCGCCGCGCCTGCCAAAGATTGGAAGGATCGGTTCAAGGAGTTTTCCGACGCGATGCGCAGCGGCGATCCGTTCGCCGTGGCCGAGATGCTGAAAACGCTGACTTATCTGAATCAGATCAAACCGCTGTCGTTTCGCGAAAAACAGATGCTGGAACGCTCGCGCCAATTGATAGTTGGTGAATTGGCGATGGTTTGTAAGAAGGCTGAAGCCGCCATCGCGCCAAAAGTTGACGAGGCATTGCAGAAAGCCTGCGACCAGCACGCACAATCGGC
Source organism: Blastocatellia bacterium (assembly GCA_038211695.1). Taxonomy (GTDB): domain Bacteria; phylum Acidobacteriota; class Blastocatellia; order RBC074; family RBC074; genus RBC074. The sequence continues at coordinate 11,565 of JBBQVH010000005.1, read as the reverse complement.
GGGTTAATCAGGCGGATGAGTGTTTGTCTTTGCCGCAACCAAAGTTGTGCCTTTTGTCCAGTGAGGCTGATAGGGGCAATGACGACAGTTCGATCCGCAACATTGGCCGCGCTTCAGATGGAATTCACGCGTAAATACAATGTATTCGCCTTCACGGTAATAATCCTTTCCTTCGACTGGTTCATTTATCTTTGCAGTGGACATTGCGGCAAAACCTTGGGCCAATCATTCAAAGCGTCGAAAGCCAAGCTTGACGCTGTTTTTGAGCGCCCCCTATAATCCACGCCTTTCAGGGACGGGTCAAAAGCGCGCATTCGTTCACTGCCTGTTCAGACACCCGATCAAAGCTCATCACGCATGACAGAATTCCTTCGACTGCTCAGTTACCTCAAGCCCTACCGCATCATCTTTGCGATCTCCATTGTGCTGATGATTGCCACAGGCTTGCTGGAAGGTGGGACGACTCTCATGCTGAAGCCGATCATTGATGAACTGTCACCGGGAAAACCTAGCCCGTTGCCGCTGGGCTTTTTGCCATTCACCCTGCCAACGGATTTGCGGGTTATTGCGTTCATGCTGGTCGGTTTCACGCTGGCGAAGGGCGTGGCCGAATATTTCTCGTCATATTCGATGAGCTACATTGGCCAAAGCGTGATCGCCGACGTGCGGTCGGCGCTTTACGATCACATCATTCGCCAACCGGCTTCGTTCTTTGCAAAACGTCCCACGAACGAATTGACGGCGCATCTGATGAGCGATGCCGCGCTGGTCGAACGCGCAGTATCAGACACGCTGCGGGACATGCTGCGCGAATCGGTCAGCCTGCTGGTTTATCTGGCGCTGCTGTTTAGCGTGAACTGGCGATTGTCATCGGTAATTTTGCTGCTGGCGCCGCCGGTCGCGTATCTGACGACGACCTTCAATCGAAAGCTGCGGCGCTATGTCAATTCGCGGCAGCAAAGCAATGCAGAAATGTTAGATGCCGCGCAAGAAGCCATTTCGTCACAACGCGTCGTCAAAGCTTTCGGGATGGAAGAGTATGAAAGCAAGCGGTTCCGCAATGTGGCGCGCAAACAAATGGGCGATCAGATGCGTGCAATGCGCATCTATTTTGTGTCGCCGATTGTGCTGGAGACGTTGGGCGTCATTGCCGTTGCCGGAATGCTGATTTATGCGCAGCGCAGCATCAGTGTTGGGCAAATGACTCTGGGCGGCTTTGCGATGTTTCTGTTTGCAATGTTCAAAGCCTATGACCCAATCCGTCGCTTAAGCCGATTGCAGCACGATATGCAGCAAGGCATGGCTTCATCCGCGCGCATCTTCCAGGTGATGGACGAACAGATGGAGATGCGCGATTCACCGAATGCTGTCGAACTGAAAAGCTTTGAGCGCGAGATTGAATTCCGGGATGTTTCCTTTAGTTACGGCGCGGGCTTCGACCTGCCAGTGTTGCGCGAGGTTTCATTTAACGTCCGTGCGGGCGAGATGATTGCCATTGTCGGACAAAGTGGCGCAGGCAAAAGCACGCTGATGAATCTGATCCCGCGCTTTTACGATGTCGCCGCAGGCACGGTGCTAATTGACGGGCACGACGTGCGCGACGTTAAACTGGCAAGTTTGCGGCGGCAGATTGCCGTCGTCACGCAGGAAGTTCATTTGTTCAATGACACAGTGCGGACGAACATTGCTTATGGCGCTTACGGGTTAAACGACAGCGATCATGCCATCAAGACCGCAACTCGCGCAGCGCTGGCGGATGAGTTTATCAGCAAGTTGCCTGATGGTTATGATACGGTGGTTGGCGAACGAGGCTTGATTCTGTCGGGCGGACAGCGCCAGCGCATTGCCATTGCCCGGGCGATATTGAAAGATGCGCCGATTTTGATTCTGGATGAAGCAACCAGCGCCCTCGATACCGAAAGTGAAATGCTGGTGCAGCAGGCGCTGAATAACCTGATGACCGGCCGCACCACCATCGTCATCGCGCACCGTTTATCTACCATTCGTCGCGCTGACCGCATCATCGTGATGGATGCAGGCCGCATCGCTGAGACAGGGACACACCATGAATTACTATCGCGCGGCGGAATTTACCAGCGGCTTTACGAATTGCAGTTTGCTGAAGACGAAGTCGTCAACAGCCATTTTTCAATGGCCAACTGAAACGCCATCAACAACCGGAGTGGAAAATGCTTAAAAGCATGACGGGATACGGGCAAGGCACGGCCAGCGGTGAGACATTTACCGTGACGGTGGATTTGCGTTCGGTCAACAATCGCAATTTGGATATTCACTGGCGCGCGCCGCAGGATTTGGCCTCGCTGGAAATTCCGCTCAAAAAGCAGATTCAGGCCGCGCTTTCGCGTGGGCGCATTGATGTGACAGTCACTTTTTCGCAGACTGCCGATTCATCGTATGAATTGAATCGTCCGCTGATTCGCGGTTATCTGGAAGCGTTGCGAGTGATGCGCGAAGAATTCGGATTGGCAGGAGACGCCGACTTGGCCACGATTACGCGGCTGCCGAACGTCATGTTGCCGAAGACGGCCAGCAACACATTGAGCGATGCCGTTGTGCAGGGCGTCGAAATGGCATTGACACAGGCATTGGCGGCGCTGGTGGCAATGCGCGCAGTCGAAGGGCACGAATTACAGAAAGAATTGCTGGCACGCGTCGAACGAATTGAAAACCAGCTTGTCACAATCGAATCCGGCGCGGGCGGCATTGTAGACGCCTACCGCGAAAAGCTGCGCAAGCGCGTGACGGAATTGCTGGAAAAGACCGCGATTGATGAGACTCGTTTGGCGCAGGAAGTTGCTTATCTGGCCGAACGCAGCGATATTTCTGAAGAGATCGCGCGGCTGAAAAGCCACATCGTTCAATTGCGCGAACTGCTGTCGGGCGACAACGAGATCGGCAAAAAACTGGATTTCCTGTTGCAGGAAACCAACCGCGAAGCAAACACGATCCTGTCGAAATCGGCAGAGCTTTCGATTTGCGATGCGGCAATTGAAATCAAGACCGAAGTTGAGAAACTTCGCGAGCAAGCGAACAACGTTGAATGAATGCGGATTGCGGATTGCGGATTGCGGATTGAAAAATGGCTTCTTTTCGCAACCACGCAACGCGCGATTCCAGGTGGCAGATTCGGACGAACAAATCCGCAATCCGCAATCCGCAATCCGCAATATGATTGGTAATCTGTTCATCGTTTCAGCTCCATCCGGCGCGGGCAAAACGACTCTGGTCGGATCCGTGGTTCAGGCAGACGGGCGTGTGAAAGAGTCAGTCTCATTCACGTCGCGCAGTGCACGCGTGGGCGAACGGGACGGTGTGCATTATCATTTCGTCTCGCGTGACGAATTTGAAGCGATGATCGGCAATGAGGACTTTCTGGAATGGGCCGAAGTCCACGGGAATCTGTACGGCACATCACGCCGCCTGGTTGAAGAGTCGCTCGCTGCGGGGAACGATGTGATCTTGACGATCGATGTGCAGGGCGCAACACAGGCGCGCGTTCTGTTCTCTGAAGCGGTGGGTGTTTTTGTCCTGCCGCCATCACGCGAGATTTTGCTGCAACGGCTGGAAACGCGTGGTGCCAATGCATCGGACGATTTGCAAATTCGGTTGATCAATGCGCTTTACGAACTGGCGCAATTCAAACATTTCGATTACGTCATCATCAATGATGATTTGGAACGGGCAACCAGCGAGCTTTTCGCCATCATTACTGCCGAACGCTGCCGACTGAAACAGCGCGGCGAGATGGCTGAACAGATCATTCAAACTTTTCAGATTTCATAAGGAGACAAATGAACGACCAAGACGATTTTCAAACACCACCGCCAATTGACAGCAAATACCGCAAAATCCTGATTGCGGCCAAACGCAGCAAGCAGATTCAAAAAGGCGCGATGCCGCGCATTAAGATGACCACCAGCGTCAAGCCGACGCGCGTCGCTCTGGAAGAGGTCGAGCGCGGATTGATCGGATTCGAAATTACAGCGGCGGTGGAGAAGTAAACTGTGTGACAGAGTGATGGAGAGGCAGAGAGAAGGAGAGCAAGATAAAGATCATCTCTTCATCCCTCCGCCTCTCCATCTTTTTTGGATTCCCGATGATGAAGGTATTGCTTGGCGTGACAGGCTGCATCGGCGCATACAAAGCTGCCGAAGTGTTGCGCGGCCTGCAAAAGGCTGGCGCGCAGGTTCGTGTGGTGATGACGAAACACGCCACCGAATTTGTCGGTTCGGCAACATTCGAAGCCCTATCCGGCCAGCCCGTGATTGTGGGAATGTTCAGTCAACCTGACCATTCGACGATTGAACACATTGCCGCCGCGCGCGAAGCCGATCTATTGCTGATCGCACCCGCCACCGCAAACATTCTGGCCAAATTTGCCCACGGCATCGCCGACGATTTTTTATCCACCCTTTACCTGTCGAACACCAATCCTGTCCTGATCGCTCCCGCCATGAACGTCGAGATGTGGAATCATCCGGCAACGCAGACAAACCTGAAAATCTTGCGCGAACGCGGTGTGCATTTCGTCGAACCAGGTGTTGGCTATCAAGCCTGCGGCGAGGTCGGCGTCGGGCGACTGGCCGAACCGGAAGAGATCGTCGCAAAAGTGTTGGAAGTCTTTTTCTCCAATAATCCGCAATTCGCAATCCGCAATCCGCAATCGAAGGATTTCGCCGGTCAGCACGTGATGATTACCGCCGGGCCGACGGTCGAAGATTTAGACCCGGTGCGCTTCATCACGAATCGTTCGTCGGGCAAGATGGGCTACGCGATGGCGGAAGCCGCGCGGGATCGCGGCGCGCGCGTGACGCTGGTCACTGGGCCGACAAAGCTACCAGCCCCTGCAAATATTGAAACCGTCAACGTGCGTTCGACGCGACAGATGTTTGATGCCGTGATCAGCCGGTTGAATAACGTGACCGTCTTTATTGGCTGCGCCGCCGTCGCTGATTTTCGTCCAGCCGCTCCTGCTGAGCACAAGATCAAAAAGCAGGGGCGCGCGAACATCACGCTTGAACTGGAACCGACCGAAGACATCATCGCCAATGTTGCTGCCGATCCGAACCGCAATGGCCGGTTGGTTGTCGGGTTCGCCGCCGAATCAAAAACGCTGCTCGATTACGCCGAAAAGAAACTGCGCGCGAAGAATCTGGATCTGATTGTGGCCAATGACATCAAACGCGCGGATGCGGGCTTCGATGTCGAAACCAATTCGGCAACGATCCTGACCCGCAATGGCGCGCGGATTGAATTGCCGCTGCAAACCAAACGCGAGATGGCAGATCGCATCTTGAATGAAATTCTGCGGCTGAAGTAGGATCATCAGGCATGGACGCGCGAGAAGAACTCAAAGAATTATTGAATCAAGCCAGAGAACATCTGCTTTATTACCGCGACCTCGGCTTGACGCATATTGGCGAACATTCCGCTCCCGCAGTGATGCTTGGTCCGGAAGAAGAGCAGGCGAACAGCGCGCCGGAGCCGTCGCAGCCATCAGAAATAACCGCGCTGCCCGCGATGGCCAAACCGAAACAGCTAGAACCGCCCGCAGCAATCGTATTTACACCGCCGCAATTTCTCTCCAAACAGGAAATCACAATGGCCAACACGAAAGAGACGCCGGTCGTGGCGTCACTGTTTGAGCGCCCGGCAACATCACAACCCAAAACGCCGCCCGAAATCCCACAAGCCAGCGAAACGCTCGAAGACATTCGCCGCGATCTGGGGGAATGCCAGCGCTGCAAACTGTGGACGACACGCACCAAGATCGTTTTTGGCGAAGGCAGCCCGCAGGCGCAACTGATGTTTGTGGGCGAAGCGCCGGGCGCGGATGAAGATGCCAGCGGTCGGCCTTTTGTCGGGCGCGCGGGCCAATTGCTGACGAAGATGATCGAGGCGATCGAATTGAAGCGCGAGGACGTGTACATCGCTAACATTTTGAAATCGCGTCCGCCGGGCAATCGCAATCCCGAAGCGGAAGAAACCCGCGCCTGTATCCCGTTCCTCTATCGCCAGATTGCCACCATTCGCCCGCGCTTGATTGTCACGCTTGGCAACCCGGCCACGCAGGGGTTGTTGGGCGTGAAAACTGGCATCAGTCAATTACGCGGCCAGTTTCAAGATTTCCCGCGTGACACCGGCATCAAAATCCTGCCCACATTCCATCCGGCCTATCTGCTGCGCTCGCCCGATAAAAAGCGCGAGGCCTGGGATGATCTGAAGAAAGTTCGGGCGTTCCTGCGTGGCGAAATCGAATCGTAAAGTTCTCCCTGCCTCATGCCCAATCCGCTTTTGATTCAAGAAAACGTTCCGCTCGCGCCGCTCACCACATTGGGCATTGGCGGCGCGGCACGTTTCTTCGCCGAAGTGCGAAGCGAAACTGATCTGACTGAAGCGATTGCCTTTGCCGAACGGCAACAATTCCCTGTCTTCATCCTTGGGGGCGGCAGCAATGTGCTGGTCTCCGATGAAGGCTTTCCTGGTTTGGTAATTCGCGTAGCAATTAAGGGTATCAGTACGGGGAGCGTGAGCGACCTCAGTCTTTCGCAACAGGTCGGCAAAGAGAACAGCGGGCCGCTCACGCTCCCCGCACTGCAGCAATCACGACCCATCTCCATCACCGCTGGCGCGGGCGAAGATTGGGACGCGTTCGTTGGGCAATGCATTGAGCGCGATCTGGCGGGTGTCGAATGCTTGAGTGGCATTCCCGGTCTGGTCGGCGGCACGCCGGTGCAGAACGTGGGCGCGTACGGACAGGATGTAAGCGAAACGATCACCAACGTCCGCGCGTTTGATCGTCAGTCAAAACAGATCGTTGACTTGAGTAACACTGATTGCCAGTTCAGCTATCGCGCGAGCGTCTTCAATTCGACCGAACGGGGCCATTACATTGTGCTGGCCGTGACTTACAGGCTGCACCCACACGGCATCCCCGCGATTTGCTATCCCGATCTCAAAAACTCCTTCTCTGATCGAAGCGATCAGCCAACACTTGCCGAAGTGCGCAACGCCGTAATTGAAATCCGCTCGCGCAAAGGGATGGTCATCAAGCCAGACGATCCTGATTGCCGCAGCGCCGGATCGTTCTTCAAAAATCCGGTGATTACTGTTGATGCTTTTGCCCGGCTGGAAACTTTGGCTAGAGAGAAAGGTCTGATTCGTGATGGTGAGCAGGTGCCGAGTTTTCTTGCAGCAAACAGAAACGTGAAGGTGCCTGCTGCTTGGCTAATCGAACGCGCCGGATTTCAGAAGGGCCACACCAAAGGCCGCGCGGGAATTTCGTCGAAGCACACGCTGGCAATTATTAATCGTGACAGCGCAACGGCCAGTGAGGTTCTGTCGCTGGTGAATGAGATAAAATGGGTCGTAAGGTGTCAGTTCGGTATTGAGCTGATTCCAGAGCCAGTCTTTGTTGGCAGCGTCAAAAATACCGAGTTATAGGCGCTCACTTCAGCATCCGCATAACCCTATCGTCTTGATCTTTCCCGACAATCCATTTTTGGTGACCGTGATCATGGCTGAATACCAAACGGCCTCACAACTTTCGTCTTTTGGGGGACAGATTCTGGTCGTCACATACTGAATCTCGATCTTGTAGCTTCCTGACTTATAGATTTCATTCCTACGAGCACCAACTCTTTCTCTACGGCCTGAGGCAGGGGGGCTGACCAGACTCAATTCAAGATCTTTGCCATCGAGATTCATCCACGCTTTATCACTGAAATCGGAGCGAAATATGGCGCGACGGTTATGTTTGCGGTAATCCGGCGAGAGTTGAAGTAAGCAGCCACATTCTTCCGGAAGAGCTTTTTTAATTACACCGATCAGTGGAACTGATGGAACACTGGGACTTGGTGTCTGCGGTCTTCCGCCGATAGGAAAAAGTGTGAACAATATAAATAAGGCGGCAAGTCTGACTCGACTTCGATTTATGACCGATCTGGTTTTCATCCTTTGACCCTCTCAATTTCCGCTCCCACCGCCCGCAGTTTCTCTTCGATCTTCTCGTAACCGCGGTCAATGTGATAGACACGGTCAATCCAAGTTTCGCCCTCTGCCGCCAAGCCGGCCAGCACAAGTGACGCCGAAGCGCGCAAGTCAGAAGCGATCATTTGTGCGCCGGTCAATGACGCAGGGCCTTGAACGTGGGCGGCATGACCCTGGACACGAATGCGCGCGCCCAATCGTTGCAGTTCGCTGGCGTGCATAAACCGGTTTTCGAAGATCATCTCGTTGACCGTGCAATTCCCTTCTGCCTGCGTCATCAACGCCATGTATTGCGCCTGCATATCGGTCGGAAATCCAGGGTAAACCTCAGTCGTCACATCTTTTGCCGTCAATCTATTTTTGCCTGAGACGTGAAGCGCTGTGTCGCCAATCGGTTCGATCTCGACACCAACGGAACGAAGTAACTCGATGACGGATGTCAGGTGGGCCGGATTGCAGTTCGTAATTTCCAATTCCCCACGGGTGATGGCTGCGGCGACGATGAAGGTGCCGGTTTCAATGCGATCGGGAATGATTTGATGTTGTGCGCCGCTCAATTGCTCAACGCCGGTAATGGTCAGCGTCGCCGTGCCTGTGCCTTTGATCTTCGCGCCCATTTTGATCAACAGATTGGCCAAATCTGTGACTTCCGGTTCGCAGGCGGCGTTAAAAATTCGGGTGGTGCCTGCCGCCAGGGCTGCCGCCATCATGATATTTTCAGTTCCGGTCACCGTCACCGTTTCGAAGGAAATATCAGCGCCACGCAATTTGGCGGCTTTGGCTTCGATCACGCCGTTGCGCACTTCAACGATTGCTCCCAGCTTTTCCAGCGCCATCAGATGCAGGTCAATCGGACGCTGGCCGATGGCACAGCCTCCGGGCAAACTGACTCTCGCTTCGCCGAATCTGGCAACCAGCGGCCCCAGCACCAGCACCGAAGCGCGCATTGTCTTGACCAACTCATATGGGGCTTCATAGTTTTCGACCGTGCCCGCATTGATGCGATGCGTGCGCAGTTCGGGTACCAGCACTGTCGCGCCCAGATCTTCCAACAGGCGCCGCATTGTGATCAGGTCGCGCACATATGGCACATTGCCCAGCGTCACGGTTTCCGGCGTCAACAAGGAGGCGGCCAGACAAGGCAAGGCGGAGTTTTTCGCTCCGCTGACCTGCACACTGCCGCGCAAAGCGTTTCCACCAACGATTCGAAATTTATCCATAACCGGTTATTTGCCCGAACAGGCAGGAGTGTCAAGAGAGGCGGTGAGATGGGCTGGAATTATTTCATGGCAAGGCGGCGCACGGCTTCGACCAGGTCATCTACTTCAAACGGCTTTTCGATAAAGGCATCTGCATTGTCGCGGATCAGGCGGGATTTTTCGCTGTTGTGTTGACCGCTGACCGCCAGGACTTTGATGCCGCACAGTTGCGGGCTGGCTTTGATGTATTGAGTTGCTTCGACGCCATCCATCACGGGCATGTCCAGATCCATAACGATAATATCCGGGTGATCCGTCAGGGCGCGTTCGATTGCTTCCAAGCCGTTGGCGGCCTGTGTGATGTGGTAATCATCTTCAAGCGCGTAGACGAGCATCCGGCGAATGCCTTCCAGATCATCTACGATAAGGACTTTGGTCACTGGACACCTCGACTCGGGGATTAAGTCGTCGCTTGTTGCAACGGGCTTATCAGCAACGCGAACTTGCATGGGTAAAATGATTTCTAACAACCGGATGATGCGCGCATCAAGAGAGCGGGGTCGAATCCACGTGGCACTTCCTGGTGAATCGGAACCAAGGCCGCACTGATCAAGGCAATCAGCCGGCAAGCAGTAATAACCGCGTTGATCCGGGGCAACTAATCCAATATTCGCGTGACTGCTTTTGCGTGTATGCACGGCAGGACTGCCGCGACTAGAATTACAACGAGCGGATTATAGCCACATCCGGGAAAATCTGTACAGAGCATGGGAAAGCCTAAAAGTTCTCTCCCGTCCCAAAATGGAAGGGAAAATGGCATAGGTATTCAGAACTCCCTGTATGGTCAGACATCAAATTCGGCCAAATCTTCCGCCGCGAATGTGTCAGGGAAGACGGCCCGTGATTCGTCCAGCAGTAATCGAACGTCCGTGTAGCGCGAACTGAAATGAGTGATCAGCAATCGCTTTGCCCGCGCTTCGGCAGCAACCTCCGCAGCCTGCACGGCGGTCGAATGGCCGAAATGACGCGACTCCTCAATCTGCTCTTCGGTGAAGGTCGCCTCGTGAATCAACCAGTCAGCATTCTCGGCTAACTTAACTGCGTTCAGGCAAGGCCGCGTGTCCAAACAGTAACTGACAACTTTGCCGGGACGTGGTTCGCCCAGCACTTCGGACGCTTGAATCACGCGCCCGTCCGCCAGTGTGATGGCCTTGCCCGCCTGCAATTGCGAATAGAGCGGCCCCGAAGGAATGCCGAGTTCGCGCGCCCGTTCCAGATTGAACCGCCCCGGCTTCATTTTTTCTTCCAGCCGATAGCCCAGCGCAAAGATGCGATGGTCCAGCGGGCGCGTCACAACCGTAAATCGCGGCGATTCATAGACCAGCGCCTGGGGCTGTTCGACGAAGGATTTTCCGCTGAATTCCAGCAGGTTGAGCGGGTAACTGACGTAACAGATTTTCAGGCTCGCCAACAAGTCCAGATATTCGCGCGTGCCCGTCGGAGCGACCAGCGTCAGTGGCTTCTCGCGATTGTCCAGCGCCATTGATGACAGCAGGCCCGGCAATCCATTGAAGTGGTCTCCGTGCAGATGCGAGATGAAAATGCCGACGAGCTTTTGCGGTGAAAGCCCCGCGCGGGCAATCTGCATCTGCGTGCCTTCACCGCAATCAAACAGCCACCATTCGCCTTCGCCGACGACGGCCAGCGCGCTGACGTTTCGTCTTAGCGTGGGTTTGCCGGAACTTGTGCCAAGCGGAATTATTTTCATTGCCGGAATACCCTGTTACCAGCCAAGTACGCGCTTGCCCGGGTCATCCGGACTGGGCCAACGGCTCAGCACGACTTTGTTATGCGTATAAAAGTGAAAGCCTTCCGTGCCCTGAATGTGCAGGTCGCCGAAAAACGATTGGTTCCAACCGGTGAACGGGAAGATCGCCATCGGCGCGGGCACGCCAACGTTAACGCCGATCATTCCGCAGTTGGCATACCGCGCAAATGTTCGCGCCGCACCGCCGTCACGCGTGAAAATCACTGCGCCATTGCCGTACTGCGATTGATTGGCCTGGGCAATGGCCTCGCTCAAATCTTCCATCCGCATCACGGATAAAACCGGGCCAAAGATTTCATCGCGTACAATCTGCATTTGCGGGGCGACGTGGTCAAAGATTGTCGGGCCGACAAAAAAACCTTCGCTGCTTTCGGTGGGCTGCACGCCGCGCCCATCGGTATTCAATGTTGCGCCTTCTTTCAATCCCAGATCAATGTAGCTGCGAATGCGGTCGTGCGCGACCGGATCAATTACTGGCCCCATGTCCACTGTGGAATCGCCGTCGGTTGGCCCCACACGCATCTTGCC